>NZ_JACBZW010000007.1:0-372140 GCF_013408065.1 Bradyrhizobium sp. IAR9
GAACTTCTGCATCCGACCCCCTCCGTCTTCCGGGAGTCGTCTTCAGAATCCGTCTTGCCTTCCAATGCAATAGCTAGACAAAACCCATATGCGATTCCCCTGCCGCGTGCGGGGAGAGGCCGGATTGCATCGAAGATGCAATCCGGGTGAGGGGGACTCTCCGCGAGTCAACTCTCACCGTCCCCGCGGAGACTCCCCCTCACCCTGACCCTCTCCCCGCAAGCGGGGAGAGGGGAGAACTCTCACAACTCCCGCGCATTCGAGAACGCGAAGCTCGATACCCGCCGCGTCGTCTCGTCCAAAATCAGCGTGCGCGTGATCGGCGGCTCGGCGCGCTGGGCGCAGTTTTCGCGCTCGCAGAGTCGGCAGTTGACGCCGATCGGAGTGCCCTCGGTCTTCTCCAGGTCGATGCCGGCGGCGTAGGTCAGGCGCGCGGCGTGACGGATTTCGCAGCCGAGGCCGATGGCGAAGCGCGGTTGCGGCAGCGGGTGCGGCGCGACGGGGCGGCGCACCATCTGCGCGATCGAGAAATAGCGCGTGCCGTCGGAGAGCTCGATCACCTGCTTGAGCAGGCGATCGGGCGTGTCGAAGGTCGAGTGCACGTTCCACAGCGGACAGGTGCCGCCGAATTTCGAGAACGGGAAAGTGCCGGACGAGAAGCGCTTGGAGACGTTGCCGGCATTGTCGACGCGCAAGAGGAAGAACGGAATGCCGCGCGCGTTCGGCCGCTGCAGGGTGGTGAGCCGGTGGCAGACCTGCTCGAAGCCGGAATTGAATCGCTGCGCCAGCACGTGGATGTCGTAATTCAGGGCTTCGGCCGCGGCGAGGAACGCGGGGTAGGGCATCATCACGGCCGCTGCAAAGTAGTTGCCGAGCGTGATGCGGAACAGCCGGCGCGGCGCGTCGTCGAGCGGTCCGGCACGGCCGATGATGCTCTCCAGGGCTTGCGCGCATTCGCCGAGGCCAAGCTGGAAGGCGAGCTGGAAGGCGCGGCCGGGCGGATCGACCAGCTCGGAGATCAGCAACTGGCGACGATGGCGATCGAAACGCCGCAGCGTCTCGCGCATCACGTCGACCGGCATGACGCGGGTCTGGATCGAATGCTTCTCACGCAGCCGCGCCGCGAGCGCTGCATAGAGTCCCTCGGCCGGCACGTTCAGCTCATCGCGAAGGGCCTCCGCGGCCTGCTCGAGCTCCGGAAAATAGTTGCGGTTGGCCTCGATCAGCTCGCGGACACGCTCGACCGGATTGGCCTCAAAGCGCGTGCCGACGTCGCGGTCGGCCATCTGCGCCGCCGCCAGCGTCTCGCCCTGGCGCGCCTCGGTATAGGCGGCGTAGAGCCGTTGCAGCGCATGGGTGACGCCGGGGCAGAGCTCGGCGAGGTCGCGCAGCTCCTGCTTGGGAACGTCGATCTGGCGGAACAGCGGATCGGAGAAGATCTCGTTGAGTTCGGCGAAGAAACGGTCCTCGTCGGCGGTGGCGAGGTCGCGCAAATCGAGGTCATAGGTCTCGGCCAACCGGAGCAGGATCTGCGCCGTCACCGGGCGCTGGTTGCGCTCGATCAGGTTGACATAGCTCGGCGAGATCCCGAGCCCCTCGGCAATCTGGGTCTGCGAAAGCCCCAGTTGCTGCCGGATCCTGCGGAACCGCGGGCCGACGAAGAGTTTCTTGCCGGAATTGGCGGGCATTTCTCAGGACTCCGTGCACATTAAGGACAGACTAACTGACCCATAATTTTTACAAGATTTACAAAATAACATCTATTACATGTTCCGATGTTACATGACATCACCAATAAAAAACAAGCCATCTATCCGAAGTTTCTATTTTCGCGTTTAGCTCCTGACACGCATCTCGCAATGCACTGTCAAGAATGTCGATGGCCAGCCATCGCCATCGTCAGCGAAAGGATCAGGCACATGAACTACCAGCCGCGCGGCATCAGCACCCTTCAGGGCCCGGGTTCGTATCAGAACGAGGTCGAGGCGGCCCAGGCGCTCCTCAAGACCCAGCCGACCTGGAACGGGGTGACGGCCGAGGCCGTCGCACGCATGCGCCTGCAGAACCGCTTCAGGACCGGTCTCGACGTCGCCCGCTACACCGCCGCCTTGATGCGGGCCGACATGGCCGCCTATGACAACGACCCCACCAAGTACACCCAGTCGCTCGGCTGCTGGCACGGCTTCATCGCCCAGCAGAAGCTGATCTCGGTCAAGAAGCACTTCGGCGGCAAGACCGATCGCACCTACCTCTATCTCTCGGGTTGGATGATCGCGGCGCTGCGCTCCGAGTTCGGCCCGCTGCCCGACCAGTCGATGCACGAGAAGACTTCGGTGCCGGCGCTGATCGAGGAGCTCTACACCTTCCTGCGCCAGGCCGACTCGCGCGAGCTCAACGACATTTTCCGTCTGCTCGACAAGGCGCGCAAGGAAGGCGACAAGACCCGCGAGAAGGAGCTGATCGAGAAGATCGACAACTTCCAGACCCACGTCGTCCCCGTCATCGCCGACATCGACGCCGGCTTCGGTAACGCCGAGGCGACCTATCTGCTCGCCAAGAAGATGATCGAAGCGGGCGCCTGCGCGCTGCAGATCGAGAACCAGGTCTCGGACGAGAAGCAGTGCGGCCACCAGGACGGCAAGGTCACCGTGCCGCACGAAGTGTTCATCGCGAAGATCCGCGCCTGCCGCCACGCCTTCCTCGAGCTCGGCGTCGAAGACGGCGTCATCGTGACCCGCACCGATTCGCTCGGCGCCGGCCTGACGCAGCAGATCGCCGTCAGCCACAAGCCCGGTGACATCGGCGACCAGTACAACAGCTTCCTGGATTGCGAGGAAATCACCGCGGAGAACGCCCGCAACGGCGACGTCATCATCAACCGCAACGGCAAGATGATGCGTCCGAAGCGGCTGCCCTCGAACCTCTACCAGTTCCGTCCGGGTACCGGCGAAGACCGCTGCGTGCTCGACAGCATCACTTCGCTGCAGAACGGCGCGGACCTGCTCTGGATCGAGACCGAGAAGCCGCATATCGAGCAGATCGCCAAGATGGTCGATCGCATCCGCAAGGTGGTCCCGAACGCGAAGCTCGCCTACAACAACTCGCCGTCCTTCAACTGGACGCTGAACTTCCGTTGGCAGGTCTACGACGCGATGAAGGAAGCCGGCAAGGACGTCAGCAAGTACAACCGTGCCGAGCTGATGAAGCCGGAATACGACGATACGCCGCTGGCGCAGGAAGCCGACGAGCGCATCCGCACCTTCCAGGCGGATTCGGCCAAGCGTGCCGGCATCTTCCATCACCTGATCACGTTGCCGACCTATCACACGGCGGCGCTCTCGACCGACAATCTGGCGAAGGAATATTTCGGCGACCAGGGCATGCTCGGCTACGTCAAGAACGTCCAGCGCGCCGAGATCCGTCAGGGCATCGCCTGCGCCAAGCACCAGAACATGGCCGGCTCCGACATCGGCGACGACCACAAGGAATACTTCGCCGGCGAGGCTGCCCTGAAGGCGGGCGGCGTCCACAACACGATGAACCAGTTCGGCTAACGCAGCGCGCTATTGGACAGGAGACTGACAATGACCAAAGGCAGTAATTTCTGGGTGATCGGCGGCGAGTTCGGTTCGATGAACTTCCACAAGCTCGTGGAAGGCTCGGCCCAGGTGCAGGGTCCGTTCAAGACCCGCAAGGAGGCCGAGGACGCCTGGCGCACGGTCTCGGAAGAGAACCGCCACAAGGCCGGCGTCCGCTTCTCCATCGTGGAAGAGCCGTCGCGCGTCTCGGCCTAAAGGGCCTGGTGCCGACCTGAATTAAGAAGACGTCCAAGGACGGATGGTCCCATCCAGGCTCTGCCTGGGTGGGATCGTCTGTTTTTGGCACAGGTCAATCGCCTGTGGGTGCCGTAAGTATCTGGAATTATGGACCCTTTGCGGGCCTCAAGGTTGCTGATAGGTTAATGGAGGAAAGTCGAGGACGAGGCCGACAATGTCAGAGCCCGAAACCAGCGGGACCCATCCCGGCCAGCCACGCCCGGTGCGGCTGCGCGATGCGCTGCTGCGCGCGCGGATCGAGGCGGCCGACCGGACCGGCGTCGTCGTCGATCTCAGGGACGCCGAGGTGGCGCGGCTCGAGATCCTCAACGACGCGCTCGATCCCCTGTTCGCGCAGGTGCCCGACAGGATCGATCTGTTTGACCGCGGCATCAGCCACGGCGATACGCCCAGACTCTGGATCGATGTCGTCGCCCACATCGTGATGGGGCGCGACAAGCGGATGTACCGCTTCGTCCAGGACACCCGCTTCGGCCGCATCGTGCTCGCCGAATCGCACGACACCGCTGTGATCGTCGAGGCCGTCACCGATTATGTCGCGCGCCGCATGGTCGAGCGCGAGCACGCGATGGTGGTCCCGCCCGAACCGAAGCCCGCAGTGGCGCCGCCGCCGCGCCGCTCGCGCCTGTGGCCGTTCGTGTTCGGCTTCGTGCTCGGCGCCGCCGCCTTGTTCGGCCTCGCCCTGTTGGCGGCCCTGCGGAGCTGGTGAGGTATTCTCCGCCGTCATTCCGGGGCGCGCCAAAGGCGCGAGCCCGGAATCCATTCATCGACCAATTCTTGGGCCCGATGGATTCCGGGCTCGCGCATCGCGCGCCCCGCAATGACATCGAACTAGATCAGCCTCACATGCTTGATCTGCCCCATCTGAAATCCCGCCCCGAGGCTCCGCACCGTCTGCTCGCAGCGCCAGCCGGCATTGTCCTTCTCGATTCTGAAAAGGTTGTAGGCCGCCGCCGGGTAGCGCCCGTGCGCGAGCGCGGAGGCGGAGGGCACGCCGAGCGCGGGAATGTTGCCGTTGGGACCCTCGAACCACATCGTCGAATGAATGTGATCGTGCCCGTGCAGGATCAGCTCGACGCCGTGGCGCTTGAGCAGCGTCAGCAGCGCGGCCGAATCGGTCATCCGCTTCTGTCGCGCATCGGACTTCAGGGGATGATGCACCAGCAGCACACGGAAGACGTCCTCGGCCGCGAGCCGTTCGAGCATTGCTGCAAGCGAGTCGAGCTGATCGCGGCCGAGCGTGCCCGTCGCCATCAGCGGCAGGGTCGGCACTGCCGTGGACAGGCTGATCAGCGCGAGCGGTCCGCGCCGGCGCACGGATGGAAAGCCGATGCCGCCGTCGTCACCGGCGAGATAGGGCGCAAACGTCTCGCCGAAGCGATGCGAGGTGGCGCGGACATAGGCGTCGTGATTGCCGGGAATCGTGGTGACGCGGTCGGGCGGGCCGACGCCTTCGAGCCAGGCGCGGGCAGGAGCGAACTCGGCTTCCAGCGCGAGGTTGACGAGATCGCCCGTCACCGCGATGTGGTCGGGCGCCTGCGCCTTCATGTCGGCGACCAGCGCATCGAGCACCTCGCGGCGCTGGTACTTGTGGCGGTTACGCGTCCAGTTGACGTAGCCGAGCACGCGCTTGCCGGCGAGCTCGATCAGCCGCGGTTTCGGCAAGGGCGCTAGATGCGGATCGGACAGATGGGCGAGCGTGAAGGGGGCCAGCGTGTTGGGAGTCATGGCGTGCGATTGCCTCGCTATTGCTCCGTTGTAATGGCAAGGTCGCGGGGACTGTGCAAGCGGCGCCGGGACAGCGGCCTCAAGGAAGCCTGATGGGAGATCGTCTGGACCGCATTCGACGAAAATTCGAGCCGCTGCTGCGGCGAGTCTTCCACGCCTATTTCCTCATCGTCCGCGGCATGACGCTCGGCGTCCGCGCCGTGGTGCTGGATGCCGAGAATCGGGTGTTTCTGGTCAGGCACAGCTATGTCAGCGGCTGGTACCTGCCCGGCGGCGGCGTCGATCACGGCGAGAGCATGGAGCAGGCAATGCGGCGCGAACTCAAGGAGGAGGGCGATATCGACCTCACCGGCGAGGCCGTGCTGCACGGCATCTTCCTCAACAGCCATGTTTCCCGCCGCGACCACGTCGCGGTCTACGTCGTCAGGCAGTTCAGGCAGGACCGCCAGCCCGAGCCCAACCGCGAGATCGTCGAGTGCGGGTTCTTCGCACTCACGGCGCTGCCCGACGGCACCACGCGAGGGACGCGGCTGCGGATCGCGGAAGTGCTGGACGGCCGGCCAATGATTGCGACGTGGCGCTGAGGTCGGCCTGTGCTGATGCATCAGGAGATGTCGTTGAACGAATGCAAGCCGAGGGTTTCGGAACACCTCCCCTCGACCTCGAAAAGGAGCTGAGCGCGGTCGCTGCCCGATGGACCGCGCTGCGTTCAGGTGCTATCCCGCGAATTGACATGACCGATCTCTCACTGACCATCCTCCCTGAAGCCGCCGGCGATGCCCAGTCGATCGAGCGGCTGCACGAACGTACCTTCGGTCCCGGCCGCTTCGTGCTCAGCGCCTACCGGATCCGCGAGCACGTCGACCATCTGCTCGAATTGTCCTTCACCGCGCGCATCGGCACGCTGCTGGTCGGCTCGGTCAGGCAATTGCCGGTGCTGGTCGGCGAGACGCCGGCGCTGTTGCTCGGCCCGCTGACGGTCGAGCCGCCGTTCCGCGGCCGCGGTGTCGGCCGTCTGCTGATGGAGCGCGCGCTAAAGGACGCGAAGGCGAAAGGTCACCGCCTGGTGCTGCTGGTCGGCGACGAGCCCTATTACAGCCGTGTCGGCTTCAAGCCGGTCCCGAAGGGCCGCGTTACCATGCCGGGTCCCGTCGACGCCGCCCGCATCCTGGTGTTCGAGCTCGTCGATGGCGCCTTCGAAGGCGTGTCGGGCCCGGTCGGCCCGGACTGGAGCAAGGCGCGGGCAGGGTAGGGCGTCAGGTTCGTAGCCTGTAGCCCGGATGAGCGAAGCGATATCCGGGAAACCTGTCGATGCAGATGCACCGCCCCCGGATGTCGCTTCGCTCATCCGGGCTACGAGGCTCATACGGAGTATCGCCAATGCAGGTGCGTCCAGCTGATTCCACGGAGATCGACCACCTCGCGCAGCTGTGGCACGATGCCTGGCACGGGTCGCATGCGCATCTTGCGCCGCCCGAACTGGTCCGCCTCCGCACGCTGGCGAGCTTTCGCGATCGCCTCGCGGTCATGCTTGTCGATATCTGCGTCGTCGGCCCCTCCGGTGCGCCGCTCGGCTTGTGCGCCCTCAAGAGCGACGAACTGTACCAGCTCTTCGTGTCGCCAACCGCCCACGGGACAGGCGTGGCTGCGGCGCTGATCGCCGATGCGGAAGCACGGCTCGCCGCGCGTGGTGTGGAGCTGGCGTGGCTCGCCTGCGCGGTCGGCAACATGCGTGCCGCCCGGTTCTACGAGAAGAGCGGCTGGCGCAACGCCGGCACCTTCGTGATGATGTCAGAAACCTCGAAGGGGCCTTTCCCTGTGGATCAGTGGCGCTTCGAGAAACGGCTGACGCGTAGTTCGTAGCCCGGATGGAACGCAGCGCAATCCGGGAAACCTCTCGCTACAGATGCACCGCCCCGGATTTCGCTGCGCTCCATCCGGGCTACGATGCTGTCAATGACGGGCGCGGCCGCGCCTGACACTCCGTCGTTGCCGGGGCCCGCGGGCCCCGGCTTGATCACCGTCAGAACTTGAAGTTCGCGAACGCACGCACGCCGATGCCGGGCATCAACACCTCGTCCTTGGTGTAGGACACGGAGTTGCGGATGTTCTCGTTGAGGAGATTGTTGCCGACGATGCCGGCCATCATCTCGCGCGCACCGAACCAGTTGCGATCGAGCTTGGTCTTGTAGCTCACCTCGGCCTTCAACAGATTGTACCCCGCCGTCGGCGTCTCCGCGATCACGGCGATGTTGTTCTGCGCGAAGGCGTGCAGCAGGTTGACGCGCATCAGCCAGTTGTCGTCGCGCCAGAACACGCCGCCGCCCATCCGCACCGGCGGAATGCGCGGCACGTTGGTGCCGTCGCTGAAGGTGGCGCGGACCACGTCGAGCTGGTTCTCGATGCCCCAGATGCCGCCCTGGAACGCGCCGACGTCGAGCTGCGACTGGAATTCACCGCCGCGGAAATTGGCATTGCGCTGCGAATACACCGCCTGGTTCAGCTCGGCGCCCGGCGTGCCGCAGGAGGCAAAATCGTCATCGCAGGACACGCCGGTGAGGCGGCGATAGATGAAATTGTCGAAATGCGTGTAGTAGACGGTCGCTTCGAAGCGGAACGGCCCCGTCGCCTTGCGCACGCCGAGCTCGACCGATTTGGCGGTCTCGATGGTGAGGTTGGGATTGCCGATGTCGAACGTCGCAGTCGCGTCATGGCCGCCGCGTGAAAACAGCTCGGCCGCCTTCGGCGCGCGCTCGACATATTGCGCGGTGATGCTGCCGACCATGCCGCCCGGCAGATCCTGCAGCAGGCCGATGCTGCCGCTCTTGGGCGTGAAGGACGGATTGCGCGCGATCGCCGCCTGCGGCGTGCCGTCGGGCAAATAGTCGGCCGGGAAGTCCGGCGTCGTGCCGTGCAGCTCGACATGCTCGATGCGGCCGGCGATCTGCGCCCGCGTCGCCTCCGTGAACTTGAACTCGTTGAAGGCGTAACCGGCAACGCGCGTGCTGTTGTTGGGATCCCACAGCCCGTTGAACAGCGTGCCGGGATTGTCCGGGCTCGGCGCGCTCAATTCCTGATGCCCGACCTGAAAGCCCAGCGCCGTCGTCACCTCGGCAAAGCGCACGTTGAACGGCATCAGCTGCACCTCGGTGCGGATTTCCTGCTCCTTGTTGGTGAAGGTCTGCCTGATGCCGTCGCTGTTGAGGTCGGCGGGATCGGCAAGGCCGATCTCGTTGTGGCGGTAGTCGGTCGCGCCGGCCCAGAAGCGGACGGCGTCGATCGCGGCGGCGTCGGGATGATACTCGCCCTTGACGTTGATCTTGGTCTGATGGCCGTCGATCCGCGTGCGGTGGTCGGCGCCGTCGATGCCGGGGATGTGGTAGAGCGAGTCGTTCTGCGTGATCGATGCGCCGATATAGCCGCCCTGGAAGAAATACGACCCGCCGATCGAGGCGCCGTCCGAGCGCGTCGCCGAGTTCGGCTGGCGGCCGTTCACGGGGCGCGACTGATCGTTCAGATAGGGATAGCTCGGGATGGAATAGTCCGAGGTCGTGCGGCCATAGGCGTCGGCGTGGAACGCGAAATTGCCGCCGCCGGTGTCGAGCAGCACGCCGCTTTCGACGCCGCGATCGACCGAAGAGAACGCGGTGCGGGTCTCGGCAGTGACGCAAGGCGAGGTCGCGGCGGTCGCGAGCGGCGCCTTGGTCGGCAGGCCGTAAGCCTGGAATGACGGCGCGCAGTTCGGCACCGCATCCGGAATCCGGTTGTTGGTGGCACTGACGACGCCGCCGATCGAGGTCGAGCCGTAGCGCAGCGCGGCGGGCCCGCGCACCACTTCGATCTGGTTGGTCGCGAGCGGATCGATCGGGACGAAATGATCCTCGCCGAGATCGGACGCGCCGCTCGAATTGGTGCCGTTCTCGACGATGCCGACGCGGTTGACGTCGAGACCCCGGATGATCGGCCGGCTGGATGCGCCGGGCGCGAAGCTCGAGCCGGTGATGCCCGGCTTGGAGAACAGGAGATCGCCGAGCTGGCCGCCGCCCTCGCGGCGGATCTCCTCGTTCGGCACCACCGTGACCGTCGCGAACTGGTTGGTCACAATAGGCAGCACGCCCTGCTGAGGCGCGGCGGGCACGGCGGCCGCCGGCTCTGCTTCCGCCGCTTGTTGGCGGCTGCGCACTCGCGCGGTCCGCGTGCCGCGGCCCGGATTGCGCGACGGCACCACCGCTCTGCGCACGATGGGGCTAGGCGCCGTCACGGTGACGGCGGGGATCTCGGTCGACGATTTGTCTTGCGCAGGCGTTTGGGCGAAAGCAGGCGTGGCGGCAGCGCCGAGCAGGAGCAGGCTTGCTCTGCCAAGACGCTGCGCGCGTCGCAATTTGAATGACATGGTCCTGATTCCATTCAGGCGCCGTCCGCGTGATGATCTTTTGATCGGGAGGCGGCCTGCCGTCGCGGCGCGACGGAATTCGACTTCAACTTCTCCCGGGTATTTGCCGATGCGCGGCGAGCCCGGGCGTGATCAAGCGATGTTGAGAGTCAGGACGCGGGAGGGGCGCGCGGCTGGAACGCCGTGCCGGCCGATTTCAGATGGAGAAATTCGGCATCAGTGGTGCGGTGGAGCAGCTCGATCGCCTGCGGCAGCAGCAGCACGGGCGGCGTTGCCGATATGACGGTGCCCGCCATCGCGACGACGGCGCAGATCGCGCAATTGTCCTCGCCCTGATGCTCGCGGTCGGGAGCGGCGGGCGATTGCTTCTGGACCGCGGCGCGGTCGATGGCAGCACCTTTGGCGCTGTCGGTCTGCTGGAGCGAGGCCTGGGCAAGCGGCGCGGCCTGCGCGAACCAGTGGCTGTGCCCGAACGTCAGCGCGAACTGCACCAGCATCGCGAACAACGCGAGCCGGGCGCCGTGCCTGATATTCGACCGGAACCACTTCATCTGGAAAAGCCACCCCACGTCGCGGCACATCAATTCCCTGACGTCGCGACGTTACAATGTAACATCGCGCGACAGGTCGGCGGATGTCAACGGCGCGGCAGG
Source organism: Bradyrhizobium sp. IAR9 (assembly GCF_013408065.1). Taxonomy (NCBI): domain Bacteria; kingdom Pseudomonadati; phylum Pseudomonadota; class Alphaproteobacteria; order Hyphomicrobiales; family Nitrobacteraceae; genus Bradyrhizobium; species Bradyrhizobium sp. IAR9. The sequence goes on from NZ_JACBZW010000007.1 coordinate 10,611, forward strand.
CCTGTCTGTGCAGGCAGCCGGCCCGATGTGTCGTTCGGGCAACTAGGCACGATGGATTCAAGTCCAGTTCAGCGGAGAGCGTTGCTCTCTCCGTTCCCTCCCCCTTGTGGGGGAGGGGCAGGGAGGGGGGTGCCACACGGGGACTCTTACCGTCGCGCACAGGCCCGATGCATCGTCAACTACCGGCCCCTTTTCCTGGGCTACCCCCCTCGCTAGCCCTCCCCCACAAGGGAGGAGGGAACGCACCGCCGTCGCGGCGCTACGCGAGTCTCGTCCAATCAAGCTTCGGGCAACTACCGCCCCTCGCGGACCCAGGTCGCAGCAAACGCGCCGAGCAGCAGCAGCAGGCCAATCAACCCGGCAAAGATCGGCAGCACGCCGACACCCTTGACGACGCTGGCATCGCGCATCCGCACCCCCATCCAGCCGTCGCCGGCGAAGACGCTGGCCGAGCGCACCGGCAGGATGCGCGGCAGCTCGACGTCGGCGCCGCTGGCCACGCGCACGGCGTTGCCGCCGGTCGCCTGCGTCAGCGGCTTCAATGTCTCGACGGTGGAGGTGACCTCCGAAAACTCCTTCGGATTGGTCGGGCCGACATTGATCAGCGCCTTCAGCGTGCCGTCGGTGGCCTGCCACAGGCCGAGCTCGCTCGCGGGAAGGCTGGCGCGCCACTCGCCGGGATCGCCGGGGCTCAGCGTCAGATCCTGCGACGCGCCGGACGGCGAGGTCACGCTCACCGGCTGGACGCTGTCGGCCATGGTCTGACGTACCACGACGAGGTTCTTGCCCTGCACCTGCAGACGCAGCGCCTCCTCGTCGAGGTCCGGCTGCTTCATCAGCCAGTGCGACATCCGCCTGAGCAGGTCCAGATGCGGGCCGCCGCCCTCATAGCCGCGCGCCCACAGCCAGATGTGGTCGGAGAGCAGAAGCGCGACGCGGCCCTCGCCGAAGCGCGACAGGAACAGAAGCGGCTTGCCGTCGGCTCCCGTCATCACCGGCGGGTTGACGGAATTGCGGGTGTCGACGGTCCTGAAGAAACGGCTCCAGCGCGGCGGCTCGCTGGCGGAGCCCTCCAGGGCGCGCGTGACGGGGTGGCGCTTGCCGATGTCGGACAGGTGCGCATAGAACGGCTTTTCCGTCACGCCCACGGGCTCTGCCGGCAGCACCGAATCCAGCGGCGTGCGCCAGATGCTGGTGTTGGAGGCGTAGTCGGGGCCGGCCGAGACCAGCACCGCGCCGCCGCCGCGCACATAGCGCGCGATGTTGTCGAAATAGGCGATCGGCAGCACGCCCTGGCGGGCGTAGCGATCGAAGATGATCAGCTGGAATTCGTTGATCTTCTGCTGGAACAGCTCGCGGGTCGGAAACGCGATCAGCGACAATTCGTTGATCGGCGTGCCGTCCTGCTTCTCCGGCGGACGCAGAATGGTGAAATGGACGAGATCGACGCTGGCGTCGGACTTGAGCAGATTGCGCCAGGTGCGCTCGCCCGAATGCGGCTCGCCAGAGACCAGCAGCACGCGCAGCTTGTCGCGCACGCCGTCAATGGCGACGACGGCGCGGTTGTTCACCGGCGTCAGCTCTCTCTCGAGCGGCGAGGCCTCGATCTCGACGATGTTAGGGCCGGCATGCTTGATGTCGACGTCGACGCTCGCGGCCTGGCCGCTCGAGAGCGTGCGCTCGTTGATGACCTCGCCGTCCCTGCGGATCGTGACCTTGGCGCGCTCGCCGGAGACGCCCTGGTCGTCGAGGCGATAGCTGATGGTCTGGGTCTGGCCGACGATGCCGAAGCGCGGCGCCGCCGTGATCGCGATGCGGCGGTCGCGCTCGTCCTTCTGGCCGGTGATCAGCGCATGCACGGGCGCCTGGAAGCCGAGCGCCGTGGCGCTGGCCGGAATGTCGTGGACGCGGCCGTCGGTGATCAGGAACGCGCCGGCGACACGGTCGACCGGCACGTCCGACAAGGCCGAGGCGAGGGCGCCGAACAGCTTGGTGCCGTCGGTCTCGCCGTCGGCCTGTCCGGCTTCGACGACACGGACCTCCAGCCCCTTGACCTTCTTCAGGCCGTCGACCAGCGCCTCCTGCGCTTGCGCAGCCTCGCGATTGCGGTTGCCGAAATTCTGGCTCGGGCTCTTGTCGACGACGACGGCCGCGACCGAGGTGAGGGGATCGCGGTCCTCGCGGGTGAAGGAGGGATTGGCGAGCGCCAGCAGGAACAGCGCCAGCGCGGCCACGCGCACGGCGGCGCCGCGCGCGCGCGCAACCAGCAGCAGAAGCGCGATGACGACGATCGCGGCGAGCGCGAGCCACAGCACGATCGCGGGAACAAGCGGCGTGAATGCGATGCCGTAATTCATATCGGTCCTATTGCCCCAGCCGTTCGATCAGGGCCGGTGCGTGCACCTGGTCGGCCTTGTAATTGCCGGTCAGCGTGTACATCACGATGTTGGCGCCGGCGCGGTAGGCGAATTCGCGCTGGCGGGTGTCGCCGCCGGTCACCGGCAGCATGGCCTGGCCGTCGGGCCGCACCGCCCAGGCGCCGGCAAGATCGTTCGAGGTGATGATGATCGGCGATACGCCGTCACCGCCGCGCGCCGGCCGCTGCGCGCTGTCCTCGTCCTCGTCGCGCGGCAGGGTCTCGACCCAGGTCTGGCCGGTGACGAATCGACCGGGGAAGTCGCGCAGCAGGTAGAAGGTCTTGGTCAGCACGTGCTCGCGCGGCACCGGCTCGAGCTCGGGCACGTCGAGCGAGGACAGGATCTCGCGCAGCGTCTGCATGCCCGGGGTCTGCGCCGCGCCGTTGGCGCCGGGCGGGGCTTCGATCGCGTCGCGGGTGTCGAACAGCACGGTGCCGCCCTGCTTCATGTAGGCGTCGATCTTGTTGATGGCGTCCTGCGGCGGCTTCGGCGCGCCCGGCACGATCGGCCAGTAGATCAGCGGGAAGAAGGCGAGCTCGTCGCGCGCGGGGTCGATGCCGACGGGATCGCCGGCCTCGAGCGCGGTGCGCTGCGCCAGGAACAGCGTCAGTCCGTTCATCCCCGCTTTTACGATGGAATCGACGTCGGCATTGCCCGTCACGACATAGGCGAGGCGGGTCTGCGACGTCGCCTTCATCGCGAAATCGTCCGCGGCGCTGTCGGCGCGTGACGGCGCGGGCGAGAGCGAGGCGAACAGCAGGCCAAGCACGATCATCGCGGGCGCGGCGCGGCGGCGCAGCAGCGCGGCGATCCCGCCGCCGAGCACCGCGACGATGATGGCATCGACCAGGAACAGCGCGAGCGCGGTCGACAGCAGCCAGCCGCGCAGGTCCCGCGGCTCGGCATTGGTGTAGGTGGCATGCCGGGCGCGCAGGCTCGCGGTGTTCAGCGCGGCGATGCGGTCGGCGCTGGCAAGCGTGTTCACGGCGAGCGGTCCTTCGGCCGGACCATAGAAGCCCGGCGGATGATCGGATGTGGCCCGGTCGCGGTAATCTGCGGGCAACGGCTTTGCGGTGGCCGGCGGCGGCCCGAAGGCGCCGAAGCCGTCGAGGATGTGCAGCGGCGCCACCGTCTCGGTGGTCGCTTCGCCGGCAACGCCTGCGCCGGGCTTGGACGTGTAGCCGGACATGTCGACGACCCGCCGCAGCATTTCGACGAAGGTGCCCGACATCGGCAGATCCGACCAGCGCATGTCGGCGCTGACGTGGAACAGGCTGACGAGGCCCTTGCCGCGATGCTCGCCGGTGACCAGCGGCGTGCCGTCTTCCAGCGAGGCCCAGCTCTTGGTGGCGAGCACCGCATCGGGCTCGGCCAGCACCTGGCGGCTCACGGTGACGTCCTTGGGGACGGCGACGCCGGCAAACGGGCCGTCGGCCGCGAAGGTCGCAAGATGCTGCGGCTTCTCCCAGGTCAGGCTGCCGCCGAGCGTGCGGCCACCCTTACGCAGCTTGACCGGCACGAGATCGTCCTCAGCCTGCGCCAGCCGGGGACCGGCGAAGCGCACCAGCACGCCGCCCTGGTCGACCCAGGCATTGAGGCGCTCGCGCAGCTCCGGCGCGATGGTGCCGACATCGGCGAGGATGATCATCGGCAGCTTCTGGTCCAGGAATTGTGTGATGCCCTGCTGCGGCGAACCCTTGTCGGCGAGCCTGACGTCGGCGAACGGCGCCAGCGCGCGGGTGAGATAGAAGGTCGGCGCCAGCAGCGGCTGCGCGGTCTCGCTGGTCGCACCCGAGACGATGCCGATGGCACGGCGGCGCCAGCGCTTGTCGAGCAGCTGCACCGCGCCGGCGGAGCGCTCGCCCGATATCTCGAGCCGCGTGATGTCGTTGCGCAGCTCGACCGGCAGATCGAACGCGGCGTCGGTCTCCTTGTCCTGCGGACCGAACGCATAGCGGGCTTCTCCGATCGGCGAGGCCTTCTGGTCCAGCGCGCGCACGGTGCCCATGGCGATGCCGCTGTCGGTGCGCAGCACCTTCACCGTCATTTTCGCTGCGGCGTTCTCGGCCGCGACCAGCGCCAGCGGCGAGGAGGTACCGCCTTCGAACACGGTCAGGCTGCGATCTCCGATGGTCTTGCCGAGGCCAGCCACGAAGTCCTCGCCGCGGCCGGTATCGACGCCGTCGGACAGCCAGGCGATCTCGCAGTCGCCGGTGGCCTTCAGGAAGCGGTCGACCGCAGTCAGCGTCTCGACGCGGTCGATCGAATAGGGCTTTGGCGCGAGCTGCCGCAGCGCGACGCGCGCGGCGCCCGCCGGCATCAGGGTGATGTCGCGGTTCGGCTCGGACAGCGGCACGAGCGCGATGGCGCGACGGTCCTTGTCGGCATTGGCGATCAGCTCGTCGGCGGCCCTGATCCTGATGTCCCAGTGCGACGCCGCGCTCCAGCCGTCGTCGAGCATGATCATCAGCGGCGCCTTGCTGTCGGCTGCGCCTGATTGCGGATTCCAGATCGGGCCGGCGGCCGCGAAAATGACGAGAGCCGCAGCGAGGAGACGCAACGCGGTCAGCCACCAAGGCGTCCGCGAGGGCGTCTCCTCCCGCGGGGCGATGTCGAACAGCAGGCGCGTCGGCGGAAACTCGATGCGGCGCGGCCGCGGCGGCATCACGCGCAAGAGCCACCACAGCACGGGCAGGCTGACGAGGCCGATCAGAAGCAGCGGTTCGGTGAAGGCGAGCGGCAATCCCATCATGCGGCCGGCCCCGCCTTGATTGTCGTGGTGCGGGCGCCTGATTTGCTCACCTGCATGCCGGCATGCAGGAACAGCAGCAGCTCGGCGGCGGAACGGTCGGTGGCGTGCGTGGTGAACAGCCAGTCCAGCTTGTTGGTTTCGGCGCGGATCTGGTCGCGGTGCAGCGCGAGCCGCGCGGTGTAATCCTGCGCCCAGCTCTCGGCACGGCCGGCGGTGATCACGCCGAAGCCCTCGGGCTCGACGAACTCGACGCGGCCGGAATAGGGGAACGACTCCTCGGCGGGATCGACGACCTGCACCAGGGTGCCATGCGCGCCCGAGCCTGAGAGGCCTGCGAGCGTCGTCTTGATCTCCGTGATCGGCGACCAGAAATCGGACAGCACGATGATCTCGGCCAGCGCTGCCGGCACGAAGGACGGCGGCAGGCTGAGGCGGTCGGCATCGTCATGCAGCATCGCCTGCGCCATCTTGTCGATCACGCTGCGGCTCGCGGTCGGCGCCATCAGGCCGGGAATGCCGACGCGCTCGCCGCCGGACACCAGCAGCTCGGCCAGCGCGAAGGCGACGATCAGCGTGCGCTCGAGCTTGGACTCCCGCGCGGCCTTGGAGGCGAACGCCATCGACGGCGAGCGGTCGGGCCAGATCCACACCGTATGCGAGGCTTCCCATTCGAGCTCGCGGACATAGAGATGGTCGTCGCGCGCCGAGCGGCGCCAGTCGACGTTCTGCGCCGGCTCGCCGGAAACGAAGCGGCGGTATTGCCAGAAATTCTCGCCGGAGCCGGCGCGGCGGCGGCCGTGAAGGCCGTGGATGACGTTGGCAGCGATGCGGCGGGCTTCGAGCACCAGGCGCGGCAAGGAAGCAGCGAGCGTGCGGCTTTCGCCATCGGCACGTCGGATCGCAATGATCTCCTTCGCTGTGTGCCCGTTCTCCGCTGCCATCAACCGATCCGTGTCTTCAATTGCCGGATCACGTCCGGAATCGTGCGGCCTTCGGCGCGCGCCTGGAACGTCAGCGCCATGCGGTGCTTCAGCACGGGCTCGGCGAGGTCGAGCACGTCGTCGACCGAGGGCGCCAGCCGTCCGTCGATCAGCGCACGCGCACGCACCGCCAGCATCAGCGATTGGCTGGCGCGCGGGCCGGGGCCCCAGGCGATGAACTTGCCGGCTTCGCCGGCGTCGGGACCGGGACGGGCCGAGCGCACCAGCGACAGGATCGCCTCCACCACGGAATCGCCGACCGGCAGGCGCCGGATCAGCCGCTGCGCCGTGATCAGCGCGTCGGCGGTCATCGAACCCCTCGCCAGCGTTTCCTCGGCGCCGGTGGTTTCGAACAGGATACGGCGTTCGGCGTCGCGATCGGGATAGTCGACGTCGATCTCCATCAGGAAGCGGTCGAGCTGCGCTTCGGGCAGCGGATAGGTGCCTTCCTGCTCCAGCGGGTTCTGCGTCGCGAGCACGTGGAACGGCTTCGGCAGATCGTGGCGCGCGCCGGCCACGGTGATGTGCTGCTCCTGCATCGCCTGCAGCAGCGCCGATTGCGTGCGCGGGCTGGCGCGGTTGATCTCGTCGGCCATCAACAGTTGCGCGAACACCGGACCTGCGATGAAGCGGAAGGCGCGCCTTCCCGCGGTGCTCTCATCCAGCACCTCGGCGCCGAGAATGTCCGACGGCATCAGGTCCGGCGTGAACTGGATGCGCTTGGCATCGAGGCCGAGCGTCACGCCGAGCGTCTCGACCAGCTTGGTCTTGGCAAGGCCGGGCACGCCGATCAGCAGTGCGTGGCCGCCGGAGAGGATGGTGACCAGCGTGTTCTCGATCACGCGATCCTGGCCGAAGATGACGGACGCGATCGCATCCTTCGCCGCGCGAATCTGGCTCGACACCTGCTCGGCCGAACGAACGATCCCGTCCTCGAGTTTCTCGACACTCTCCGCCATTCGTTTAGCTCCTTCAGCGCGCCATGCGGCTTGCGTCGCGATGTCATCGCATCACGCCAGGCCATCACGCTAGATCATGGGCCTATGCTAGACTTGCAGGAAGGCCATGTATTCGTTGAATTAACCTATCCCCACCTTATCGGCTTCGGGTTATGTACGGCATCACGAAGTGGCGACCTCCCCCACCGGACTAATCCGGGGTGGAACCGTGCACCCGAGTACAACGTAGACCTGCACCAATCGTGCCAAGGACAAAGTCAGGGCAAACCATGGCGAACCAAGGGCAGAGCGCGGATCGCGGTCTCGAGGGACTGACTGCCGCCGCCAAAAGTGCTGCCAATGCCGAAGGCGCCAAGAAAGGCCTGCCTCCGGTGCATCTGTGGAATCCGCCGTTTTGCGGCGATCTCGACATCCGAATCGCCTCCGATGGTACTTGGTTCTACTTGGGGACGCCAATCGGGCGCCCCGCGCTGGTGCGGCTGTTCTCGACCATCCTCAAGCGCGAGGGCGACAAGCATTTCCTGGTCACGCCGGTGGAGAAGGTCGGCATCCGCGTCGACGACGCGCCCTTCATGGCGGTCGAGATGCAGAAGGACGGCGAGAGCAACCATCGCGTGCTGCGCTTCCGCACCAATGTCGATGACTGGGTCACCTGCGATGCCGCGCACCGGCTGCGTTTCGAGCAGGCCAAAGACGGCGGGCTGACGCCCTATCTGCATGTTCGCGCCGAGCTCTGGGCCAAGGTCACAAGGGCGCTCTATTACGATCTGGTTGACATGGGTGAGGAGCGGATGGTCGATGGCCAGCCGATGTTCGGCGTCGAATCATCAGGCGAATTCTTCCCCATGGCCGATGCGGAGCAGGTGAGGGCCGCGCTTTGAACAAGCCTATTCTAACGACCGATCCGGTCCCGCTCGGCGCGGCGGATTTCTTCGCCCGCTCCAGGGCGAAGCTCGGCTTCGACGTTCCGCTCGGCCTCTACGATCCGAACATCATTCCCGCCTCGGGCGATCCCGGCACCGACAAGATGCTCGAGATCGTCGCGCGCGAGCAGCCGGTGCGCCCCGCGGCGGTCCTGATCGCGGTGGTCGATCATCCCGAGCCGACCATCTTGCTGACGCAGCGCTCGGCGCATCTCAACGACCATGCCGGCCAGATCGCTTTCCCCGGCGGCAAGATCGACGCCACCGACGCCTCGCCGCTGGATGCGGCGCTGCGCGAGGCCGAGGAGGAGGTCGGGCTGTCCAGAGATTTCGTCGAGCCGATCGGCTATCTCGATCTCTACGGCACCGCCTTCGGCTTCCGCATCCTGCCGACGGTCGCCAGGGTCAGGCCCGGCTTCGAGCTCACCATCAACCATTCCGAGGTTGATGACGCGTTCGAGGTGCCGCTATCCTTCCTGATGAACCCGGTGAACCATCAGGTGCACAGCAAGGAATTCCGCGGCATGGAGCGGTTCTACTACGCGATGCCGTTCGCGGAACGCTACATCTGGGGTGCGACGGCGGGCATGCTGCGTGTGCTGTATGAGCGGATCTATTCATCATGATCCGGACGGTTCTGACCGAGATCGGAATCTTCCTCATTCCCTTTGCCGTCTACGCGTTGTTCCTGGCCGCGACGCGGTCCGGCCTGTTCGCGCGTTCCTCCTGGCCGGTCGCGATCGTCGCGCGCCTTGCGCTGGCGGCGATCGTGCTGGTGATCGCGGGCCTGATCGGACTTGCGCATTTCTCCGGCGCCGCGCCGGATTCGACCTACGTTCCCGCCCATATCGAGAATGGCCGGCTGGTGCCGGGCGTGGAAAAATAGGGGCCGCACGATGAGCGCGGAGCCGATACTTGCGCCAATTCTTGCCGATGCGCCCTGGCTGACCGCAGGCGGGACCGCGTGCGTCCTGCAATTGCTCAACTCTGGCGGCGAGGAAGCGCGCGTGGTCGGCGGCGCCGTACGCAACGCTCTGCTCGGTCTTCAGCCCGGCGACATCGACATCGCGACCACCGCGCGGCCGGAGGAGGTGATCCGGCGCGCCAAGGCTGCCGGCATCAAGAGCGTACCGACCGGCATCGACCACGGCACCGTCACGCTGGTGATCGACAGCCACCCCTATGAAGTCACGACCCTGCGCGAGGACACCGAAACCTTCGGCCGCAAGGCCAAGGTCGCGTTCGGCCGCGACTGGGTCAAGGACGCCGAGCGGCGCGACTTCACCATGAACGGCCTGTCGGTCGATGCGGCAGGCGTGGTCTACGACCATGTCGGCGGCATCGCGGATGCCAAGGCGCGTCGCGTGCGCTTCATCGGCGATCCCGACCAGCGCATTGCCGAGGATTATTTGCGCATCCTGCGCTTCTTCCGCATCCACGCCGCCTTTGGTGCCGGCGATCCCGACCGCGACGGCTATCTCGCTTGCATCCGGGGGCGTGAGGGTCTTGCCAGCCTCTCGGCCGAGCGCGTGCGCATGGAGATGCTGAAGCTGCTGGTGGCAGCTCGCGCATCCGCCGCCGTGCTGGCCATGGCCGAGGGCGGACTGCTGCAGGCGCTGATCGGCGGCGTCGCCTATACCGGGCCGCTGTCGGCGATGATCGCGATCGAGCGCGAGCTTGGCCTTGCTGCAAGCAGCACGCGGCGCCTCGCGGCGCTGACCGTCGCGGTGACCGAAGATGCCAAGCGCGTCGCCGCGCGCTTGCGGCTCTCCAATGCCGAGACCAGGGCACTGGATTCGATGGGCCACCGCTGGTGGCGCTTCGCCACCAAGGACGAGGCCAATGCGCGGCGTCTGCTCTATCGGCTCGGCCCCGAGCGTTATCACGATCGTGTGTTGCTCGGCTGGGCGCGGGCCGGCGGCGACGTCACCTCGATGCGCTGGCGCGCTCTCGCCGAGCTGCCGCAGCGCTGGACTGCGCCGAAATTTCCGCTGAAGGCCGCCGACTTCATCGCCCGCGGTCTGGCCGAAGGACCCGCGCTCGGACATGTGTTGACGCTCGCCGAGGACGCTTGGCTTGCGGCGGATTTTCCCCTAGAGGAAGCCGCACTCGCTTCCATCGCCGATCAAGCTGCGGCACGAATCAGCCGCGACGAGAGAACGTGACCATCGTCTCAGGCTTCGCCGACATCTCGATCTTTCAGCTCCTGCTGGTCGCGTTGATGGCGTTGTTTGCTTCGATCATCGGTGGTCTCGCCGGCTACGGCACCGGCGCCCTGATGCCGCTGGTGCTGGTGCCGCTGGTCGGCGCCGAGCCCGTGGTGCCGATCATCGCGATCTCCGCACTCTTCACCAATTCCAGCCGAGCCGTTGCCTATCTGCGCTATGCCGACCGTCGCCGCGCGCTGATCGTGCTCGCCTGCGCAGCGCTGACGACCGCACTCGGCGCCTACGGCTACACGCGTCTCACCAATGCCGGCGCGGGGCTCGTGATCGGCAGCATGCTGATCCTGAGCGTGCCGCTGCGCCGCGTGCTCCGCCGCCGAAAGGTCAAGATCGGCGACAGCGGCCTTGCCGCCGGCTCGGTCGGCTACGGCGTGCTGGTTGGCGGCACCTCCGGCTCCGGCGTGATCCTGCTATCGCTGCTGATGGCCGCCGGCCTCGAAGGCGCCGCCGTGATCGCGACAGACGCGATGATCTCGCTTGGCACCGGCCTCATCAAGATCTCGGTGTTCGGCCTCGCCGGTGCCGTGACCGCGCAGGTGCTTGCCTTCGCGCTGCTGATCGGCGCGATCGCGATCCCCGGCGCGTTTCTCGCAAAGGCCTTCGTCGAGCGGATGCCGGTGCACATCCACACCGCGATCCTTGATGTCGCGGTGATCACCGGCGGGCTGGTGATGATCTCGGCGGCGGCGAGGCAACTCGTCGGGTAGATCGGCGTGAGCAGCATCAGCAACGCAAACAGCAGCACCCAGAGGGGCATCGCACAGATCGGGATTGCATAGATCGGCTGGCAATCGAAGGCCGAATTGATCGCGCGCCCGCTTCCGAGCTGAAGCGCAGACGGCCCCGACCCTGACGTTTAATCCATACCGGCAAACGAACGCGGGAAGGATTCCGATCCCCGCAGTTCGCGCGGCAACTGCGTCATCGAATCGCAATCGGGTTGTGAAGCACTTCACAACACAGCTTCAGCGCGCAGCGTAAGCTCAGCGTCATTGAGGCGTGTTGCGGATGCGGCGGGCTCCTCGGCGTGGTCGGCGCTGGCCGGTTCACGACCATGCCCGAGCTATGAAAGCCGCCAGAAGCTGTGCCGCCTAACATTACATATTGCAGAGGCCTTGCATGAGCACGTCGGCGGATCGTCACCGGATGGCAGCCTCCATTCTCAGCTTCGAAGCCCGGCGCGATAAACAGGGGCGCCTGACGATCTACAGGCTGCCGGCTGACGACGGTGGAGGAGCATATGAAGTCGCGGGCATCAACGAACGTTTCCATCCCGAAGAAGCACGGATGCTGGCCGATTTGATCGAGGGGGGCCACTTTCAAGAGGCGGAACGGGCGGCCTGCGAAATCATAGCCACTTACACTGATGGTGTGTCGAGTTGGTCGAGAAAGCCGGCGATCGAATGTTACTTGCGAGATTGCTGCTTCAACCGCGGTCCTCGCGGTGCTGCGCGAATACTCCAAAGAGCATTGCATGTTCCTGACAGTGGCGTGATCGATGACGCCGGACGAGCGCTCGTAGCCGCCCGCGAGGACGACACGTTGGAGCTTCTGCAAGACCTGCGCGCTGCGCGCGAACAGTACGAGCGGGATGTCGCGAAACGCAGTGAGACGAGCAAGTTTTGGAAGGGCCTGGTCAACCGGTGGAATAACGCATTGAACGTCGCAAAGAGTTTTATCACCAGCTCAGAGGAGGTTGCATTGACCGATACACAGATCGAAAGCCCCAGGATTCAGCCTCAATCTCGCGGCTTCAGCGCATCACGGGCCGCGACCAATGCAATGCTGTCGAGTGGCGTTGCGGAGGCTTCTGCGGAGATCGCGCCAATCGCAGAGATATCCGCTCCATTGACGAGTGAGTCGACGAGGCCCGTTGCTTTGCGTGCGCTTCGGCTCGGTTCGCAGGGACCACTCGTGAAAGCTTGGCAAAGCTTCCTGCAGGGACAGCATTTCGATCCGGGTGGCCTTGACGGAGAGTTCGGCGACAAGACCCAGGCGGCGACGAGTGCGTTTCAGGCGGCAAACGGAGTGACGAGCGACGGCGTGGCAGGTCGCGAAACGATGATGAAAGCCATGCAGCTCGGATTTGAGCTCATTGAAGAGCCGGCCGCTGACATGACGGGTTCAAACTTCCCGCCACGGCCGGATTTTCCGCCGCTCGAAAATACGGCCGCGAGACGGGCGGTTTTTGGCGCGTTCAACTTCGTCTCGGAGCCTCGTCCGGATAACCGCCAGAACATCCGGATCCTCGGGACTTGGACCAGGGACAACATCGTGAGCGTTCCCATTCCCCAACTGCGGAAGGCTTTGGGACCGCATGCTCCTGCCTCCATGCAATTCCATAAGCTCGCGGCGGCACAGCTCAAGGCGCTTTGGGAGGAGTGGGAGAGCGCGAGTCTGCTGGATAGGATCCTGTCATTTGACGGAGCTTTCGTGCCTCGCTTCATCAGGGGATCGACGACGCAATTGAGCAACCACGCTTTCGGAAGCGCGTTCGACGTCAACGCCGACGAGAATCCGTTGGGGGCTCGGCCCAAGCTCGTGGGCACGCGCGGAGCGGTCCGGGAGTTGGTCCCGATCGCCAACAAACATGGATTTTATTGGGGCGGGCACTTTGGAAGCCGGCCCGATGGCATGCATTTCGAAATCGCCTTTATCCAGTAGGGCGAACGAAATCGCATCGTGCGCAAGTCGCCATCGAACGCGACCTGATAGATCGGGGCCGAGTCCTCGGCCCGATCCTTCATTTCTGTTCTGAGAGGGAGATCCGACGTGCTGGAGCTGAGGCACACCCGATCCAGATAGGATGCGGTGTAGGCGGGCCTACTCTTCTTCCTCGTCTTCGTCCTCTTCCTCTTCGTCCTCTTCCTCTTCGTCCTCTTCCACCTGCACGAGCGTGGCCAGCGGCAGCGTCTCGCGGAACAGGTCGCCTTCCATGCCCATCCAGAGGCAGAGCACCTCGTCCTGCTTCACTTCCGCGACCGTCAGCGGTTGGCCGCCGGATTTCAGCATCACGACATCACCGGCTTTCAAGTCCATGGATTGTCCTTTCTCGCGATCGATCCGGACGGGAGCCTAGCAAGCGGTCATGACAGGCCGATCACGCCGGCCGGCCGTGCCGGGAAATTCCAGCGGCGGGTGGCGATCCCGGTCGACACGCGGGGCAATCGCATATGGCAGCGGCTTCCTCCGTGGCCATCCTTCGAGACGCCCGCCGTTGGCGAGCCCTCAGGATGAGGATCGCGTGCGACGCCCCCAGTCGCCAATCGGCCATGATGAAGCTAGCGGTTCGTCAGCAGCAGGAGATGCGGCAGGGCCTCGGTGTCGACGGTCGCGCCCAGGCGCGCGTAGAATTGCATCGCTGACGCGTTGTGTTTCCAGACATCCCAGCCGAGCTTCGTGACGCCGTGATCGGCAGCCCATTCCTTGGCCTTCGTCATCAGCGCTCTGCCGACGCCCTTCCTGCGCGCCTCGGCATGCACCGCGATGTCACTGATGTACACGCCCGCCTGGGCGCTATAGAGCTCGTGGGTCAGGATCCAGGCGATCAGGCCCGCAACGCGATCTTCCAGCAGCGCGACGAAGAGGTGCACGGGCGCATGCTCGCGGACATAGAAGGCGAGATAGCGCTCGAGCGTCAGAGGCGGTGGCGGCTCTTCGATATGGGCCGCCAACGCTTCCGCAAGGCTCCGAACCGCAGCGTAATCGCCCGCCTCAGCTCTACGGATGCTCACCCCACTCACGATGCCGCGCCCTCCCTCGGGGCAAAAGCGCCCGCAGGGGACATCTACGTGCTGGCTTGATGGGGCGTTACGTCAGCAGGCGAAGAAATTTCCCGCACCCGAGCTGCCGTAGGGCGGTGATCTTCTCGCGACGAACGCGGAAACGCGGGCGCGGAAACCAGTCCACGCAAGTTTCGACGATGACATCATACCCCTGTTTTGGCCGACGGATCAAAGTCGTTTCGTTAAATCCGCAAGCCATTGATCTTGCAGGGGCCCGCTACTGTGCATGGGGTTGTTTTTCGATATTTTGTTGTGTGCCCTGCTCAGGGCTGGCCCGGCACCAGCTCGGTCAGCGAGCGGATGATGCGGTCGGGCCTGACCGTCGAGCCTTCGGGCAGGCCGTCGCCGTGCACGTCGATCCAGATCGAATAGATGCCGAGGCGCTGCGGCGTCACCACTTCCCATTCCAGATTGTCGCCGATCATCCAGGTATCCTCCGCGGAAACGCCCAGCGCCTCCATCGCGTGCAGATAGGCGCGCTCCTCCGGCTTGCCGAAGCCGTGCTCGCCTTCGATCTGGATGTGGTCGAAGCGATGAGTCAGCTCGAACCGCTCGACCTTGGCGCGCTGCATGTCGGCGGCGCCGTTGGTGACCAGCGCGAGCTTGATGCCGCGTGCCCTGAACGCGTCGATGGCATCGTGCGCGCCGGGGAAGACGAAGATGGCTTCCTCGCGATAGGTGGTGAAGCGGTCGGCGATGCGATCGGCGAGGTCGTCGGGCAGGGCGCGATGGCCGTTTGCGGCGAGCGCGGCGAAGCCGCCGCGCACCGTGAGCCGCCGCGCCTCGCCGAGCTTCATCCGCCAGATCGGCTCCGCAGTCGACCAGAACTGCCGCGCAAAGGCGAGCACTGCGGTTGCGACCTGCGGCGGCGGCAGCGGCGCCAGCTCCTCGGCAAACTCGTTCGCGATCGTGTTCCAGGCGATCTCGGGCCGGCCATAGGCCGACAGGATGGTGTCGTCCATATCGATCAGCATGGCGCGCGGCAGCGGCCTCGAGACAGTCATGGCCACTTCACCTCCGGCGGCATCGACGACAGGATGGAATCCACATTGCCGCCGGTCTTCAGCCCGAAGATGGTGCCGCGATCGTAGAGCAGGTTGAATTCGACATAGCGGCCGCGCCGGATCAATTGCTCCTCGCGGTCCGCGGCGGTCCAGCCCGCCGCGAAATTGCGCCTGACGATGTCAGGATAGATCTTCAGGAAAGCGCGGCCGACGTCTTTGGTGAAGGCGAGGTCGGCGTCCCAGTCGCCGCTGTCGTGCCAGTCGTAGAAGATGCCGCCGATGCCGCGCGCCTCTTTGCGGTGCGGCAGGTAGAAATATTCGTCGCACCATTTCTTGTATTTGTCGTAGTCGGCAACGCCGTTCGGCTGGTTGCAGGCTTGCTTCATCGCGGCGTGGAAAGCGATGCTGTCGGCATCGTCCTGGGTGCGCCGTCGGTCGAGCACCGGCGTGAGATCGGCGCCGCCGCCGAACCAGGCTTTCGTGGTGACCACGAAGCGGGTGTTCATGTGCACGGCGGGCACGTGCGGATTGCGCATATGCGCGATCAGCGAAATGCCGGAGGCCCAGAATTTTGGATCGTCCGCGGCGCCGGGAATCTGCGCGCGAAACTCGGGCGCGAACTCGCCGTGCACGGTCGAGCAGTGCACGCCGACCTTCTCGAACAGGCGGCCATGCATCATCGACATCACGCCACCGCCACCGGCCGCGCCGGTATGGTCGGTGCGTTGCCAGGGCGTGCGCTTGAAGCGGCCGGCTTCGCCCGGATAGAGGCTTTGCGGGGCGTCGTCCTCGAGCCGCTCGAAGCTCGCGCAGATGTCGTCACGCAAGGCTTCGAACCAGGCGCGGGCGCGGCCCTTGCGGTCTTCGATCGTCGACATGTCCATCTTCATTCCCGGTCGCTTACCACGCGGAGTGTGCCGTAGGGTGGGCAAAGGCGCCCTTGCGCCGTGCCCACGTCTTCTACCGTCATCTTGAATGGTGGGCACGCTCCGCTTTGCCCACCCTACAAATCTGTCCCTATCGGATGCCGAGCGATTTGTGCGTCTGCACGCTGAGCCGCCATTGCGGATGACGCAGGCAGTAGTCGATCGCGCGCGCGGTGTTCTCGATGACCTCGGGTCCGTCCATCGGCTGCAGCGAGAAGCGCTCGAAGGCGAGGTGCTCGAACGTCTCGGGCGCGGCGAGGGCCTGCGGATAGACCAGCTTCAGCTCGTGGCCCTGGCGCAGCACCAATTCGCTGCCGCCCTTGGGGCTGACGCAGATCCAGTCGAGCCCTTCCGGCGCTGCGATGGTGCCGTTGGTCTCGACGCCGATCTCGAAGCCGCGGGCGTGGAGCGCCTCGATCAGCGCGGCGTCGACCTGAAGCAGCGGCTCGCCGCCGGTCAGCACCACGTAGCGGTTGGCGGCAGCCGCAGTCCATTGCGCGGCGATGGTGTCGGCGAGGTCCGCGGCCGAGCCGTAGCGGCCGCCGAGGGTCCCGTCGGTTCCGACGAAATCCGTGTCGCAGAACTTGCAGGTGGCCTCAAGGCGGTCCGCCTCGCGGCCGCTCCAGAGGTTGCAGCCGGCAAAACGGCAGAACACGGACGCGCGCCCGGCATGGGCGCCTTCGCCTTGCAAGGTCAGGAAGATCTCCTTGACCGCGTAACTCAATCGTCTCTCCTCAATCTGTCAGGCTTGCGGGTTCCGGATCTGCCGCAGCGCCTCGCCGGCGGCCATGGCCGCGGTCATGGCGACATTGAGCGACCGCAGCCCCGCTTTGATCGGGATCACCAGCCGCGCATCCGCGGCCTCGACCACCGCGTCGGTGACACCGGCGCTCTCGCGCCCGAATAGCAGGATGTCCGACGTCTGGTAACGGAAATCGCGGTAGTCGATGGCAGCTTTCGTGGTGAACAGCAGCAAGCGGTAGCCATGGGCGGCGCGCCAGTCCTCGAATTTGGCCCAGGAGTCGTGCCTGATAAGGCTGACATGATCGAGGTAGTCCATTCCCGCCCGGCGGAACAGGCGGTCGGAGACGGGGAAGCCCGCCGGTTCGATGATATGGGCGGCGATGCCCAGGCAGGCGCAAAGCCTGAGAATCGTGCCGGTGTTCTGGGCGATGTCGGGTTGGAAAAGCGCTATCTGCATGGGCTGTGCGAGGGCTGTCTCGGGGGCGATGCGGGGCGGAAATGTCTCAATAAAACATCGCCTGCCCGGGAATTCGTGCATTGCACGCTCCCGCGCCGATAGCGGGCTTGCGCTCGCCCGGCAAGGGTGCCAATAGAACGATTCTGGACTGCTGTTTTGCCCGTTTAGAGGTGAACATGCGAAGTTCTGCCGCCGCGGGGGGCCGCGGGCGCCGGCAGCCTTTCCGGGGACCTCATGGGCGCCCCCTGGAGCGGTTCCACCGGTTGCACAAGAAGAAAGGGTTGGAATCGTGACGACAGCGTCTTCGGCGGACCATCCGACACGCCGTGATTTCTTATTCGTTGCAACGGGGGCAGCTGCAGCAGTAGGGGGCGCAGCTGCGCTCTGGCCCTTCATTTCCCAAATGAATCCTGACGCCTCGACCATCGCCGCCGGTGCGCCGATCGAGGTCGATCTCAGTCCGGTCGCCGAAGGTCAGGACATCAAGGTGTTCTGGCGCGGCAAGCCGATCTACATCAGCCACCGCACCAAGAAGCAGATCGACGAGGCGCGCGCCGTCAACGTGGCGAGCCTGCCTGATCCGCAGTCCGACGAGGCCCGGGTCAAGTCCGGCCACGAGCAATGGCTGGTCGTGATCGGCATCTGCACCCATCTCGGCTGCATCCCGATCGCTCATGAAGGCAGCTACGACGGCTTCTTCTGCCCCTGCCATGGTTCGCAGTACGATTCGTCCGGCCGCATCCGCCAGGGGCCCGCGCCCGCGAACCTGCCGGTGCCGCCGTACCAGTTCGTTTCCGACACCAAAATCCAGATCGGCTGAGCCTCGGATCCTCGTCCGAAGCTTCGCGCCGTCTCGTCGTACTATTTCCTCAGGATCGCATCATGAGCGGACCATCCGACTACCAGCCGAGCAATCCGGCCCTGCAATGGATCGAGCGGCGCCTGCCGATCCTCGGCCTCATGCACTCCTCGTTCGTTGCCTATCCCACCCCGCGTAACCTGAACTATTGGTGGACCTTCGGCGCCATCCTCTCCTTCATGCTGGGGATGCAGATCCTGACCGGCGTGATCCTGGCGATGCATTATACGCCGCATGCCGATCTCGCCTTCAAATCGGTCGAGCTGATCGTCCGTGACGTTAACTACGGCTGGCTGCTGCGCAACATGCATGCGGTCGGCGCATCGATGTTCTTTGTCGCCGTCTACGTTCACATGTTCCGCGGCCTCTATTACGGGTCCTACAAGGAGCCACGCGAGGTGCTGTGGATCCTCGGCGTCATCATCTACCTCTTGATGATGGCGACTGGCTTCATGGGCTACGTGCTGCCCTGGGGCCAGATGAGTTTCTGGGGCGCCACGGTCATCACCAACCTGTTCTCCGCCATTCCCTATGTCGGCGAGAGCATCGTGACGCTGCTGTGGGGCGGTTATTCGGTCGGCAATCCGACGCTCAACCGCTTCTTCTCGCTGCATTACCTGCTGCCGTTCCTGATCGCGGGCGTCGTCGTGCTCCACGTCTGGGCGCTGCACGTCGCCGGCCAGAACAATCCTGACGGCGTCGAGCCGAAGACGGAAAAGGACACGGTGCCGTTCACGCCGCATGCGACCATCAAGGACATGTTCGGCGTCGCCTGCTTCCTGCTGCTCTACGCCTGGTTCATCTTCTACATGCCGAACTATCTCGGCGACGCCGACAACTACATTCCGGCGAACCCGGGTGTGACGCCGCCGCACATCGTGCCGGAGTGGTATTACCTGCCGTTCTACGCGATCCTGCGCTCGATCCCGAACAAGCTCGCCGGCGTCATCGGGATGTTCGGTGCGATCATCATCCTGTGCTTCCTGCCCTGGCTGGACGCAGCGAAGACGAGGTCGTCGAAGTATCGCCCGCTGGCCAAGCAGTTCTTCTGGATCTTCGTCGTGGTCTGCATCCTGCTCGGCTATCTCGGGGCGCAGCCGCCGGAAGGCATCTACGTCATTGCCGGCCGGGTCCTGACGGTCTGCTACTTCGCCTACTTCCTGATCGTGCTGCCACTGCTCTCGCGCATCGAGAAGCCGCGGCCCGTGCCGAACTCGATCTCGGATGCGGTGCTGGCCAAGACCGGCAGCCGATCGACGCCGATGGTTTCGACCGCGATCATGCTGGCGCTCGCCGGTTCGTTGTTCGCAGGTTCGGTCGACAGCGCGAAGGCGTCTGAAGGCAGCGATACGCCCCCGGGCAACAAATGGTCGTTCTCCGGCCCTTTCGGTAAGTTCGACCGCGGCGCGCTGCAGCGCGGCCTGAAGGTCTACAAGGAGGTCTGCGCCAGCTGCCACGGCCTGTCCTATGTGGCCTTCCGCAACCTCGCCGAGCCCGGTGGGCCCGGCTATTCGGTGGCGCAGGCGGCGGCCTTCGCGTCGGACTACAAGGTCAAGGACGGTCCGAACGATGCCGGCGACATGTTCGAGCGTGCGGGGCGTCCGGCGGACTATTTCCCCTCGCCGTTCCCGAACGAGCAGGCCGCTCGCGCGGCGAACGGTGGCGCGGCGCCGCCCGACCTCTCGCTGATCACCAAGGCGCGCTCCTATAAGCGCGGCTTCCCCTGGTTCATCTTCGACTTCTTCACCCAGTTCCAGGAGCAGGGCCCGGACTACGTCTCGGCATTGCTGCAGGGCTTCGAGGACAAGGTGCCGGAAGGCGTCACCATCCCGGAGGGCTCGTACTACAACAAGTACTTCCCGGGCCACGCCATCAAGATGCCGAAGCCGCTCAGCGACGGCCAGGTGACCTATGACGACGGCTCTCCGACCACGGTCGCGCAGTACTCCAAGGACGTCACCACCTTCCTGATGTGGACCGCGGAGCCGCACATGGAAGCGCGCAAGCGCCTCGGATTCCAGGTCTTCGTGTTCCTGATCCTGTTCGCGGGCCTGATGTACTTCACCAAGAAGAAGGTCTGGGCCAGCTCGCACTGAGCGCTCTGATGCGACGAGAAAATGAAGAAGCCCCCGCAAGGGGGCTTTTTTGTTGGGTCCGTGTCCCGGACGCGCGAAGCGCGAGCCGGGACCCAGAATGCTCGTAGCTGGGCCCCGGATCGGCAGCGCATCACGCCGCAAGGGGCAACGCGCTGCGCAGCGTCCGGGGCACGAGAGTTTGTTTGCGCGGTGATTGCATCATTCGCATGCACCCGCCAAGATGCCACCAACCGCTCCCCCAAGAACTCATCGGAGGACACCATGGGAACCGCCATCACCTTCAAGCGTCCGGACGGCAAGGACGCCTCGGGCTATCTCGCCAATGCCGCGCGCGGCAACGCGCCGGGCGTGGTCGTAATCCAGGAATGGTGGGGCCTGTCGGACCAGATCAAAGGCCTGTGCGACCGCTTCGCGCTGGCCGGTTTCGACGCGCTGGCGCCCGATCTCTACAAGGGCAAGGTGGTGCCGTATCACGACACGGACAGCGCCAACAAGGAGATGAACTCGCTCGACTTCATGGACGCCACCACGCAGACGGTACGCGGCGCCGCGCAATATCTGTCGCGTAACGGTGCCAAGGTCGGGCTGACCGGCTTCTGTCTCGGCGGCGCCGTCACCATCATCGGCTCGGTGCATGTACCGGAGCTCGCGGCCGGCGTCGTGTTCTACGGCATCCCGCCGGAGCAGGCGGCCAAGCCCGCCGACGTCAAGATCCCGCTCCAGGCCCATTTCGCCAACAAGGACGATTGGTGCACGCCGGAGCTGGTGGGCGGCTTCGAGAAGGCCATGAAGGCCGCCGGGAAGTCGCTGGAGCTTTTCCGCTATGACGCCGAGCACGCCTTCGTCAACGAGCAGCGCCAGGCCGTGCACGACCGCGAGGCCGCCGAGCTCGCCTGGGGCAGGGCAATCAAGTTCTTCGCCAATCATCTCGGCGGTAACAGCGCAGCCTGACCCAGCCTGTAGCCCGGATGGAGCGCAGCGTAATCCGGGGACTTTCCCTTGTGGCACGAACCCCGGATTGCGCTGCGCTCCATCCGGGCTACGGCACCGGGCCACCCTTGACGCCGCCCCCGCGCCATGGTGAGTATCCGCCCATGAGCACCGCCGTCCGCCCAGCCCGTCTTTGGTGGCGCACCTCCTAACGAGGTGGCCGTGCGATTTTCCTTTCCCAAATCGTCTGAGGTCGCCAACGCAGTGCGGCGGCCTGATCGTTTGTCCTGTGTGGCGTTTCCTCGGCAAGTCTCGTAAGAGGACCCCAAGAGGATCACATGAACAGGACAGTCTTTGCCCTCCCGGCCAGAAGTGAGTACGTGACCCGCGCGGGTCTCGCGATCACGCGCGTGGCGGAGCAGTTCACCGGCGGTGCCAACAGGCTCGACGATCTCGTGAGCCTGCTCGACCGCCGTCGCGGCGTGGTGCTGTCCTCGGGCACGACCGTGCCCGGCCGCTATGAGAGCTTTGACCTCGGCTTCTCCGATCCGCCGCTCAAGCTCGAGACCACTGGCGTCAATTTCAAGCTGGAAGCGCTGAACGAGCGCGGGCAGGTGCTGATCGCCTTCCTGGTCGATGTGCTGCGCGAGCCCTGCGTCGTCATCTCCGAGAAGACGGCGACGCGGCTTGCCGGCCACATCATCCGCGGCGATGCGCCGGTCGAGGAAGACCAGCGTACGCGGCGCGCCAGCGTGATGTCGCTGGTGCGCGATCTCGTCGCCGCCTTCTCGGCCAATGACGACGGGCTGCTTGGCCTGTTCGGCGCCTTCGCCTACGACCTGGTGTTCCAGATCGAGGACCTCGTGCAGAAGCGCGCGCGCGAGCAGGACCAGCGCGACATCGTGCTCTACGTCCCCGATCGCCTGCTGGCCTATGACCGCGCTACCGGCCGCGGCGTGGTGCTCTCGTACGACTTTGCCTGGAAGGGCAAATCCACCGAGGGCCTGCCCCGCGAGACTGCCGAGAGTCCGTATCTGAAGACGCCGCGGCAGGGTTTTGCCGATCACGCGCCCGGCGAATATCAGGCAACGGTCGAGACCGCGCGTGCGGCCTTCGCCCGCGGTGATCTCTTTGAAGCGGTGCCTGGGCAGCTGTTCGCCGAGCCTTGCGATCGTTCGCCGGCCGAAGTCTTCCAGCGCCTCTGCGTCATCAACCCGTCGCCCTACGGCGCGCTGATGAATCTGGGTGAGGGCGAATTTCTGGTGTCGGCCTCGCCGGAAATGTTCGTGCGGTCGGACGGGCGTCGGGTCGAGACCTGCCCGATCTCGGGCACGATCGCGCGCGGCAGCGATGCGATCGGCGACGCCGAGCAGATCCGCCAGCTCCTGAACTCGGAGAAGGACGAGTTCGAGCTCAACATGTGCACCGACGTCGACCGCAACGACAAGGCGCGCGTCTGCGTGCCGGGCACGATCAAGGTGCTGGCGCGGCGCCAGATCGAGACCTACTCGAAGCTGTTCCACACCGTCGATCATGTCGAGGGCATGCTGCGCCCCGGCTTCGACGCGCTCGATGCCTTCCTCACCCACGCCTGGGCGGTGACGGTGACCGGCGCACCCAAGCTCTGGGCGATGCAGTTCGTCGAGGATCACGAGCGCTCGCCGCGCCGCTGGTATGCCGGCGCGATCGGTGCGGTGAACTTCGACGGCAGCATCAACACCGGCCTGACCATCCGCACCATCCGCATGAAGGATGGTCTCGCCGAAGTGCGCGTCGGCGCCACCTGCCTGTTCGATTCCGATCCGGCCGCTGAAGACCGCGAATGCCAGGTCAAGGCCGCCGCGCTGTTCCAGGCGCTGCGCGGCGATCCACCGAAGCCGTTGTCGACCTTTGCGCCCGATGCGACCGGTTCGGGCAAGCGGGTGCTGTTGATCGACCATGACGACAGTTTCGTGCATATGCTCGCTGATTATTTCCGCCAGGTCGGCGCCGACGTTACCGTGGTCCGCCATGTGCATGCGCTCGACATGCTCAAGCGGAAGACATGGGATTTGCTGGTGCTGTCGCCCGGTCCCGGCAGGCCAGAAGATTTCGGGATCAAGAAGACGATCGACGCGGCGCTGGAGAGGAAGCTGCCGGTGTTCGGCGTCTGCTTGGGCGTGCAGGCGATCGGCGAATATTTCGGCGGCGAGCTCGGCCAGCTCACCCATCCCGCCCATGGCCGGCCCTCGCGGGTGCAGGTGCGCGGCGGGCGCTTGATGCGCAATCTGCCGAACGAGATCGTCATCGGCCGCTATCACTCGCTTTTTGTCGAGCGCGACAGCATGCCGGAGGTGTTGTCCGTCACAGCCAGCACCGAGGACGGTGTCGCCATGGCGCTGGAGCACAAGACGCTGCCGGTCGCCGGCGTGCAATTCCACCCGGAATCGCTGATGTCGCTCAGCAATGAGGTGGGCTTGCGTATTGTTGAAAACGCGTTCCGGTTGGATGCGCGTGTCGATTGAGAGGCACCAATGACCTTTGACCACGATATCAAGGCGAGCGTCCGGACCATCCCCGACTATCCCAAGCCGGGGATCATGTTCCGCGATATCACGACCCTGCTCGCGGACGCGCGCGCGTTCCGCCGCGCGGTGGACGAGCTCGTCAATCCCTGGGCCGGCAACAAGATCGACAAGGTCGCCGGCATGGAGGCACGCGGCTTCATCATCGGCGGTGCGGTGGCGCACCAGCTCTCTGCTGGCTTCGTGCCGATCCGCAAGAAAGGCAAGCTGCCGCACACCACCGTGCGCATCGCTTACTCGCTCGAATACGGCATCGACGAGATGGAGATGCATGTCGACGCCATCCAGCCCGGCGAGCGCGTCATCCTGGTCGACGACCTCATCGCCACCGGCGGCACCGCGGAAGGCGCGGTGAAGCTGCTGCGCCAGATCGGCGCCAACGTCGTCGCCGCCTGCTTCATCATCGACCTGCCCGAGCTTGGCGGCGCCGCCAAGCTGCGCGCCATGGACGTGCCCGTGCGCACGCTGATGACGTTCGAGGGACACTGAGAGGTCGCCGCGATCTTCAGATCGCCTCGGCCTTCAACTCGGCCTGCCAATGCAGCACGCGCTCCTTCAGCAGTGCGTTCCTGACATAGGCGGTTTCCTCATCCTCCAGGCGCTCGCATTCGCCAAAGGTCAGGCCGGCCTCGCCATGCGCATTCCAGGCAGCCTGGAGGCTGCGGCAGGTGTGGCTGCGCTGGCGTAGCGAGAACCAGATGCGGTTCTGGATCGTCTCGAGGTTCGGCGCCTGGCCGACCCAGACCTCGCCGGAGGCCGCACAGCGGACGACATAGACGCCCGCGATGGTCTTTCGCTCCTTGTAGGCGGCGATCGCTGCTTTCCGGTCGATGCTCACGGTGACAGGCCTTGCTGAGGGGATACCGATGTCCGCCTCAATAAGCCCGCTTCAACCCGCAGTCAATATTATCCGGGTGAAATTATCTAGGATCGCTGCAGGATCAGGCTGAGCTCGAGCTCGCGGAAGGCAAAGTAATTCCGCCGGGTCCATTGGTGCAGCTCGGTCGACGCGTCCTTCTCCTGGCGCAGATAGCCGGTGAAGGAGAAGTTCAGCCGGTCGATATAGGTCTTGAGGAAGCCGGGCAAGGCCGGCAGGCGGAACAGGCGGCCGCCGGCCATCGCGGCCGGCAGCTCGCCGCGCACGACATATTCATTGTCGACGGTGATCAGGTTCATCCGCGGGATCTGCCCGCGCAGCATCTCGTGGGCGCGGGCCGAGGCGCGGTCGGTGTCGGCGACGAACAGGATCTGAGGCGCGACATGGCGGCGCGCGGCCTCCTTCAAGAGGCCGATCTCGTCGGTCATCTTGAAGAACTCGTCGAAGGCGTGGAAGCCGAGGTCGATCACCTTGGCCATGCCGTCATCGACGATGACGCGGTCCATCAGCTGCATCTTGCCGTAGGTATCGATCACGTCGGCGGTCTCCGTGATCTTTGGCAGGTAGTCGAGCAACGACGGTTCCTTCAGATTGACGTCGAAGGCCGCGACATTGCCGTTCTTGAGCAGCAGAAATTCGGCAAGCAGCCGCGCCAGCAGTGTCTTGCCGACCTGCGGGCGGGGCGAGCAGATGATGTAGACGGGCGTTGCGGGCATCGGCAGCTATATCAGTCGAACCTGGCGACCAATCCAGCCGTATCAGCCCTGCTTGCGCAACTATTTTTCGCTGTTTCGGGTGACGGGCTTCGAACCCACGATGTCAGTCAGCCGGATCCGGTCGAACTCGCTCCAGACATTCGCCAGCCAGTGCCGGACATAGCCGCGCAGCACGAAGGAATAGTTCGCGGCCTCGTCGCTGATGCCCTTGTTGGCGACGAATTTCAGGAACGGGACGGAGGACACTTCGACCTGCTCATAGGCCATTTCGTTGAGCTTGGGGATGGTCAGCTCGGTCGCGTCCTTGATGCGGTGGAAGTAGGAATTGTAGGTCGCCTGGTCCCATTGGAAGAACTGGGTGTCGTTGATGAAGTTCTTCACCAGGAAATATTTTGCGCCGGTCATGAAGCCGGCGGTCTCGGCGATCTCCTCCAGCGAGGCGATCGAGGGTCCGAGGATGTGGAACACCGCGAAGGTGATCTGGCCGGCTTTGGCGGCGTCGAGGAAGCCGATGTCGCGCAGCGAAGCCAGCGCAGGCGAGAGCAGGCCGGCGCGAACGTCGATGACAGTGACCGAAGGGCTCACCGCGTTGAGCGTGTCGAAGATCTTCATCTGGTCCGATGTCGTCGTCATGTCGACGATCTCGGTGATGTCGGGGTGGAAGCGCTTCAGGGTTCCGCGCGGCGATTCCGTGTCGAAGGCGCGCGTCGGCACGTTGTTGGCGGAAAAATAATCGAGCAAGGTCCGCGACACCGTGGTCTTGCCGACCCCGCCCTTGTCCGCGCCCACCACAACCACTGCCGGCTTTGCCATTGCTGTCCCCTAACGCGCCCCCGATCGCGAGGTCGCAATCGGCCGGGCCCCAAATCGATGTCCCAAGGATGTCCCAAGTCTGCTGTTGGGCGCGAACATGGCAGAAACAAGGGAGAATTCAAATCCTCGGCATGTCGATACGGCAATTCCCGGAGTTTTTCCCAATCGCGGCGAAACCCGCCGCGCATGGCGGGATATCGCGTGCTTAATGACGGCCCCAGGGACCCATGAGATTGCCCACCGGCTTGCTGCTCGCGGTCCTGGAAGGGCCGGGTGCGGGCAGGGGCGGCGGAGCGGCCGGCCCGCTCGCATCGTCCCACGGGCCATGACGCAGCGGCGGTGGGGCGTCCTGGTCGGCTTGCGCCTCAGGCTCGTCCGTTTCCTCGGCCAGCGGCCGCGGGCCCGGATCGTGGCCGCCGGCAAACTTGACCAGCGCGTCGACCCGGGACTGCACGGAGGGATGGGTCGCGAACAGATCGGCAAAGCCCTCGCGGGGATTGTCGACGCAGAGCTCCATCACGGCCGAGGTCGCGCCGGGCAGCTCGCCGCGATTCTCGATCTTGCGCAGCGCCGAGATCATCGCATCGGGGTCTTTCGTCAACTCGACGGAGCCTGCGTCGGCGAGATATTCGCGCGAACGTGACAGTGCGAGCTTGACCACCTGGGACAGCAGCCAGGCCACCACGATCAGCACGATCGCAATGATGATCACGATCACCGCGCCGCCGCCGGAACTCTTGTTGTCGCTCGACGAGGAGGACGACCGCGACGACGAGGAGGAGCCCGAGGACCATGAGCTGCCGGAGCCGGAGCTCCAATTGAAATTGGTGAACAGGCGGAAGAACAATTCGCCGAAGAAGCCGACCACGCCGGCGATGATGACGGCGACCACCATCAGCTGCACATCGCCATTCTTGATGTGGGTCAGCTCGTGGCCCAGCACCGCCTCGATCTCCTTGTCGTTCAGGGCATCGAGGAGACCCGTGGTGACGGTGATCGAATATTGCCGCGGATTGAGGCCGGTCGCGAACGCGTTCAGCGCCGGGCTCTCCATGATCTTCAGCTTCGGCATGGTGATGCCGCGCGAGATGCAGAGATTTTCCAGCAGATTGTAGAGCCGCGGCTCCTCCTGCCTCGTGACGTCGTGGCCGCCGGTCACCGCGTCGATCATCGACTGGTGGAAGAAATAGGCGATCACGACCCAGACCGCCGCCACGATCGTCGCAACCGGCGCGGCCACGATCAGATCGTGGAGGGCGCGCCTCAGGTAATAGACGACGGTCTCATTGCCGTTGATGACGACTTCGGCGACCAGCGCGCCAGCATAGACCAGCACGTAGACCAGCATGAACAGGCCGGCGAGCAGCAGCATCGAACGAAACTTGTTCGAGGCGATGTGCGTGTAGAGACCATACGCGGCCATGACGCGGGTGTCCTGCCGGCCTATCGGCTCAAGATCAGAACTTCACCTGCGGCGCGGCCTCGACCTCGGTGCGGCTGGCGCCGAGATCGAAGAAGTCCTTCCTGGTGAAGCCGAACATGCCTGCGAACAAGGCGGCGGGCAGCTGCTGGATGCCGGTGTTGTATTCCTGGACCGCGTTGTTGAAGAAGCGGCGGCTCGCCGCGATCTTGTTTTCGAGGTCGGAAAGCTCGGATGCGAGTTGCTGGAAATTGGCGTTGGCCTTGAGGTCGGGATAGGCCTCCGACAGCGCGATCAGCCGGCCGAGCGCGCCGGACAGCTGGTTCTCGGCCGCGGACACCTGCGCCGGTCCCTGCGCCGACATCGCCGAATTGCGTGCCTTGATGACGTCGTCGAGCGTGCCGCGCTCATGCGAGGCATAGCCCTTCACCGTCTCGACCAGGTTCGGGATCAGGTCGTGGCGCTGCTTGAGCTGCACGTCGATATCGGCAAAGGCCTGGCCGACGCGCTGGCTCAGCGCCACCAGGCGGTTGTAGGCGCTGAACGCGAACAGCGCGAGGACGACGATGACGCCGAGAACGATCCAGCCGGTCGACATGGAGAACTCCTGAAGGGGGAAGAAGGCGGGCGCTAGCCTAGACCAAATTGGCGCAGGATGAGAGCCCGGCGCAGAGGGGAGGTAAGACTTGGTCGAATGTGGAGCCGCCCGCGTTCAAGGCAAAAGTCCGGAACGAGGTTAACTTTCGGACAGAATAGCGTCACCCCAGCGCCAGCGGCGTGCTCCAGCATAGGCGGCCTTGTCGCGGCGAGGCACCCTCGTGATGGCGACGCCGTCCTCGGTGCAGAGCTTGGCCGTGATCTCGGCCTTGCCGACATCCGGGGGCGCCAGCACGCGCGCGGCACGGGTAGTCGGCGGCGTTCGGGTCAGCGCGACGTAAATAAAACGCTCGTCCTCGAACGGCACCTCGGCGCCCTTGATCTGGCGGTGCGCCTGCGAGCGCGGCAGGCGCTGGCTGAAATGGCACCAGTCCGGCGCGGTGAGTGGGCAGGGCCTTTCGTGCGGGCAGGGGGCGGCGACGTAAGCGCCAGCCGCGATCAGCTGCTGCCGCAGGGCGAGGATGCGCGCGGTGCCGGCGGGCGTGCCGGGCTCGATCACGACCAGCGCGTGGCGCGCTTTTGCCCACATTGCTTCCGCGAGCTTGCGCTGGTCGCTTTCGCCCAGCTCGCCGATGATGTAGCTGGCGACGACGAGATCGGCTGGCGAGACTTCAGTGAGGTTGCCGCCGGCATCGCCGGGCAGATAGCGGCACTCCGCCAGGCGTGAGCTGTCGTGCGCCAGTTCGAGCGCAAGCCGGCTCAAGGTGGCGTTGGCGTCGAGCAGGGTAAAATCCTGCAGCGATGGAAAGGCTTCCGCAGCGGCCCAGCTCGCGGTGCCCGGACCTGCGCCGACGTCGAGCAACGTTTCCGGGGCGAGATCGGGCGCAATCTCCGTCAGTGCATTGAGGCTGGCGGCCACCGCCGCGTACGTCGCCGGCATGCGCGCGAGCGCATAGGCGAGCGCATCGGCGTCCGACTTGATGGTGCCGGAGCCGCCGCCGGCGCGATAGGCGGTCGAGATTTTCTGCGACCGTTGTGCAGCGTCGGTGCGGGAGAAGCCCTGCAGCTTGCCGTCGAGGGCGGCCTTGAGTTCGGCGGGGAGGGTGGGGGCTATCATCATCCGCAGTCATGCCCCGCGAAGGCGGGGCATCCAGTACTCCGAGACAGTGCCGTCAACCGAGAAGCCGCGGCGTACTGGATCATCCGCCTTCGCGGATGATGACGTCAATGGGTGTGGAACGACCGCAGCGTCACGCCACGTTCTGGTCGAGGATGTCCACCGCTTCGGACAGGCTGACCGACACCAGCTGCGAGACGCCGCGCTCGGCCATGGTGACGCCGAACAACCGGTTCATCCGCGCCATCGTGATCGGATTGTGCGTGATGATGATGAAGCGCGTGTCGGTCGAGCCGGTCATCTCGTGCAACAGGTTGCAGTACCGTTCGACGTTGTGGTCGTCGAGCGGCGCGTCGACTTCGTCCAGCACGCAGATCGGCGAAGGGTTGGTGAGGAACACCGCGAAGATCAGCGCCATCGCGGTCAGCGCCTGCTCGCCGCCCGAGAGCAGCGACAGCGTCTGCGGCTTCTTGCCCGGCGGCTTTGCGATGATTTCGAGGCCGGCTTCCAGCGGGTCGTCGCTCTCGATCAGGTGCAGCGCCGCTTCGCCGCCGCCGAACAGCTCGACGAACAGGCGCTTGAAGTGGTTGTTGACCACCTCGAACGAGGTCAGCAGCCGCTCGCGTGCCTCCTTGTTGAGGCTCTGGATGCCCTGGCGCAGACGCTTGATGGCTTCGACGAGGTCGTCGCGCTCGGTGACCAGACCGGTATGCTGGGTCTCGACCTCGCGCAGCTCTTCCTCGGCGCGCAGATTGACTGCGCCGAGGCGCTCGCGGTCGCGGCGCATCTTTTCGAGGTCTTCCTCGATGTCGTGCAGCGGCGGCAGCTCCGCGCCGGGCTCGATCTCGGCGAGGCCGGCGACGGCTTGCGGCTCGACCTCCAGCATGTCGCGGATCTCGCGCTCGATGTCCTCGAGCCGGCGCCGGGCGCCTTCCATGCGCTCCTCGGCGCGGGCGGTGGCCTCGCGGGAGCTGGAGAGCGCCTCCAAGGTCAGCTTGGCGACGCGATCGGTCTCGGCCATCGCGGTCTCCGCGGTGGCGAGCGCGTCGGCGGCCATGCGGCGGTCGTTCTCGGCGTATTCGATCTCGGTGATCAGTGCGCTGCGCTTTTCCGCGAACACTTGCGGCGCATTTTCGAGCTCGCTGCGCTCGATCGTGAGTTCGGCAATACGGGCCTGGATGGTATCGATGTGGGAGGCCGCGCTCTCCTTGCGGTTCTGCCACTCGGTGCGCTCGGCCAGGATCGCCTGCACGCGGCGGTCGGCGAGCTCGGCCTCGCGCGCCAGCGCCTGCGCCTCGGCGCGGACCTGGGCGGCCATGCGGCGATGGCCTTCGATGTCGCTGCGGACCGCGGCGAGACGGGTCTCGGTGTCCTCGCTCGACGGCAGCTCGGAAATGCCGGCTTCGGCATATTCATACGCAGCTTCGGCCTCGGCGCGGTCGGCGGCGAGACGGCTGTGCGCTTCCGACAGTGTTGCCTTGCGCGCGGCATGGCGGCTGATCTCGCGCTCGGCGGTGGCATGACGCTCGCGCGCGACGTTGAGCTCGCGCTGCGCGGCGCGCCAGGCTTCGCGGCTGGCACCTTCGGTGCTCGCTGCCATCTGCAATTCGGACTCGGCGTTCTCCAGCGCCTGGCGCTTGATCTGCGCGTCGATGCGGGCCTGCTCCAGCTCGTTCTCGATGTCGACGAGGCGGGCGCGCTCGGCCAGGCGCCTCGCTGCGCCGGTCGGGGCGTGAGCGGCCGCGACAAAACCGTCCCAGCGCCAGACGTCGCCCTCGGGCGAGACCAGCCGCTGGCCGGTCTTGAGCTGGGAGACCAGCTCGGCGCCGCGCTCACGCGGCACCACGCCGATCTGGGCCAGACGGCGCGTCAGCTCGGCCGGCGCCTGCACATGATTGGCGAGCGGCACGGCGCCTTCGGGCAGCTCCGGATCGCCGTCGGTCTGTCCGACATTGGTCCAGCGCATCGGCGCCGACGGATCGATCGGCGCATCGAGGTCGTCGCCGAGCGCGGCGCCGATGGCCTTCTCAAAACCCTTGTCGACGGTGATGCCGTCGATGATCGGCGGCCACAGATTCTTGGTCTCGCCGTTGAGGATCTTGGAGATCGTGCGCGCCTCGGTTTCGAGCCGCTGCGCGCGCTTGTCGGCCTCGACCAGCGGCGAGCGCGAGGATTCCAGCGTCTGGCGGGCGGCAACGTGGGCGGCTTCGCTCGCCTGCGCTGCGGCTTCCGAGGCGGCCAGTGTTTGCTCCGCGGTCTCAACCGACGCGGTCAGCTCGTCGAGATCGCCGAAGCCGCCGGTCTCGGCGGCAAGCTTCTGCTCTTCGGCGGCGACGTTCGCGATCTCCTGGTCGAGACGGGCCAGCTTGTCGCGGTGGGTGCGGACGTTGGCCTCGAGCTGGTTGCGCTTGGCGGTGAGGTCGGCCAGCGCGGTGGTGAGCTCGGCGAACTGCTGCTCGGTTTCGGTCAGCACCGCCTCGGCTTCACCGACGCGCTCGTCGACGCCCGAGCGCTTCTCGACGCGCGACTTGATCTCTTCCTTCAGCTCGGAATCTTCGGTGTCGAGCCGCTGCAGCGCGACGTCGGCGTCCATGGTCTGCTGCTGAGCACGGGAGATGTCGCCTTCGAACTGGGCGAGACGACGCTCGAGCTCGGCGACGCGCTCCTTGGCGCGCTCCTCCTCGCGGTCGAGCAGCTCGCGGGCATTGGTCAGGCGCTGCAAGCCTGCAGCGGCGCGCGCCTCGGCATCGCGCAGCGCCGGCATTTCGGCGGCGCGGATCGCCTGGATGCGGGCGGCTTCGGCCTGGTGCTGGGTGCGCTCGGCCATCTCGCGCACCGCGAGATCGTGGGTCTGGCCGGATTCGTTGACGTCGGCATGGGCGCCGATCCAGCGCAGATGGAACAGTGTGGCTTCCGCCTTGCGGACCTTAGCGGCGACCTCGCGGTAGCGCACGGCCTGACGGGCCTGCTTCTTCAGGCCTTCCATCTGGCCTGCGAGCTGGCCGATCACGTCCTCGACGCGGGTCAGGTTGGTTTCGGCCGCCTTCAGCCGCAGCTCGGCCTCGTGGCGGCGGGCGTGCAGACCGGCGACGCCGGCAGCGTCTTCCAGCACGCGGCGGCGCTGCTCGGGCTTGGCCTGGATGATCTCGCCGATCTTGCCCTGGTGGACGAGGGCCGGCGAACGCGCGCCGGTGGCGGCATCTGCAAACAGGATCTGCACGTCGCGGGCGCGCACATCGCGGCCGTTGATGCGATAAACCGAGCCGGCTTCGCGCTCGATGCGGCGGGAGATTTCGAGCAGCTGGCTGTCGTTCATCGCCGCCGGCGCGGTGCGATCGGCATTGTCGATCGTCATCGTCACTTCGGCGTGGTTGCGCGCGGGACGGTTGCCGGAGCCGGCGAAGATCACCGCGTCCATGTCGGCGGCGCGCAGCGACTTGTACGAGGTCTCACCCATCGCCCAGCGCAGCGCTTCGACGAGATTCGACTTGCCGCAACCGTTGGGCCCAACCACGCCGGTCAGGCCGGGCTCGATGACGAAGTCCGTGGGCTCAACGAAGGACTTGAAGCCGTGAAGGCGCAGGCGGGTGATTTTCATAAGCACGCATCTCTGTTGGCAGGCGCGAATCCCCCTGCCGGGACAATACCATGGAAGGCAGTGTCGCTATCCGGGCGAGTCGCGCGAGGCGCCTCATGCGGCTGGACAATGGCCGCGGTGCGCCGCGAGGGCAACCGGCGAAAGCCGCTTTTCCCAAGGGATTTATGCCGGGAAAGATACGGCTTTCGAGATGCGAATCAGGATCTTGACGAGCGAATCAGCTCTTCAGCAGCGGATTGATCTTCTTGGCGAACTCCTCGAACGAGGTCTCGCCCTTGATCTTCTCGCCGTTGATGAAGAAGGTCGGCGTCGAATCCACCTTCAGAACGTCGCTGGCATATTTCTGGTCGGCGGCGATCTTGTCGAGCAGCGCCTGATCCTTCAGGCAGGCCTCGACCTGCTGCTGGGTGAGGCCGGCCTGCTTGCCGATCCGCGTCAGGGTCTCGGTGGTGTTCTTCACCACCCAGTCGTTCTGCTGGCGGAACAGCATGTCGGTGACTGCGAAGTATTTCGGCCCGTCGCCATTGGCGATGCAGCGGGACAGCATCGAGCCGGCGGCGGCTTTGATGTCGAGCGGGAACTCGCGGAAGATGTACTTCACCTTGCCGGTGTCGATGTATTCCTTCTTGATCTTCGGGAACACCTGCTCGTTGAAGGCGGCGCAATGCGGGCAGGTCATCGAGGCGTATTCGGTGATGGTGACGGCGGCGTCGTTCGGGCCGAGCGCCATGTCGGGCAGCGATACCGGCTTGGCGACGTCGGCGGCCGACTGGGCCATGGCCTCGGAGACGAACTGCAGCGGCGAGAGCCCGGCGAGCGCGGCAAGCCCGGTCAGCGACAGCATCGTAGTGAAGGCGCGGCGGGTGATGATCAAGGTCGGCTCCCGAATTGGCAAAAATCTCGCCCCAGGGGTCTTATGAAGTTCCCGCCCGGGCGGCCTGTCGCTAGCTTGAAACGTAGCTTGAGGCAATGGCGAGCGGTAGAGACGGGTCCAGATTGACCGCGAAATAAGGCTCAATTTCGCTTGATGGCGGCCCCCAGCCGCGCCAGCGCCGTCTTCAGTTGTTCATCTTCGATGTCACCAAGGCTCTCCGCCACCTTGGCCACCGATTTGGGATCGGGCGGGCCGGGCCGCACCGGCCGCCGGGGGCGCGATAGCGGAGCCTGGCGGAAGGCGAGCTTGCCGACCGCGCTCCAGCCGAAGAAGCGGTTGACGCGCTCCAGGATCACGTCAGCGGAATGCTGGATCTCCAGCGCCATCGGCCCCTCCACCCGCAGCACCAGGGTCGCCGGCTCCTGCGGCTGGCCCTCCACCGGGCGCGGCCATTGCATCTTCAGCGGCTCGGCATGGGCCGCGATCTCCGGACCTGCAATCTGCGCCCACCGCGTCACCAACTCGCGCGCCGCAAACCCCTGCTTGGCATAGGCCTCGGCAAAGACGTCGTTGAGCAGGATGCCCAGCGGCTTGGCGCTGAGGGGACCGGGTTTGGGAGGGAATTTGGACATGGGTCCTTATAGCACCATGCGCGACGTGTCAGGAACTGACGCCGTCATGACCGGGCTTTGTCCCGGCCATCCACGTCTCGCCACGAAGAAAGACGTGGATGCCCGCGACAGGCGCGGGCATGACGTGGAGAGACTGATGCGTTGCAGCTAGAGTGAAGGCATGAGCCCTAGATCTGCCCTCAAGGCCAAGCCGGAACCAGTTCAGTCGAAAGTCTCATCGCGTCCGACGCTCCTGCTCCAATGGTACGACCGTCACCGCCGTCGTCTGCCGTGGCGGGCCCCGCCCGGCGAGACGTCGGATCCATACCGCGTCTGGCTGTCGGAGATCATGCTGCAGCAGACCACGGTGAAGGCGGTCGGGCCCTATTTCGAAAAATTCGTCGCGCGCTGGCCGGATGTCACTGCGCTCGGACGGGCCTCGCAGGATGATGTGCTGCGGATGTGGGCCGGGCTCGGCTATTACTCGCGCGCGCGCAACCTGTACGCCTGCGCGGTCGCGGTGACACGCGAGCATGGCGGCATCTTTCCCGACACCGAGGAAGGGCTGCGTGCGCTACCGGGCATCGGGCCGTACACGGCGGCGGCGATCGCGGCGATTGCCTTCGATCGCCACACGATGCCGGTCGACGGCAATATCGAGCGGGTGGTGTCGCGGCTCTTTGCAGTTGAAGATGAGCTCCCGCAGGCGAAACCTCTGATCCAGCAATTGGCGGCGACGCTGCTTGCAAACTCCCGCGCCGGCGACAGCGCGCAGGCGTTGATGGATTTGGGCGCCTCGATCTGCACGCCGAAAAAGCCGACCTGCTCGTTGTGTCCGCTGAACGAGGATTGCATCGCGCGCGCGCAAGGCACGCAGGAGACCTTTCCGCGCAAGGCGCCGAAGAAGAGCGGAACGCTGCGGCGCGGAGCGGCCTTCGTCGTCACACGCGGCGAGGAGCTGCTGGTCCGCAGCCGGCCCGAAAAGGGTCTGCTCGGCGGCATGACCGAAGTGCCCGGCTCGGACTGGCTCGCCGGCCAGGACGATGCGGCGGCGAAGCTGCAGGCGCCGGCGCTGAAGGGGCTGTCGCGCTGGCAGCGCAAAATGGGCGTCGTCACCCACGTCTTCACGCATTTTCCGCTGGAGCTGGTGGTCTACACGGCGAAAGCCGCAGCCCGCACCCGCGCGCCCGAGGGCATGCGCTGGGTGCCGCTCGCCACCCTTAGGGACGAGGCGCTGCCCAATGTCATGCGCAAGGTCATCGCGCACGCGCTCAACCTTTCAGCGGGCTCGTCCTCCTGACAGCACGCTGGCAGCAGCGCTAAGCTATCGGGTGCGAAACGGAGGCTGCCAATGGTCAAGACCGCGCTCGACAATTTTCCAAGGCCACCCTGTGCGGAGCTGTTGGGATGGCGCCTGCTCGATGCCCGTCCCGAGGAGGGCTGGATCAAGCTCGGCTTCGAGGGCAAGCCGGAGTTCTGCAATCCGGCAGGCTTCATCCAGGGCGGCATGCTCTCGGCCATGCTCGACGACACCATGGGCCCGGCGGTGCTGGTGATGAGCGAGGGCCGGCTCTATACCACCACCATCAGCATGACCGTGAATTTCCTCAGCCCCGCCAAGCCCGGTCCGATCATCGGGGAGGCGACGGTGACGCAACTCGGCAAGACGATCGCGTTTGTCGAGGCCAAGCTGACGGCTGCGGACGGCGCCTTGCTGGCAACGGCAAGCGCGACCGAGCGGTTGCTGGAAGCGGCGAGGGTGGTGCGGTAGTCGTTACCGTCGGAGCCGTGTCGCGGAGTGCTGCGCGCAAGGTTTATACAGCGCCTGAAGTGCTTTGCCGCGCAGCAAGATGAGTTGCGGCCTCAACCCGCCGCGTGCCGCGATCCAACGCTGCACCGGCCCGGGATACATGGAGTATAGGTAATTGGTGGCGTCATGGTCGGTAATCGTCCTTCCCTTCCGACCGAAATCCCAAGCAGCGTGGAAGCCGAGAGCGGCCTTCGAGGTCACACAGATTTTGTCAGCGGCGACTGCACCGAGAACGATGGTGCACGATGAGGCACACAGTCCATCGATGATGACGGTCTCTCCGGAAGTGCGCAGGCGCTCATATCTGTCAACATAGGCGTCGATTAGCCCGCCACGATCGCCGGCGATCCGTATCGCCGCATGACTTGCGTGCATTTCGGTCAGCAAGATAGCCGCCGCAAGCAACCCCGCCCGGAACTTCATGATCGCAGCCTCGGTTATTCGCGTCTATCGAATGGGACAAATTTCTCTCGCATCCAAGGATTGGCTTAGATCGAAGCGCACCAGCGGGCGGTTGCGGCCGCTCATGGTCTTCAGCCTCGGCCTGAAAGCGCTGGACCAATTCGGGTCTTTGAAACAGACGGGCGTTGATCTAGGTCAATTGGACATGCAGGGCGCGCCAAATGATGGGGCAAGTGCCTGTCCCGTTGACGGCATCACCCTGCGGATAGGACCGGCACTCCAATGACGGGAGGACGCCCATGTTTCGATATGCTCTGGTTGGCTTGGCCGCAGCCGCTCTTGTCGGCGCAAGCCTTGTTCCCGATGACGCACTCGCCCGCGGCGGCCGCGGAGGAGGTGGCGCCTATCGGGGAGGGGGATTTCACGGAGGAGGCGCGCACTACAGAGGCGGTGCCGTTCACGCTGGTCGCTACGGCCGCGCTCACGTCTCCCGGCCGATAGCAGGGTACCCCGTAGCACGTACTGCGGCGCGTAGAGGCGTCTACCGGGGAGCCGCATACGGAGCCGCGGCAGTCGGAGTCGGAGCGGCGGCGGCAGGTGCATACGGCTACTACAACAACCGTTGCTACGATGCCTATGGCAATTGGGTGTGTTCCGGACAGTATGGATATTGATGGGCCGTGACGGACGCGGGGCGGTTGGACAACTCTTACCGCCCCGCCTTCAGGCGCTCGCGCTTCGCATCTCCCCTGACGATCGGCGGCTTCGCGTTCAGCGCCTCGACCTGGAAGCCCGCAACGCGCTTGTAGTTGGCGGCGATGTCTTCCAGTTCCTGCTGCGACAGCACGTCGGTGACGACCTCAAAGCCGTCGGGCGCGCGCTCCTCGACCAGTTGCATGACTTGCTCGGGGCCGTTCTTGCGGTTGAGCAGGACGAGGTCGGTGGTCGCGGGCCGGCGCTCGGCCTCATAGGCGAGCAGCGCCGCGGTCGTCGGTCCATGCGCGAGAATCTCGCGGGTGATGGTGCGGGCATCGAGGATGGCCTGCGAGGCGCCGTTCGAGCCGATCGGGTACATCGGATGCGCGGCATCGCCCATCAGCGTGACCTTGCCAAAGGTCCATTGCGAGACCGGATCGCGGTCCACCAGCGGATATTCATAGGCGTGCGGGCAGTTCTTGATCAGGCCGGGCACGTCGAGCCAGTCGAACTGCCAGCTCTCGAACCAGGGCAGAAACTCCTCCAGCCGCGCGGTGCGATTATAGTCCTCGCGCCGCCACTGATAGGTCGGCGGCATGTGGCGCTCGGCGACCCAGTTGATCAGATGGTTGCCCGCCGCGTCCGGCGTCTTGCTGATCGGATAGCAGACGAATTTCAGGATCTCGTGGCCGGCCATGATCATGGTGCGGCCGGTCAGGAAGGCCTTGGACGGCGTGACGCCGCGCCAGAGGATGCGGCCGTTCCAGATCGGCGGGCCTTCATTGGGATAGAGCTTTTCGCGCGCGGCGGAATGAATGCCGTCGGCGGCGATCAGGATCGCGCCGTCGTAACTCCCGGCGGCCTTGCCGGTCGCCCGATCGATGAAGTCGGCGCGCACGCCGCCGGCCGTCTCGGCCCAGCCGGTCAGATGGTGGCTGGTGAGGATGTTGTCACGGCCGAGCCGCTCGATCGCGGTGTCGAGCAGGAGCTGTTGCAGCGTGCCGCGATGGATCGAGAATTGCGGCCATTTGTAGCCGGCCTCCAGCCCGCGCGGCTCGCTCCAGATCGGCTTGCCGTGCTTGGAGAAATAGGCGAGCTCGCGCGTCCGCACGCCGCTGGCGTCCAATCTGTCCATCAGCCCGAGCTCGATCAGCTCGCGCACTGCATGCGGCAGCACGTTGATGCCGACGCCGAGCGGCTTCAGTTCCGCGACGCTTTCGAAGACTTTTGCGGGAACGCCGATCTGGTGCAGGCTGAGCGCAAGCGTCAGCCCGCCGATGCCGCCACCGGCGATGAGTACGGTCATGACAAAATCCCCTCCGATTGACGGCGTCTTCGCACGGCCGGGCGGCCGTGGGCAACTGCGAAGAGGTCCCTATGGACGGGGCCGCGGAGGGCCGTTAACCTCGGGTTTTCCCCCATGAGGTCCGACATGCTCAAGCTCTATTACGCGACCGGCACCTGCGCGCTCGCCACCTACATCACCCTGGAGGAGGCCGGCGCCGACTACGCGGCTGAACGGCTGAGCTTCAAGGACAACCAGCAGAACAGCCCGGATTATCTCAAGATCAACCCGAAGGGCCGCGTGCCGGCGCTGGTGACCGATCGCGGCGTCCTCACCGAGACGCCGGCGATGCTGGCCTATCTCGCGCAGACCTTCCCCAAAGCAAAGCTCGCGCCGCTCGATGATCCCTTCGACTTCGCCCAGGTGCAGTCGTTCAACTCCTACCTCTGCTCGACCGTGCACATCAATCATGCCCACAAGATGCGCGGTCCGCGCTGGGCGACGCAGGAGAGCTCGTTCGCCGACATGAAGGCGATGGTCCCGAAGACCATGGCCGCCTGCTTCGCCCTGATCGAGCAGAAGATGTTTCGGGGGCCCTGGGTGATGGGCGATCAGTTCACGATCTGCGATCCCTATCTCTACACGCTCTCGACCTGGCTCGAAGGCGACAGCGTCGACATCAACGCGACGCCGAAGATCGCCGATCATTTCAAGCGCATGTCGGATCGTCCCGCGGTGCGCAAGGTGATGGACGCGCAGAAGGCGTGACAAATACGCGGTGTCGTCCCGGGCAAGCGCAAGCGCAGACCCGGGACCCATACCGCGGAATCTATCGATTGCGATCGGTAGCAATCCCGAACGACCAGTCTTCGCTAAACCGCATCCTGTGGTTATGGGTCCCGGATCGGCGCTCCGCTTCGCTGCGCTTGTCCGGGACGACACCGTGTTTGGTGAAGCAGCATCCTACCCAGCCTTCCGCTTCTCCAATTCCCGCCCCGTCTCCAGCATCAGCCGCCTCAGCCAGATCGAGCCGGGGTCCATCTGCGCGCGGGTCGGGTAGAACATGAACTGCTCGTCGATCCCGGGGTCGAGCGGCGGGGTCACCGCGACGAGGCCGAGCTGCTTCGACAGTGCTGCGATCAGCCGGCGTGGCACGAAGGCGACGAGATCGGTGCGGGCGGCGACGTGCAGCGCTTCGAGATAGCCTGACACGACCAGCGAGATGTGCCGCTCGATGCCCTTGGCCCTGAGCCAGGTGTCGATCAGATCCTCGTTGCTGCCTCGGATGATCACGCCGACATGGCGCGCGGCCAGGAACGTCTCGCGCCGCTTCAGCTTGGCGCCCATCGGATGGCCGCGCCTCACCGCCAGCGCGTCGCTGTCGACGTAGAGCAGCTGGCGGTGAAAGCCCTTGAAGGCGTTGCCGATCGAGATCACGAGGTCGATGGTGCGGGCGAACTCGGCGTGGAAGATCGCCGATCCCCGCCATGGCACGATGTCGATGCGGACGTTGGGCGCGGCCCGCGTCACCTTCTCCATCAGCGGCGGCATCAGCAGCTCGACTGCGAGATCCGGCATCATCAGGCGGAATTGCCGTTCGCTGCGTGCGGCATCGAAGTCATCGGGCACGAACAGGCCGCGCACCTGATCGAGCGCCTGCGCCAGCGGCGCGCGCAGGGCCTGTGCCCGCGGCGTCAGCTCCATCCGCGCGCCGGTGCGCACCAGCAGCGGATCGCCGAGAATGTCGCGCAGGCGCTGCAGTGCGTGGCTGGCCGCCGGCTGCGACAGGCCCATTCGAAGCGCGGCGCGGCTGACACTGGCCTCGCGCAGCAGGGCGTCGAGCGCGGTCAGCAGGTTGAGGTCAAGCGAATTCAAATTCATCAAGCGAATAGATATCATATTCTCTATCGATTTGAAGAATTTTGATGCTGCGGCGATGATCTCCGCATTCCCACCAAACGGAGATGCCGCCATGAACGCGAGCGCCAACAAGAAACTGATGCAGGACATTTTCGCCGCCGCCGCCAATCCCGATCCGGCCGCGCGCGATCGCGCCCTGTTCGCCGCAAGTCTTGCCGAAG
This sequence comes from Bradyrhizobium sp. IAR9, assembly GCF_013408065.1. Taxonomy (NCBI): domain Bacteria; kingdom Pseudomonadati; phylum Pseudomonadota; class Alphaproteobacteria; order Hyphomicrobiales; family Nitrobacteraceae; genus Bradyrhizobium; species Bradyrhizobium sp. IAR9. The sequence continues at coordinate 51,129 of NZ_JACBZW010000007.1, forward strand.
ATGCCAAATGGGTCGTGACCGGCCAGTATTCCTGGTCGCGCACCTTCTCAGGCAAGGAGTCGATCCTCAACGATTTGCACGGCTATGTGCGCACCCGCCTGCGCGACCGCACGCGCACCGTCGCGCACCGCTTCATCGCCGACGGCGATGTGGTCGTCGTGGAGGCCAAGGGCGACAACGTCACGCCTGACGGCGTGCGCTACGACAATGACTATTGCCTGGTGTTTCGTCTCGAGGACGGCAAGATCAAGGAGATCCGCGAGTACTGCGACTCGATCCTGACCGAGCGGGCGCTCGGTCCGTTTCCCCACGGGGGCGTCAGAGCCGCGGGCTGACTGACTTGAGCATGATCTGGTCCGCCCGCCGGCGCCGTCCGTCACCGTTGGCGATGATCGCGTCGGTCTGGCAAAGACTGGCGGAGATCGTCTGTACCAGGCGCGAGCGGTCTTCGGCGCGCCGTCAGTTCGTCATGATGAGCGATCGGGAGCTTCTGGACTGCGGGATGTCTCGTTCGGAGATTGAGTACGAGCTGAAGAAGCCCTTCCGGCGGAATTGAAAATAGAGAGAGAACGGAGGGATTCAGGGCGGCAATTGCAGCAGGCCACCGCGTAGGCAGGCATGCATCCGGGCGCCCCATGCAGGTATCTATCTGCATGGGTCGCACGCCTTGCGCCAAGGGCGTAGCGCAACTGGCTATAAAATCAGCAGATATTGTGCGCGCCGCTTTGGTGCGCGCGAAAAATGGGAAGGTTCAATTAACGAGTGTCCCCCATTGTGTCGCGGTGCAGCGTGGGTCGCAAAGACACGCGGCTGCCAGGGTGGTCGTGACGATTTTGCCGGACTTGTTCGGCCACTCGAAGTGAAATGCATCTGGGTGGACAGTGGGAATGCCGAAGTTTCGTTTGCGGATCAGGGGACGCCTGTACGCAGGCTTCATGGCCTTGGTGGCGGTCGGTCTCGCGATGGCGGTGGTTGCCGTCTGGAATTTGCGGGCGGTGCAGGATCAGGTCGCGAGACAATCCGCACTTTCGGACAGCACGGCGCGGGTTTTGGAAATATCGACCCATCTTCAGGCGATCCAGCGGGCCAATCTGCGTTACGTCTACGACGCCAACGAGCCCGCGATGAAAGAGGCGCAAGAGCGGGAAACCGCTGCGATCGAGCTGTTGCGGGTCGGCGCCAAGGGGACGCTCTCGGAGGATCGGCGAGCGCTCTACAACGGCCTGATCGACGACATTGCCAAGATGCGACGCTTGCGTGACAACCTCGGCGACGCCGTCAACGAGGCGAGGACGGGCAAGGCCACGTTGCTGCCGAGCGGCGAAGAGCTGGCCGTCAAGATGGGCAAGCTGGTCGATGCGGCGCGCGCAGCCGTCGACGAAGACACCGCGGCCCTCGTCGCCGACCTCGAATCCAGGATCCTCCTTGTTCGGGTCGCAAACTGGCGTTTCTTGGCCTTGCGCGACGCGCAGGGACCCGCGAATTTCAGGGCGAGCGTAGACCGGGCGGCGCAACGGCTCGCGGCTCTCGAAAAGAGCCCGCAGGCAGCGGAATTGCGATCCACGCTCGCGCCGGTGAAGACCTCGCTCGGCATCTACAAATCGGCGTTCGAGACGACGTCCGCCGCGATGCTTCAGGCCGACGAGATCTACCACAAGGACCTCGCGCCTCTCATCGTCGACAGCGTCGGCAGGCTCAAGGCCGCGGAAACGACCCTGAAGAAGGACTATCAGGACTCGCGTGCGACCGCCGAAGCCGTGATCGCCGGCACGACGACCGTTCAGGAGATCGCCGGCGGCCTCGCCATCCTGTTCGGCGGCATCGTCGCCTTCCTGATCGCCCGCAGCATCGTCGGTCCGCTGGCCTCGATGACGAGCGCAATGGGGCGGCTTGCCGGCGGCAATCTCGAGGTCGAGATTCCCGGGCGCGGCAAGGCCGACGAGATCGGCGACATGGCCAAGGCGATCCAGGTGTTCAAGGACAACATGGTCGAGACCGAGCGCCTGCGCGCCGAGCAGACCGAGGTCGAGGCGCGGCAGGCCGAAAGCCGCAAGAAAGACATGGTCAGGCTCGCTGATCAGTTCGAGCAGGCGGTCGGCGAGATCGTGAACACCGTGTCGTCGGCATCGAACGAGCTCGAAGCCTCCGCCGGCACCTTGACCACGACCGCCTCGCGGGCCCAGGATTTGTCGACGGAGGTCGCCAGCGCCTCGCAGGAGGCCTCGGCCAATGTGCAGGCGGTTGCCTCGGCGACCGAGGAGCTGTCCTCCTCGGTGTCCGAGATTGCCCGCCAGGTGCAGGAATCCGCCCGCATCGCGGTCGAGGCCGTCGGTCAGGCGAGCAGGACCAATGACCGGGTCGGCGCGCTCTCCAAGGCCGCCGCGCGGATCGGCGACGTGGTCGAACTGATCAGCACCATCGCCGGCCAGACCAATCTGTTGGCGCTGAACGCCACCATCGAGGCGGCGCGCGCAGGTGAAGCCGGCCGCGGCTTTGCCGTCGTCGCCTCCGAGGTCAAGGCGCTCGCCGAGCAGACTGCGAGGGCCACCGGCGAGATCGCCCAGCAGGTGTCCGGCATCCAGGCCGCGACGGAGGAATCGGTCGGCTCCATCAGGGAGATCAGCGGCACGATCGAGCGGCTGTCGGAGATTTCGTCGACGGTCGCGGCCGCCGTGGAGCAGCAGGGCGCGGCGACGCAGGAGATTTCCCGCAACGTCCAGCAGGCGGCTCATGGCACGCAGAGGGTGTCGTCCAACATCGGCGACGTGCAGCGCGGCGCCTCCGAAACCGGGTCGGCCTCATCGCAGGTGCTGTCGGCAGCGCGCTCGCTGTCGGCCGACAGCAACCGCCTCAAGCTCGAAGTGGCCAAGTTCCTGAACTCGGTCCACGCCGCCTGAATCCCAAACGCAAAAGGCCACGCGCATGCGCGTGGCCTCGAAGAGCGGCGCGGTGCGCTCAGGCGACCTTGGTCGCCATGTGCTTGAACATGTTGGCGCGCGCCTCGTCGTCCATCTCGGCCTTGAAGGTGAACTTGTCCTTCAGAGCGATCGCACGCGCAGCCGCCGGCCGCGCCGAGATCTCGTCGACCAGCCGCTTCACGTTCGGGTAGCGCGCAAAGGCGTCGTCGCCGAGCTTGAACGGCAGCATCCGCGCCCAGCCCCACAGCGCCATGTCGACGATCGAATAGCTGTCGCCGACCATGTAGCTGCGCCCTTTGAGGTGAGCGTCGAGAATCTTGTAGTGGCGGTCGGTCTCGTACTGGTAGCGGTTATGGGCGTAGTCGTGGTTGTGGTCCTTCGGCGCAAAATGCTTGAAGTGCACGGCCTGCCCCGAATACGGCCCGACGCCGGTGGCGATGAACATCAGCCATGACAGCGTCTCGCCGCGCACGCTCGCGGCGGGCAGGAACTTGCCGGTCTTCTCGGCGAGATAAAGCAGGATGGCGTTGCTGTCGAACACGATGGTGCCGCCATCGTCGATCGCCGGGACCTTGGCATTCGGATTGATCTTGAGGAATTCCGGCGTGAACTGCTCGCCCTTGCGGGTGTCGACCTTCACCGGCTCGAAGGGCAGGCCGGACTCTTCGAGATAGAGCGCAACCTTGGTCGGGTTCGGCGATCCGTTGAAATAGAATTTGAGCATCGATCTCCCCAATGTTTGTTGCAAGGCGCGAACGCAGCGTCATGGCCGCGCCGCCTGTCTTGCCTGAACCCGTTGCGGGAGGGCAACCGGCGAGTTTGCCGGGCGGTATCTGCGCAGTACGCAGATCAGCCGGCGTAACAAAGGCCGATTGCCGCCGTAATGACCATCGCGGCGCCGACCGCTTCGAGCCGCAGCCCGAGCCGCGTGGCCAGATGCATGTCGGAGGCCCGCGCCGCGCGCTCCGATCCGCGCGCATAGCCGTGAACGATGACGTCGTGATTGAAATTGTCGTGAGCCTCGTTGCTGCTGGCGAGCCCGACGCAGATCACGAGCACCCCGAACAGCGCGAGGCCGAAGAATCCCAGCAGGGCGATCAGGAACATCGGAAACATGCCGAGCAGGAAGATCGGCAGCAGCGGCACCAACAGCAATGTCTCGGACTGTCGTCGCATGGGGCCCACCGGTCAGGACGGGAGCTGACCGGGCAAATCTAGTCCCGACTGCCGCCCCATTCAAGGCGCCGCAGGGTGGGCAAAGGCGCGTTTGCGCCGTGCCCACGTCTTCGCGTCAATTGGGAAGGACGTGGGCACGCTTCCGCCGTCGCTCTTCGAGCTATGGCGGACAAGTCGCTTTGCCCACCCTACAAGATCGTGGGAAGCGGCTACTCCGCCGCCATGCCGGCGCGGATCTCGGCGCGCAGCTCGTCGATCAGCTTGAGACCCTTCTTGGTCTCGACGTGCCAGAAGGTCCAGCCGTTGCAGGCCTGCGCGCCCTGCGCCACCGCGCCGATGCGGTGGATCGAGCCGACCTTGTCGCCGAACATGATGGCGCCGTCGGCACGCACCAATGCGCCGAGCTTCTTCTTGGCGTCGAACAGCTTCGTGCCGGGCATGATCATGCCGCGCTCGATCAGCTCGGAGAAGGCGACCCGCGGTGCTTCGCGCGCGGTCATGAACGGGGCGAGGCTCTCCTCCGGCAGCGGCTCGACCTTGGCGATGCGGGCTTCCGCGGCCTTCGCATAGGTCTTGTCGCGCTCGAAGCCGATATAGGAGCGGCCGAGGCGTTTTGCGACCGCGCCGGTGGTGCCGGTGCCGTTGAAGGGATCGATCACGAGATCGCCGGGCTTGGATGAGGACAGCAGCACGCGTGCGAGCAGGCCTTCCGGCTTCTGCGTCGGATGCACTTTCTTCCCGTCGGCGCCCTTGAGGCGCTCCTCGCCGGTGCAGAGCGGGATCAGCCAGTCGGAACGTGCCTGCACGTCCTCGTTCGCGGCCTTCAGCACCTCGTAATTGAACGTGTAGCCCTTGGCCTTTTCGTCGCGCGCGGCCCAGATCATGGTCTCGTGCGCGTTGGTGAAGCGGCGGCCCCGGAAATTCGGCATCGGGTTCGACTTGCGCCAGACGATGTCGTTCAGGAGCCAGAAGCCGAGGTCCTGCATGATCGCGCCGACGCGGAAGATGTTGTGATAGGAGCCGATCACCCAGATCGTCGCCGACGGCTTCATCGCGCGGCGCGCGGCAAGCAGCCAGGCGCGGGTGAAATCGTCATAGGCGGAGAACGAATCAAACTTGTCCCAGTCGTCGTCGACGGCGTCGACATGGGATTCGTCGGGGCGCTTGAGATCGCCCTTGAGCTGGAGATTGTAGGGCGGATCGGCGAACACGAGATCGACCGAACCAGCCTGAAGCTTCGACATCTCGGCGACGCAATCACCGAGAATGATGCGATGCGAGGCGGACTCAAAGTTTGTGCGGGGCGCCCTTGCAGACGCCCCGCGACGCGACTCTACCATGACTCAAGAACTCTGACTCAGGCGACGCTGTCGGCGACGCGGGACCAAACAACCGACTGACCGTTACATTGAAGCGGCAAAGTAAAAATCGACTTAACCCGCCGCTTTCGTGAGCAGTCCCCGCACCGCGTCCGGCGCGCTGGTCGTCGCGTGCATTCGTCGTGTTTTACAGTGTATTTCGCAATTCTTCGCGTTGCGGGAGCAGCCTCGGCGCCAAAAAAGCCCCAAATTTCTCTCGGAAAAAATTGCTCGACCCTCGGAAAAAATTGCTGGCATCGCCATGTTGCCGCACTAGGCAATTTTTGCCGGCCACGATATTGATAAAGGCAAGGGAAATTTTACGTGTGTGGCGCGTTGAGCTTTCGCGCTCCTGCGCGCCGACGAAACTGAATCAGGGGTCCCGGGAATCGGGGGCTCCAAAGGGAAGGCCGCCATGCGTTACGATGACTTCCGCCGCAGCGACGACATCGAGGATCGTCGCGACGAGGGTGGCGGCGGTGGAGGCGGTGGGTTCGGCCTGCCGATGGGCGGCGGCGGGCTCGGCATCGGCACCATCATCGTGCTCGGCCTGGTCGGCTATGCCTTCGGCATCGATCCGCGCATCCTGATCGGCGGTGCCGAGATTCTCACCGGCGGCGGCCAGGCGCCGAGCTATCAGACCGATCGCCAGGCCTCGTCAGGCAAGCGCGGGGCGCCGACGGACGAGATGGGAAGCATGATCTCCGGCATTCTCGGCGAGATCGACGATCGCTGGAGCGAAATCTTCCAGGCCTCCGGCCAGTCCTACACCGGTCCGAAGGTCGTGCTGTTCCGCAACGTCACCAATGGTGGCCGCTGCGGCCGGGCAGAGTCGGCGATGGGGCCGTTCTATTGTCCGCCGGATCGCACCATCTTCCTCGACACCTCGTTCTTCCGCGAGGTCGAGACGCGCTTCCGCGGCTGCTCCGGCAAGTCCGCCTGCAATTTCACCACCGCCTACATCATCGCGCATGAAGCCGGCCACCACATCCAGAACCTGCTCGGCATCATTCCGCGCGTGACGCGGCTGCAGCAGCAGGCCGGCTCGAAGGCGGAGGCCAACGCGCTCCAGGTGAAGGTCGAATTGCAGGCCGATTGCCTGTCCGGCGTCTGGGTCAATCGCGAGGCGAAGAAGCGTCCAAACTTCCTCGAGCCCGGCGACATCGACGCCGCGCTGACCACGGCGAGCGCGATCGGCGACGACACGCTGCAGCGCCAGGCCACGGGACGCGTCGTGCCCGATTCCTTCACCCACGGCTCGGCCGCGCAGCGCAAGCAGTGGTTCATGACCGGCTATCAGCAGGGCACGGTCCAGGCCTGCAACACGTTCGGCGGCGGGCAGTAGTAAGCTATTAGTGGCGTCATCCTGAGGTGCTCGCCACTTGGCGAGCCTCGAAGGATGGCGGAGCCTGCGGCCCATCCTTCGAGGCTCGCCCTGCGGTGCCCTTGCACCGCACGGCGCGCACCTCAGGATGACGGCGGTGGGCAGGAAACAGGAGTGAAGTCGTGGCCTCCACAGACGAAGCAAAACAATTCATCCCGCTCGACATCGCGGTGCTCACCGTGTCCGACACCCGTGCGCTCGCGGATGACAAGTCCGGCCAGACGCTCGCCGACCGCCTTGTCGCAGCGGGCCATCGCCTCGCCGCCCGCGAGATCGTCACCGACGATGTCGAGGCGATCCGCGCCGTCGTTCGCCGCTGGATCGCGGATGCCGGCATCGACGTCGTCATCACCACCGGCGGCACCGGCTTCACCGGGCGCGACGTCACGCCGGAGGCGATCGAGCCGCTGTTCGAAAAGCGCATGGACGGTTTCTCGATCGCGTTCCACCTGCTGAGCCACGCCAAGATCGGGACGTCGACGATCCAGAGCCGCGCCACCGCCGGCGTCGCGGGTGCGACCTACATCTTCTGCCTGCCAGGCTCCCCCGGCGCCTGCCGCGACGGCTGGGACGGCATCCTTGCCGCTCAGCTCGACTACCGCACGCGGCCCTGCAATTTCGTCGAGATCATGCCGCGGCTGGACGAGCATCTGCGCCGGCCGAAGGCTCAAGGCGCAACGGTGTGATTGCTTTCTCCCTTCTCCCCTTGTGAGAGAAGGTGGCGCGAAGCGCCGGATGAGGGGTCTCTATCCGCACGGAATACGCTGAGACATACCCCTCACCCAAGTGAGCCTGTGTCTGCCGGCGTCGCTGCCCTCTCCCACAAGGGGCGAGGGCACATTCATGCGCATCGCGCTCGTCGCAAAATCAGAGATCCCGCTCCCAGGTCTCGCCGACCAGATCGGCGCCGAAGCTGTGGTGCTTCTCTTCCTTCACGAGCTTGAAGCCTGCACTTTGATAGATGCCGCGCGCGGCAACCAGGATGCTCTGCGTCCACAGCGTCATCCTGCTGTAGCCCCGCTCGCGAGCGCCCTGGATGCATTGCTCGACCAGCGCACGGCCGACACCGAGCCCGCGCGCCTTCTTCTCCACCTGCAACAGGCGCAGCTTGGCGATCTCGTCCGTGGCCTTGACCAGAAAGATCGAGCCGACCGGCTCGCCGCCCACTTCCGCGATCCAGCAGTGCTCGCGCGCGGCATCGTAGTTCTTGATGAATTGTGCGCAGATCTCGGCGACCAGCGCCTCGTAGCTGATGTCCCAGTTGTAGTCCGCGGCATAGGCGGCGGCCTGCTTGGAGATGACCCAGCCCATGTCGCCGACGCGATGGCTGCGCAGCATGAAAGCCGCAGGCTGGGTTCGACGTTGCTCCAGCACGGCCTCGATGGTCGCCATGGCCTGCGTGAGCCGCGTTGCATCGCTGGCCGAAAGCTGGGCCAGCATTGCGGCGACCTCGTTTTGCGAGCTCAGGTTCAGCTTGGCGTAGGTCTGGCGGCCCTTGGCGGTGAGGCTAAGCTGGTATTGCCGGCGATCGGCGGGCAGGGGCCTTCGCGTGATCAGCCCCTTTTCGTCGAAGCTTTGCACGATGCGGCTGAGATAGCCGGGGTCGAGGCCAAGCTCGTTCCCGATCTCCTTTGCCGCCAGCTCGTCGCGATGCGCGAGTTCATAGAGCACCCGGGCCTCGCTGAGCGAGAACGGGCTCTTCCCAAGATGCTGGTCGAGCACACCGAGCTTGCGGGTATAGAAGCGGTTGAAGGCGCGGACCGCCGCGATGCGATCGTCAGCGACCTGTTCGATCGCAAGGGCTGATGGGGAAGAGCTTGATGGCATGAGGCACCTCGATACTTGCCATTGTCAATTAATTATTTGACTTTGGCAAGCATGTGGTGACTTCAGCCGACCATGACGATCCGGCTGCGCAGCATGGTCCGGGACGAGCGGCCGAGCCGGCGCAGCAGCCGTGCCTCGGAACGGCGGGCCTGCGGCGGGTAGCCGCCGATCCGGTCGTAATGATCACGCGCAATCAAAAGGCCCTGATCGCCGAGCGGGCCGATCACCCTGCGCACCACGGCCCGGAGGACGTCGCGCAATCCGGTATCGACGTAAGGCGAGCGCGCATAGCGGAACACGGCAGCACGGTCCCGTCCGCTGGTCGCGACGGCCTGGATGAACTGGGTGGTTTCCTCGATCCAGCCGGTTTCGAGCACGGCGCCTGCGGGCAGGAACATCAGCCACGGCGAGCGGGCCTGGAGCGCGCCGGCCGCGAGCGCGGCGCCTTGCGAAGATCCCTCGAAGCCGACGAAACGGCAGCCTGCGACGTCGGCAACCCGCTCGATGACGCCGTTGCGGGTGCCGTCGACCAGAAGCACCTCGCGGATGACGCCGGCGGCGGCCCCGGGGACCAGCGCGGCCAGAGTCGCCACCGCGGTCTGCTCGACGCCTTCGGTCGGAATGATGACGCTCAGCATGATTGAGGCTTCAATGTCTGCACTTCGGGAGAAGCGTAGCTTGTTATGATGTTGTCATAAACACGTGGCGTTGCCGAGTGCAACTTTCCGGCCGCGCCTCGGCGTGCGATGGTAAACTGCAGCCAGTCCTCGCAGCCAAATGTGTCACGCGCGGGTTGGCGATGTTGCCGAATGTTTCGGCACAAGCGCGTCCCGGGGGTATTAACCCGGAGTTTTACGGCGACATTGCGCGGCGCGCGGGTAGCCGGCTCCTGCAGGGAGGGTGCGCCCTGCAAGAAAGGTTCGAACGGGAAATGTGTGACTTTGGTGCCGGTGGAGGCTTCCTGTGAACGCCGATCAACTCGCTGTTGGCACGGCGTCAACGTCGCCGAAGCCGGAGGCTGCGCCGACCTTGCGGATCCGCGCGCTGATGCTGGGCGACCGCATCAATGCCGCCGGTCTCGAGATCGGCACGCTGGTCTCGTCGACGCCCGCCGCCTTCCGTGTCCATGCCGGCCTTGCCGTGATCTTCCGTTACGGCGTCGTGGTGCTGATCGGGCTGCTCCCGTCCGAGGAGAAAGTGCTGATCGACAGCCTGAAGCCGCGGGTGATCGGCGAGCTCAGCCCATATGAGGAAGAGATCGCGCAGGCACAGCTCTGCAAGGATGAAAGCACTGAAGCGATCCAGCCGGGCGGGCCGATCTGCCTCGCAAAGTTCTCCGACGACCGTCTGCTGCTGGTTGCGGACGCGCTCGCCAAGAGCACGTCGCTGGCGCGCGACGAGCGCCGCGTCGCCGCGGTCTTCGATGTGATCGAGCCGTTTGCGCGGGAGCTCGCCGAGCACGGCCGCACGCCGCGCCGTCGCAAGGGCATCCTGCAACTGATCGGCAATGCACTGCTGGTGCAGCAGCGCGTCGCCGGGCGCGTCGCGATCGCCGAGAAGCCCGACGTGCTCTGGGAGAAGCCCGAGCTCGACCGGCTCTATTCCCGCCTCGAGGACGAGTACGAGCTGAAAGAACGCCTCGACACGCTCGAGCGCAAGCTCACCGCGGTGTCGGAGACCGCCAATGCGCTGACCGACATCATCGACACCCAGCGCTCGCTCCGCCTGGAGATCGCGGTCGTGGTGCTGATCGTGATCGAGGTCGCGATCGGATGTTTTCAGATCTGGTCGGGGACGCATTGAGTGCTTTTTTTCCGCGCGCTGTTGTGCCTCACATCTCCACGAGTCCGGTGTCGTAGGGTGGGCAAAGGCGCTCTTGCGCCGTGCCCACCACCTGTCGCTGCGGGAGAAAGATCGTGGGCACGGCGCTTTTGCGCCTTTGCCCACCCTACGATATTGTCCCTTTAGGTTGCAGCACCGCTGCACAGTGGCGTGCGATCGTCATCTCCTCATCCGTCGGGATGACGAACACGTCGACGGCGTTTCCGCCCCCGCTGATCCGCTCGCGCGCGTCGTCATTCGCCGTCGCATCGATCCGCACGCCGAGCCAGCCGAGCCGCTCGCCGATCGCGCTGCGGATCTCCTTGGCGTGCTCGCCGATGCCGCCGGTGAAGACCAGGCAATCGAGGCCGCCAAGCGTGGTCGCCATCATCGCGACCTGCTGCGCCGCGCGGAAGGTGAAGAGATCGACCGCCTCCCGTGCGGCAATCTCGCCGCTCGCCAGCAGCGTGCGCATGTCCGCGGAGATGCCCGAGACGCCTACCAGGCCCGACTGGTGATAGAGCAGGTGCTGGACATCCTCGATCGACATCTTTTCGTGCTGTTGCAGATAGAGCAGCACGCCGGGATCGATCGTGCCGCAGCGTGTGCCCATCACCAGGCCGTCGAGCGGCGTCAGTCCCATGGTGGTGTCGACGCTGCGTCCGTGGTGTAACGCGCACAGGCTGGCGCCGTTGCCGAGATGCGCGATGACGCTGCGCTTGGCGACGAGCTCCGGCGCAATCTCGGCGAGGCGGCGCGCGACATATTCGAAGGAGAGGCCGTGAAATCCGTAGCGTCGGACGCCACGTTCCTCATAGCGCCTCGGAATGGCGAAGCGGCTCGCCGGCGGCGCCAGGCCGTGATGGAACGCCGTGTCGAAGCACGCGATCTGCATCAGCGCTGGCCGGATCGCCGCGAGCGCGCGAATTGGCGCGAGGCACCGCGGCTGGTGCAGCGGCGCAAGCGGCGTCAATGCCTCCAGCTTCGCGACGACGTCGTCGGTCAGCGCGACCGGGCCTGAATAGTCCGGCCCGCCATGAACGATGCGATGGCCGGCGGCGCGCAGATGATGTTCGCCGAACCGGTCCTCGATGAAGGCGAGCACATCGGCGAATAGATGGCCGCCATCGGCGTCCGGCGCCTCTGTCCGCGTCTCGAACAGGTCTTCGCCGGCGGGGCTCTTCACCACCAGCCGGGGCTTTGCCTCGTGCTCGTCGAGCAGCCCCTTGCAGAGCAGGTTGGGTTCAACAGCCGAGATCTCGAACAGGCCGAACTTGATGCTCGACGATCCCGAGTTGAGGACGAGGACCGTGTCCGGCATGGCTAATCGCCGGCCTCAGTCGGGGTGTTGCCGCCGGAGCTGTTGGGCCAGACCCATCCCTGGACATCAGGCATGTCCTCGCCGTGCTCGCGCACATACCGCGAATGCTCGATCAGCTTGTCGCGGAATTGCTGCTTGGCCCGCGCGGCCCTAGCCGCCAGCCCGGGCACGCGTTCGATCGCCTCGATCGCGAGGTGGTAGCGGTCGAGCTCGTTGAGCACGACCATGTCGAACGGCGTCGTCGTGGTGCCTTCCTCGGCAAAGCCGCGCACATGCAGGCCGGCATGGTTGGTGCGGTTATAGGTAAGGCGGTGGATCAGATAGGGGTAGCCGTGATAGGCGAAGATGACAGGCTTGTCGCGCGTGAACAGGCTGTCGAAGTCGCGGTCCGAAAGCCCATGAGGATGCTGATCCCTCGGTTGCAGCGTCATGAGGTCGACGACGTTGACGACGCGGATCTTCAGGTCCGGCAGCGCCTTGCGCAACAGGTCGACGGCGGCGAGCGTCTCCAGCGTCGGCACATCGCCGGCGCAGGCCATCACCACGTCGGGCTCGCCCGTTGCATCTTCCGTCCCCGCCCAGGTCCAGATTCCGATGCCGGCATCGCAATGCGTGGCTGCTTCCTGCATCGACAGCCATTGCGGCGCCGGCTGCTTGCCGGCAACGATCACGTTGATGCGGTTATAGGTCCGCAGGCAATGGTCGGCGATCCACAGCAGCGTGTTGGCATCCGGCGGGAAGTAGATGCGAACGATATCGGCCTTCTTGTTGGCGACGAGATCGACGAAGCCGGGATCCTGATGGCTGAAGCCGTTATGGTCCTGCCGCCAGACATGCGAGGTCAGGAGATAATTGAGCGAGGCGATCGGGCGCCGCCATGGCAGATCGCGCGTGACCTTCAGCCATTTGGCGTGCTGGTTGAACATGGAATCCACGATGTGGATGAAGGCCTCATAGCAGGAGAAGAAACCGTGGCGTCCAGTGAGCAGATAGCCCTCGAGCCAGCCCTGGCAGAGATGCTCGCTCAAGACTTCCATGACGCGGCCGTCCTGCGCCAGATGCACGTCGTAAGGCTCGATCGGCTCCATCCAGACCCGCTCGGTCTCCTCGAACACGGCGTCCAGACGGTTTGACGCGGTCTCGTCCGGGCCCATGATGCGGAAATTGCGCTCCTTCGCGTTGAGGCGGATGACGTCGCGCAGGAATTTGCCGAGCTCGCGCGTCGCTTCGGCTGCGACGCCGCCGGGCTGCGGCACCTCGATGGCGAAGCTGCGGAAGTCTGGCAGCTTCAGCTCCTTCTTGAGCAGGCCGCCATTGGCATGCGGATTGGCGCCCATGCGGCGAATGCCTTCGGGCGCGAGCGCCTGAAGTTCTGGAATGAGCGCCCCGCTCTGGTCGAACAGCTTTTCGGGCTCGTAGCTGCGCATCCAGTTTTCGAGCACTTTGAGGTGCGCCGGGTTCTCGCGACAGCCCGCCACCGGCACCTGATGCGCGCGCCAAAAACCCTCGACCTTCTTGCCGTCGACCTCTTTCGGGCCGGTCCAGCCTTTCGGGCTGCGCAGCACGATCATCGGCCAGCGCGGCCGCTCGACTGCCTTGCGGCCGTCGCGGGCGTGCTGCTGGATCGAGCGGATGCTGGCGAGCGCAACGTCGAGCGCATCCGCCATGGCCTGATGCATCAATTTGGGATCGTCGCCCGCGACGAACAGCGGCTCGTGGCCGAACCCGCGGAACAGGTCGCGGATCTCGCTGTCCCGCATCCGCCCGAGCACGGTCGGGTTGGCGATCTTGTAGCCGTTCAGATGCAGGATCGGCAGCACCGCGCCGTCATGCGCGGGGTTCAGGAACTTGTTGGAGTGCCAGGAGGCCGCGAGCGGGCCGGTTTCCGCTTCGCCGTCACCGACCACGCAAGCCACGATCAAGTCGGGATTGTCCAGCGCCGCACCATAGGCATGCACCAGCGCGTAGCCGAGCTCGCCGCCTTCGTGGATCGAGCCCGGCGTTTCCGGCGCCGCGTGGCTCGGAATGCCGCCGGGAAAGGAGAACTGCCTGAACAGCTTGCGCAATCCGTCCGTGTCGCGCGCGATGTCGGGATAGATCTCGCTATAGCTGCCTTCCAGATAGGTGTTGGCGACCATGCCCGGCCCGCCATGGCCGGGACCGCAGACATAGAGCACGCTGACATCCAGCGCGCGGATGACGCGGTTGAGATGGGCGTAGATGAAGTTCAGGCCGGGCGTCGTGCCCCAATGGCCGAGCAGACGCGGCTTGATGTGCTCGGCCTGCAAGGCCTCGCGCAGCAGCGGATTGTCGAGCAGGTAGATTTGCCCGACGGAGAGGTAGTTCGCGGCGCGCCAGTAGCGATCGAGGAGGTCGAGGTTGCTGCTTGCCGCGGCCGATTGTTGTTGATTTGTCATGTTCCTGCTGACCTTCACCCGGCGATCGTCACCAACATTGTTCCGCGACGATTGATCCCTGGCCGGCATCAAACGAAATCGTTGCGACGGGTGTGTTGCGTGAGGTCAAAGGACCGCGCCCGAAATTTGGGCGGCTACTGTGCATGGGGTTGTTTTCCCATTTTTTGTTTGTGTTCTTGATTTGTTCCTTTTGCGTGCTATCTTGGCTTCATGAGTCCAGCAGCATCCTCTCATGCTCTCAAACACCCGCCGGTCAAGGCGCCCTCCGAGCCGGCGGGTGTGGACTCTGACTTTCCAGAGCTTGGCGTCGCCATCGACCGCGCACGCAGGCGAGGGCGGGGGGCACAGTCGAATGCCAGCGGCCGCTATGAGGCCGAGGCGCGCGTCGCCTTCGACGACGGCTGGCAGAGCCTGGAAGAGCTGCCGCCGTTCAAGACCATTGTCGGGGTCGACACCTCGCGCAAGGTGATCACCCGCAACGATTCCCCCGATATCGGCTTCGACCGCTCGATCAATCCCTATCGCGGCTGCGAGCATGGCTGCGTCTACTGCTTCGCGCGGCCGACCCATGCCTATCTCGGCCTGTCGCCCGGGCTCGACTTCGAGTCAAAGCTGTTCGTCAAGCCCGAGGCGCCGGCGCTGCTGGAGAAAGAGCTCGCCGCGACTGGCTATGAGCCCCGGATGATCGCGATCGGCACCAACACCGATCCCTATCAGCCGATCGAGCGCGAGCGCAAAATCATGCGCGGCATCCTCGAGGTTCTCGAGGGTGCCGGCCATCCCGTCGGCATCGTCACCAAGTCGGCGCTGGTGGTGCGCGACATCGATATTCTCGCGCGGATGGCCAAGCGCAACCTCGCCAAGGTCGCGATCTCCGTCACCTCGCTCGATCCGAAGCTCGCGCGCACCATGGAGCCGCGCGCCTCGACGCCGCCGAAGCGGCTGGAGGCGCTGAAGCAGCTCTCGGACGCCGGCATTCCCACCACGGTGATGGTTGCGCCCGTGATCCCCGCGCTGAACGATTCCGAGATCGAGCGCATCCTCGATGCTGCCGCCCATGTCGGCGTCAAGGAAGCCTCCTATGTGCTGCTGCGGCTGCCGCTGGAGGTGCGCGATCTCTTCCGCGAATGGCTAATGGCGAACTATCCCGACCGCTATCGCCACGTCTTCACGCTGATCCGCGACATGCGCGGCGGCCGCGACTACGATGCGAAATGGGGCGAACGGATGAAGGGCACCGGACCAATGGCCTGGACCATCGGCCGCCGCTTCGAGATCGCCTGCGACAGGCTCGGCCTCAACAAACGGCGCTCCAAGCTGACGACCGATCACTTTGCGCGGCCGAAGCGGAACGGCGATCAGCTCAGCCTGTTCTGATCGGGGAAGTGGAAGAGGCGTCGCATGGTCAAGGAACTTCACCCGCCGGTGCCGCGGCTCACTGTCATCACGCTTGGCGTCAGCGATATCCGTGCCAGCATCGCTTTTTACGACGCGCTCGGTTTTGCGCGCCGGCTAAGGGCGACCGGCGAGGCCGTCGCTTTCTACGATACCGGTGGCCCGGTGCTCGCACTTTATCCCTGGGATCAGCTCTCGGCCGACGCGACGTTGCCGGACCGGCCGAGGCCATCGACCTTCCGCGGCATCACCATCGCCTGGAACTGTCGGACCCGAGAGGAGGTCGATGCGGTGCTGGCCTTTGCCCTCGGCAAGGGGGCAAAGCTGGTGAAGGCCGCGCACGAGACCGATTATGGCGGCTATTCCGGTTATTTTGCCGATCCCGACGGCCATCCCTGGGAGGTCGTGGTCGCACCCGGCATCGAGGTCGGCGAGGACCGGCGGGTGCATCTGGCGGAATAGGGCGGCCTGAATAACGGGAATTGCGCGGGGTTCCCGGTTGCGCCGGCCGGGCCGCTTGCGCACGATCCCCGCCATGATTCGGGACAAGTCCGCCAAGACACCGGCCAAAGACGCGCCAAGGAAGGACGCTGCGAAGAAGACAGCGCCCGCCAAGGCCGGCAGAGCGCCTGCGACCAAAACAACGACCGTTCCCGCAGGCAAGAAAGGCATCATCGCGGTCGCACCGCCGAGCTTCCGGCGCGAGCGCGCGCTGATCAAGCGCGGCGTCTGGCCGGTCGCCGGCTGCGACGAAGCCGGCCGCGGGCCGCTCGCCGGCCCCGTGGTAGCCGCGGCCGTGATTCTCGACCCCGACCGGATTCCGCGGGGCATTGACGATTCCAAGCGCCTGACCGCCGAGGAACGCGAAAAACTGTTCGACAAGATCTGCGCCACCGCCCAGGTCTCGGTCGCCGTCGCCTCGCCCTCGCGAATCGACCGCGACAACATATTGCGCGCCTCATTGTGGGCGCTGAAGCGCGCCGTGGTGGCACTGCCGGAGGCGCCGAGGCACGTCTTCGTCGACGGCCGCGACCGGCTCGACACTCCTTGCGATTGCGAAGCCGTGATCGGCGGCGATGGCATCGTGCTGTCGATCGCGGCGGCCTCCATCATCGCCAAGGTGACGCGCGACCGCCTGATGTGCGCGCTGGCGCAGGACTGCCCAGGCTACGGCTTCGAGCAGCACAAGGGCTACGCCGTCCCCGAGCACCTCGACGCGCTCGACCGTCTCGGCCCCTCGGTCCATCACCGCCGCTTCTTCGCCCCGGTTGCGGCGGCGCGTGCCAAGCACATGCCGTGGACCGTCGAGCCGGTGCAGGATCTGTTTACGGTGACCGAGGTCGAGGTGCCGGTGGAGGCCAGCGTCGAGATCGACGCGTCGGCGGGTCTCTAACGGCTCTCTCCGCTGCCCTCTTCGCTTCTCCCGCGTGCGGGGAAAGGCCGCATCCCATCCGAGATGGGATGCGGGTGAGGGGGAGCCTCCGCGAGTCCATCTGTCACCGTGATTGCCGACGCAGCCCCTCGCCCCGACCCTCCCAGCGCGAGCGAAGCTTGTCGCGCCCCGTAAGAACGGGGAGAGGGAGCACACCGTCGTTGCCACGACGCGTGACGCCCCTTATCAAAGTATTTGTGAGCGAATAGGGCCGGCTGGACGGGTTGGCTGCATCTTTCGGACGTTGCATGCGGTTTACCTCCCTGGTCATCGAGCTCATTCGCGCCCGGCCGCGGCTGATCGTCTGGATCGCCGTGCTGCTGCAGGCCGCGATGTGGCTGTTCGTGGCGCTGGTGTTCTACCGCAGCCCGCCCGGCACCCTGGCGACGCTCCTGGCTTTCGGACGCGAATACCAGGTCGGCACCGATCTCGGTCCGCCCTTGCCGGTCTGGCTCGCCGACATCGCCTATCGTGCCGCCGGCGGCCACATGTTCGGCGTCTATGTGCTGGCCGAGCTCTGCGAGATCGCGACCTTCATCGCGCTCTATCATCTGTCCCGCGCCGTGGTCGGCTCGCAGCAGGCGGTGCTCGCGGTGCTCTTGACCATGACGGTGCTCGCCTTCTCCTCGTCGGCGCTCGACTTCGGCCCGCTAGTCCTGGCCCGGCCGCTGTGGGCGCTGCTGCTGCTGCACTCCTGGCAGATCATCGGCCAGCGCCGCGGCAATGCCTGGTTCGCCTGGTCGATCGAGGCCGGTCTCCTGCTGCTGACGACGCCCGCGGCGATCTTCCTGCTGCTGCTGCTCGTGGTCTTCGCGGTCTCGACCACCGGCGGCCGCCGGACGCTGCGCGCGCTCGATCCGCTGTTCGCGCTTGTTGTCGTCGCGGTGCTGGCGCTGCCCTATGCGGTCTGGCTGATGCGTGCCGAGACGCTGGTGATGCCGGCCTTGCCGCAAGTTGCGGAGCTGAATGCCCGCGCCCTGCATGCGGCCTGGCTGTTCGGCGGCCTTGTGCTCGGGGCCGCTGCGATCCCGGCGCTGACCTTCCTCAACGCCGGCCTGTTCGCCGGCAAGGGCGAGGAGCCGCCGATCATCTTTAGGCCGCCGGTCGAGCCGTTGGGGCGCAACTTCGTCTATTTCTTCGCGCTGGCGCCGGCGCTGGGCGCGGTGCTGATCTCCGGCCTGCTCGGACTCGAGTCCGTCGTCGGCGGCGCCGGTGTCGTGCTGGTTGTGTCCGGGCTTGCCGTGGTGGTCGCAGCCGGCGATCTCATCGCGATGCGCCGTGCGCGGATGCTGCGGACGGTCTGGGCCGCCGCCGTCGTGGCGCCGGCCGTCGGCGTCGTGCTCGCCGTCCTGCTGCTGCCCTGGACCGGCACGAACGAGATCGCGACCTCGATGCCGGCGCGCGCGATCTCGGACTTCTTCGACGAGAGCTTTGCCCGCCGCACCAACCATCGCCTGCGTGCGGTGGCCGGCGAGACGCAGCTTGCGAGCCTGATCACGCTGCATTCCGGCCGGCCGCATCTCTTCATCGATGCCGACCCTGCGCGCACACCGTGGATCAACCAGGCCAAGTTCAGCGAGACCGGCGGCGTCGTGGTCTGGCGCGCCTCGGATACCGCCGGCACGCCGCCGCCGGACATCCTCAAGCGCTTTCCCGGCATCGTCCCGGAGGTGCCGCGCGCCTTCGAATGGCTGGTGACCGGTCGTCAGCAGCTCCTGCGCGTCGGCTGGGCCATCGTGCGGCCGAAGGGGACGTGAGCCGCACGCGTTGTTACGGACGCTGAAATCGTTGGGTGGTCAAAGGCGCAACGCGCCGTGCCCACGATAGGTGGTGGGCACGCTTCGCTTTGCCCACCCTACGAGAGCTGCGTGCCGCACCGCGTCCGGGACACGCGAGCTCGCTAGCCCGCCAGCACCTTGGCGATCGCGCGCAGATCCTGCCAGGCTAGGCGCTTGTAGGACGGCGAGCGGAGCAGATAGGCCGGATGGAACGTCGGCAGCGCGCGGATGGTGCGCCCGCCGGCGTCGTAGTCGAACCAGCGCCCGCGGGTGCGCATGATGCCTTCGCGCGTTCCAAGCAGCGTCTGCGTCGAGGGATTGCCGAGCGTTACCAGCACGTCGGGATTCACCAGCTCAATCTGGCGCTGGATGAAGGGTAGGCAGATCTGCGTCTCCTGCGGCGTCGGCGTGCGGTTGCCGGGCGGCCGCCACGGAATCACGTTGGCGATGTAGGCCGTGCTGCGGTTGAGCCCGATCGCGCCGATCATGAGATCGAGCAGCTTGCCGCTGCGCCCGACGAAGGGTAGCCCCTCGATGTCCTCGTCGCGGCCCGGCGCCTCGCCGACGAACATGATACGCGCCTGCGGATTGCCGTCGGCAAATACCAGCCGCGTCGCAGTGTGTTTCAGCGCGCAGCCCTCGAAGCTCTGCATCAGCTCGCGCAGCGCTTCCAGCGTCGGCGCAGTGCGCGCGGCCTCGCGTGCGGAGGCAATTGCGATGTCCGGTGCCGGTGCGGCTTCGCCGCGCATGGCCGCGGGGGCGGCGACAGGACGAGGTGCCTCGACCGGAGGCGCCACGCGCGGGGCCGGCGGCGGCGCATCCAATTCCGCCAGGCGGTCGATCGGTTCCTCCGCGAGCGCGCAATCGACACCGGCCTCCAGATAGAAGGCGAGAAGCTCGCGGACGGTGGGTGCGGGTTCGGGTATCATGGGAAAGTCTGACTATTAGTTCAGTTTAGGGCGCCTTGCACCCCCCTTGCACCCCGGCGAAACGCATTTCCGAGGTTGTCCTACCCGGAAAAATCGGAAACAAGAGGGCGCAAATGACCAAGGACCGTCTCAAGGGCTGAGATCAGATGAGCACCGAAGAACTTCCCCCGCGTGAATCCATGGAATTCGACGTCGTCATCGTCGGCGCCGGCCCCTCGGGCCTGTCGGCCGCGATCCGGCTGAAGCAGCTCAATGCCGATCTCAACGTCGTCGTGGTGGAGAAGGGCTCCGAGGTCGGCGCGCACATTCTCTCCGGCGCCGTGATCGACCCCGCAGGGCTCGACAAGCTGATCCCGGACTGGCGCGAGGATTCCGACTGCCCGCTGAAGACCCAGGTGAAGGACGACCGCTTCTACTGGATGACGGGCGGCGGCGCGATCAAGCTGCCAAACTTCATGATGCCGCCGCTGATGGACAATCATCACTGCTACATCGGCTCGCTCGGCAATGTCTGCCGCTGGCTGGCGCGCAAGGCTGAAGCGCTTGGCGTCGAGATCTATCCGGGCTTTGCTGCGGCCGAGGTGCTCTACGACGACGCCGGCAACGTCAAGGGCATTGCCACTGGCGACATGGGCATCGGCCGGGACGGCAAGCCGAAGGACTCCTTCACCCGTGGCATGGAGTTGCTCGGCAAGTACACGCTGTTCGCCGAAGGCGCCCGCGGCAGCCTGACCAAGCAGCTCATCGCCAAGTTCGCGCTGGATGCCAAGAGCGAGCCGGCGAAGTTCGGCATCGGCCTCAAGGAAGTCTGGCAGATCGATCCCGCCAAGCACCAGAAGGGCATGATCCAGCATTCCTTCGGCTGGCCGCTCGATCTGAAGACCGGCGGCGGCTCGTTCCTCTATCATTACGACGACAACCTCGTCGCCGTCGGCTTCGTCGTGCATCTCAACTACGACGATCCGTACCTGTCGCCGTTCGACGAATTCCAGCGCTTCAAGACCCATCCTTCGATCCGCGGCACCTTTGAAGGCGGCAAGCGTCTCGCCTATGGCGCGCGCGCCATTACCGAGGGCGGTTACCAGTCGGTGCCGAAACTCAGCTTCCCCGGCGGCGCGCTGATCGGCTGCGCGGCCGGCTTCGTCAACGTGCCGCGCATCAAGGGCGTGCACAATGCGATGGGCACCGGCATGCTCGCGGCTGAACATGTCGCGGCGGCGCTGGCCGCCGATCGCGCCAATGACGAGCTCGTCGAATACGAGAATGCATGGCGCTCGTCGTCGGTCGGCAAGGATCTGTTCCTGGTCCGCAACGTCAAGCCGCTGTGGTCGAAGTTCGGCACCGTGCTGGGCGTCGCGCTGGGCGGCTTCGACATGTGGTGCAACACGCTGTTCGGCGCTTCGCTGTTCGGCACCCAGGCGCACGCCAAGCCCGATCGCGCCACGCTCGATCCGGCCAAGAGCCACGCGCCCAAGAACTACCCGAAGCCGGACGGCAAGATCTCCTTCGACAAGCTGTCCTCGGTGTTCCTGTCCAACACCAACCATGAGGAGGACCAGCCGGTCCATCTCAAGGTCACCGACATGAACCTGCAGAAGACCTCCGAGCACGACGTGTTCGCCGGTCCCTCGAATCGTTATTGCCCGGCCGGCGTCTATGAATGGGTCGAGGAAGGCACGAGCCCGCGCTTCCAGATCAACGCCCAGAACTGCGTTCACTGCAAAACCTGCGACGTGAAGGATCCCAACGGTAACATCACCTGGGTTCCCCCCGAGGGCGGCGGCGGTCCGAACTATGAGGCGATGTAAGAGCCGGCCGAGCACAAGGACCTGATCACGAGGGTGATCCGGCGCACGTTCGCGTGAGGACACCGCTGCGGCCACCGGTCGCGGCCACGATAAGGCCATACTGGCAGCGTCTTGGGACCGCTCTTGGCCGATTTAAGGCGTGCGGAGGGGATCGCCCGGCCCGAATCCTTGCGGCGAAGCGCCAAAAGCGGCATTGTCCGCCGGACGGTTCCGGGTCCCGATGCCACCGGCCGCGTTCGCATGCGATACGGCCCTCTGCTGCAAACCCAGGCACTACCAACTCAAGGCGAGCCCTGATGTTCTCAAATCGTTTCAACCGCTGGACTGTTGCCGCCATCGCCCTCATCGGCACAGCGATTGCGACCGTCCCCGGCAGGGTCCTGGCGCAGACGCCGGATCATCCGTCCGACACGGCGGCACAGTTTCCGACCCGAAACGATCTGAAGTCGCTCACCACCGCCGGCAGCTATCTCGCTGCCCGCCACGCCAGCGTCGAGCGCGACGCCGCCTCCGCCGCCGCCTTCTACCGCTCGGCGCTGCGCACCGATCCCAAGAACAACGAGCTGCTCGACCGCGCCTTCATCTCGTCGGTCGCCGACGGCGACATCGACGAAGCCGTCAAGCTCGCCGAGCGCATCCTCACCATCGACAAGACCAACCGCGTCGCGCGTCTCGTCGTCGGCGTGCATGATCTCAAGGTGAAGAAGTACGCGGCCGCGCAGACCAACATCAACCAGTCGATCCGCGGTCCGATCACCGATCTCGTCGCCACGCTGCTGTCGGGGTGGGCCGCCTATGGTGCGGGTGATACCAAGGGCGGTGTCGCCACCATCGACAAGCTGGCAGGTCCCGAATGGTACCCGCTGTTCAAGGACCTTCACGCCGGCATGATCCTCGAGCTCTCCGGCAAGGAGAAAGACGCCGGCACCCGCTTCGAGCGCGCCTACAAGCTCGACGATTCCATGCTGCGCGTGACCGAGGCCTATGCGCGCTGGCTGTCGCGCAACAAGGATTCCGCCGCCGCGACCACCGTTTACCAGGCCTTCGACAAGAAGCTCGCGCGCCATCCGCTGATCCAGGAAGGCCTGCGCGAGACCAAGGCCGGCAAGAAAATGCCGCCGCTGGTCGATTCCGCCCAGGCCGGCGCCGCCGAAGCGCTCTACGGCATCGGCGCCACGCTGACCCGCCGCGGCGGCGAGGATCTGGCGCTGGTCTATCTCCAGCTCTCGCTCTACCTCCAGCCGACCCATCCGCTGGCGCTGCTCTCGCTGGCCGATCTCTACGAGTCCGTGAAGCGGCCGCAGATGGCGATCAAGGTCTATGAGCGCGTGCCGTCGACCTCGCCGCTCAAGCGCAACGCGCAGATCCAGCTTGCCATCGATCTGGATTCCGCCGACCGCACCGACGAGGCGATCAAGATCCTCAAGGGCGTTACATCGGAGGATGCCAAGGACCTCGAAGCGATCATGGCGCTCGGCAACATCGAGCGCGGCCGCAAGAGGTTCGGCGACTGCGGCGCGACCTATTCGCTAGGCGTCGACGTGCTGCCGCCCGGCAACGACAAGGCCAACAGTGTCTGGTACTATTATCGTGGTATCTGCGAGGAGCGCTCCAAGCAGTGGGC
The DNA here is from genome assembly GCF_013408065.1 of Bradyrhizobium sp. IAR9. NCBI lineage: Bacteria > Pseudomonadati > Pseudomonadota > Alphaproteobacteria > Hyphomicrobiales > Nitrobacteraceae > Bradyrhizobium > Bradyrhizobium sp. IAR9. The sequence continues at coordinate 74,317 of NZ_JACBZW010000007.1, forward strand.
CAAGGCCGAGGCCGACATGAAGAAGGCGCTCGAGCTCCAGCCCGACCAGCCGCATGTTCTCAACTATCTCGGCTATTCCTGGATCGACCAGGGCGTGAACCTCGACGAAGGCATGAAGATGATCAAGCGCGCCGTCGAGCAGCGTCCCGACGACGGCTACATCGTCGACTCCCTTGGCTGGGCCTATTACCGCATCGGCAATTATGAGGAAGCGGTGAAGAACCTCGAGCGCGCGATCGACCTCAAGCCCGAGGATCCCACCATCAACGACCATCTCGGCGATGCCTATTGGCGGGTCGGCCGCACGCTGGAAGCCAAATTCCAGTGGTCGCACGCGCGCGATCTCAAGCCCGAGCCGGAAGAGCTGCCGAAGATCGAGGCCAAGATCGCCAATGGCCTCGCCGACGACAATTCGAATTCTTCGGCCGCGCAGGCGGAAAAGAAGAAGGACGACGGCAAGGGCGGCTAGGCTTGCGCATGATCCGGACCCGAAGGGCCGCGCTAGCGCAAAGCGTGTAGCGGTTTTCCGACAAGATCATGCGCGACAAGGAACTGAAGTTGGGGGCGTGTCGCCGATGCCGGCGTTGATTGAAGAAGGACGGGCGAAGGTCAATCTCAGCCTTCGTGTCGTGGGCCGTCGTGCCGACGGCTATCATGATCTCGAAAGTGTGGTCGCGTTTGCCGACTGCGCCGATCGGCTGACGTTGGAGCCGGGCGGCGAGCTGAAGCTCGCCACCACCGGACCGCTTGCCGCAGCCTGCGGCGATACCGCGGACAATCTCGTCTTCAAGGCGGCCAAGCTTCTGGCCGACGCGGTGCCGAACCTGAAGCTCGGCGCCTTCGCGCTCGACAAGGTGCTGCCGGTTGCCGCCGGCATCGGTGGCGGATCGGCGGATGCGGCAGCGGCGCTGCGGCTCCTGGCGCGCCTCAACAATCTGTCGCTCGACGATCCGCGCCTGCAGAAGGTCGCGCTCGCGACCGGCGCGGACGTGCCGGTGTGCTTGCTCTCGCGCGCCTGCGACATGACCGGCGTCGGCGAGCAGCTGCTGCCGCTCGCACTGCCGAGCATGCCCTGCGTGATGGTCAATCCGCGCGTGCCTGTGGCCACCAAGGATGTTTTCCAGCAGCTGGGCCTGCGCAACGGCGAGCTCCTGGTCGGCGCCACCTCGGTTCTGGGAGCTCCGGCGTGGCCGGAGGAGGGCGGGTCGATCGCCGATTGGGTCGACGTTCTCGAAACCGTCGCCAACGATCTCGAAGCGCCTGCGCTGCGTATCGAGCCTGTCATCGGTAACGTGCTGGAGGCCTTGCGTGGCTCCGCCGGCGTCAAGCTCGCCCGCATGTCCGGCTCGGGCGCGACATGCTTTGCGATCTACGGCTCGCCCGCCGACACCCATGCCGCGGCCGAAAAGATCCGGCGCGATCATCCCGGCTGGTGGGTGCATGCGGGGACATTGAGCTGAGTCTCTCTCCGGGGACGGTGCCGTAGGGTGGGCAAAGGCGCTTTTGCGCCGTGCCCACCATCTTTCCGATACGGAGACAGATGCGTGGGCACGCTTCGCTTTGCCCACCCTACGGCACTCGAGCTAGCCGCTGCTCTCGCCGAGCCCAAGAAACCGCCGGATCTCGCTCAGCACCTCTTCCGGCTTGTCATGCTGCAGCCAGTGTCCCGCCCCGGCGATGGTCTCGATGCGCGCGTTCTGGAAATACCGCTCCAGGCCTGCGGCCCTGGCACCGGCAAGAAAACTTTCGCCGGCATTGAGCAGCAGCGTCGGGCAGGCGATGCGCGACCACAGCGCGACGTGATCGTCCGGCCAGAGCCGGTGCGGCGCGCTAGCGCGCTGATAGGGATCGAACTTCCAGCTATAGGTGCCGTCCTCGTTCTGCCGTGCGCCGTGGGTGGCGAGATGCAGCGCGAGGTCACGGGACAGGCGCTTGTTGTGAAGCACCATCTGTGCGGCCGCGTCTTCGAGGGTCGCATAGCGGCGCGGCGTGCGGTCATGCAGCCTGTCGAGCTGGGTCACCCATTTGCCGATGCGCTCATGTGCCGGCGGCTTCGGCGAGTCCGGCAGCATGGTCACGCCGTCGAGCACGACCAGCTTCGAGACCTGCTCGGGAAACGACCCTGTAAAGATCAGGCTCACCATGCCGCCCATCGAATGGCCGATGAGAGTGACCTCCGGCGCTGCGATGGTGCGGATGAGCTGGGTGAGATCGTAGACATATTCGGTTAGCGCGTAGCTGCCGCCGCGGGTCCAGTCGGAATCGCCATGGCCGCGCAGGTCGGGCGCCACCACGTGAAAATGCGGCTGCAGCGATCGGGCGATGACGTCCCAACTCCGGCAGTGATCGCGGCCGCCATGGACCAGGATCAGAGGCGGCGCGCCCTCATTGCCCCAATCGGCGTAATGCAGCCGCAGGCCATGGGACTCGTAGAAGCGGCTTTGCGGGGTGAGCATCGGAGCCCTATCCATTCGCCGGCCGCCGCACCAGGGCCAGCGACAGGCCGAGGCCTGCAATGAAGACGCCGGAGCCCTGCGTGAGACGCCGCATCAGATGCGGCCGTCCAATCAGCTGGTTGCGTGTCGCGGAGGCCATCAGCACCACGACGACGTCGGCGAGGGTGTTCAACGCCACCGAGATCGCGCCGAGCAGGATGAATTGCAGCGTGGGGCTCGATCCCGCGGGATCGAGGAATTGCGGAATGAAGGCGAGGAAAAACGCGGCGGTCTTCGGGTTCAGCGCCTCGACCAGCACGCCGTCGCGGAACGCGCGCTTGTCGCCGAAGGCTTCTCCCTCGAGCGACAGTGTGCGGCCGGCGCTGCGGAAAGTCTTGATGCCGAGCCAGACCAGGTAGAGCGCGCCGACGAATTTGACGGCGGCGAACAATTCGGCGCTGGCGAGAATGATTGCGGAGATGCCGAGGCTGCCCGCCACCACATGCACCAGCCCGCCCAGCGCCGTGCCTGCGGTCGATGCGAAGCCGCTGGCGCGTCCCTCCGACAAGGTCCGTGCCGCGACGTAGAAGATGCCGGGGCCGGGAACGGCGGCAATGAGACAGGCTGCGGCCAGGAACAGCCAGAAATTCGTTTCGATCATCCTGTTTTGGTAACGGAGCGGGCTGCGATTGCAAGTCTTCTGGCGCGGGGGGCTCTCGTTTAGCCCGTGCGGCGGAAGATCACGCTGGCATTGACCCCGCCGAAGCCGAAGCCATTGGAGATCGCGTGTTGCATCGGCATCGGCCGCGCGGCGCCGGCGACGATGTCGATGCCATCAGCGCTCGCATCGGGGTTTTCGAGATTGAGCGTCGGCGGCGCGATCTGGTCGCGCAAAGCGAGCACGGTGAAGATCGCCTCGAGGCCGCCGGCGGCACCGAGCAGATGGCCGGTGGCCGATTTGGTCGCGCTGACGGCGATGCCGCGGTTGCGGCCGAACAGCGCCGCGATCGCGCCAAGCTCGCTCTCATCGCCGGCGGGCGTCGATGTCGCGTGGGCGTTGAGGTGCTGCAGATCCGCCGGCGCAAGGCTCGCCTGCCGGAGCGCAATCTCCATGGCGCGGCGGGCGCCGTCGCCGTCGGGCGGACCTGATGTCATGTGGTAGGCGTCCGCCGTCGTGCCGTATCCGATCACTTCTGCGATCGGCGTGGCGCCGCGCGCGAGCGCATGTTCCAGTTCCTCGATCACAAGAATGCCGGCGCCTTCGCCCATGACAAAGCCGTCGCGGTCGCGATCGAACGGGCGCGAGGCCCGCGCCGGCTCCTCGTTGAACCCGCTCGACAACGCGCGTGCCGCCGCAAAGCCGCCGAGGCTGACGATGTCGATGCAGGCCTCCGCGCCGCCGCAGATCGCGATGTCGACTTCGCCTGATCGGATCATGCGCGCGGCATCGCCGATCGCCTGCACGCCGGCGGCGCACGCGGTGACCGGTGTGCCCAGCGCGCCCTTGTAGCCGTATTTGATCGAGACGTGGCCGGCGGCGAGATTGGCCAGGAAGGAGGGGATCGTGAACGGCGACAGCCGGCGCACGCCGCGTTGCTCGGTGATGCGCACCGCCTCCGCCATCGCAGGGAAACCGCCGACGCCGGAGGCGATGATCGTCGCGGTGCGCTCCAGCGCGGCAGCGTCCTGCGGCGTCCATTTCGCCTGCGCGATCGCCTCGGCGGCCGCGAGCAGCGCGAACAGGATGAACCGGTCCATCTTGCGCTGGTCTTTTGGCGCGGCGGCCTGCGCGGGATCGAAGCCGCCCTCGGCATCGTCGGCCTTGTCGGGCACGAGTCCGGCAATGCGCGCCGGCAGCGCCTGCGCCCATTCGGGCAGAGGGCGCAGTCCGCTGTGGCCGGCGAGCAGCCGGCGCCATGAGGTTTCGACACCGCAGCCGAGCGGCGATACAGCGCCCATTCCCGTCACGACGATCCGACGCATATTACTCTCCAGCCGGCGCGACGGCCGGGTTCATGGCCTTGAGTGAAGCGATCCGCTTGCGGATGCCGCGGCTGGCGCGGGGACCGGCGACGACGATCGTATTGGCGAGCGTGATCGGCTGCATGTCGGCAGCGTCGACCACGACCGGATTGAACGGGCGAGCGTCGCTTCGGTTCGCCAGCACGATGGATTCGCCTTTGGGCGCGAGATGCTTGTTGCCGAAGGCGAGCAGCGTAGCGATCACCGGGAAGAAATCCCGCGCCTTGTCAGTCAGAACGTATTCGTAACGCGGCGGCCGCTCCTGATAACGGCGGCGCACGAACATGCCTGATGCGGTGAGATGGGCAAGCCGCCGCGACAGGATGTTCGGCGCAATGCCGAGGCTTTGCGAGAACTCGTCGAATTTCGTCGCACCCTGAAACGCATCTCGCAGGATCAGGATGCTCCACCATTCACCGACCGTCTCCACGGCACGGCCGACCGGGCATTCCAGGATCGAGGGGGATTTGGGCTGCATGGCGGGAAAGTAGGAGAGTCACTTGCAAAAAGCAAGTGACTAGGGTGGGCCGCACGAGCGCTGGCGGAGGCGGGCCGCACATCCGCAAAAATCTGGACTGCACCCCTGAAGTGAGACACGATAATTACAGTGACAGTGGGGTTGTCACGATGCGTTAGCGTGCGTTGTTTTGCGCGAACGCGGTTTCGAACTCAAGAGGCGACTGGTATCCGAGCGCCGAGTGCAGGCGCTCTTTGTTGTAGACCTCCGCTATGAAGGTGTTGATGTGGCGGCGGGCGTCGCCCCCAGGTCGGCAAAGGCTTTGCCGTTGACCTGTTCAGCCTTGAGCGTTTTCATGAAGCTTTCAGCCTTGGCGTTGTCGAAGGGATTGCCAGGCCTGCTCATGCTGATGGTGATGTCGCGATCGGCAAGCCGCTGGCGATAGGCGATGGAAGCGTATTGCACGCCACGATCGGAGTGATGGATCAGGCTGCCGGGGGCCGGTCCCGAGCGGCGATGGCTTTCTCCAGCGCAGCGATGGCAAGCGAGGCATCGAGCGTCTGCTCAAAAGCCCAGCCGACAGCCTTGCGCGAGAACGCGTCGAGAATGACGGCGAGATAGGCGAAGGTCTTGGCGAGATGGACATAGGTGATGTCCGCGACCCAGATCTGGTCGGGTGCGGACGGCACCAGGCCACGGACCAGATTGGGGACGACGAGAAAGCCCGATGGCCGCTCCGCAGGCGGCTTCAGGAACGGCGTCTTGCGCTGCGCCAGCAGGTTATCTTCGCGCATAAGCCGCTGAACCTTCTTGGCGTTTACGATCATGCCTTGGCGCCTGAGGGTGGCTGTCACCCGCCGATAGCCGTAGAAGACATGCTTGAGGCAAATGCGCTGGATCACGTCGAGCAGCTCGCACTCGGCCGTCTCGCGGCTGCGTTTGGCTTGGTGGCGATAGTACGTCGCGCGCGGCAGGCCCGCGAGACGACACAGGCGTTGCACATCGGCATGAGGATCGGTCGCCTGCGACATCATGGCTTGGATGACTTCGATGATGCGGGTGCGGGTTTGCCTTGCGCTGCCGGCCGCTTCAATGCGCGCAAGGCTTGCCGAAAAAAATCGAGGTCCATCTGCTGGCGGCCCACCAGCCGTTCGAGTTCGGCGATGCGGGCTTTGGCGAGCGTGAGGGCGGAGCGCTTGTCGTCGTACGTCGCTAGCGGCTTGAGCTTGCGGGGGCCAGGTTTGGGTCCGGGCTTCCGGTTCAAACCGTCTGGCCCGTCGGCGTTCCAGGCTTTGATCCAGTCATGGAGAATCTTGCGGGAGATTCCAAGCTCGCGGGCCACAGGGAGGACGCCTTCGCCCCGCTCAACCCGCTTGATCGCCTTCAATTTGTAAGCCGTCGGAAACTGACGCTTCTTTCCTCGTCCTGCCACAGGTCATCCTCGAAATGCCTGTCACTGTAATTATCGTGTCTCACTTCAGGGGTGCAGTCCAAATCTGTCACTGTAATTTGAAATGCGAATTGGCGAATGCCGGCTTCGCGCCATGCTCCGTCATTGCGAGCGCAGCGAAGCAATCCAGGCTCTCTCCGCGGAGGGATCTGGATTGTTTCGCTGCGATCGCAATGAAGGTGTTGATGCAGCTGGGACCTATCTCACCGGTGTCGTCCCGGCGAACGCCGGGACCCATAACCACAGGGGGTGGTTTGGCGAAGATTGGTTATTATGGGTACTCGCACCGACACTGTGTCGATAGATCACGCGGTATGGGTCCCGGCGTTCGCCGGGACGACACCGAGTGTTTCGCTAGCGGTGCGCCGAAACTCAAAAAGCCTAATGCGACCGCGCCAGACAGAACGCCACCACCTGCTCCAGCGCGCTCTTCATCGGGGAGGACGGGAACAGCGCCAGCGCGTCCACGGCCATGGCGCCGTAGTGCTGGGCGCGGCTGAGCGTATCTTCCAGCGCGCGGTGCTTGTTCATCAGCCCGATGGCGTGATCGAGATCGCTGTCGCCGATCTCGCCGCGCTCCAGCGCGCGGATCCAGAAGGCGCGCTCGGTGTCGTTGCCGCGGCGGAAGGCGAGCACGACGGGCAGGGTGATCTTGCCCTCGCGGAAATCATCGCCGGTGTTCTTGCCGAGCTTTGCGCTCTTGCCGCCATAGTCGAGCACGTCGTCGACGAGTTGGAAGGCGATGCCGAGATTCATGCCGACCGAGCGGCAGGCGGTCTGCTCGGCCTTGGGACGGTTGGCGATGACGGGGCCGACCTCGCAGGCGGCGGCGAACAGCTCGGCGGTCTTGCCGCGGATCACGGCGAGATATTCGTCCTCGGTGGTCGCTGTGTTCTTGGCGGCGGCCAGCTGCATCACCTCGCCCTCGGCGATGGTGGCGGCGGCCGCAGAGAGGATGTCGAGCGCGCGGAGCGAGCCGACCTCGACCATCATGCGGAAGGCCTGGCCGAGCAGGAAGTCGCCGACCAGCACGCTCGCCTCGTTGCCCCAGAGCATGCGGGCCGACAGCTTGCCGCGGCGCATCTCGCTCTCGTCGACGACGTCGTCGTGCAGCAGCGTGGCGGTATGCATGAACTCGACGGAGGCGGCCAGCTTGATATGGCCGTCGCCGGTGTAGCCGGCGAGGTTGGCCATGGCGAGCGTCAGCATCGGCCGCAGCCGCTTGCCGCCGGAGGAGATCAGATGGTTGGCGACCTCCGGGATCATGGTCACGTCCGAACCGGTCCGCGACAGGATCGTGGCGTTGACGCGCTCCATATCAGGGGCGACAAGGGCAACCAGCTCTTCGATCGACGCGCCGGGAGTTTCGAAAGGTACGATGACGGCCACGCCGGTCTCCAATATTTGCCCCGGAGGGGCTATTCTGACGGAAAGACAATAGAAACTGGCGGCGGATGCGGCAAGGCCCGCGGAACCATTGACATTTGCCGCATTAGCCCCCTTTCAGGCAAGGAAACCTGCGTTTTGCGCGAACTGGTTCGGACCAACGATATGGTGCTGGTGTCGGCGATCGGCGCGCTGCTCGACGGCGCCAACATCCATCATCTGGTGCTGGACCAGAACATGAGCATCATCGAGGGCTCGCTCGGCATTTTGCCGCGGCGGATCCTGGTTCATGAGGACGACGCCCAGGAGGCGAGGGAGCTCCTCACCGAGGCCGGCCTCAGCCACGAACTGCGCGGCGATGAGTGAGGCCGCAGATATTACCGAGGATGCTTTTCTCGGCGGGCAGTTGCGCCTGAGGCAGAAGCGGAGTGGCCACAGAGCCGGGCACGACGCCATTCTGCTTGCGGCGGCGACGGAGGCCCGTCCCGGGGACCGCGTGGTCGATTTCGGCGCCGGCATCGGCGCGGCCGGGCTGGCGCTGGCCCGGCGCGTCGCTGGTATCGGGCTGAGCCTGGTCGAAATCGATCCGGAGCTGGCCGAGCTCGCGCGCGCCAATGCAGCCGCGAATGCGCTTGCCGCCGAGACCATCGTGCTCGATGTCACCGCCGACGCCACCGCCTTTGCGGCAAACGGGCTGTCGCCCGACAGCGTCGACGTGGTGCTGATGAATCCGCCCTTCAACCATCCGGCCCGGCATCGTGGCTCGCCGGACCAGGCGCGTCACACCGCGCATGTGGCGACCGAGGAGACCCTGCATGCCTGGGTGCATGCAGCGCGGCGCATCCTCCGATCGAATGGTGTGCTGACATTGATCTGGCGCGCAGATGGCATCGCCGATGTCCTGGCGGCGCTGTCACGCGGCTTCGGCAGCCTTTCGATCCTGCCGGTTCACGGGGAGGCGGGGCGGCCTGCGATCCGCGTGCTGGTGCGTGCGGTCAAAGGCGGCCGGGCTCCGACGCGATTGCTGCCGGGCCTCATGCTCAACGACGAGTCGGGCGCGTCCAAAAAAAAGGTGACGGAGATTCTGGAGGGGAGAGCGGCCTTGCCGCTGGTGGAACCGTGACGGCTTACTGCGGAAGCGATTCCGGCTGCTGCTCTTGCGGGGACGTCAAGCGGATCGCCATGAACAGCGCACCGACCAGCAGCATCAGCAGATAGATTTTCATGGTGTTCTCCGCTGCCCCATTGCAGCCTCCCGACGGGAAATCTGCAAAACACGTTCCAGGCACTTCCAATGACAGTCGCGTGATAAGAAATGGTTAATCAGAGGTAACGGCATGGCCGAACAATTGAAAGATCGTGAGAGTTCCGGCCTGGCCGACAAGCTCATGCAATATCTGCCGGCGCGCTTCCGCCCGGGCACGGCTGTCGTGCCGGTGGTGCGGCTGTCCGGCGTGATCGGCGCGGTGACGCCGCTGCGCCCGGGCATGACGCTGGCGGGCGTCGCGCGGGTGCTGGAGCGTGCGTTCTCATATCGGCACGCCAAGGCGGTGGCGCTGGTGATCAACTCGCCCGGCGGCTCACCGGTGCAGTCGCGCCAGATCTATCTGCGCATCAAGCAGCTCGCGGCGGAGAAGAAGCTGCCGGTGCTGGTGTTCGTCGAGGACGTTGCGGCCTCCGGCGGCTACATGATCGCCTGCGCCGGCGACGAGATCATCTGCGATCCCTCGTCGATCCTCGGCTCGATCGGCGTGGTCGGCGGCAGCTTCGGTTTCCAGGAGGCGATCAAGCGGCTCGGCATCGAGCGGCGCCTCTATACGGCCGGCGCGCACAAGGCGATGCTCGATCCTTTCCTCCCAGAGAACCCCGACGATGTTGCCAAGCTGAAGGCGCTCCAGCGCGAAATCCATCAGATCTTCATTTCCCTGGTGAAAGAGAGCCGCGGCGCGCGCCTCAAGGGCGCGGACGACGCCCTGTTCACGGGCGAATACTGGGCCGGCGAGAGTTCGATCGCTCTGGGGCTCGCCGACAGCATCGGCGATCTCCGCTCAACTCTTCGTGCCCGCTACGGCGAGAAGGTTCTCACCCCTGTGATCGCGCAGCCGACCGGACTGCTCTCCGGTCTTCTGGGCCGGAAATCGCCCGGCGCGGGGCAGCTTTCGGCCATGGAATCAATGGCCGGCCTGCCGGACGATCTGATCTCGGCGCTTGAGACGCGAGCGATCTGGGCGAAATTCGGGTTCTAGGCGCAGCCCTCCCGCGCCATTTGGCCTCTTGGCGTGCCGATTGCGGCGCAGCCCTGTCTGCGCAACAATGTGCGTGGGGGCTGAGCACTAGACGAGGATCGACAGATGACGCCGTTCGTCGCTTTCGCGGGCGTCCTGGGTGGGCTTGCCGTGGTCCGCTGGGCCTACAAGACCGCTGTCCGGATCAATCAGGAGCTGGAGGAGATGCGCCTGTCGCGTGTCGCCGAGGCCGCCCATATGGGGAACATCCAGACGCTGAAACGTGATCCCGTGACTGGAGCTTACCGGCCGGGGTAGCGCTCTCAACACGTAAGGTGCCGTAGGGTGGGCAAAGCGAAGTGTGCCCACGACAGCACCTCAATCCTGGAAAGATGGTGGGCACGGCGCAAGCGCGCCTTTGCCCACCCTACGGCACCTCCCGGGATGAGGCCTGATTGGCCCGAATCCGCCCCGTTTGCCTTGATTCCCACCCCCGCCGTCGATACGGTCCCGCGCGATTCAAAACCCCCCGCGAGAGCCTGATCTGACGATGGACGCCTCATTGCCCGCCCATATGCGCCCGGAACGCTCGTTCCAGGGCTTCATCCTCGCGCTCCAGCGGTTCTGGGCCGAGCAGGGCTGCGTGATCCTGCAGCCCTACGACATGGAGATGGGCGCGGGTACCTTCCATCCGGCGACCACGCTGCGCGCGCTCGGGCCAAAGCCCTGGAACGCGGCCTATGTGCAGCCCTCGCGCCGTCCCAAGGACGGCCGCTACGGCGAGAACCCGAACCGGATGCAGCACTATTACCAGTTCCAGGTGATCATGAAGCCGTCGCCGCCGAACCTTCAGGAGCTGTACCTGAAGTCGCTCGCCGCAATCGGCATCGATTCCGCCGTGCACGACATCCGCTTCGTCGAGGACGATTGGGAGAGCCCGACGCTGGGCGCCTGGGGCCTTGGCTGGGAGTGCTGGTGCGACGGCATGGAAGTCAGCCAGTTCACTTACTTCCAGCAGGTCGCGGGCTTCGAATGCGCCCCGGTCGCGGGCGAGCTCACCTACGGGCTCGAGCGTCTCGCGATGTATGTGCAGGGCGTCGACCGCGTCTACGACCTCAACTTCAACGGCCGCGAGGGCGATGCCAAGGTCACCTATGGCGACGTCTTCCTGCAGGCCGAGCGCGAATATTCGAAGCACAATTTCGAAGTCGCCGACACCGCGATGCTGTTCGAGCAGTTCAAGATGGCGGAGACAGCCTGCCGGAAATATCTCGACGCCGGCTGGAAGGACGACAAGCGCGAGGCGCATCTGATGGCGCTGCCAGCCTATGACCAGTGCATCAAGGCGAGCCACGTCTTCAACCTCCTGGACGCGCGCGGCGTGATTTCGGTGACGGAGCGGCAGAGCTACATTCTTCGCGTGCGTGAGCTGGCCAAGGCCTGCGGCGAGGCCTGGATCCATACTGAAGCGGGCGGAGCGGCCTGATGCCCGAACTTTTGCTTGAACTGTTCTCGGAAGAGATTCCCGCGCGCATGCAGGCTAAGGCGGCCGACGATCTGCGCCGTCTCGTCACCGACAAGCTCGTTGCCGAAGGCCTGGTTTATGAGGGCGCGAAAGCGTTCGCGACGCCGCGCCGCCTTGCGCTCACCGTGCACGGAATCCCCGCGCGCCAGCCTGATCTCAAGACCGAACGCCGCGGGCCCAAAGTCGGCGCGCCCGACGCGGCTGTGCAGGGTTTTCTGAAGGCGACGGGATTGAAGTCGCTGGATGAAGCAAAAATCCAGCGCGACCCCAAGGGTGATTTCTACATCGGATTGATCGAGAAGCCCGGCCGCGACGCGATCGACGTGCTCGCGGAAATCCTGCCCGTCATCATCCGCACCTTCCCCTGGCCGAAATCGATGCGCTGGGGCGCGCGATCGGGCAGGCCGGGATCGCTGAGCTGGGTGCGCCCGCTGCACGCGATCACCGCGACGTTCGGGCTCGAGACCGAAGAGCCTGATGTCGTGAAGTTCGAGGTCGACGGCATCGAGACCGGCCAGACCACCTACGGCCATCGCTTCATGGCACCGGACGCGATTTCCGTGCGCCGTTTTGAAGACTACGAAGCGAAGTTGAAAGCCGCCAAGGTCATCCTCGATCCGCAGGCGCGCAAGGACATCATCTTCGCCGACGCCAAGGAGCTGACCTTCGCACAAGGCTTCGAGCTGGTTGAGGATCAGGTGCTGCTCGACGAGGTCTCGGGCCTCGTCGAATGGCCCGTTGTCATGATGGGCTCGTTCGAAGCGGAATATCTCGCCATCCCGGACGAGGTGATCCGCGCCACCATCCGCAACAACCAGAAGTGCTTTGTGGTCAAGGATCCCAAGACCGGGAAGCTGACCAACAAGTTCGTCCTCACCGCCAATATCGAGGCGACCGATGGCGGCAAGGTCATCGTATCAGGCAACGAGCGCGTGATCCGTCCGCGTCTGTCGGATGCGAAGTTTTTCTACGAGACCGACCTGAAGACGAAGCTCGAGGATCGGCTGCCGAAGTTCGAGCAGATCGTGTTCCATGAGAAGCTCGGCACCCAGGCCGCGCGCATCGGTCGCATCGAGAGGCTCGCCGCCGAGATCGCGCCGCTGGTCGGTGCCGACGGGGCCAAGGCGACGCGCGCCGCGCATCTGGCCAAGGCGGATCTGCTGACCGAAGTCGTCGGCGAATTCCCTGAAGTGCAGGGCCTGATGGGCAAGTACTACGCGCTGGCGCAGGGCGAGGATGGCTCCGTCGCCGCGGCGTGCGAGGAGCACTACAAGCCGCAAGGGCCTGCAGATCGCGTGCCGACCGATCCGGTGAGCGTTGCGGTGGCTTTGGCGGACAAGATCGATACGCTCGTTGGCTTCTGGGCGATCGACGAAAAGCCGACGGGGAGCAAGGACCCGTATGCGCTGCGTCGTGCAGCGCTGGGCGTGATCAGGCTGATCGCCGAAAACGGCCTGCGGCTCTCGCTCACGAAGGTTGCGGCTTCCGCACTTGCTGGCTTGTTGGTGAAGCCTGCCGATGCCACGAGGCTTCCGAGCGATCTGCTCGCCTTCTTCGCCGACCGCCTCAAGGTCCAGCTCCGCGAGCAGGGCGCGCGGCATGATCTTGTCGACGCCGTGTTCGCGCTCGGCGGTCAGGACGATCTCCTGATGATCGTCCGCCGGGTCGAGGCGCTGGGAAAATTCCTGGAGAGCGACGACGGCAAGAACCTGCTCGCCGGCACCAAGCGCGCCAGCAACATCCTCTCGATCGAGGAGAAGAAGGACAAGCGCAGCTTCGACGGTGCGCCCGATGCTGCGCTTTATGGTCTGGCCGAGGAGAAGGCGCTGGCAAAGGCGATCGGCGAAGTGCAGGCGGAGGCCAGCGCCGCCGTTGCCAAGGAGGATTTTGCCGCCGCGATGAGCGCGATGGCAAAGCTGCGTCCGCCGGTCGATGCGTTCTTCGACAAGGTTCGCGTCAACGACGACGATGCGAAGGTGCGCGAGAACCGCCTCAAGCTGCTGAACGAGATCCGCAGCGCCACGCGTGCGGTGGCGGATTTCTCGAAGATCCAGGATTGAGGCCGCGGTCGCGCGGCAAACACCGCTGTCATTCCGGGGCGCGCGTAGAACGAGCTATGGTGCGCAATTGCGCACCTGAGAATCTCGAGGTTCCGGGTTCGGTCCTCCGGACCGCCCCAGAACGACAGAGAAGAAAAAGCCCCGCCCGGCGGGGGGAAGACCGGGCGGGGCCTGATGTCCGATTTAACACTGCTCGCGCCAGCCTGATGTGACGCGCCGGACATCTAGTCGATGTCAGCCAGTCGATGTCAGTCCAGCACCTCGACGATGCGGCGCGAGCGCGGCTCGACCAGCACGGTTTCGCCGTTCACGACGGTGTAGCGATAGGTGGTGGCACCGAAGCGTTGCGGCACGTCATAATAAGTGACGCCGCTTTCGGGTAGGGTGGCGCCGACCACGATGCGATCCGGAATGCGGAAGGCTGGCACACGTTGCTCGACGACATAGTCGCGGAAGGCGGGCCGCTGGTCGGCCGCAATGGTCGGAGCGCTGTCGACCACGGCGGGCGCGCGTCCGACGGTGACACCGCTTTGCGCCTGCGCCGCAACGGGCGAGCCGATCGCGGTCGCGAGCGCTGCAAGAGCGAGAATCCTGTTCCGCATGGACAACTCCTTCGACGTGATTTTATTTTCGGACGCGTCATTGGCGCGACCGGTTGGCCAATGCATGCACCCTTCGCAATGTTCCGGGAAAAGGCCTGCCGCATTCGCGGCAATTTCAGGCAGTTTTCGTGGGTGCCGGAACTCGCATCGCGCCTCGCGCGTCTCTACTCGCGGAACCGGGAGGGCTATGATCCGCCCGCGATTCGCCCCACCTCCACAGAAAGATAATTCATGCACATCACCGTCGCCCACATTTCGCCGATCCTGTCGTTGATTGCGGGCGTGCTCATCCTGATCATGCCGCGACTCCTCAACCTGATCGTCGCGATCTTCCTCATTGTGAACGGTGCGATCGGGCTCGGGCTCCTGAAATGGCTCCGCTTCTAGGCGTTCATTTTCCGGAACTGTCCGACTTGCGCGGGCCCGCCCAAAATGGTGTAAGGCCCGCGAATTCCCATTCCTCTCGCAGGTTGTGTGCAAGCTATGGCCAAAGCCGCCTCGAAGCCCAATAAAACTCCAGCGAAATCAAAGTCTTCCGCCAAGGCGAAAGCCGCGCCGGCAGCCCGCAAGACGCTTGCCAAGAGCGCGCCCAAGCCGGTCGCCAAAGCTGCCGCAAAGCCGGTCGCCAAAACGGCCGCAAAGGCTGCTGTCAAGCCGGCGGCGAAGGCTGTGACCAAGGCGGCTCTGCCGAAGGTCGCCGCGAAGCCTGCAAAGAAGACTGTACCGGCCAAGGCCGCGCCAGCCGCGGGCAAGGCCGGCAAATGGGTGTACACGTTCGGTGACGGCAAGGCCGAAGGCCGCACGGAGATGCGCGACCTGCTCGGCGGCAAAGGTGCGAACCTCGCCGAGATGGCCAATCTCGGCCTGCCGGTGCCTCCGGGCTTCACCATCCCGACCTCGGTCTGCACCTACTTCTACGCGCACGACAAATCCTATCCGAAGGAGTTGCAGTCGCAGGTTGAGAAGGCGCTCGACTATGTCGGCAAGTTGACCGGCAAGATCTTCGGCGATGCCAAGAACCCGCTGCTCGTCTCCGTGCGCTCCGGCGCGCGCGCCTCGATGCCGGGCATGATGGATACCGTGCTCAATCTCGGCCTCAACGACCAGACCGTGGAAGCGCTGTCGGAATTGTCGGGCGACCGCCGCTTCGCCTATGACAGCTATCGCCGTTTCATCACCATGTATTCGGACGTGGTGCTCGGCTTCGAGCACCATCACTTCGAGGAAATCCTCGACACCTTCAAGGACGGCCAGGGCTACACCCTCGATACCGACCTCGCCGCCGAGGATTGGGTCGAGCTGGTCGGCAAGTACAAGGACGCCGTCGCACGCGAGACCGGCAAGGACTTCCCGCAAGACCCGCACGATCAGCTCTGGGGCGCGATCGGCGCCGTGTTCTCATCCTGGATGAACGCGCGCGCGGTGACCTACCGCAAGCTGCACGACATTCCGGAATCCTGGGGCACCGCGGTCAACGTGCAGGCCATGGTGTTCGGCAACATGGGCGAGACCTCGGCGACCGGCGTTGCGTTCACCCGCAACCCCTCGACCGGCGAGAGCAAGCTCTACGGCGAGTTCCTGATCAACGCGCAAGGTGAGGACGTGGTGGCGGGCATCCGCACGCCGCAGGACATCACCGAGGAGGCGCGCCAGGAATCGGGCTCCGACAAGGCGTCGATGGAAGCGGCGATGCCGGAGGCCTTCAAGGAGCTGACGCGGATCTACACGCAGCTCGAGAAGCACTACCGCGACATGCAGGACATGGAGTTCACCGTCGAGCGCGGCAAGCTCTGGATGCTGCAGACCCGCGGCGGCAAGCGCACCGCCAAGGCAGCGCTGCGCATCGCGGTCGAGCTCGCCAATGAAGGCCTGATCTCGAAGAAGGAAGCGGTGACCCGCATCGATCCGGCTTCGCTCGATCAGCTGCTGCATCCGACCATCGATCCCAACGCCAAGCGCGACGTGATCGCGACCGGCCTGCCGGCATCCCCGGGTGCGGCCTCCGGCGAGATCGTGTTCTCCTCGGACGAAGCGGCCAAGCTTCAGGGCGACGGGCGCAAGGTCATTCTGGTCCGCATCGAGACCAGCCCGGAAGACATCCACGGCATGCACGCCGCCGAAGGCATTTTGACCACGCGCGGCGGCATGACCTCGCACGCGGCGGTGGTCGCGCGCGGCATGGGCAAGCCCTGCGTCTCCGGCTGCGGCACCATCCGCGTCGATTACGGCCGCGGCACCATGAGCATCGGCTCGCGCACCTTCAAGACCGGGGACGTCATCACCATCGATGGTTCGCTCGGCCAGGTGCTGGCCGGCCGCATGCCGATGATCGAGCCGGAGCTGTCTGGCGAGTTCGGCACGCTGATGGCCTGGGCCGACCAGGTCCGCAAGATCGGCGTCCGCGTCAACGGCGACACCCCCGATGACGCGCGCACCGCGATCAAGTTCGGCGCCGAAGGCATCGGCCTGTGCCGCACCGAGCACATGTTCTTCGAGGAGACCCGCATCCGCACGGTGCGCGAGATGATCCTCTCCGAGGACGAGCAGTCCCGCCGCGCGGCGCTGGCAAAATTGCTGCCGATGCAGCGCGCCGACTTCGTCGAGCTGTTCGAGATCATGAAGGGCCTGCCCGTCACGATCCGTCTGCTCGATCCGCCGCTGCACGAGTTCCTGCCGCACACCCACGCCGAGGTCGAGGAAGTGGCACGCGCCATGAATACCGACCCGCGGCGCCTGGCTGACCGCGCGCGCGAGCTCTCGGAGTTCAATCCGATGCTCGGCTTCCGCGGCTGCCGCATCGCGATCGCCTATCCGGAGATCGCCGAGATGCAGGCGCGTGCGATCTTCGAGGCGGCGGTCGAAGCCGAGAAGCGCACCGGCAAGGCCGTCGGCCTCGAGGTGATGGTGCCGCTGATCGCGACCAAGATGGAGCTCGACCTCGTCAAGGCGCGGATCGATGCGACCGCGCAGGCGGTGATGCGCGACACCAACACCAAGCTGACCTATCAGGTCGGCACCATGATCGAGCTGCCGCGCGCCTGTCTGCTCGCGGCCGAGATCGCAGAGTCGGCCGAGTTCTTCTCGTTCGGCACCAACGACCTCACGCAGACCACCTACGGCATCAGCCGCGACGACGCGGCGAGCTTCCTCGGTCCCTATGTCGCAAAGGGCATCCTGTCAGTCGATCCCTTCGTCGCGCTGGACCAGGAAGGCGTCGGCGAGCTCGTCAAGATCGGCGTCGCGCGCGGCCGCAAGACGCGGGCGAAGCTCAAGGTCGGCATCTGCGGCGAGCACGGCGGCGATCCCGCCTCCGTCGCCTTCTGCCACAACATCGGTCTCGACTACGTCTCCTGCTCGCCCTACCGCGTGCCGATCGCCCGTCTCGCAGCGGCGCAAGCCGCGCTCGGCAAGGCGATCGCCAGCCAGGCGTAAGCAGAACTAGAATGCTGGGATGAAAGGGGCGGGGCCAAAACCCCGCCTCTTTTTCGTTTTCGCGATGCTCTCGCCAACCCGTCATTGCGAGCGCAGCGAACAATCCAGAATCTCTCCACGGCGGCAGCCTGGATTGCTTCGTCGCAAGAGCTTCTCGCAATGACGAGGTGGAAGCTCGGACAACTAGGAACCACGCGCGCGTCCCGTATGATACGCGCCAGCAAGAGTTCCTTCACCATTCGCATTGACCTCTTGTTTACCGCTTCGCGTGACGACGCATTTACCACCGTGCGCGATCACCCCGTGAAAACACCTGCAATCGCTTGAGTGTGCTGCACGCGCAACGCCGATTAACGCCCCGGCAACCTAAATTGGATACTTACGATAAAGATCGAATTGCACGGATGTACTGCGTTTCGATTTTTCTGGCGTAAGCGTAGCGTGAGCGTATCGATGTCTGTGTTGCGTAACCATCCGAAGGGCGCGCGGTTCGCGTCCTTCGGCATCGGTCTCTGCATCTTCGCATTGATGCCGAGAGAGACCGGCTATCAGGATATTGCCTCTCTGCTGGCGCGCCAACCCGGCGTCGCCGAGCGTTGGCAGAAGCAGGTGTTCTCCGCGGCGTCCTCGATCCAGCTCGCCACCTACAGCTTTTCCCGCCCCATCGGCACCTCGGTTCCGCAGAGCGCGATGGTTCGCCTGGCGAGCCTCGATGGCCGCGACGTCACCGGCGCGATCAGCCGCAATCCGGCGCTGCAGGCTGCGCCGCGCTACCAGGCTTCCGACTTTCCCAAGGTCGATCGCTCCATGAAGGGTGATCGCCTCGCAACCGTGACCCCGACCGAGACCCCCGAAGCGCCCGCTGCGGCGCCGGCGCAGCAAGATCCCGCGACGTCCAACAGCTCGGTGTTCGGCGCCAAGACTGCCGCGCTGCCGCAGGCGATGTCGCCGGAATCCGCGGCCGCGCTCGATCCCGAGCTGCAGGAGGCGCTCCGCGCGCCACCGCTGCCGCAATATACTAATGCCCCGCGGGCCAGCGACGCCGCGCGCGCTTTCGCGGTGCAGCCGCTCGAGGCGCTGAAGCGGACCACTGCGCCGACGACGCCGGTGCGGGATCCCTTCAGCGTCAAGACCTCCAATCTCTTCTTTGGCAGTTCCTCGCTCGGCGGCAATCTCGAAAGCATCGAGAGCTGGCAACCCGGCGCCGAGCCGCTGATCGTGATGCCCGATCCCGACATGAAGGTGACGGCCTCGCTATCGCCGCCGACGATGGACATCGCCAAGGATATCGAGAGCGGCGAGAGCGTCGCGCCGAAGGGCGAGGTCAACGCCGACAACCAGCGCGCCAGATCGCCGGCGGAGCGTCTCGCGCTCGACGACAAGTCGCGGGCAAAATCCGAGAAGTGCCTTGCGGAAGCGGTCTATTTCGAGTCGCGCGGCGAGGCCGTTCGCGGTCAGATGGCGGTGGCGCAGGTGGTGATGAACCGCGTCTTCTCCGGCAAATATCCCGACACCGTGTGCGGAGCGGTCTATCAGAACAAGCACCGCCATCTCGCCTGCCAGTTCACCTTCGCCTGCGACAACAATGCCGACGTGATCCGCGAGCCCGAGATGTGGGAGCGCGCCAAGAAGATCGCCAAGGCGATGCTCGACGGCCAGATCTGGCTGCCCGAGGTGGGCAAGTCCACGCACTATCATGCCTACTGGGTGCGCCCGTCCTGGGTCGCCGAGATGAAGAAGATGTACAAGACCGGCGTCCACACCTTCTATCGGCCGCGCGCCTGGGGTGACGGCAGCGAGGAACCGAGTTGGGGCACGCCAGCCCAGACCGCCGCGCTGTCGGCCGAGCTCGCGCAGGAAGCGAAGAGTTCTGCGGAAATGGGTGCGAGCGAGCGGCGCTGAGGCAATCAATCGTCGCGGCAGTGAAGGTGCGCTCCCTCTCCCGCTCGCGGGCCGCTCGCGGGGGAGGGTCGGGGAGGGGGTGTTTCCACAGGCGAGAACCCCAGTGTGGAGAGAGCCCCCACCCGGCGCTTCGCGCCGACCTCCCCCGCAAGCGGGAGAGGTGCAGCCAGCCCTGGGCTCAGAGCGGTGATCTCACGCCTCGATATCGAGCGCGCAATCGAAGTTCGGCGCCGAATGCGTCAGCGCGCCCGCCGAAGCGTAGTCGACGCCGGTCGCCGCGATGGCCGCGATCGAGTCCAGGGTCACGCCGCCGGACGCCTCCAGCTCGAGACGACCCTCGTTGATCCGCACCGCCTCGCGCAGCGTCGCGAGGTCCATGTTGTCGAGCAGCACGGCGTCGGCCATCCCGGTATCGAGCACCTCGCGCAATTGCGCCAGCGTTTCGACCTCGATCTCGATCTTGACGAGATGGCCGGCGTGGGCGCGGGCGCGCTCCAGCACCGCACCGATGCCGCCGGCGACCGCGATGTGGTTGTCCTTGATCAGGATCGCATCGTCGAGGCCGAAGCGGTGGTTGAAGCCGCCGCCGCAGCGCACCGCGTACTTCTCCAGCGCGCGCAGCCCCGGCGTGGTCTTGCGCGTGCAGCAGATGCGCATTTTCGTGCCTTCGGTGCGGGCGACATAGTCGGCCGTGAGCGTCGCGACGCCCGACAGGCGGCCGACGAAATTCAGCGCGGTCCGCTCCGCCGTAAGAATGGCACGCGCCGGCCCCGAGATCGTCAGCACCTGCTGTCCGCGGACAACGCGTGCGGCGTCACGGACGTGCGCGCGCACGTCGATGTCGGGCGAGAGCTTCTGCAACGTCGCCAGCGCCAGCGGCAGGCCTGCGATCACGCCCGACTGGCGCGCGACCAGAATGGCTTGCGCCCTGGTCGCTTCCGGGATCGTCGTCAGCGAGGTGATGTCGCCGGCGCGGCCGAGGTCCTCGTCGAGCGCGCGCAGCACGGCTTCGCCGATCGCAAGCGGTGAGAGGAAGGCGTCGGCATAGAGCAGGGAGGTGGGGGTAATCATGGCAAACTCCGTCAGGCGATCATGGGTTGCGCAACGCGCGGCAGGGAACTCAGGCTCTCCGCGATCTCGCGCACCGCGGCGAGGGTCGTCATCGTTCGCCGCGCCTGCGCAGGGACGTCAGCGGGATGGTCGGAGCGGAAATGCGCGCCGCGACTCTCGCGCCGGCTCCACGCCGAGGCGGCCGCGAGCAGGGCGGACGTCGCCATATTGCGCAGCGCGAGGCTGGTTGCCTCGCGTTCGAGCGCGGCGAAGTGGTGCACGGCCTCGGTGAGGCCGTCGCCCTTGCGGATCACGCCGACATGGGCGCTCATCATCGCGCGCAGCCGCTTCCCGGCCAGAGCATCCGGCGTGCCGCCGCGCGGTGTCACCAATGCGTCGGGGAGGCGGGCGGGCGCGGGGATCGAGCGGCCGGCGATGTCGTCGGCGATGCGCGCGGCGTAGACCACCGCCTCCAGCAGCGAGTTCGAGGCGAGCCGGTTGGCGCCGTGCGCGCCGGTCGACGACACCTCGCCGCCGGCCCAGAGTCCGTCGATCGAGCTGCGGCCGCGCGCATCCACGGCGATGCCGCCCATGTGGTAGTGCGCGGCGGGCGCAATCGGGATGGCTTGCGTGGCCGGATCGATGCCGGCGGCAATGCAGCTCGCATGCACGGTTGGAAATTTGTCAGCGAAGCGCGCGCCCAGCGCCTGCCGCGCATCGAGGAAGGCGCCGCGACCGGCCGCGATCTCGGCGAATACGCCGCGGGCCACGATGTCGCGCGGCGCAAGCTCCGCGAGCGGGTGACGCGCCGGCATGAAGCGCTCGCCATTGCCATTGATCAGCGTTGCCCCTTCACCACGCAGTGCTTCAGTCGCGAGTGGTGCGGGATCGCGGCCGACCATGATGGCGGTCGGGTGGAACTGCACGAATTCCGGATCGGCGATCACGGCACCGGCACGCGCGGCGATGGCGAGGCCGGAGCCGCGGGCTTCCATTGGATTGGTCGTGACGGCGTAGAGATGTCCGATGCCGCCTGTGGCAAGCACTACCGCGCGCGCAGCGAGCAGGAACGGTCGAGCCGTGGGATTGCCGGCTTCGCGCAGTTGAAGGCCGGCGACGGCACCGTTCTCGGCCAAGAGGGCTTCGGCGACGAGCCCTTCGATGACACGGATCGACGGCGTGCGGCGCACCGCGTCGCTCAAGGCCGCGATGATCGCGGCACCGGCACCGTCGCCTCGCACATGCACGATGCGCCGGGCCGAATGTGCCGCTTCGCGTCCCACGGCGAGCCTGCCTTCGAGATCGCGATCGAAGGGGACGCCATAGGTCAGGAGATCGTGGATGCGCGGCGCGGCCTCGCGCGCGATCCCAAGTGCGACCGCCTCGTCGACGAGGCCGCCGCCGACCGCGATGGTGTCGGTGGCGTGGGCTTCGGGCGTGTCACCCTCGGCCACCGCCGCGGCGATGCCGCCTTGCGCCCATGCGGATGATGCGCCTCGTCCGAGCGGCGCGGCCGAGATCAACGTCACCGGCCGCGGCGCGAGCTTCAGCGCGCAGAACAGTCCGGCAAGGCCGCCGCCGACGATGACGATATCGTCGGTGCGGGTGAGGTTGTGGATGTTGTTGGTCATTGTTCTCTCCATTCACTCTGCCGTCGTCCCTGCGAACGCAGGGACCCATACGCCGCGGCGGAAGTTGTTGTGCGAAGCTGCGCGTTGCCTTTCTTCGCCAAACATCTTCCTGTGGTCAGCGCGACGAGCGCGAGCGCTCGCGCGGGGATCCCGGATCTGCGCTACGCTTGTCCGGGAGGACAGCTGTGTGTGACGCTGCATGTGTTGTTAATTCTTCAGATTGATCATCCGCTCGACCGAGCGCCTTGCGCGATCCGCTAGCGCGGGATCGATCGTCACCTCTTCGCGGAGCGTCAGCAGGCTGTCCAAAATGTTGGCGAGCGTGATGCGCTTCATGTGCGGGCAGAGATTGCAGGGGCGCAGCATCTCGACGTCAGGCAGCTCGGCGCGCACATTGTCGGCCATCGAGCATTCCGTGATCATCACCAGCCGCCGTGGCCGCTTTTCGCGCACCCAGTTGATCATGTGCGCGGTCGAGCCGGTGAAGTCGGCCTCTGCCAGCACGTCCGGCGGACATTCGGGATGTGCGATGATCTGCACGGACGGATCGGCCTCGCGAAAGGCGCGCAGCTCTTCGCCCTTGAAGCGCTCGTGCACCTCGCAGGCGCCCTTCCAGGCGATGATCTTCACGTCGGTCTTCGAGGCCACGTAAGTGGCGAGATAGCGATCGGGCAGGAAGATCACGCTTGGCGCGTTCAGGCTCTCGACCACCTGCACCGCGTTCGAGGAGGTGCAGCAGATGTCGACCTCGGCCTTCACTTCTGCGGAGGTGTTGACATAGGCGACGACGGGCACGCCCGGAAACTTTTCGCGGAGCAGGCGCACGTCGGCACCGGTGATGCTGGCGGCCAGCGAGCAGCCGGCGCGCGAATCCGGGATCAGCACCGTCTTGTCCGGGTTGAGCAGTTTTGAGGTCTCCGCCATGAAGTGCACGCCGCACTGCACGATGATGTCGGCCTCCACCTTGGTGGCCTCGACCGCGAGCTGCAGCGAGTCGCCGCCGATGTCGGCGACGCAGTGGAAGATCTCCGGCGCCTGGTAGTTGTGGGCGAGGATCACCGCGCCCCGCGCTTTCTTCAGGTCGTTGATCGCCTTGATCGTCGGCGCCATCAGCGGCCACTCGATCGGGGGGATGACGTGCTTCACGCGCTCATAGAGCGGGGCGGTGGCGCGTTCGACCTCCGCCGTCCATCCCAGCGAAGGCGTCGGCAGCGCGCGCGCTGTGGGAGCCGGTGCGGGGCGGGGAGAGGAGGCGAGATGGCCCTGCGGCCGGTTGGCAAAATCGTCTGGACCGTAGATTTCAGTGATCGGCATTAAAGCGTCCCTCGCATGTCATTTATACTCAATATGAGTATATGTAGGGCCTGAGTAATCCGGCCGAGGGGCCGGAGGGGGTTTCATCGATCCTCATATATGCTCAATATGAGTAAATCAGAAATAGCACGCTCTGCCGAGGACGGCTAGGTCCTGCCGCACACAATCTCGTCAGGTCGTCGTCCGACGCGTCTGGCGAGGCCAGATTGAAACGCAATGCTCCCGCGGCAGCCCCTCGTGGAATGCAACCGTTTTTGATTTGGGATTTTCATGCAAATGCATTAAATGATGCATTCGCGGCCGCCTCTTTGCGAATCCGCCAATGACAGACGGGAAATACCATGTCGACATCAGTGGGCGAACTCGCTCCGGCCTCACGTTCCTCCAGCTGGCGTACCCCCGCCGTCATCATTTTGTGCGGCTGCGCGATCGGCATGCTCGGCTTTGGCCCGCGCTCGGCGCTCGGTTTCTTCGTGCAGCCGATGAGCCATGAATTCTCCTGGGGCCGCGACGTGTTTGGCCTCGCCATCGCCTTTCAGAATTTGCTTTGGGGACTGGGTCAGCCCATCGCCGGCGCGGTCGCCGATCGCTTCGGCCTGTTCCGGGTGATGTGCGTCGGGGCGCTGCTCTATGCCGGCGGCCTCCTGCTGATGCGCTATTCCTCGACGCCGCTGTCGCTCAACATCGGTGCCGGCGTCATGGTCGGCTTCGGACTCGCCGGCTGCTCGTTCAATCTGGTGCTGTCGGCATTCACCAAGCTGCTGCCGGCCGAAAAGCGCGGCCTCGCGCTCGGTGCCGGCACGGCCGCGGGATCATTCGGGCAGTTCCTGTTCGCACCGATCGGCGTCGCGTTGATCGACAATTTCGGCTGGCAGCAGGCCCTCTCCGTGTTCGGCTTCCTGATGCTGCTGATCATCCCGCTGTCACTGGCGCTCTCGACGCCGCCGGCTGCAACTACGGCCAGTGCGACGCCGGCGGATGAGCAGACCATCACCAGGGCGCTCGCCGAAGCCTTCGGTCACCGCTCCTATGTGCTGCTGGTGCTCGGCTTCTTCACCTGCGGATTCCAGCTCGCCTTCATCACCGTGCATCTGCCGGCCTTCCTGGTCGATCGCGGCATCTCGACGCAAACCGGAGGCTGGGTGATCGCGGCGATCGGCCTGTTCAACATCATCGGCTCGCTCAGCGTCGGCTATCTCCAGAACTCGCTACCCAAGCGCTACATCCTCTCGGCCATCTACTTCACGCGTGCGCTCGCAACCCTCGCCTTCATTTCGTTCCCGATCACGCCGTTCTCGGCGATCGCGTTCGGTGCGGTCTCCGGCCTGACCTGGCTGTCCACGGTGCCCCCGACCTCGGCGCTGGTGGCGCTGATGTTCGGCACGCGCTGGCTTGCGACGCTGTACGGCTTTGCCTTCGTCAGCCATCAGGTCGGCGGCTTCCTCGGCGTCTGGTTAGGGGGCATCGTCTTCGAACGCTTCGGTTCCTATACGCCGATCTGGTGGCTCTCGATCCTGTTCGGCGTGCTTTCCGCGCTGATCAATCTTCCGATCGTGGAGAAACCTGTCGTTCGGGCGGTTGCGCAGCCTGCCTGATCGGCTAAACATCCCGGTCAAACCAGTCAGGGAGTTCAGCTGTGGCCACATTCAAGGCGATCCGGATCGACAAGGCGGACAAGGGCACCACTGCCGCGCTGACGCAGTTCGATGAAGCCGAGCTGATGGACGGCGACGTCACCGTCCGCGTGGAATGGTCGACGCTGAACTACAAGGACGGCCTCGCGCTCACCGGCAAGGCGCCGGTGGTGCGCCGCTTCCCGATGATCGCCGGCATCGACTTCGCCGGCACGGTCGAGCAATCCTCGCATCCGCAATGGAAAGCGGGCGACAAGGTCGTCTGCACCGGCTGGGGCATGGGCGAGACCCATCTCGGCGCCTATGCCGAGATGGCACGGGTGAAGGGCGACTGGCTGGTCGCCTTGCCGCAAGGCCTGTCGGCACGCGATGCCATGGCAATCGGCACCGCCGGCTTCACTGCGATGCTCTCGGTGCTGGCACTGGAGAAGCACGGTCTCTCGCCGAAGAGCGGCCCTGTGGTGGTGACGGGTGCTGCCGGTGGCGTCGGCTCGGTCGCCACCGCCGTGCTCTCGAAGCTCGGCTACCACGTCATCGCCTCGACCGGCCGCGCCTCGGAGGCCGACTATCTGAAGCACTTGGGAGCAGCCGAAATCATCGACCGCAACGAATTGTCGGCGCCGGCTAAGCCGATCGCAAAGGAGCGCTGGGCGGGTGGCGTCGACAGCGTCGGCTCGACCACGCTGGCGAATCTGCTCTCGATGACGAAATACGGCGGGGCCATCGCGGCCTGCGGCCTGGCCGCCGGCATGGACCTGCCGTCATCCGTCGCGCCTTTCATTTTGCGCGGGGTGTGCCTTCTCGGCATCGATTCCGTGATGTGCCCGATCGAGCCGCGGAAAGCCGCCTGGCAGCGCCTGGCGTCAGATCTGGATCGAACGAAACTGTCTGAAATCACTCACGAAATTCCTCTTGATCAGGTTTCGGAGTGGGGCGCAAAAATCCTGGCCGGCCAAGTCCGCGGCCGCATCGTGGTAAAAATTGTCTAATGGCGTTCAGACTTTACCAACCAAGCTGCTTCAATGTCGCCATGGTTAGTATGGTAAGCAGCGGGTAAAGAGATAAGGCATCGCCCGCCGCGGGGGTTAGTTCGGAGTTGAGCATGCTTGCGCGTATTGTGTTGGGGGCTGTCACGGCGGCAGCAACGTTTGCGCCGGCCCTTGCCGGAAGCATGAACGCCGACGAGGCGCGTCGCTTCGTGGCAGGCAAAGTGTTTGCCTTCACCTGTTTCGACGGCACCCGCGGCGCGGGCCGCATCCTGGACGATCTCGGCGCCGCCGGTGCGGTGCAGTTCTCCGGCGCGGGCCCGGTCAAGCATCTCCGCCTGCCCGGCAATACGCTCCAGATCCGTGGCCAGAATGTCTGCGCCTCGATCAAGGGCATTCCATTCGAGCCTTGTTTCAACCTGGAAAAGACCGACGATCGCAGCTTCCGCGGCTCGGTGTCGGGGATGGGCTTCGCCTATTGCGACTTCCATCACCAGGGCGGCAACCAGATGCTGATGGCGCGCGCTGCGGCGCGCCCGCGCTCGCTGCACAGGACAGAGCACACCGGTTCCGTCGGCGCGTCCAACACCGAAGTTGCCGCGCGCGTCGAGACGCCGCGTGTCGAGAGCAGCCGGCTCGAGCCGGTGAAGTCGGAGCCCGCCAGGAACGAGGGCCCGCTGGAGCTGCGCCGTTCCACCCAGTGAGTCGGCTGCACGGGATAGCCCGCGCACTTTGTCGTTGAAGACGTTCATCGAACGCCAAGCCGCCGCGCCGTAGTCATACGGACGGCGGCTTTCATGCGTTGGTAGCTGTTCGCGCGCCAGTTTGCGGACGGCCGGGGGGGCGCGGCCCGATAAAAGGGTTCAACGATGTCGCTGTACTTTTTCCGCATCAGCACCGGTCGCTATTCCGGCGCCGCCGACCAGCCGTACGAGTTCGACGATCGCACAGCCGCCTGGACCGAGATGACCGAGGTCTGCGCCAATCTGCTCGGCGGCATCGCGCGCAGCCTGAAGCCGAACGCCGAATGGTGCATGGAGCTGCTCGACGAGGACAAGAAGCCGGTCTTCCGCATCAGTCTCGTCGGTGAGAGCGTAACGGGTCCTATCACTGCGTGTGATTAACCTGTTAAGCGCGCATACCGTGCTGAAATTCAAGGGGTTTTCCTACCGATCCCGTATTTGCCGGGAGGCCGCGTTAACCAAATTGGAATGGTGAACGCATACTTTTTGGACAAGGGCGATCAACGCCGAGGGCGGCTGGCAATGACTCGGCCGCGCATTCCCTAGGGGGAGCATGCCCATGTTGAGCCTCGTTCAGAATTTGCGGATTGGGACCAAGCTGGCGATCTCATCGGCGGTCGGCATCCTCCTGGTCCTCGCGATGATAGCAGGTCAGGTGATCGGAAACGGCAACGTGCGCCGGTCCAGCCAGACGGCGTCCGAGCAGCAGGAGCTCGCACGCGAGGCAGTCGAATCCAAGCTCGCGGCGCGCGCCATGCAGCTCGCCGCACGCGACATCCGCCTCGCCAATAATTCAGATGAACTGCAGAAGGCGCGCGACGCGCTGGTCGAACGCGCCGGTCATTTGGTGAAGCTTGCCGACGCAATGCTCACGCTCTCGCACGTGCCGGAAAACCGCGCGAGGATAGAGAAGCTCAAGGTCCTCACGGCGAACTACCTCAAGGGAGCTCAGCAGCTCGCATCCGTGCGCGGTGCCGCCGTGGCTCTCACGGGCGAGGATGCCGCTACTCGCCTCGCCAAGCTCGTCGATGAGGGGACGCGTCTCGCCCGCGAGGTCACGTTGCCGATCGCAGGCGAAATAGACCAGGCTGCCAATCAGATTGCCGACGTCGCCAGGCACAGAAGCGAAGAGGAGATTGCGGCCTCCGCGCGGGAGATGGCGTCCAGCGAGCATATCGCAATGGTCGTCGGCGCTTTCACGGCGCTCGTCCTCCTCGGCTCCTGGCTCACGTCGTTCCTTACCATCGCACGGCCGATCCGCGCGCTCACGGTGGCCATGGACAAGCTCGCCGGCGGCGACTTTTCCGTGGTGCTGCCCGGTCTCGGCCGCAAGGACGAGGTCGGTGGTGTCGCGGCGGCTGTCGAGAAGTTCAAGATCGTGTCCGAACAGAAGGCGCGCGAGGAGGCCGAGGCCAAGATCAGGCAGGATCAGGCTGCAGCCGCGCAACGCAAGGCCGAGATGTCCAAGCTGGCCGATGGCTTCGAGGCGGCGATCGGCGAGATCGTCGATACCGTGTCATCGGCCGCGACTGAACTGGAAGCGTCTGCGTCGACGCTCACGTCGACTGCGGCGCGCGGACAGGAGCTCACCACCATGGTTGCTGCCGCCTCCGAAGAGGCGTCCACCAACGTGCAGTCGGTGGCGTCGGCGACCGAAGAGCTGTCGTCGTCGATCACGGAGATCAGCCGCCAGGTGCAGGAATCCGCGCGCGTCGCCAGCGAAGCGGTCAGCCAGGCCCGCACCACGACCGACCGCGTCGGCGAATTGTCGAAGGCGGCGGCGCGGATCGGCGACGTGGTCGAGCTGATCAACACCATCGCCGGCCAGACCAATCTCCTGGCGCTCAATGCGACCATCGAGGCTGCGCGCGCCGGCGAGGCGGGCCGCGGCTTTGCCGTCGTCGCCTCCGAGGTCAAGGCGCTCGCCGAGCAGACTGCGAAGGCGACCGGCGAGATCGGCCAGCAGATCGCCAGCATCCAGACCGCGACCGAGCATTCAGTCGGCGCCATCAGGGACATCAGCGACACCATTGAGAAGCTGTCGGAGATTTCCTCGACCATCGCGGCTGCCGTCGAAGAGCAGGGCGCGGCGACGCAGGAGATCTCCCGCAACGTGCAGCAAGCGGCAGAAGGCACCCATCAGGTGTCCTCCAACATCACCGACGTGCAGCATGGCGCGAGCGAAACCGGCTCGGCATCCTCGCAGGTGCTGGCGGCGGCGCAATCGCTGTCCGGCGACAGCAACCGCCTCAAGCTCGAGGTCGGCAAGTTTCTCGGCACCGTGCGCGCCGCCTGAACCGCGACATTCCTCGGCAGATCTGCTTGCAACCACCGCGTGACTGCGCGGCGGTTGCGCGCGTTCGTAATTCGACGCCGCGACCCTCGGCGCGCGGGGTTAACTTTCCGGAAAAGCGACGCAGTCATGATTGCCGCAATTTCCCGGATGCTGAGTCGTCCTTCGCGTATTGCGTCTCAATCGTTGGAGCACATTCATGAGTGGCATTTCCATTCGCCTCACTCACAAGGTCATGGCGATCGGACTGTTCGGCCTCATCGGGCTCGTCGCCTTCGGCACGATCTACCAGATTGGCAGCCTCTCCCAGGACACGTCTCGCAACGCCGCCGAAGAGGCGCGCAGGCTGTCCGATCTGAACCAGCGGATCACCCATCAATTGCTCGAAGCGCGCCGGGCCGAGAAGGATTTCCAGCTTCGCCGCGATCAGTCCTATGCGAAGCGTCACGCCGAACTTGCTTCCGACATTACCCACAATCTTGATCGTCTCGGCAGCGCGACGCGTGCGGCAGGGTACGCGGCAGTCGGGGAAAAGGCGTCACTGGTCCGCACCGGGTTCGAGAGATATGTGAGCGAATTCGCGGCCGTCGAACGGGCCGAGGTCAAGCTTGGATTGAACGAGACCCTGGGGTTGTCAGGCTCGTTGCGCACGGCGGTCCACGACATCGAGACCAAGCTCAAGGACGTCGACGATCCGAGGCTCACCAGCGGCATGCTGACGATGCGTCGTCACGAGAAAGATTTCATGTTGCGCCGCGACCCGAAATACCTCGACGCCCTGAAGAAGACGGCTACGGAATTCTCCGGGCAAATCGAGGCTTCGGCGATCCCGCCGGCCGTCAAGGCCGATATCGGCAAGAAGCTCTCCAAATACCAGGACGACTTCGTGGCGTGGGTAGCCGGCGCGCAGGATCTGGCCGCGCACGGCTCGGCGATGTCCAAGGAATTCCGCACCATCGAGCCCGTGCTCGACGAGATCGAAAAGACCGTCAGTCAGCGATATGACGCGGCGAAGGCCGCCGAAGAGTCGATGCGGGCCTCGATCAAGCTGTGGATGTGGGTCGCACTCGGATGCTCCATCCTGCTGGTGGGAAGCGTGTCCTTCTTCACTGGCCGCTCGATCTCGACCGCGCTGATCGCCATGGTGCGGTCGATGACCGGTCTGGCAAACGGTGACACCTCCGTCGTGATCCCCGGCGTCGGCCGCAACGACGAGATCGGCGAGATGGCCGGCGCGGTCGCGGTCTTCAAGACCAACATGGCGGAAGCCGAGCGACTGCGCGCCGAGCAGGCCGAAGCGGACGCGCGTGGGCGAGAGCAGCGCAAGCTCGACATGCAACGGCTCGCCGATACGTTCGAAGGCGCCGTCGGAGAGATCATCGAGACGGTGTCGTCGGCGGCAACCGAGCTCGAAGCGTCGTCGAACACGCTGACCCACGCCGCCGAGCGCGGCAACGGGCTTGCCACCGCCGTAGCGGCGGCCTCGGAGGAGGCGTCCGCCAACGTGCGGTCGGTGTCGTCCGCGAGCGAGGAATTGACCTCCTCGGTCTCCGAGATCAGCCGCCAGGTGCAGGAATCGGCGCGTGTCGCCGACGTCGCCGTCGGGCAGGCCCAGCGCACCAATGCGCGCGTCGCCGAGCTGACCAAGGCGGCTTCCCGCATCGGCGACGTGGTCGAGCTGATCAACACCATCGCCGCGCAGACCAACCTCCTGGCACTCAACGCGACGATCGAAGCGGCGCGGGCGGGCGAAGCCGGCAAGGGTTTTGCGGTGGTCGCGACCGAAGTGAAGGCGCTTGCCGAGCAGACCGCGAAAGCCACCGGCGAGATCGGTCAGCACATCGGTGCGATCCAGACTGCGACAGACGAATCCGTCGGCGCGATCAAGGAGATCGGTGACACCATCGCGAAGATGTCGGAGATCTCGTCGACCATTGCCGCTGCAGTGGAGGAACAGGGCGCCGCCACGCAGGAGATCTCCCGCAACATCCAGCACGCCGCGCAAGGCACTTCCTCAGTGTCGTCGAACATCGCCGACGTCCAGCGCGGCTCCGGCGAGACCGGGGCTGCCTCGGCGCAGGTGCATTCGGCCGCGCAGTCGCTGTCGCAGGAGAGCAACCGGCTCAAGAGCGAGGTCGCGCGCTTTCTGGACTCGGTACGGGCGGCCTGAGGCGGTCGTCCGGTGCATGTGGTGGTGCGTCGTGTTTCGCGTCGCAGCACGAGGTGTCCGTGCAGCAGCACGAGACGGTTGCGGAGAAAATAACGCCCGACGAGACCGACCCGTAGTTTTACGTAGGCTCCTGTTAACGCCTGCTTGCAATTATGGGGCGCAATCTTACGGGATAAGAACCAGCCAGCATTGTTGAACTGACCTTCGCCCGGCCGTCCGTCGTGACGCCTGTGGCGCGGGTGACGTGCGCGCTGCCAGGGTATCATCGGGATTTGTGTGATGTCGAAGTTGTCGATCGTTTTCAAGCTTCTGACCGTGCTGTCGGTCCTCGTTCTGTCGCTCGCCGGTGTCGGCGTGACGGCGATCGGCACCATGCAGAATATCAACGCTCACACGGTCGAGATTGCACAGAGCTGGCTGCCGAGCGTGCGAGCGCTCGGGTCCATGCGCGCAGACATCAACGAGCTGCGCGTCGCGCTCCGTTTGCACCTGATGCAGGACACCGCCGAAGGCAAGGAAGCCGCCGAGAAGCGGCTGGCCGGCTTGCGTGAGCGCATCGAGAAGACGCGCAAGGTCTACGAGCCGCTGATCACGGTCGCCGAAGAGCGCGCGCTCTATGAGCAATGGAGCAAGGCGTGGGGCGAATATCTGAACGGCGTGCAGGAGACGATGGCGCTGTCGCGCAAGAGCGTCGGCCGCTTCCCGACCGACGCCAACGAGATGTTGCAGACCAAGGTCGCCAAGATGGCCCAGGCCGCCGATCCCCTGCTTCAGAAGGGCATCGAGCTCAATAACCAGGGCGCCGAGCTGGAGACCAAGCAGGCGGCCGACAGCTACGCCACGATCTTCCGCGTCCTGGTCGGCATCATCGTGCTGTCAGTCGTGATCGCGATCGGCGCCGCCTATTATCTCGTGCGCGACGTCTCTCGCGGCATCGCCTCGATCATTCGTCCGATGCAGTCGCTCGGCGAAGGAGACCTCTCGGCCGAAGTGCCACATCGCGGCGAGAAGACCGAGATCGGCTCGATGGCGGATGCGCTCCAGATCTTCAAGGAAGCACTGGTTGCCAAGAAAGCCGCCGATGAGGCGGCCGCACGCGACGCCGAAGCCAAGATCGAACGTGGTCGCCGCGTCGATGCCATCACGCGCAATTTCGAGGCCATGATCGGCGAGGTCGTCGAGACCGTGTCTTCGGCCTCGACCGAGCTCGAGGCCTCCGCGGCCACGCTGAGCGGCACGGCGCAGCGCGGCCAGCAACTCGCAACCGTCGTTGCGGCAGCGTCCGAGGAGGCTTCCACCAACGTCCAGGCGGTGGCGTCCGCCTCGGAGGAGCTGTCGTCCTCGATCACCGAGATCAGCCGCCGCGTGCAGGATTCGGCGCGGATGGCCGCGGAAGCCGTCGAGCAGGCGGCGCGGACCAACGATCGCGTCAACGCGCTGTCGCAGGCGGCCTCCCGCATCGGCGACGTCGTCGAGCTCATCAACACCATCGCCGGCCAGACCAACCTCCTGGCGCTGAATGCGACCATCGAAGCGGCGCGCGCCGGCGAAGCCGGTCGCGGCTTTGCCGTCGTCGCCTCCGAGGTCAAGGCATTGGCCGAGCAGACCGCGAAAGCGACCGGCGAGATCGGGGCGCAGGTTGCAGGCATTCAGTCTGCAACGCAGGAATCCGTCAGCGCCATCCAGGAGATCGGCGGCACCATCGAGCGATTGTCCGAAGTGTCCTCGGCCATCGCCGCCGCCGTCGAGGAGCAGGGCGCCGCAACGCAGGAGATTTCCCGCAACGTCCAGCAGGCCTCGCTCGGCACGCAGGAAGTCTCGTCCAACATCACCGACGTGCAGCGCGGCGCGATCGACACCGGCTCGGCCTCGGGCGAAGTGCTCTCGGCGGCGAAGTCGCTGGCGACCGACAGCACCCGCCTGAAGGTCGAGGTCGCGCAGTTCCTGGAATCGGTCCGCGCGGCCTGATCTTTACGCGCTCGCCTGCGGAGCCGGCGGCGGTGCGACCTGCCGCCGGAACAGAATGCGCTGGTACAGCCAGCCGATCGCGACCAGCACGACGCCGAGGCACATGAACGACAACGCGCGGTAGACGCCCGTCAGCGTCGACATGTCGATGACGAAGGCCTTCAGGATCGTCAGCGCGATGACGGCAGCCGAGGCCAGCCGTGCGCGCTCCGAGTTGACGAGAATGCCGACCCCCAGCAACGCCACGCCGAAGGCGAGCCAGCCGATCGAGTAGGTGTATTGCTCGGCGCCCGTCGTCGCGCCGGTGGAGAGGATCGGGCCGTGATAGAAGCGGCGGATCTCCAGCGTGACATAGGCGAGCGCGAACACCAGCGCGCCGCCCGCAATCGTGTTGGCGTAGACCTTGCCGCGCATCCCGACCACTGCGTAGGACAGCAGCAGCATCAGCACGGCCGGCAGCGCATAGCCGAGCAGCAGCAGGTTGAACACGGCGCCGCCGACGTCGATGCGCCAGATCAGCGGGTTCTCCAGGATCAGCAGGCCGAACACGCTGATGAGACCGCCGATCGCCGTCAGCACGACCGCGCCGACATTGTGCACGATGCTGCGGCTGCGCAGCCGCAAGCGCTCCAGCCCGATCGCCATCGCGAGCATGACGCAGACCTGCAGGGCGAATTCGAGCAGCGACGGCGGCGAGGTCATCCGGCCGTTGGTGGCAAAGTGCCGGATCTCCATGAAGGCGAGCAGCGCGGTGAACAGGATCGCCGCGGTCTCGACCATGCGCAGCGGCGCATCGTCGGCGCGGCGGCGCAGGAAGATGCTCGCGGCCCAGAACGAGGCCGCCGGCAGGCCATAGCCCCAGAGCAGCCAGTTGAAGATCGGCGTGGTGCCGACGGCATCGCCGACGATGCGCGGATCGTAGCCGATGCGCGCGGTGACGATGCCGGCGAAGATGGCAGCGAGCCAGCGCAGGAACGGGATTGGCCGCTGCATCAAGATCCAGGCGGTGCCGAGCGACATCAGCGCCAGCGCGATGGTGAGCCAGCCCTTCTCCAGCGCGAAGGTCAGCGCCAGCGCCAGCGCGCCGAGCGTGCCGGTCGCGAACAGGGCGGTGGAGACGGCGACGCCCGGCCGGGTTTCGCGCCGTGTAAGCGCTTCGGTCGCAGCACCGAAGGCGGCGGCAAGCAGCACCGCGAGGATCGCGAACGGGATCGAGCGGTCGAGATGGGCGATGCGGGCGTAGAGCGCGATGAGGATCGCGATCGGCGTGGCGACGGCTGCGGCCGACCACACCACGGGAATGATTGCAGAGTTGGAGCGACCCTGCGCGAGGAAGCCCGCAACGCCAAAGCCGACGGCGAAGATCGCGGCCATCACCAGATGCAGCGTCACCGAGCTGTCGATCGCGGCCGGTCCAACACCTGCGATGGGGCCGCCCGGCAGCACCAGCATGTCGGGATTGGCGCGCACCGCCCATTCGGCGAACACGATGAAGACGGTCGCTGCCGCCGCACCGAGCGCGCCGGTGGCCGCCGGCGCACGCCAGGCGACGAGAAGCGTCGCGCCGACGAGAAGCGTGAACGCGATCAGCGCCAGATCCGCATGTGCGCTCGACAGCACGATCAGCATGGCGCCGAACAGGTAGGCGCCGAGCGAGCTCGATGAGACCGGCTCGATCTCGCCGTCCTCGATGCTGGGGCCGAACATGAAGCCGCAGACGACGAGCAGCACGGCGAGCACGAAGCCTGCGATGACATGGAAGGCGTGCGGCGCGACCTGCAACTCTTCGCTATCCAGGCCCGGGAATATCCAGAGCACGGCAAAGGCGATCGTCGTGACCGCCAGCCAGCGCCACAGCCGGATGCGCGCGAGGCCGAAGCTCGCGGCGGTGACGATGGCGAGATAGATGTAGAGGGCCCAATAATCCGGCTTGCCGCTGGAGACGAGCAGCGGCGTCACGAAGGCGCCGACCACGCCGAGGCCGGCCAGCGCCGGCCCGTGCAGCAGCGCCGCGGCAAGCGTGCACATGGCCACGATGCCGAGCAACACGAAGGCAGTGGCGGGCACGAGGAAGCCGTAGAGCGCATAGGCGGCATAGATGGTCGCAAACGCCACCGCGGTACCTGCGGCGGTGAGGATCGCCGGGATGTTGGCGATCGGCAGCGCCTGGATGTTGGAAATGCTTTCCTTGCGCCGCGACCACTCGCCGGCCCCGAGCAGCGCAGCTGCGAACAGGCCGCCCAGGAACACGCGCACGCCGGGGCCGAGCAGGCCGGCCTCGATCGAATAGCGCACCATGAAGAAGCCGCCCAGCGCCAGTGCCAGGCCGCCGATCCACACTACCCAGCGGGTGCCGAGCTGCTCCTCGAAGCCGGGCGCAGCAGTCGGCACTGGAGGTAGTGCGGCAGCCGCGGGGCTCGCTTCGAGCGGCGGCGGTGAAAGCTCTTCGGTGACGAGTGGCGGCGGCGCCGGTTCGGCTTCGGGCGCAAGCGGCGGCGGCTCGGCGGCCGTCGTCGCGGGCGCGGGGGCCTGCTCCTGCGCGGGCATGAGCGGCGGCGGCTGCACCTGCCGTTGCGCGTAGAACATCTCTTCGAGCGAATTCAGTCGCCGGCGCAGCTCGGCCGCCTGGCTGGAAGCCTTGATCGCGATCAGGAAGGCGGCGATCGCAATGATCCACGCAAAGACGTCAAACGGGCCGTCGAACATAAAGCCTCCAGGCGACCGGCGGGCAGGGGCCGGTCACATAGTATGTCGGGTCAACGCCGGGAGCGCACGCGCAAGCCCGGCGCGGGCCGCTCCTGGAGCACGTCGCGCCGGAAGCGATAGAGCGCCGCCGGCCGTCCGCCCGTCTGTGTCGACATCACCCCGGTCGGTTCGACCAAGGCTTCCATTTCGACCAGGCGGCGGAAATTCTGCTTGTGCAGGTGCCGGCCGGAGATTGCCTCGACCGTATGCTGCAGTTCGGTAAGTGTGAATTCGGGCGGCAAAAGTTCAAAGACGACAGGACGATACTTCAGTTTTGCACGCAGCCGCGCGATCGCCGTGGCGAGAATCCGGCGGTGATCGAACTGCATCGAGGTCCCGAGCGGGGGAAGCGTCTTGCGCGCTAATGCCGCAGGGCGGCCGTCGCGCCGCGCCTCCTCGACCAGCCCGGCCTCGTACAGGAGCTCGTAGCGGTCGAGCACCCGCTCCTCGTCCCAGGCCGCCCCGTCGAGGCCGAAATAGAACCGCACGCGATCCCTGCGCGGCAGCGCGCGCGTCGTCTCCGGCGTCTCCTCCGCGGCCCATTCGGTCAGCGCGGGAATGATGTCGCGGGCGATGATCGCCGGCGGCTCCTCGCGCCGGTCTTCCCAGGGGAAGAAGCGATACCATGGCGCGAAGCTCGCCGCATTGGCTGCAAGCTCGCCATCCACCGCGCGCGTCAATGCGAGATAACCGATCGACACCATATGCGCGCCGGTGTCGCCAGCCTCGGCATGGCGGCCGCGATCGCCGAAGGTGTAGAGCTGCTCGACATAGCCGAGCCGCAAGCCCGCCTGTTCCTCGACCCAGGCGCGCAGGCCGATGTCGAAGGTGCGATGCGCGAGCGCGTCGAACGGGCCGAACGGCAGGCCGGCAAGCCCGTCATTGCCGCGCGCGGTGAGGATCAGCGGCTCATGCCCCTCGATCGCGACGATCGCCGCGGTCAGGCCGATCTCGATCGGCGTCAGCAGCGTCTCGCTCATGCGGCTGATATCGCGGGGGTTGCGGAAAGAATGTCTTCGTTGGTTGAGCAGATCTCGCCGCGGACTCGCTGTAACCTCTCCCGCTTGCGGGAGAGGTCGGCGCGTAGCGCCGGGTGAGGGCTTTCTCCTCTAGGGGGGTGTCCCAATGCGGAGATACCCCCACCCCAACCCTCCCCCGCAAGCGGGAGAGGGAGCGCACCTGCGGTGTCGCGCGCAGCTGTCATTCGAGCTCGATCACGAAGGGGCGGCCCTCGACCATCATCGCGCCGGGGCCGATCTCGTCGAGCGCGCGCAGCATGCGACCGTCGCGTCCCAGCGCACGATCGGCAAGGCCGACGATGCGCCGGTTCGGCGAGGCGATCGGCGAGGCCGAGCGGATCTTCCTGGCGATCTCGAGCTCGTCGCGGTTCGGATTGAGCGCGCACACCGCCGCAAACGCGCTCGCGGTGGAGCGGCTGATGCCGGCATAGCAATGCACCACCAGCGGCGCACTGCGGTCCCAGCCGCGGACGAAGTTCAGCACCTGATCGATATGGGTCTCGGACGGTGCCACGAAACCGTCCATCTCCTCGGTGATGTCATCCATCGAGACCTTGAGATGGTTGGCGGGCAGCACGGACACCGGCCGTGCCACCTGCTCGACATTGGCCATCACGGTCAGCACGTGGCTGGCCCTGGTAAGGCGGACGGTTTCGGGAAGCGCGGCGAGGGAACAGACGTGGATCATGGGGGACCTTTTTGCCGCCGAGTATAGCCGGTGCCGTAGGGTGGGCAAAGCGGAGCGTGCCCACCACCTTTGTCGCAAACGCGAAAGGACGTGGGCACGGCGCAAGTGCACCTTTGCCCACCCTACGGCACCTACGCGAACACCGCGCCAAACCGCTCCAGAAACTGCTTCTCGGCCCGGGCCGCAGTCCACGGCGTCAGATAGTCGCGCCGGACGCTGTCGGAGAGGCCGGGATCCTTGCCGAACAGGCGCCGCGCCTCGCTTTCGCTGAAGCCGGCAAGCTCGGTCGCTTCCAGATAGGCCGCCCCGCGATCGGCGGCCTTGATCGCCAGCGTGACCTCCTCGGGCAGCACCGGTGGCAGTCCGAAGCGGACATGGATGGCGCCGAGCAGGCGTTTCTCCACCGCCTTGTAATGGCCGTCGAGCACCGCCTTGAACGGAGAGATCATGTCGCCGATGACATATTCGGGCGCATCATGCAGCAGCGCTGCGAGCCGCATGCGCTGGTCGACCCGCGGCATCTCGTGCCGCATCACGGTCTCCACCAGCA
This sequence comes from Bradyrhizobium sp. IAR9, assembly GCF_013408065.1. Lineage (NCBI taxonomy): Bacteria > Pseudomonadati > Pseudomonadota > Alphaproteobacteria > Hyphomicrobiales > Nitrobacteraceae > Bradyrhizobium > Bradyrhizobium sp. IAR9. The sequence continues at coordinate 112,604 of NZ_JACBZW010000007.1, forward strand.
GCGTGTGCTGCGCGACCGAAAAGATGTGCGTGCCAACGGTCTGCCCGTTCCAGCGCGCGACGCGCGCCAGCCCATGGGCGATGTCGGCGATCTCGACATCGAGCGGGGAGGGATCGAGCAGATCGAGCCGCCGTCCCGACAGCATGCGCTGCCAGGCGCGGGACGCCACGTCGCGTGCAGTCTTCTTCGCCGTCATTTGACCTTGAGGCGCGGCTTGCGCTGCGTCTTGCTGCAGCTGGCGTGACAGTGGCAGTCGACGAGGTGGTCGTTGACCATGCCGGTCGCCTGCATGAAGGCATAGACGATGGTCGGGCCGACGAATTTGAAGCCGCGCGAGGATAGATCCTTCGAGATTTGCACCGACAGCGGCGTCGAGGCCGGCACGCTCGCGGTGGTCTTGAAATGATTGACCTTGGGCCTTCCGTCCATGAAGTCCCACAGCAGTTTCGAGAAGCCGGGACCCTTCTCCATGATGTCGAGATACGATCTCGCGCTCGCGATCGTGCCGTCGATCTTGGCGCGGTTGCGCACGATGCCGGCATCGTTCATCAGCGCGTGCACCTTCTTGGCATTGTAGCGCGCGATCTTCTCCGGCTGGAAATCGTCGAAGGCTTTGCGGAAATTGTCGCGCTTGCGCAGGATCGTGATCCAGGACAGGCCGGCCTGGAAGCCGTCGAGGATCAGCTTTTCGTACAGCGCGCGGTCGTCATATTCCGGCACGCCCCATTCGGTGTCGTGATAGGCAACATAGAACGGGTCATCGCCCGGCCAGGGGCAGCGGGTCTTTCCGTCGGGGTGCAGGCGGGGAGCGCGGCTCATGCGATGGGTTGCTTGGCTGGAATGCGAACGACGTCCGGTTCCGCAAGCTTCAAGACGAGGCCGCCTGCGGTGAGGGGCTGGCCGGCATCGAGCGCGTCTGCGACACGGTCGATGCGCACCAGCGCAATGCCCTTGCCGCCGGATGTCGAGCCGATGGTGCCGACCGGCTTGTCGCCGGCAAGAATGGTCGCGCCGGCCTCGGGCGAGGGACCATCGAGCAGCACCTTCACGGTGCGGGTACGCGCGGTGCCGCGATGCTGCATGCGCGAGACGACCTCCTGGCCGACATAGCAGCCCTTGTCGAAGTCGACGCCGGCAAGACGGTCCATGTTGGTCTCGTGCGGAAACGCATCGCTGTACATGAAATCAAGCCCGCCGCGCGGCACGCCGAGCGCGATGCGGTGCGCCTCGTATTCGGCGGCGTCGACCAGCTCGGCCCCGATGAGGTCGGAGAGTTTCTGTTTGAGATCCTCAGGGATCAGGATGCGGGTGCCGAGCGCTTCGTTGCGAGGATCAGCGAAGGCGAGGTCCGGCTGCGCCGCAGGCTGGCCGTCCCATGCGGCGAGCACGCCGAGATCAAGGTTTTCCACCGTGACCTTGGCGCGCAGCTTGTAGAATTTCAGCTTGGTGGCGAAGCTCTCGGCCAGCGCTTTGGGGCAGTCGATCAGGAACCCGCCGCCGTGACCCGCGGGGACTTCCGTGATCAGGAAATCCACGATGATCTTGCCCTGCGGCGTCAGCAGCGCGCCGAATCGCCCCAGCCCCGGTTTCAGCCTGTCGAGGTCGGTCGTGACCAGGCCGTTGAGGAAGTTGCGCGCATCCTCGCCCGCGACCTTGACCACGCCCCGGTCGGGAAGAAACGCTGATTTCATGCGAAAATCTCTTGCGACATGTTGCTCCGGAACGTAAGCCCGCGAGGCATAAACGACAAGACCTCGAGCCCTGCGCTTGGGGATGAGAAGGGCCTTCAGCCATGACCCAGCGTTTCGATGTGATCCTCAAAGGCGGCACCGTCGTCAACCAGGACGGCGAGAATGTTCGCGATATCGGCATCACCGGCGGCCGCATCGCCGAGCTGGGGCCATTGTCGCAGGCCTCGGCCGCGGAGGTCATCGACTGCAAGGGCCTGCACATCCTGCCCGGCGTGATGGACACGCAGGTGCATTTCCGCGAGCCCGGGCTGGAGCAGAAGGAAGACCTCGAGACCGGTTCGCGCAGCGCCGTGATGGGCGGCGTCACCGCCGTGTTCGAGATGCCGAACACCTCTCCATTGACCGTGACTGAAGCCACCTTCACCGACAAGGTGAAGCGCGCCCATCACCGCATGCATTGCGATTTCGCCTTCTTCATCGGCGGCACCCGCGAGAACGTGCAGGACCTGCCGGTGCTCGAACGCGCGCCTGGCTGTGCCGGCGTCAAGGTGTTCATCGGCTCCTCGACCGGCGCGCTGCTGGTGGAGGACGACGAAAGCCTGCGCCGCATCTTCCAGGTGATCCGCCGCCGCGCGGCCTTCCATGCCGAGGACGAATACCGCCTCAACGACCGCAAATCGCTGCGCATCGAGGGCGACCCGCGCTCGCATCCGGTGTGGCGCGATGAGACCGCGGCGCTGATGGCAACGCAGCGCCTGGTCAAGCTCGCGCACGAGACCGGAAAGCGCATCCACGTGCTGCACATCTCGACCAAGGAAGAGATCGAGTTCCTGCGCGACCACAAGGACGTCGCCTCCTGCGAAGCGACGCCGCACCACCTCACGCTGGTTGCCCCCGAATGCTACGAGCGGCTCGGCACGCTCGCGCAGATGAACCCGCCCGTGCGCGGCGCCGATCACCGCGCCGGCATCTGGCGCGGCATCGAGCAGGGCATCATCGACGTGCTCGGCTCCGACCACGCCCCGCATACGCTGGAGGAGAAGCAGAAGACCTACCCGGCTTCGCCCTCCGGCATGACCGGCGTGCAGACGCTGGTCCCCCTGATGCTCGATCACGTCAATGCGGGCCGGCTTTCTCTGGCGCGCTTCGTCGATCTCACCAGCGCCGGCCCCGCGCGCCTCTACAACATGGCCTGCAAGGGCCGCATCGCCGCCGGCTACGACGCCGATTTCACGGTCGTCGATCTGAAGCGCAGCGAGACCATCACCAACAAATGGGTGGCGTCGAAAGCTGGCTGGACCCCCTATGACGGGTTGCGCGTCACCGGTTGGCCCGTCGGCACCTTCGTCCGCGGCCGCCGCGTGATGTGGCAGGGCGAGCTGGTGACGGCCTCGCAGGGCGAGCCGGTGCGGTTTCTGGAGACGCTGAAGCAGTAGCTTGCCGCGCTCGTTGTGATCCGTCATCCTGTGGTGTGCGCCATGCAATGCTCTTGCATTGCATGGCAAGCCTCGAAGGATGAGCGGCCCCGCTAGTGGCCGTGCCCTTCGAGGCCTCCGCTACGCTCCGGCACCTCGGGGTGACGGGGATAGTATGCGTATGATGGGAGACTATCCAATGAGCCAAAGTGCCCTCATCGCCACCGAACAACTTGCCGTCATCCTCGGCGATCCCAACCTGCGCCTCTACGATTGCACGACCTACAACGAGCCGGTGCCGCCGGGCAGTGACGTACCGTATCGCGCAGTCCCCGGCGACAAGTCCTTCGCCGCCGGCCATATTCCGGGCGCCGATTTCCTCGACCTGCAAGGCGAGTTCGCCGACACCTCCGCGCGCCCCCTCTTCATGATGCCTGATGTCGGCCAGTTGGAGGCCGCCTTCGGCCGCCATGGCCTCGATGCGAGCAAGACCATCGTGCTCTACAGCATCGGCACGATGATGTGGTCGACGCGGTTCTGGTGGATGCTGCGTTCGCTCGGCGTCGATGCGCTGGTGCTCGACGGCGGCTTCGACAAATGGAAGGAGGAGGGACGTCCGGTCGAGACGGGCGCACCGAAAGGCTATCCGGCCACGACCTTCAAGGCCACGCCGCGCGCGGGCTTCTTCGTCGACAAGAATGTCGTGAAGGCACGGATCGGTGATCCCTCGACGGCAATCGTCAACGCTCTCTTGCCGCAATTTCACCAAGGCCTCGAGCCGAGCCGCTACGGCCGGCCGGGCCGCGTGCCCAGCAGTATCAACGTTCCCGCCCCATCGCTCGTCAATGCCGACAAGACGCTGACGAGTCTTGCGGATGCGGAAGCAAAGTTCGTCGCCCAGGGCGTCACGCGCGACAAGACCGTGATCTGTTATTGCGGCGGCGGCATCTCGGCGACGATCAACCTCTTGCTGCTGACGCAGCTCGGCTACGACAAGCTGACGCTCTACGACGGCTCGATGGGCGAATGGGACCCTTCGTTCCCGATCGAGACGGATTAGGTGGGCGGCTCTTACCCTCCCCTGGAGGGGGAGGGTCGCTTCACGTCGAGCGAAGCGAGAGGTGAAGCGGGGTGGGGTGATCTCTCCACTCGGGCACCGGCTCTGAGGAGAGACTGTCACCCCCGCTCGCGCTGCGCGCGATCGACCCTCCCCCTCCAGGGGAAGGTAAGAAAGTCAGGAACTTTTTTCCTTGGTTTGCATCCAATGTCCGGAACCAATGGAGATAAGGTGCCCGCCATGCCAGGGACCGCAGCCGGCCTGTCCGCCGGCCTCAGGACATCGGAAGTCGAGCTGATCGAGCGCGCGCGGCGCCGTGACGAGGCTGCGCTCCGCGAGATCATGCAGGCCAACAATCGCAGGCTCTATCGCCTCGCGCGCGGGATATTGCGCAGCGACAGCGAGGCCGAGGACGTGGTTCAGGAAACCTATGTCCGCGCCTTCACGCATCTCGATGGCTTTCTGGGTGAAGCCGCGCTGTCGACCTGGTTGTCGCGCATTGCGATCAACGAGGCGCTCGGGCGCTTGCGCAGTCGGAAGCCGCAGGTCGAGCTGGGATCGGTGCCGGAGGCAACGCTGGAAGCACAGATCATCCAGTTTCCCCTTTCGTCCGCCGCAACCGATCCGGAAAAATCCATGGCCCAACGCGAGATCCAGCGTGTCGTCGAACACGCGGTCGATGAATTGCCCGATGCCTTCCGCATGGTCTTCATCGCGCGGGTGATGGAGGCCATGAGCATGGAGGAGACGGCCGAGCTGCTCGGCATCAGGCCCGAGACCGTCAAGACGCGCTTGCACCGTGCGCGCACCCTGCTGCGCGAGAACGTCGAGAAGAAGATCGGCCCCGTCGTGATGGACGCGTTTCCGTTCGCCGGACAGCGCTGCGAGTGCCTGACGGAGGCGGTGCTCAGGCGCCTTGGCATCGGCTCATGATTTTTCGGGAACGTTCGCGCAAAACGCCCATCCAATCCCTGTGAAGCAACGCGCCGGCCAACGTCCGGCACCACAGGAGCATCGAGCCATGTTCACCCGACGGAGCGCGGCGATCGCCGCGGCCATTCTGTTGTCGAGTCCCGCGCTGCTGCAAAGCGCCGGCGCAGCCGACAAGCCCACCGATCCCCAGATCGCCCATATCGCCTACACCGCCGGCGTGATCGACATCAACGCGGCCAAGCAGGCGCAGAAGAAGGCGAAGAGCAAGGACGTCAAGGCGTTTGCCGAGGACATGCTGCGCGACCACGAGGCCGTCAACAAGCAGGCGCTCGCGCTGGTCAAGAAGCTGAACGTCACGCCTGAGGACAACGACACCAGCAAGGCGCTGTCGAAGCAGGCGAGCGACAAGCTGGCCGAGCTCGACAAGCTGGACGGCGCCGCCTTCGACAAGGCCTACGTCGCCAACGAGGTCGCCTACCACAAGGCGGTCAACGGCGCGCTGGAGATCCAGCTGATCCCGTCCGCGAACAATGCCGAGCTGAAGAGCCTGCTACAGACGGGCCTGAAGATCTTCCAGGGACACCAGCAGCACGCCGAGCACGTCGCGGCCGAGCTGAAATAGGGGAGTGGCAATGATGCCGGAGCGACTGGCTTCGATCGCCATAGCACTTGTCCTTGCGGCGATGGTCGCGCCGGCACACGCCGCGACGATCGAGATCACGATGGACAATCTCGTGATTGCTCCGGCCGAGGTATCGGCGAAGATCGGCGATACCATTACCTGGATCAACAAGGACGTCTTCGCCCACACCGCCACGGCGAAGAACGGCGACTTTGACGTGACGCTGCCGCCGAACAAGTCGGCGACATCGGTTCTGAAGAAGGCGGGAGTGATCGACTATTACTGCCGCTATCATCCCAACATGAAAGCGACGCTCAAGGTCGAGCCGTGAGGGGAGGGAGCAGGTTCCTGATCGCCGCGGGAACATCTCCCGGCCGCCGCGAGACTAATGCTTGTCCGCGGCAAGCGGCTTCCGTGCGATAAACGCGGCAGACTTCGCGAAGGCTTTCGCCAAATCCGTTCGCAAAGTCATTCATCCGTTGACTGGCCCCGCCCGCGTGGCGGGGTCATTTTCGCGGAAAGCTTACTGCCTCGCGAGCGTGACCGAGAACTCGCCGTTGCGGATGCGACCCGGAAAACCCTCGACGAACTTTGCGACCGCGTCCTCGCCATAGGTGCCGACGAGCTCGGCGAAGGCCGCAAACAAGCTCGCCTGCGCCAGGCAATCGCCGTCGACGCCCTCATGGCGCGCTTCGGCCCAGGCCTCGTTGAGATAGCTCAGTGCGGCCTGCTTCTGCTCGTGATCGGGCAGCGGCGCGCGGTCGGGGGCGTAGGAAATCGGCTGGCTCATGAAACTCGATCGGGGCTGGGGCGCGATCCACGGCGATGCGCTGTGCGAGAAGGTGTAGCACGCGCATTAACGACCGCTAGGCCACATCTTTAAGAACGGTTAACGGCTGTGAACAAAGTCGATGACAGGGTTCCACCGGCTGCCCAACCCTCATGGTGAGGAGGCGCGTCAGCGCCGTCTCGAACCATGGAAGGTCCCGCTGCCGCAGCTGGGCCTTCCATCCTTCGAGACGCGCGTTCCGCGCTCCTCAGGATGAGGAGTTACGGCTGAGAGTGCGGTTGGCGAGAGCTCAGTTTGCGTAGCGCGCCGTCAGATCGCGCGAGATCTTCGAGCCTTCCTCGATATAGCGGCGGATCGCCACCGTCGCCGCCGGCGTGCAGCTCCGATAGGTCTGCTGAAAGCCGTTATAGCCGCGGTTGAAGCCGGCGATCATGCGGGTGCGGCGCTCCCCGGAGGGGGTTTCGGCATCGATCAGCGCCTGCATCTCGTTGCGCCATTTGTTGCCCTCGTTGGACCCGCAGATGCCGCGCAGATAGTGCAGCCCGCCGAGGATCTCCGCCAGCCGCTGCAAATCGCCGTCAAACGGCGCCGCCCCGTCCTGGGCCCTCGCGGGTCCGGAGGCGCAGGCGAGAATCAGGGCAAAAATGGCCAGAAATCGCGTGGACATCGGCGGGGTGTATGCCTCTTCGAGGCTGTTGACGCAAGGCGACGCGAGGGCGGTACGCTCCCTCTCCCGCTTGCGGGGGAGGGCTGGGGAGGGGGTGTCGCCGCGGGCGAGAACCCCCCAAGAGGAGAAAGGCCCCACCCGCCGCGCTCTTGCAAGCGCGTCGACCTCCCCCGCAAGCGGGAGAGGTGCAGCGGAGCCCGGAGCTGGCTTCAGGTTATTACGAGCCGCGCGGCGGACTGGATGACCTCGTCCAGCCCCCCGGTCAGCTTGAGGTCGCCGAGGCCCGCCAGAGCGTCGGGGGCGATCCAGCGGTAGTCGTCGAGCTCGTCGTTCAGGATCGGCTCCCGGGCCACCCAGCGGGCGGCAAACGACATGATCAGATAATGGCCGGCACCGGGCGCGGCGGGCAGCACCTCGCGCCAGCCGGCGAGGCCGACGATCGCGATGTCGAGCCCGGTCTCCTCGTCGACCTCGCGGCTCAGGGCCTGATGCAGCGATTCGCCGAATTCGACCCGGCCGCCCGGGAGCGAATAGAAGCCCTTGGCGGGCGAGCGGGCGCGGCGGGTCAGCAGCACCTTGCCGTCGCGGAAAATCGCGGCGCTGACGGCGAGCTGGGGATGGGTGGGCTGGACGACCGAAGCCATTTTCTTGAAGGACCTGGTTCTTGAAGGCCTAATTCTAAAGGACCTGGCTCAGTTCGCCATGATGGTGTCGACGTCGGCTTCCGCCCCGCCATTGATGATGCCGCCGCAGGCGGCGATCAGCGGCTTGACCCAGAGCGTGGCCTGCTCGGCGAGGCGGACGCGGGTCGTGTCCTTCTCGACCTCGCGCATGGCCGAGCCGACCGCGGTCAGGATCGAGGTCATGGTATCGGTGATGTGGTCGAACTGGGCGCGCACGTTGGGGTTGGCCTTCTCATAGGCCTCGATAGCCAGATCCCGCGCCTTGAAATTCGACGCCGTGAAATGCTCGGCATAGGACAGCGGCGACCAGGTCAAGAAATCTTCCGCGCATTCCGGCATGTCCGGAACCATTTCCAGCAGCATCACGGCTTCATTGAAATGGTTGAGATAGTCGGTGGCAAGCCCGGTCCGCGGGTTGATATTGGCCACGCGCAGCCGTTCGGCCCAGTCGGCGGCCTCGGGGCCCGTCTGTGCATGCGTCCGCGCGGGTTGGGAGGCCGTTGAGCTCATCTGCCGCAGTGTTAACGTTCGGGGTTAAAAGGACCTGAACGGACCCTATATAGACACCCTGGGATGTGTGGACGCTTCGTCATAACTTCGGCCCCCGCGGCTTTGCGGCAACTGTTCGGCTATGTCGAGCAGCCCAACTTCCCGCCCCGGTACAATGTCGCCCCGACACAACCGATCCCGGTCGTGTTGATGGAGAATGGCGCGCGCCATTTCCGCCTGATGCGCTGGGGATTGCTGCCGGGCTGGGTCAAGGACCCCAAGGGCTTTACGCTCCTGATCAATGCCCGCTCCGAGACGGTGCTGGAGAAGCCCGCCTTCAAACGCGCGATTCGCCGGCGCCGCGGCCTGATCCCGGCCGATGGCTATTACGAATGGAAGGTGGAGGACGGCCGCAAGCAGCCCTTCTTCATCCACCGCGCCGACGGTGCGCCGCTCGGCTTTGCCGCATTGTTCGAGACCTGGGCCGGGCCGAACGGCGAGGAGCTCGACACGGTCGCGATCGTCACGGCCGCGGCGGGCGAGGATCTCGCCGCGCTGCATGACCGCGTACCCGTCACCATCAGCGAGCGCGATTTCGAGCGCTGGCTCGACATCAGGGGCGACGAGGTCGATGCCATCCTGCCGCTGATGACCGCGCCGCGCATCGGCGAGTTTGCCTGGCACCCAGTCTCCACCCGCGTCAACCGCTTCGCCAATGACGACGATCAGTTGCTGCTGCCGATCAGCGCAGAGGAGATGGCGGCAGAAGCCGGGGCGGCGAAACCAAAGAAGGCGGCGCGGAAGGCGGCGGCCGGGCCGGCGGATGACGGGCAGGGGTCGTTGTTCTAGCCACGCTGCCGTAGGGTGGGCAAAGGCGCAACGCGCCGTGCCCACGATCTCTCTCCTCAACGGGCAGTGGTGGGCACGCTTTCGCTTTGCCCACCCTACGGCAGCGGAGTCTTAAACGACCTCCCTTGCCCTCAGCCCCGCGATCTCCGCCGCATCGAATCCGAGCTCGTCCAGCACGGCATCGGTATCCGCGCCGAGCTCCGGAGCCATCCGGTCCAGCCTGCCGCCGCCATGGGCGAGCTTGAAGCCGCTGCCGGCAAAGCGCAGGCGGCCGTATTGCGTGTCCAGCTGCTGGATCGCGCCGCGCGCCTTGATCTGCGGATGGTCGATCACCTCCTCGACCTTCCAGATGCTCGCGCAGGGCGCGCCGGCGTCCTCAAGGATCGTCTCCCATTCGCGCGCCGGCCTGGCCGCGAGCGCCGCTTCGATGATGGCCCGCAGCGCCGGCTCGTTCTCGTTGCGCGAAAACCAGTCGGCAAAGCGCGGGTCGCTCAGCGTGTCCTCGCGACCGAGCGCGCTCATCAGCGCGCGGTACTGCTTCTCGTTGTTGACGGCGAGCAGGATGTGGCCGTCGCCGCACTTGAACAAATTCGCCGTCGTCCTGCGGCTCACGGCCTGGTTGCCCGAGAGTGTCTGGCGATGGCCGGCGACCGACCAGTCCGCGATCTGTCCCGACAGAAACGCCATCGTCGCCTCCAGCATGGAGACATCAATGAGCTGGCCCTTGCCGGTGCGGTCGCGCTGATACAGCGCGCTCGAGACGCCGAACGCGGCCGTGGCGCCCGACAGCACGTCGCACACCGCAAAGCCCGCGCGCGTCGGTCCCGTCTCGGGATGGCCGGTGATGGCCATGATGCCTGATAGCGCCTGCATCTTGCCGTCATAGCCGGGCCGCAGGCGATCCGGGCCGGTCTGGCCGAAGCCGGAGACCGCGCAATAGATCAGTTTTGGATTGATCGCCGACAGTGCCTCGTAGCCGATGCCGAGCTTGTCCATCACGCCCGGACGGAAATTCTCCATGACGACGTCGACCGATGCCGCGAGCTTCTTCACGATCGCGATCGCCTCCGGCTTCTGCAGATCGAGCGTCAGGCTGCGCTTGTTGCCGTTGACGGCCTGGAACGCCGGCGCGAGGCCGCGGTCGGCCCATTCGCGGCTGAGCGGGGTGCGGCGCATGTCCTCGCCCTCGCGCCGCTCAACCTTGATGACATCGGCGCCCAGCAGCGCGAGCTGGTAGCTGGCATAGGGGCCGGCCAGCACTTGCGTGAAATCCAGGATCTTCACGCCCTCGAACGGTCGCGTCACGTCGCTCTCCCCTTGTTTGTTTTTGTCGGAGGACGTCAGGCGGCGCGGTTGCCGCGCGCGATCTCCTTCTGCTTGTCGAATTCGGCGCGGCGGCGGGCCAGCTCTTCCGGCGACAGCTGCGCGACGTTGTTGTAGTCGAGCTTCCAGGAGGCGTCCTCGCTCCAGCGCAGCGGCGACTGCATCGTCGTCTGCGGGCCGCTCGCGCTCTCCAGCAGCTTGAGCGCCAGTTCCAGCGTCTGCGCCTGCGAGGCGACGTCGTGTGGCTTGCCGGCGGAATTGCCGAGCGGGAAGTCGGAGAACAGGAAGCGCGGCACGGCGGCGTGCTCGATGATGTCCTTGGCGCAGCCCATCACCACGGTCGGAATGCCGTTGGCCTCGAGATGCCGCGCCACCAGCGCCGTGGTCTGGTGGCAGACCGGGCAGTTCGGCACCAGCACCGCGACGTCAACCTTGTCCGCAAGGCAGCGCGCCAGGATGTCCGGCGCGTCGGTGTCGAGCGTGACGCGATGGCTGCGGTTGGTCGGCGCGCCGAAGAACCGCGGGGCGACCTCGCCGATGCGGCCGGCGGCGGACGCCTTCAACAGCTGCGGCAGCGGAAACCAGGTGCCGTTGTCGGTCGCCGAGGTGTGCTTGCGATCGTAGCCGATATGCGAGATGCGCAGATCGTGCTCTTTCGATGTGTCGCCGTCATAGACCTGGTAGAACTTTGCGCTGCCGTTGTACGCCGCGCCCGGTCCCTGGTCGCCCTTGGCGGGATCATACGGCGCAGCGGTTGTGATGATGGTCACGCGCGACTTGGCCAGCGGCTTCTTCAGCGGCTGGAACGGCGCCTCGGTGTAATGCGCCCAGCGATACGCGGTGGTGTAGCCAATCGCCGCGTAATAATCGCGGGTGCGCTGCATGTAGGGGACGGGGGAGTCGTAATCGGGCGCAAAGCCGAATTCGTCGTCGCGCGGCGCGGACATGGCGCGTCTCCTGGTTCTTGGTTGGCGACAGATTAGAGATAGTTTTGGGGTTGCTCAACGGGGGGAGGGGAGATGCAGGCCTGAATTGCAGATGACGATGGTGCGGCACGCGCGGTGCCACTTACCCTCCCCTGGAGGGGGAGGTCGGCTCACATTGAGCGCGGCGAAATGTGAGACGGGGTGGGGTGACGGTCTCACCACATCCAACAGTGCCCGGGTGGAGAGATCACCCCACCCCGCTCGCGCTTCGCGCGATCGACCCTGCCCCTCCAGGGAGGATAAGTCACCTGAACACGTGCAATGCCGCATATTGCAGCAGCATGATCGCCTTGGCGTCGATGATGCGGCCGTCGGCGATCATCGCCAGCGCCTCGTCGATCGAGAGCTCCAGCACCTCGATGTCCTCGCCCTCGTGCTCGAGGCCGCCGCCGTCGCTGACGCGCATCTCAGGCTCGTACTCGGCGACGAAGAAATGCAGTTTTTCGGTGATGGCGCCGGGGCTCATGAAGGCCTCGAACACCTTGTGGACGTGGTGCAGGCGATAGCCGGTCTCTTCCTCGGCCTCGGCGCGGATGCGCAGCTCGGGCTCGGCGTTGTCGAGCACGCCGGCGGCGGCCTCGATCAGGAGATCGTCGTAGCCGCGGATGAAAGCCGGCAGGCGGAACTGGCGCACCAGGATCACGGTGCGCCCGGCGCGATTATACGGCAGCACGGCGGCGGCGTTGTCGCGCTCATAGGTCTCGCGGTGCTGCGTCTGCCACTCGCCGCTGGCGCGCCGATACTCGAACGTGGTGTTCTTCAGCGTGGTCCAGCCGTCCGAGAGCACGCGGACGTCCTTGATGCGGACGCGGTCGGAAATGGTCATGAAGCCTCTCTGTTTTTCACCTCGCCCCGCAAGCGGGGCGAGGGGGCGCAGCAGCGTTCGCGGGTTGCATCTCAGTTGCTTGGCGTGGTCGCGCGGCCGTCGAGCCACTTCTGGAACATCACGGATGTCGATAGCTCGAAGCCCAGCGAGCCGTAGAACGCATTGGCCTGCGCGTTCTCGCGGCGGACGAGGAGCTGCAGCTTCGAAATTCCCGCCGCGCGCAGCCAGTCCTCGGCCGCGGCCATGATGACGCGGCCATGGCCGCGCTTGCGGCCGTCGGGGTCGACCGCGACGTAATAGACCCAGCCGCGATGGCCGTCATGGCCGACCATGACGGTCGCCACGATCGCGCCGGCGTCGCGCCCGACCAGCACGGTCGAGTTATCGCGCCGCCGCGCCAGCGCGATGTCGGCATGCGGATCGTTCCAGGGCCGCGTCAGGCCGCAGCGCTGCCACAGCGCCACCACCTTCTCGACATCGGCATCCCCGATGGCGTCGATCGCAAGAGCGCTCACAGCACCTTCCCCGGATTCATGATGCCGAGCGGATCGAGCATCGCCTTGATGGCGCGCATCAGCTCGATCGCGGTCTTGTCCTTGACGTCGGGCAGCTCGTCGCGCTTGAGCACGCCGATGCCGTGCTCGGCCGAGATCGATCCGCCCATGCGCAGCACGATCTCGAACACGACGGCGTTCATGTCGTGCCAGCGAGCCAGAAAATCCGCGGTGTCGGCGCCGATCGGCTGGCTGACATTGTAATGCAGATTGCCGTCGCCGAGATGGCCGAACGGCACCGGACGCGCGCCCGGGATCAGCTTCACAACGGCAGCATTCGCTTCCTCGATGAAATCGGGCACGGCGGCGATCGGCACCGAGATGTCGTGCTTGATCGAGCCGCCCTCCGGCTTCTGTGCCGACGACATCTCCTCGCGCAGCTTCCAGAAGCCGTTGCGTTGGGTAAGGTTGGCCGCGATCACGGCGTCGTCGACGATCTCCTCTTCCATGGCGCGGGCGAGGATCGTCTCCAGCGGCGTGCGGGCGTCGTCGCCGGGGGACGACAATTCCATCAGCACGTACCAGGGATGCTTCTCTGCGAGCGGATCGCGCACGTCGATGCCGTGTCGCACCGAGAAATCGACCGCCATCTCCGACAATAGTTCAAAACTCGTCAGCGCATTTGCGGCCTCGCTCTGCGCGATGGTCAGCAGCTTCAGCGCCGCCGCCGGCGATTTCAGCCCGACATAGGCGGTCTCGACCGCCCGCGGCTTCGGAAACAGCTTGAGGGTCGCCGCCGTGATGATGCCAAGCGTGCCTTCGGCGCCGATGAAGAGATTGTGCAGATTGTAGCCGGTGTTGTCCTTTTTCAGCTTCGACAGCACGTTGAGCACGCGCCCGTCGGCGAGCACGACCTCGAGCCCCAGCGCCATCTCGCGCGCCACGCCATAGGCGAGCGCGGCGGTGCCGCCGGCATTGGTCGAGAGATTGCCGCCGATGGTGCAGCTTCCTTCCGCGCCGAGCGAGAGCGGAAACAGCCGGTCCACCTCAGTCGCCTTCGCTTGCGCGATCTGCAGCACCACGCCGGCCTCGCAGGTCATGGTATTGGAGGCGGTGTCGACCTCGCGGATCTTGTCCAGGCGTCGCAGCGACACCACGACCTCGCCATTGTGCGGGGTCTGGCCACCGACCAGCCCGGTATTGCCGCCCTGCGGCACCAGCGCGATTTTGTGCGCGGAGGCAAGCTTGCAGATTTCGGAGACCTCCGCCGTCGAGCCCGGACGCAACACCAGCGGCGAGCGGCCGTGAAACAGATTGCGCTCCTCGGTGACGTAAGGCTCGATGTCGTTCGCATCGGTGATCGCATGGCGCTCGCCGACGATCTTGCGGAATTGTTCGATCAGCTCGGGCGCAAGTGGAGGGATCGCAGGCTTGTTGATATTCATTGTCTCGTCTCTACTTCCACTCTTGTCTCTTGCGCATGGTCTTATCGGAAAACCGCTGCGCACTTTTCCGGATCATGCGCTATCTTGCCACCGCAGCCCGGCGCAGCCGGTCATTGATCGCTTCGCCAAGTCCTTCCTCGGGAATCGCCATCACCGCAATCCCCCGCGGGCTCTTCGCGTCGAGGCTGCGAAGATAGCCGAACAGATTGGCGGCGGCTTCATCGAGATCACCGGTGGGCGACAGATTCATGACGGCGACGGCCGCATCGACGCCGGGCAGGCGCTCAGAGCCGAACGCCAGCAGCGCTTCTCCGGGCGCAACGTCCTGCGCGCGAAGCCGCACATGGGCGCGCGGCGCGTAATGCGAGGCCAGCATGCCCGGCGCCAGCGGCTGGCTGTCGTCGCTCTCGGCCTCCACAGGCGGCCGCGCCAGGGGCGCGCCCAGCACCGTCTCGATCCGCTCGCGCGACAGCCCGCCGGGCCGCAGCAGCATCGGCGCATCGAAGCAGCCGACGATGGTCGATTCCACGCCGACCATAACGGGCCCGCCATCGACGATCAGGTCGATCCGCCCTGCAAGGTCGCTCTCGACATGGGCCGCCAGCGTCGGCGAGACATGGCCGGAGATGTTGGCGGACGGCGCCACCACGGCGCCGCCGAAAGCGCGGAGGATTGCCTGCGCCACCGGGTGCGCGGGAATGCGAATCGCAACCGTGTCGAGGCCCGCAGTGGCGAGATCGGCCACCGGGCAGCCCTCCGTCTTCGGCACCACCAGCGTCAGAGGTCCCGGCCAGAACGCTTCCGCGAGCTTCACGGCGCGCACGTCGAACCGGCCGATCCGCCGCGCGGCCGCAATGTCCGCGACATGGGCGATCAGCGGATTGAAGGCCGGCCGCCCCTTGGCGGCGTAGAGATGGGCGATCGCGGCGGCATTGGCCGCATCCGCCCCGAGCCCGTAGACGGTCTCGGTCGGAAACGCGACCAGCCCGCCGGCGGCCAGCGTGCGGGCCGCAGCCTCGGCGCCGGCCGCGCCGGCCGGTAAAATCAGCGTTTCAAGACCCGTTTTCACAGGGACAAAATTCCTCATGCCGGCCGCTTGCGGTGCGCCAAACCCGACGCTATAAGCCGCCTTCTTGTCGGAGTGTGGCTCAGCCCGGTAGAGCACTGCGTTCGGGACGCAGGGGTCGCAGGTTCGAATCCTGCCACTCCGACCATTCTTCCAAAAGTCGACGTTTTCCAAAGGCTTGGCGGACCGGCCGCCGGCGCCTCGGAACGCCTTTTTGCAACGATTTCGGGATCGGGTCCACGGCCGATTTGGCCGGGCAGGGCCGCTTGTTGCGGCGGCATGGCTTGTTGGTTGTCGGCGCTGACGCGCCGCAGGTGTGGGTCCCGCCTACCGCCGCGCCACCACCACGCCCACCAGGAACGCCACCATCAGCGCCGGCAACGGGGCCTCGCGCACCATGCCGCGCACGACGTCGGGCCAGTGCTGCTCGGGGACCAGTCTCGGCGATCGTACGGTAGGCGCGGACTCGATATCCCAGCTTGATGCGAGTTCGGCGATCTCGCTTTGCGCCAGACGCACGCCGTCACGCACGCGGTAGATCGCGGCCTCCGATCGCTCGCGTGGCGCGAGCGCCGTCAGCGTCGCGATGGCCGTGCGCAACGTCATCTCGCCAAAACCTTGCAGCCTCACCTGCTCCTCGGGATCGGACGTCATGCCAAATCCCTCACAGCGCTAAGTGGCGCGCGAAGGCGAAGGCCGCCGTCGCGCAAAGGGCCAGCGTGGAAACTGCGCCGGCGATGCCGCGTGCGAGATGGGCCCGTGTAAGATGCCTGGTCATGATCGTGCTCCATGCTCTGCATGGAAATGGCGGCGACGGATCTTGGTTCCTGCGCGCAAGAAGCGAATCGGCGAACTTACTTCCGCAGCAACTCGCTCAATGCCGCCGTCGCCTCGGCGCAGCGGATGTCGTCGATCTCGCGCGACAGGCTGAGCGCGCTCGCTCTCAGTTCTTCGAGTTTCCAAGTCTCCGGATGCTGGTTTTCGAGCTGAACGAGACGCTTGTTCAGATCGTCCAGTCTCGATTGGAGCTGCCCGATGCTGGCATCTCCATTCACTTTCCAAACGCGCTGTGCACGCATCGTCGTTCCCTTAGCTGTCTCACGGCCTTGTGAGAGCGGTTCGTGGCCGGAATGGGAGTTTGTTTTGTCCGGCTTCAGATCGTGGGGAACCGTTGCAGATTCGCAACGATTTTCGGGGGTGATGCGCGGCCGCCGACCCGCTGCACAATGATACCCATAGGCATGGAATTTGATTGTGCCTCGCGTCGGCGGCAGTTGCATCATCGGGCCCTCGGGGGAGATCACCCGCGAGATGCACGACCACGGGCGACGAGATCGCGCTGGCGCGCTGCGATCCCGATCTCTGCAACTCGTACAAGCGCACCATCTTCAATTTCGACGTTCACCGCCAGCCGCAGGCTTATGGGATGATCGTGGAACGGAAGGATGTGACGATGACGGCGCATGGGACGCCGGTGTTGCCGAAGGGGGATATCCGTAGCCCGGATGGAGCGAAAAGCGTAATCCGGGGCCGCTCGCCCGGTATTGCGCACTCCATCACCGTCACCCTGAGGTGCTCGCCTCTTTGGCGAGCCTCGAAGGGCGACGGCCCGACTGTGGCCGTCCATCCTTCGAGGCTCCCCATGGGACGCCTTGCGTCCCATGTCTCGCACCTCAGGATGACGGAATGAGCGTCGGTGTGTCGGCCGCTGTCAATCCACGCGCGCAAAAATATTCCACTTTACCGAAATTCGGTTTCGGCGTATGTGTCGCCTATCCCGGCTCACCCAAGAGGGGCGATCTTGTGTCGTCACTGTCGCGAGCCGGGCTTGCGGTGGACGCGACAGCGTCGGCACGAGAGGTGCGGGCAGGGCGGGTAGTCCCTGTGAGCCCGAGGCTTCGTGCGGACGAGCGGCGCTGCCAGGCTTCGTCTCGTCTGTAAGTTTCCGGCTTCGTCGACAGGGCTGGAAAAACTGCGGCGAAATGGCGGGCCGTGCGTACGGCAAAACCGTGTGGTCCTGACCGTCGTTGCTACGGTCAAGTCCTTGCGAAGGTGCGAGCGAGCCCAACCGGGCAGACTGCATCATCCAATTCGCGGGGCGAGGGAGGCCAGAAGGAATGGTCGGCTCCCGGGAGATCACGGCATAAGCCGTCCAGCCACTGCGCAGGGAAGGCCGAGTGATCGGCACCACCTGTATGCTGCTGTGCGGTTCTTCCTGCGCGTGCTTTTCGCGCAGCAGACCGCGGGTGCGAGCCAGCACCCGGCCTTCCCTGCGCCCTCTTGGATGAGAGGGTAGCGAGACCAAGCAAAGCTCGGGCGAATTGCGCCGCGAGGACGCGAAGGCATGTCCGTGAGCTGAGCTGCGTGCCACAATCTCGATCTCGTAGGGTGGGCAAAGCGCAGCGTGCCCACGCCTTGTTGCTTATGGACAGAGATCGTGGGCACGGCGCTATGCGCCTTTGCCCACCCTACGGCACCGCCGCTGGGACATCGCAATGACGATGCTGAAGCAGCGAGATCTCACTCCATGACCGTCACCCTGAGTTGCGCTCGGCGGCGCAACCGCGCCGCGGAGCAAGCCGCGAAGGGCGACGGCCCGGCTGCCAACTCGGCCGTGCATCCTTCGAGGCTCCCGATGGAGCGCTTCGCGCTCCATCACTCGCGCCTCAGGATGACGGGATCACAACCAATTGTCTTCATTAGGAAACAATCATTCCCTAATATCCCGCGATGCAAAAAGCCGCCCGCCGATCCCCGTCTGCCGCCCGTCCGCCCGGTCGTCCCCGGGAATTCGACATGGATACGGCGCTGGACCGCGCCGTGCGGGTGTTTCGCGAGCGCGGCTATCATGCGACCTCCATCGGCGACCTCGCCGCGGCGATGCGGCTGGCGACGGGGAGCATCTACAAGGCGTTTCGCGACAAGCATGCGGTGTTCCTGGCTGCCTTCGAGCGTTATACGGCGCTGCGCCAGGAGCAGACCCGCAGTGCCGCCGCGCGCGGCACAAACGGACGCGATCGGGTCCGCAATTTGCTGCTGTCCTATGTCGCGCAGTCCCAGGGCACTGAGGGACGGCGCGGCTGCCTCGTGGTCGGCAGCGCGGTCGAGTTGTCGGCAGTCGATTCCGTCGTCGCCGCCCGCGTCGGCGCGCAGCTCAAGACCAACGAAGACTTCATCGCCGGCCTCATTCGCGAAGGGCAGGCCGACGGCTCGATTCCCGGTCATGTTGCGGCTGACGACACCGCGCGGCTGATGATCTGCATCACGCAGGGCCTGCGTGTCGTCGGCAAGGCGCGCCTGCCGCTCGACGGGACCCGCCTCGTCGGCGTCGCGATGAAACTGCTCGCCTGAACTTTTGACTTGTTAGGGAACGATCGTTCCCGATTTCGGAGACCGTACGTCATGACGATGAATGCCACGATCGAGACCGCGCCCGGGCCGGATGCGGTGTCGCAGCGCCTGACCTTCGTGCTTGCCGCGGCCTGTGGCATGATCGCGGCCAACATCTACTACGCGCAGCCCCTGATCGCCCCGATCAGCGCCGCGCTCGGCCTGTCGCACGCAGCGGCCGGGCTGATCGTCACCATGACGCAGATCGGCTACGGCACCGGGCTGCTGCTGATCGTGCCGCTCGGTGATCTCGTCGAGAACCGCGCGCTGATCTGCTCCGTCATCACGCTCGGCGCGGCGGCCCTGCTCGCCGCCGCGTTCGCCACCCATGCGTTGCCGTTCCTGGTTGCCGCGCTGTTCATCGGCCTCGGTTCGGTCGCGGTGCAGATCATCATTCCCTATGCCGCGCATCTGGCGCCGGAAGCCATCCGCGGCCGCGTCGTCGGCAACGTCTCGACCGGCCTGATGCTCGGCATCATGCTGGCGCGTCCGGTGTCCAGCTTCGTGACCGCGGCGCTGTCGTGGCACGCCGTGTTCTTCGCCTCCGCCGCGCTGATGATCGTGCTGACGGCCGTGCTCTGGATGACGCTGCCGAACCGCAAGCCGGTGACGCGGATGCACTATGGCGAGCTGTTGCTGTCGATGCCGCATCTGGTGCGGGCGACGCCGCTGCTGCGCCGCCGCGCGCTCTACCAGGCGAGCCTGTTCGGCTGCTTCACTTTGTTCTGGACGGTGGCACCGCTCCAGCTTGCGGACGCGTTCGGCTTCACCCAGCGCGGCATCGCGTTGTTCGCGCTGGCCGGTGTGGCCGGCGTGTTCGCGGCGCCCATCGCCGGACGGCTCGCCGATCGCGGTTATAGCCGCATCGCGACGCTGGTCGCGATGTTGCTCGCGGCCGGGGGCTTCATCGTGACCTATATCGGCGCGCCCGGCTCGATGCTGAACCTGGTCTGCCTGGTTGCGGCGGCGATTGCCATCGACGTCGGTGTCCAGGGCAACGTCGTGCTCGGCTTCCGCGCCATCTTCGCGCTCGGGCACGAGCACCGCAGCCGCCTCAACGGCCTCTACATGGCGACGTTCTTCACGGCCGGTGCAGCCGGCTCCGCCGTCGGCGCCTGGGCTTTCGCGCAAGGCGGCTGGACGCTCGCATCGGCCATCGGCCTCGCTCTGCCCGTCATCGGATTGCTCTATGCGGCGACCGAATAGCCGCCGGCCGCAGCAATTGTGCGATGCGGGCGTTTACCAAGGCTCGCAGACGAAGCCGCGGGCGGCGCAATTTCCGTCTCGCGATTTCGGTGCCGCTGTAGTACTTTGGTCTCAAGCGGGCCAGGTTAATGGGCGGCAGGGGGAGGCTGATGAGGCGTGCGGGGCTGTTTGGCGTACCGCGGGTACGGCCATGGTCGTGGCAGGCGTTTCTGCTCGGATGCGTCGTTGTCGCCATGTCGGCTGCATTTCAGGGCATTTGCGTCGCGCTCGGCGCAAAGCTCTATTTTGCAGCATTCCTGCCCGGCCTGTTCATGCTCGGCATCGTTGCGGGCACGCCGGCGGCGGGATTTGCCGCGCTGTTCACCATTCCCCTGGTGTGGTGGGCGTTCATTCCGCCCTTCTTCGAGTTCAACGCGCTGAGCAGCGCAAATACCGATTCCATCAACCTGTTCTGCCTGCTCGCGGTGCTGCTGATTGGCCTTGCCGATCTCTGCCGCGAGACCATGAGGATCGTCAGCCAGGGCGGGCTGAAGTCCCCGGGCGAGAGCGCGGCAACGAATCCGCAATAATTCGCCTTTGCACGACGGTGCGAGTTGCCTGCGCGCAACAGTCCGGCAACCATCCGCAAGCTTGCCGCGCGCCGCTAACTTTTCGAAAAAGATTTGGCCGCAGGTTCTCCCCCGGGAATGACGAGGGAGTTTTCGGACATGAACGGTCAAGCCATCTTGGAGAATGTGCGGCGCTACCGCGGTATCGCATCGCTCTATCGCCAGACCGCTGCGTTCCGCCCGGGCCAGAGCTGGTCGCTGCTGGAGCAGGCGAAGGATTGGGAAGCGCGGGCGTTGTCGGAGCTGGAAGCCTATTTCGCGTTGCGCGCGGACTACGCCGCTCCGCTCGCAGCCTGATTGTTAACCATCGCTCACGATATGATCGTCAGATCGGGTGCGGGCACCACGAATTGTCCGCCCCAGGCGCGAACCTCCGCCAGCTGGCCGATGATCTCGTCCTTCAGATTCCACGGCAGGATGAAGACGTAATCAGGCCTGGCCGCGATCAGGGCGGCGGGATCGCGGATCGGCAGATGCGATCCCGGAAGCAGCAGGCCCTGCTTGTGCGGATTGCGGTCCACGGTGAACGGAATCAGCTCGCGCGTGACGCCGCAATAATTGAGCAGCGTGTTGCCCTTCGCGGGCGCGCCGTAAGCCAGCACCGTCTTGCCCGCGCGCCCCGCCGCGACGAGGAAGTCGCGGATCGTCTCGCGCTTGGCCGCCACCTTCACCTGAAAATCCCGATAGATCGCGGGCTGGTCGAGCCCCGCCATGGACTCGCGCCGGCGCACATTATCGAGTGCAGGCGAGGCTCTCGGAGGCGCGGTCTCGCTGCAGACGTGCAGACGGAGCGAGCCGCCATGCGTCGGCAATTCATCCACGTCGAAAACGCGCAAGGCGTGTGCGCGAAAGACCGTCTCGAGGGTCGCGAGCGAGAAGTACGACAGATGCTCGTGATAGATCGTGTCGAACTGGATGGCTTCGATCAGATGCAACAGATGCGGAAGCTCCAGCGTCGCGCGCCCGGTCTCGGGCAGCAGAATGCGCAGGCCCGCGACGAAATCGTTGATGTCGGGGACGTGCGGCAGCACGTTGTTGGCGACGATCAGCTCGGGCCCGTGGCCTTCGGCGCGCAGCGCGGTCGCGACATCGCGGCCGAAATAGCAGGTCCGGGTCGGGATGCCCTTGGCGATCGCAGCGGCCGCCGGGCCGCTGGCCGGCTCGATTCCGAGCGCGCGGATGCCGGCGCGCTGGAAATATTGCAGCAGATATCCGTCATTGCTGGCGATCTCGATCACCTCGGACGCTGCGCCGAGCTTCGCGCGGGTGATCATCTCGGCGGCGTAACTCTCCGCGTGTCGCAGCCAGCTCTCGGAATAGGACGAGTAGTAGAGATACTGCGCGAAGATGTTGGCCGCAGGCTCGAATTGCGGAAGCTGCACCAGCCCGCAGGCACCGCACGCACGGGCATGCAGCGGATAGGTCGGCTCGGTCGCATCCGCCTGCTCCGGCGGCAGATAAGAGTTCGCCAAAGGCGACAGGCCGAGATCGACGAAGGTCTCGTCGAGCTCCTGCGCGCAAAAGCGGCATCGGTGCCTGTCCATGAACGGATCGTCCCGTTGTGCCGTCGTGCCGCGGCTGTTAGTGAATTCTCTCAAGCCACGGAAATTCCGACAAGGTTGCGCATGATGCAACCCAAAAGGCGTTTCGGTGAACCGACGTTCGCAGCGGCGACGTCGCGGCGCGGAGGCCCGGGATGAAGTTCACTGCATTGGCTCTCCCAGGCGTAATTGAAATCGGGATCGAGCCGGAGACCGACGCGCGCGGATTCTTCGCCCGGCTGTTCGACACTGAGGCCTTCGCGGCGCAGGGCCTGCCGACGCATTTCGCGCAACACGGCCTCTCGCATAACGAGCGCGCCGGCACGTTGCGCGGCCTGCATTATCAGGCCGGCCGGCCGGAGGCCAAGCTGGTGCGGTGCGTGGCCGGCCGTGCCTTCGACGTGATCGTCGATTTGCGCCGGTCGCTGCCGACCTACGGACAATGGTGCTCGGTCGAGCTCGCCGCCGACCGTGGCAATGCCGTGTTCATTCCCGCTGGATGCGCGCACGGCTTCCAGACGCTCGTCGATGGGACCGAGCTGATGTATTGCATCGATGTGCCCTATGACGCGCAAGGCGCGGCGGGCATTCGCTGGGACGATCCATCGCTGGCGATCGATTGGCCGCTTGCCGATCCGATCCTGTCCGCGCGCGACCGCGCGCTGCCGTGTCTCCCATGAGGCGGGTGCTGGTCACGGGCGCGTCGGGCTTCGTCGGCCGGGCGCTGCTGCCTGCGCTGGCTGGTCGCGGCTTCGAGGTCCACGGCATCGCGCGCGCGGCTCAACCGGCAGCGGCCGGCGTGATCTGGCATGTCGCTGATCTCCTCACCGAAGCCGGGCGCGTGCATGCGCTATCGGCATCGCGTCCGACCCATTTGGTTCATCTCGCCTGGGAAGCCCGGCCGGGCCGTTATCGCGAGGATCCAGTCAACCGTCTCTGGGCCGAGGCGAGCATTGACCTGCTGTCGCGCGCGCGAGCCTGCGGCACCGGACGGATCCTCGGCATTGGAAGCTGCCTCGAATACGGACCGCAGAGCGGCCTCTGTGAGGAACGCACCAGCCAATGCCGTCCGACGACATTGTACGGACAGGCCAAGCTCGCTACGGCCGAAGCCTATATCGCGGCAGGCGCCGCCTGGGGCCGCGTGTTTGTCCCGTTCGGGCCGCACGAGCCCGAGGCGCGCCTGATCCCTTCGCTGATCCGGAGCCTTCGCGCAGGAGCGAATTTCGATTGCTCGCATGGCGGGCAGCTGCGCGATTTCGTCTATGTCGATGACCTCGCGCAGATGATCGCCGCCGTGCTCGACAGCGAAATCTCCGGCGTCGTCAATCTCGCCAGTGGCGAAGTGCGCAGCCTGCGCAGCGTGATCGAGCATGTCGCAGGTCTGCTCGACGCAAGGCATCTGGTCAGGTTCGGCGCCGTCGATGCAACGGGAGTCGACGCCGAGCCGATCATTGCCGCCGACGTCCGCCACCTCCGCGGCGTGACTGTGGGCGTGCCAATCATGGGATTCGAGGCGGGCGCTGCGCGCGATCTCGCATGGTGGATCGACCGTCTGCCGGGGAGGGGATGACGTGCGATCTCCTCGCAACAGGCCGGCGGCAAGCGGCACCCGTGGCAATTACGGAGTTGTCTGGCTGGGTGCCTGTGCTAGCAACGGGCCGACCGAAATCTCCCTCACGTCGGCCGGGGCAAGCAATGATCACGTTCAACCGCATCTTCACGACCGAGCGTCTGCTCCAGATCATCGTGATTCTGGCGGCGACCGTTGCCATGAAGCTGATGAGCTGAACGCGGGCTGGTTATCGCGCGCCGAACTCGGGCACGTCGGGCAGATAGTTCGACCCTTCCGAGCCCAGAAAATCGAACATCGCCTGCGCCGGCGGCAGCAGCACCTTGTCGCTGCGGCGGATCACATACCATTGCCGCACGATCGGCAGGCCCGCGACGTCGAGCACGATGAGCCGGCCCTCGGTGAGCTCATGCGCCACCGTGTGGGCCGAGATAAAGGCGATGCCGAGCCCGGCGATGACGGCCTGCTTGATGGTCTCGTTGCTGCTCATCTCCATGCCGATGATCGGCTCGAGGTCGGACTTCTGGAACATGCCCTCCATCAGCGTCCGTGTGCCCGAACCGGGCTCGCGGGTAAGGAAGGTCTCGTGCACGAGGTCGGTCAGGTTGAGGCCGGAATCGTTCTCCAGCCAGTGTCCCTTGCGCGCGACGATGATGTGCGGATTGCGCCCGAGCTGGCGGACGTCGACCGTGACGTCGGCCGGTGGCCGACCCATCACCGCGAAATCGAGGTCGTAGCCGTGCATGGCCTCGCGGATCTCCTCGCGATTGCCGATGGTGAGCTTGATCTCGATCTTGGGGTACCGCTTCGAAAAGGCCGCGATCGCATGCGGCACGAAGTATTTCGCGGTCGAGACCGCGCCGAGATGCACTATGCCGCCGGTCCGTCCCGCGAGCAGGTCGAGGGCGCCCTGGCAGTCCATGATGGCGGCCTCGACGCGTTCGGCCAGCGTCAGCACCTCCTTGCCCGCCTCGGTCAGCAGCATGCCGTCGCCGGTCCGCTGCACCAGCGGCAGGCCGGCGAGGTCCTGAAGCTGCCGGAGTTGCTGGGTCACGGCCGGCTGGGTCAGCCCGAGATGGCCGGACGCGGCCGTCACGCTGCCCTTGGCCGAGAGCGCCGCAAGCGAACGCAGCTGCCGGATCGTCAGATGCCGGAGCTGGGCCGCCGCGTGGCCAGGGCCATTATAAGAAAATTCTTTGATGCTCATTATGAATAGAAATTTTCCTTATTAAGCTGCCCCTGTCAATCTCCTGATGCCGGGACTGACCGTACCGACCTCCAGAGGGGAGGGAACTGGATACGGCGCCGGCAAAGGGGATGCGCAAATGACCGGGCAACTGAGGCTGGACGACCACCTTCAACGGTATTCCGAGACCGCACCTCACGCGCTCGCCGTGGCGGCCGCGGTCGATGCCATCGCGGCAGCGGCGATCGAGATCGCCGACCTCATCGCCACCGGAGATCTCGCGGACGCCTCCGGCCTGACCACCGGCCGCAACAGCGACGGCGACGTCCAGCGCGATCTCGACGTGCAGGCGGATGCGATCCTGCGCCGCTGCCTCAGCAAGCTGCCGGTCGCGGCGCTCGCGTCGGAAGAGATGCGCGAGGCCCAGATCGGCGATCGCGAGGCGAAGATCTGCATTGCGATCGATCCGCTCGACGGCTCCTCGAACATCGACATCAACATGACGGTCGGCACGATTTTCTCGATCCTGCCCGCGCCCGATGATCTCTCGCTCGCCTTCCATCAGCGCGGCTCGGCGCAGCTTGCGGCAGGCTTCGTCACCTACGGGCCGCAGACCTCCCTGGTGCTGACGCTCGGCGAAGGCGTCGACATCTTCACGCTCGATCGCAAGGCGGGCTGCTTCCGCCTCGCGCGCAGTGGCGCGCAGATTGCCGAGGCCTGCGAGGAGTTCGCGATCAACGCGTCCAACCGCCGGCACTGGGATTCGCCGGTGCGTGCCTTCGTCGATGAGTGCCTCGCCGGCGTCGAGGGGCCAGCCAACCACAATTTCAACATGCGCTGGGTCGGCTCGCTGGTCGCCGAGGCCTATCGCATCCTCACCCGCGGCGGCATCTTCCTCTATCCCTCGGACGCGCGTGCCGGCTACGGCGACGGCCGCCTGCGCCTGACTTACGAAGCGCATCCGATGGCCATGATCATCGAGCAGGCCGGCGGCTCCGCCACGACGGGGCGCGAGCGCATCCTCGATCTCTCGGCGCAGAGCCTGCACCAGCGCGTGCCGTTGATCATGGGATCGAGCAACGAGGTGCGCCGGGTCGAGGAGCTGCATTGCGATCCGCTGCTGGTCGCCAGCGTCTCAGCGCCGCTGTTCGCGCGGCGCGGATTCTTCCGGCTGTAAGGAGGGCCTCCGATGTCCAGGAAGCATCCGATCATCTCCATCACCGGCTCCTCCGGCGCCGGCACCACCTCGGTCAAGAAGACCTTCGAGCAGATATTTTTCCGCGAGAAGGTCAACGCGGCCTACATCGAGGGTGACGCGTTTCATCGCTACGACCGCGCCGAGATGCGCGCGCAGATGGCGAAGGAGGCCGATCGCGGCAACAAGCATTTCAGCCATTTCAGCCCCGAGACCAATTTGTTCGAGGAGCTGGAGCGCGCGTTCCGCGACTATGGCGAGACCGGCACGGCGACGACACGGCATTACGTGCATGACGCCGAGGAGTCCGCGCTGCATGGCGCGGCGCCCGGCACCTTCACCGACTGGAAGCGACTGCCGGAGAATTCGGACCTGTTGTTCTACGAGGGCCTGCACGGTGCCGTCGTCACCGACAAGGTCAATGTCGCGCGCTATGCCGACCTCAAGATCGGCGTCGTGCCGGTCATCAATCTCGAATGGATCCAGAAGCTGCACCGCGATCGCAGCGCGCGGGGCTATTCGACCGAGGCGGTCACCGACACCATCCTGCGGCGGATGCCCGACTACATCCACTACATCTGCCCGCAATTCACCGAGACCGACATCAACTTCCAGCGCGTGCCGACGGTGGACACCTCCAATCCGTTCATCGCGCGCTGGATCCCGACGCCGGACGAATCGATGGTGGTGATCCGCTTCAAGAACCCGCGCGGCATCGACTTCCCCTATCTGCTCTCGATGCTGCCGCAGAGCTGGATGTCGCGCGCGAACTCGATCGTGTGCCCCGGCGCGAAGCTAGATCTCGCGATGCAGCTGATCCTGACGCCGCTGATCATGCAGCTCATCGAGCGCAAGCGCAGCTTGAAGTGAACGAGGAGAGAACCCGATGAACATCTCCGTCCACGCCGAAGCCGACCTCAATGCGGTCACGCACAACGATCTCGCAAATGCCGTCCGCTTCCTCGCGGTCGACGCCATCGAGACGTCGCAGTCCGGCCATCCCGGCCTGCCCATGGGCATGGCCGATGTCGCAACCGTGCTGTTCTCGCGCTTCCTGAAGTTCGACTCGGCGCACCCCAACTGGCCGGACCGCGACCGCTTTGTGCTGTCGGCGGGCCACGGCTCGATGCTGCTCTACGCATTGCTGCATCTGACCGGCGGCGACGTCAGCCTCGATGACATCAAGGCCTTCCGGCAATGGGGCTCCAAGACGCCGGGCCATCCGGAATATGGTCACACGCCGGGCGTCGAGATGACGACAGGGCCACTGGGGCAGGGGATCGCGACCGCGGTCGGCATGGCGCTCGCCGAGCGGATGGCCAACGCGCGACATGGCGACGGTCTCGTCGATCATTTCACCTATGTCATCGCCGGTGATGGCTGCCTGATGGAGGGCCTCAGCCAGGAGGCGCTCTCGCTCGCCGGGCATCTCGGGCTCGGTCGCCTGATCGTGCTGTTCGACGACAATGGCATCTCGATCGACGGGCCGACCTCGCTGGCAACGTCCGACGACCAGCTGGCGCGTTTCGCCGCCTCCGGCTGGTCGGTGCGCAGCATCGATGGCCACGATCCCGAAGCGATTGCGCAGGCAATCGCAGAGGAGCGCGAGACCGCAAAGCCGTCGCTGATCGCCTGTCGCACCATCATCGGCTACGGCGCGCCTGATCGGCAGGGCACGGAGAAAGCCCATGGTGCGCCGCTCGGCACCGAGCAGACCGCGGCGGCGCGCCGGACGTTGGGCTGGGACTATCAGCCCTTCGTGGTGCCTGTTACCGTCCAGAAGGCGTGGCGGATGATCGGGCAACGCGGCCAGGTCGATCGGCTCGCCTGGCTCGATCGCTATGAATGCGCGACGGCCGAGCAGCGCGACATGTTCATCGAAGGCAAGGCGGTTGCCCTGCCAGCCGCCTATGCGATGGCCGCGGCGAAATTGCGCGAACGCTTTGCGTCCGAGCGGCCGAAGCTCGCGACGCGGCAGGCCTCGCAAAAGGTGCTCGACGGCATCGCCGGGACGATTGCCGGCCTGGTCGGCGGCTCCGCGGACCTGACGCATTCGAATCTGACGCACGCCAAGGTGCAGGCTCCGGTCAAGAATGGCGCGTTCGCCGGCGACTACATCCACTACGGCATTCGCGAGCACGGCATGGCCGCCGCGATGAACGGCCTCGCGCTGCACGGCGGCTTCATCCCATACGGCGGCACGTTCCTCGCGTTCTCCGACTACAGCCGGCCGGCGATCCGCCTCGCGGCGCTGATGCGGCTGCGCGTCATCCATGTGATGACCCACGACTCCATCGGCCTCGGCGAGGACGGCCCGACGCACCAGCCGGTCGAACACCTTGCCGCGCTGCGGGTGATTCCGAACCTGCTGGTGTTCCGTCCCGCCGACGCGGTGGAGACGCTGGAGGCCTGGGATTGCGCGCTCAATTCCGAGAATCGTCCGTCCGTGCTGTGCCTGTCGCGGCAGGCGTTGCCGACCTTCCGTAGCGATGCCCGCGGCAGAAACCGTGTCGCACACGGCGCCTATCTCGTCGTATCGCCGGACGGCGGCCGCGACGTGACGCTGATCGCAACCGGTTCGGAAGTCTCGATTGCACTGGAAGCCGCCCGCCTGCTCGCGACCGAGCACATCCGCGCCGCCGTGGTGTCCGCGCCTTGCTTCGCCCTGTTCGAGGAGCAGCCGGACGAATACCGCGCCAGCGTGCTCGGCACCGCGCCGCGCGTCGGGATCGAGGCGGCCGTGCAGGGCGACTGGTCGCGCTGGATCGGCACTGAGGGCGAATTCGTCGGCATGCGCGGCTTCGGCGCCTCGGCGCCGGCGCCGGTGCTGTACCGCGAATTCGGCATCACACCGCAAAGCATTGCGGAAGCCGCCCGCCGGGCGATCGCTCGCAAGCGACAATAAGGAGGACTTCACGTGGCCCGTATCACCCTTCGCCAACTGCTCGACCACGCCGCCTCTCACGGCTATGCGGTGCCGGCGTTCAACATCAACAATATGGAGCAGGGCATCGCGATCATGCAGGCGGCGGCCGAGGTCGATGCGCCCGTCATCATCCAGGCCTCGCGTGGCGCGCGCAGCTACGCCGGCGATCTCATGCTCTCGCACATGATCGATGCGCTGGAGCGGACCTATCCGGACATCCCGCTCTGCATGCACCAGGACCACGGCAATGACGAAGCGACCTGCGCCTCCGCCATTGCGCACGGCTTCACCTCCGTCATGATGGACGGCTCGCTCAAGGCCGATGCCAAGACGGCGGCCGATTACGATTACAACGTCGCGATCACCCGCCGCGTCGTCGATCTCGCCCACTGGGTCGGCGCCTCCGTCGAAGGCGAGCTCGGCGTGCTCGGCTCGCTCGAGCACGGCGGCGGCGAGCAGGAGGATGGCCACGGCGTCGAGGGCACGGTCAGCCATGATCAGCTCTTGACCGATCCCGACCAGGCGGTCGACTTCGTTCGGGCCACCAAGGTCGATGCGCTCGCCATCGCGATGGGCACCTCGCACGGCGCCTACAAGTTCAGCCGCAAGCCGGACGGCGACATCCTGGCGATGCGCGTGGTCGAGGAGATCCATCGCCGCCTGCCGAATACGCACCTCGTCATGCACGGCTCGTCCTCGGTGCCGCAGCCGCTGCAGGACATGTTCAACCAGTTCGGCGGAGAGATGCCCCAGACCTGGGGCGTGCCGGTCGAGGAGATCGTCCGTGGCATCAAGAGCGGCGTGCGCAAGGTCAATATCGACACCGACTGCCGCCTCGCGATGACGGCCGTGTTCCGCAAGGTCGCCGCTCAAACGCGCTCCGAGTTCGACCCGCGCAAATTCCTCAAGCCCGCAATGGACGCGATGCGCGAGCTCTGTCGTGATCGTTTCGAGCAGTTCGGCACCGCCGGCCACGCCAGCAGGATCAAGGTCATTCCCTTGAGCGAGATGGCGCGGCGCTATCGCGCCGCCGAGCTCGATCCGCGCATCGATGCCCGCGAGCCCGTTGCGGCTTAGTCAATCGGAAACAACAGAGAAAACAACAGGAGAGAGACATGAACGCACATGCAGGCACGGTTCGCGGCAAAGAGCGCTATCGCTCCGGTGTGATGGAATACAAGCGCATGGGCTATTGGGAGCCCGATTACACGCCAAAGGACACCGACGTCATCGCGCTGTTCCGCGTGACACCGCAGGAGGGCGTCGACCCGATCGAGGCCTCGGCTGCGGTGGCAGGTGAATCCTCGACCGCGACCTGGACCGTGGTGTGGACCGATCGCCTGACCGCGGCGGAGAAGTATCGCGCGAAATGCTACCGCGTCGATCCCGTGCCGGGCACGCCGGGCTCGTATTTCGCCTACATCGCCTACGACCTCGACCTGTTCGAGCCGGGCTCGATCGCGAACCTCTCGGCCTCGATCATCGGCAACGTGTTCGGCTTCAAGCCGCTCAAGGCGCTGCGGCTGGAAGACATGCGTTTCCCTGTCGCCTATGTGAAGACCTTCCAGGGGCCGGCGACCGGCATCGTGGTCGAGCGCGAACGGCTGGATAAGTTCGGCCGGCCGCTGCTAGGCGCGACGGTGAAGCCGAAGCTCGGGCTTTCGGGCCGCAACTATGGCCGCGTGGTGTACGAGGCGCTGAAGGGCGGACTCGACTTCACCAAGGACGACGAGAATATCAACTCGCAGCCCTTCATGCACTGGCGCGACCGTTTCCTCTACTGCATGGAGGCGGTGAACCGCGCGCAGGCGGCTTCGGGCGAGGTCAAAGGCACTTACCTGAACGTCACCGCGGGTACGATGGAGGACATGTACGAGCGTGCGGAGTTCGCCAAGGAGCTCGGATCGTGCATCGTCATGATCGACCTCGTGATCGGCTACACCGCGATCCAGTCGATGGCCAAATGGGCGCGGCGCAACGACATGATCCTGCATCTGCATCGCGCCGGTCACTCCACCTATACGCGGCAGAAGAGCCATGGCGTGTCGTTCCGCGTCATCGCCAAGTGGATGCGGCTCGCGGGTGTCGATCACATCCATGCCGGCACGGTGGTCGGCAAGCTGGAAGGCGACCCCAACACCACGCGCGGCTATTACGATGTCTGCCGCGAGGACTTCAATCCGACCAAGCTCGAGCACGGCCTGTTCTTCGACCAGAACTGGGCGAGCCTGAACAAGATGATGCCGGTCGCCTCCGGCGGCATCCATGCCGGCCAGATGCATCAGCTGCTCGACCTGCTCGGCGAAGACGTCGTGCTGCAATTCGGCGGCGGCACCATCGGCCATCCCATGGGCATTGCGGCCGGCGCGATCGCCAACCGCGTGGCGCTGGAAGCGATGATCCTCGCCCGCAATGAGGGCCGCGACTACGTCCACGAGGGTCCCGAGATCCTGGCCAGGGCGGCCGAGACCTGCACACCGCTGAAGGCCGCGCTCGAGGTCTGGAAGGACGTGACGTTCAATTATCAATCCACCGACACGCCGGACTTCGTGCCGACCGCGCTCGAAACCGTCTAGGGAGACGCAGCATGAAACTCACTCAGGGTTGCTTTTCGTTCCTGCCCGATCTCACCGACGACCAGATCTATAAGCAGGTGCAGTATTGCCTTGGCAACGGCTGGGCGGTGAATATCGAATTCACCGACGATCCTCATCCCCGCAACACCTATTGGGAGATGTGGGGCCTGCCGATGTTCGACCTCCAGGACGCCGCCGGCGTGATGATGGAGCTCGCGGAGTGCCGCAGGGTGTATGGCAACAAGTACATCCGCATCAGCGGCTTCGATTCCAGTCATGGCTGGGAATCGGTGCGGATCTCCTTCCTCGTCAATCGGCCTCCGCATGAGGCGGAGTTCGAGCTGGTGCGGCAAGAGGTGGGCGGCCGCGCGATCCGTTACACCACTGTGCGGAAACCAGCCCACGCGTCGACTTAACGATCCGCTTCCGCGCGGAGCTCTCCCTGCTCCGCATCCTTGGCGGACCAACTGCTTCGCCGCTCCCCCGCGGCGAAGCTCTTTTCTTCGAGGGTAGCCATGCTCGATGTTCCCCACGCAACCACGACTGAGCCCAACGAGACCCAATTCGATCTCCGCAAGGAAGCCGAGGCGGCCGGGATCACCGACACGCTGCAGCAGCTCGAGCAGGAGCTGATCGGATTGAAGCCGGTGAAGAACCGCGTGCGCCAGATCGCCTCGCTGCTGCTGATCGAGCGCATCAGGCAGCGCGCGGGCCTGGCATCGGCTCCGCCGACGCTGCACATGTCGTTCACCGGCAATCCCGGCACCGGCAAGACGACCGTCGCGCTGCGCATGGCCAAGATCCTGCACGGGCTCGGCTTCGTGCGGCGCGGGCAGGTGATCTCGGTGACGCGCGACGATCTCGTCGGCCAATATATCGGCCACACTGCGCCGAAGACCAAGGAGATCCTGAAGAAGGCGATGGGCGGCGTGCTGTTCATCGACGAAGCCTATTATCTGCATCGCCCCGACAACGAGCGCGACTACGGTCAGGAGGCCATCGAGATCCTGCTCCAGGTGATGGAGAACCAGCGCGAAGACCTCGTCGTGATCCTCGCCGGCTATGGCGAGCGCATGACGAGCTTCTTCGCCTCCAACCCCGGCTTCCGCTCGCGCATCGCCCACCACATCGAATTCCCTGACTATGCGGAGGCCGAGTTGCTCGTCATTGCCGAGCTGATGCTGAAGGAGCGGGGCTATCGCTTTTCGGCCACGGCCCGCGAGGCGTTCGAGAAATACATCGCATTGCGTCGAACTCAGCCGTTCTTCTCCAATGCGCGTTCGATCCGCAACGCCGTCGACCGCATCCGCTTGCGGCAGGCCGATCGCCTGGTGTCCGACCTCGACCGTATGCTCGATGTCGACGATCTCGAAACTATCGATCCCATGGACGTCCTGGCGAGCCGCGTCTTCAGCGGCGGCGCCGATGCGCGGAGTGCAAAGCCATGACCAGAGAGATCATGATTGCTCCCTCGATCCTGGCTGCGGATTTCGCGCGCCTCGGCGAGGAGATCGCCGCAATCGACACGGCCGGCGCCGATTGGATCCATTGCGACGTCATGGATGGACACTTCGTGCCCAACATCAGCTTCGGTGCCGATGTCATCAAGGCGATCCGCCCGACGACGAAGAAGATATTCGACGTGCATCTCATGATCGCGCCTGTCGATCCCTATCTCGAGGCGTTCGCAAAGGCCGGGGCTGACGTCATCACGATTCACGCCGAAGCCGGCGCCCATCTCGACCGCTCGCTGCAGGCCATCCGTGCCCTCGGCAAGAAAGCCGGCGTCAGCCTGTGTCCCGCGACTCACGAGAGCGCGATCGAATATGTGCTCGACCGCATCGATCTCGTGCTGGTGATGACGGTCAATCCGGGATTTGGCGGCCAGTCCTTCCTCGAATCCCAGCTCGAGAAGATCGAACGGATCAAAGCCATGATCGGCGACCGGCCGATCCGGCTCGAGGTCGATGGCGGTGTCACGCGCGACAATGCCGCTGCCGTGGCGGCAGCGGGTGCCGATACGCTGGTGGCGGGTTCCGCCGTGTTCCGCGGCAAGAGCGTTGCCGAATATGCCGCGAATATCGAGGCCATCCGCGTCGCTGCCGAGACAGGCCGGGTTCCGAAGCGGCACGATAATTCTGCGCAGCCGCTGCGCGTCAGCGAGGCAGGCCGTATCCGGTAGACTACGGAAGGCGCAAGCCGGAAGATCCGCCCGTGCCGGTTGTCCCACGGCGTGGCACATATCTCCGGGGTTCCACGGAGGTTGCGGCAAAAAGCGATCGCGTCTTTCAGGTCGGGGTAACCAACGCATTCGAGGCGAAAATTCGATTAACGCCCGCGCAATGCTGTGCATCGCAACCTGCGTGCAGGAATGCCAAGAGAGCGCGGGGATGCGGATCAAGGCTATTGCCAGGCATGAGGCCTGCACGCGGCATGGGGCGATGGCGTGAGCATGCATCGCTTGTTCGCCGAGCAGCTTCGCTGCGCGACCGATGCGGCCGGACATGTCGACGTCCTCAAGCTGGGCGAGCTTGTCAGCGCGGCCTATGACGCGAGCGATCGCGACCGCCAGCGGATGACCGACGCACGCGCTCACACGCACGATGAGGTCGAGCTTGATCTGCTGCGAACCCAGGAATTCCTCGACACCATCGTCGAGAACATTCCGATCGCCGTCTTCGCGAAATGCGCGAAGAGTTCGCGCTATATCCTGCTCAACCGCGCCGGGGAAGACTATTACGGCGTGCCGCGCGAACAGATGCTCGGCCGAACACCTGAAGAGATATTCCCGGCCGACGTCGCGCGCGTGGTCATTGAACAGGATCGTCGAGTCGTTGCCAGCGGCATGCCGATGTTCCTCGAGGAGCATCTGCTCGACATCGGCGTCAAGGGCCACGACCGCGTGGTCAATTCACGCAAGATGCTGATCGCGGATGGCGCCGGCGACCCGCAATATCTGGTCGGTGTGATCGAGGACGTCACCGAGCGCGTCACCACCCGCGAACGCATCAGCCATCTTGCGCATCATGATGCGTTGACCGACCTGCCGAACCGCAGCGCCTTCAACGCCGTGCTCGGCGAACGGCTGGAGCGGGCGCAGGAGGCGGCGACCAGTTTTGCCGTGCTCAGCCTCGATCTCGACCGCTTCAAGGAAGTTAACGACGTGTTCGGCCACCCCGTCGGCGATCTGCTGATGCGGGCGGCGGCGGATCGGCTTGCCGAGGAAGCCGACAGCGCCTTCGTCGCCCGTATCGGCGGGGATGAGTTCATGATCCTGATGCCCGACGACATCAGCCGCGATGACGTTCTGGCGCTCGCCGAACGCCTGGTCGAGAGCATCGGCCAGGAGCTGGAGGTCGACGACTATCTCTCCCATGTCGGCCTTAGCGTCGGCATCGCGTTCTATCCGGACGACGGCGTGAATGCCGCCACGCTGCTCGCCAACGCCGACTCGGCGCTATATCGTGCCAAGCGCGAGGGCAGGGGCCGGGTGCGCTTCTTCGAATCCGAGATGGACCAGGAGCTGCGCGACCGCAGGCTGTTGCAGCACGATCTGCGACAGGCGCTGGAGCAGAACCAGTTCCTGGTCTACTTCCAGCCGCAGGCGCGGGTGGATGGCGAGGTCATCGGCTTCGAGGCTCTGCTGCGCTGGGACCATCCGACCCGGGGCTTCGTTCCGCCTGACCAGTTCATTCCGCTCGCCGAAGAGAACGGGCTGATCGTCCAGATCGGCGAATGGGTCTTGCGCGAAGCCTGCCGCGAGGCGGCATCCTGGCCGCGGCCGCTGCAGGTCGCCGTCAATCTGTCGCCGATCCAGTTCCAGGCCGGCGATCTCGAACGTTCGATCCACCAGATCCTGCTGGAGACGGGGCTGACGCCGACGCGGCTCGAGGTCGAGATCACCGAGGGCGTGCTGATCGGCGATTTCACCCGCGCGCTCAATCTGCTGCGGCGGCTGAAGGCGCTCGGCATCCGCATCGCGATGGACGATTTCGGCACCGGCTATTCCTCGCTGTCCTATCTCCAGTCGTTCCCGTTCGACAAGATCAAGATCGATCGCAGCTTCATCTCCAATCTCGAGGCGACGCCGCAATCGGCCGAGATCGTCCGCGCGGTCCTGAGCCTCGCGCACGCGCTGCATATCCCGGTCATTGCCGAGGGGGTGGAGACGGAAGCGCAGCGTGCCTTCCTGGCGGCGGAGGCCTGCGAGGAGATGCAGGGCTATCTGGTCGGCCGACCCGCCCTGATCGAGCGCTATCTCGACCTGGTCGGCATGACCGTGGAGAGCCGGCTCTACGCCTAGAGCGCGATGCGATTAGAATGAATCGTCATCGCGCTTTAGGTTGTTATTTAAGCATGATCCGGAAAACCGCTGCGCACTTTTCCGGATCGTGCTTTAGTCCCTGGCTCCGGTGGCGGGTTACCGAGTGTCAGTCATCGACATTTGGAACCTTGGCCCGGATACGCGCTTCCCAAGAACGAGCCGAGGTCAGGCGCGCGACGGGCGCAGCAAATCTTTTGCACAATCGCCATCGGCCTGACGCAAATCGGGGCAATAAGCCTTGTGAGTGCGAGGGAGGGTCTCATGGAGAACGTACGTCGCTACCGGGCGCTGGCGTCCCTCTGTCGTCAGCAGGCGGCCTACCGGCCGCTTCAGAACTGGGAACTCCTCGGCCAGGCCGAACATTTCGAATATCTCGCTGAGGTCGAGCTCAAGGCGCATTTCGACGCGTGCAATGTGCAACACGAAGAGGGCGCTGCCGCGCCCGCGACGTGGGAGACCCCGGTCGCCGCGTGACGGCGCCGGGCCGGCCCGGCTCAATGCGACATCAGCGTCGGGACCGTCATGGCCTGCAGCATGGCGCGGGTGACGCCGCCGAGAACGCGCTCCTGCAACCGCGAATGGCCGTAGCCGCCCATCACCAGGAGATCTAGCCCCTCATCGGCCGCCAGTGACAGGATGGTCGGCTGGATGTCGGCGCGCGTCGCTGACAGGCCGACCGTGCGGGTCGACAGTCCGCGCCGGCCGAGGTGTCTTGCCAGGCCGTTCGCTGAAGCTTCGTCGGAGACCGCGGCGGCCTCGTTGATGGTGATGATCACGATCGCATCGGCGCGCGCCAGGAACGGCGCCGCGTCGTGCACGGCGCGAGCCGCGAGGCGGCTGCCGTCCCAGCAGATGCCGATCCGGTTCGCCTTGAAAGGTCCATGGAAGGTGTAGGGCAGGAACAGCACCGGGCTGCCCGCCTGAAACAGGATCTCGCCCGGCACGTCGTTGTCGAACGAGCTTTGCGCCGGATCTGGCTGCAGCACGACGCTGAGGTCGTGCAGTCGCGCCATCTCGCCGAGCGAGCCGGCCGCATCCACCGGGATCGCGCCCAGCGCGCGGCAGCCGTAGGAGATGCCGGCGTTCGCCGCTTCGATGCCAAACACCGCGAGCGCGGCCTCGGCCCGCTCGACTGCGCGCTCGCGCTCCAGTTCGAACACGGCCGCCACCGCGGCGCCGCCTTCCATTACGTAAGCCGCACTGGTTGCGACATAGCCGATCGCAACTGCGTCGAGATGGGCGTTGACCTGCGCCGCGAGCGAAATCGAGCCTTCGATCGCGCTGCGCATGGGGCGTTCGGTGGGGATGTGAACGAGAATGTCCTTGTACATGGCGCGCCTCCGATGAACATCAGCCGGTGGCCGCAGTTTTTCACCGCCGGAAGGGCCCGCGTTGAGCTGCATCAAATGCGCACGGGAGGACTTCCGCTGGGGCGCGCGCATTGTTTGCCAAGATTTAATCGGATGGACGGGACGTCGTAAGGTGACGATGGCCATGTTGGAGGCAAGGCGACACCTTATCCAACATGGACATTTCGACATGAACGATCGCGTCAATTCCGACACCACGACGTCCCGCAGGATCTTGAGGCCGCGCCGGCTTGCGCTGCTTGGCACCGTGGCCGCGCTCGGCGTGGCCGTGCTGGCGGCTGCTCCCGGCTCGTCGCCGTTCGGTCCGAGCTCCTTCATTACCCCGGCCCAGGCCGCCGAATCCGCCGCGACGCCGCCTGGCTTCGGTGACCTGGTCAGCAAGGTCAAACCTGCCGTCATCTCGGTGCGGGTCAAGATCGACCAGGACAACGACAAGAGCGCGATGCTGCAGCAGAACCGGATGGATCAGGACGAGGACACCCCGTTCGACCAGTTCTCGCGGCAGTTCGGCTTCCGCGGCCCGGGCGGCATGAACGGCATGCCGCGCCAGCGCCATCAGATGATCACGGGCGAAGGCTCCGGCTTCTTCATCTCCGCCGACGGCTATGCCGTGACCAACAACCACGTCGTCGACCATGCCGAGTCGGTGCAGGTGACCATGGATGACGGCACGAGCTACACCGCCAAGGTCGTCGGCACCGATCCGAAGACCGATCTCGCGCTGATCAAGGTCGACGGCAAGAAGGATTTTCCGTTCGTCAAATTCTCCGACCAGAAGCCGCGCATCGGCGACTGGGTGGTCGCGGTCGGCAATCCCTTCGGCCTCGGCGGCACCGTGACTGCCGGCATCGTCTCGGCCAGCGGCCGTGACATCGGCAACGGCCCCTATGACGACTTCATCCAGATCGATGCGCCCATCAACAAGGGCAATTCCGGCGGCCCGGCCTTCGACATGAACGGCAACGTGATCGGCGTGAACACTGCGATCTTCTCGCCCTCCGGCGGTTCGGTCGGCATCGGCTTCGACATTCCGGCCTCGACCGCAAAGCTCGTCGTCGCGCAGCTGAAGGACAAGGGCGCGGTGACCCGTGGCTGGCTCGGCGTGCAAGTGCAGCCGGTTACCGCCGAGATTGCCGACAGCCTCGGCCTGAAGGAGGCGCGCGGTGCGATCGTCGACAATCCCCAGGATGGCAGCCCGGCGGCGAAGGCCGGCATCGAGGCGGGTGACGTCATCACCGCCGTCAACGGCACCGCGATCAGGGATTCCCGCGACCTCGCCCGCACGATCGCGACCCTTGCGCCTGGCAGCTCAGTGAAGCTCGACGTCTTCCACAAAGGCGACAGCAAGACGGTGACGCTCGCGCTCGGCGAACTGCCGAACGAAAGGCAGGCCAAGGCCGATGTTGGCAAGGACCAGCCGGGCCCCGGCACGCCGCGCCTCGGTCTTGCTTTGGCTCCGGCCGGTGACGTCCAGGGCGCTGGCCAGAAGGGCGTTGTCGTCACCGAAGTCGATCCGCAAGGGCCTGCGGCGCAGCGCGGCATCCAGACTGGCGACGTCATCCTCAATGTCGGCGGCAAGGCCGTCGCCAATGTCGGCGACGTCCGTTCCGAGCTGGCGCAGGCCAAATCGTCCGGCAAGCGTAGCGTGCTGTTGCAGGTCAGAGGCGCACAGGCGACCCGCTTCGTCGCGGTCCCACTCGCCTGAGGCGAACCTCGATCGGCATAGATCAAGAAAGGCGGCCCTCGTGGCCGCCTTTTCCGTTCGGCTTCAGGACTGCCGGGAAGCGATCGATAACATTCTCGTTAACGGCAGCGACGATGACGCGGTTCGTCCGAAAAAGCCGTGTTCGCTCATCAAAGTTCCGAACCGTGCAGGTCGCCGGTGGCAACGATGCCACCGGGACGCAAGCGTGGAACTTCGAACTTGCCGCCGGCTTCTGGAACTGGCCGCTGGTTCGCATTTGATCGGTGCCGACATGGATCGATTGAAGCTCTCGCTGAGGAGTGCGCTGCTCGTGGCGCCATTCGTGCTGTGGGGCGGAGACGCTCTCGGGCGGGACGACGGCCGCTACGCGGATTCACCCCTGAAGCCCTGGTTCGACAGTTTGCGCAGCCACCTTGGTCCGTGCTGCTCGGATGCGGATGGCTTTGCCGTCGCCGATCCCGACTGGGAGTCGCATAACGGGCATTATCGCGTGCGTCTCGACGGCGAGTGGATCGAGGTGCCGGACGAAGCCGTCATCACCGAGCCGAACCGGGCCGGCCGCACCATGGTGTGGCCGGTGAAGACCGCGTTCGGGGTTTCGATCCGCTGCTTCATGCCGGGCAGCATGATCTGACGCGGGCCACCGTCAGCGCTTGCTGGATTTGCGCTTCGACGATTTCTTGCTTGTCTTCTTCGTCGTCCTCTTCTTCGACGTCTTCTTGGAAGTCTTCTTGGCAGCCTTCTTCGGGACCTTCTTGCCCTTCTTGCGTGCCTTCGACAGTCCGATCGCGATCGCCTGCTTGCGGCTCTTCACGCGTCCGCCTCGGCCTTTGCGACCGCTCTTTGCCGTGCCCTTCTTGTAGCGTCGCATCTCGCTTTCGACATCGCTGCCGGAGCTGCGCGAGTAGCGGCGTTTCTTTGCCTTGCGTGCCATGCATGTTCTCCCTTGGCCGGGGAGAACCATTCGACACGGGCATGGTTCCCGAAGGACGCGGACAGCGTTCCAGGCGCAGCCTAGAAGGAATTCGCCAGCTCGATCTCGGCTTCCAGCACCTGGATGCGACGTGCGGCCTCGCTGAAGGACAGATCGCGCGCATATTGTGCGGGCTGATACGCTTCTTCACTCAGCCGTTTCAGCCTGAGCCCCTGCGTCCGTGTCATCTGCTCGGCGAGGAAAACCCTGGCGTCGTATTTGCCTTGAACCTGCATGTCGCTTCTCCGCTCTGAAATCGCGACTTGACTATATGTTCTTATTTTGTTCTAACAAGCCATGGACAACAGAATTAATGAAATTCGACGTAAAATCAGCGCCTTGAGGGTTGAGATGGCCGGCGTCGAGGCCTCCGTGCGCGATCTCATCAACGGCGACCGCAATTGCGTCCAGCAGGCCTTGGCGCAGATGGATTTGCGCCGGAAGGTCAATTTGCTGATCGGCGAATGGAAGGCTGCTGGCGGCGGCGATGTCCTGCCTGACGTTCGCGACCGGGTGCGCCTTCGTCTCGTGAAGACAGTCGTTAGTCCCGAGCGCGCGAGCACGCGGCGCTGAACCTTTTGGGGGGCGCCATGGAGGAAGACCCGGACACTTACCGGATCTTGAGGTTGCGCGCCGAGATTCTCGAATTGGGCTCGGCCATCCGGCAATTGCAGCGTGCGGGGCTCGACGATGCTGCGGCCCAACTTCTGATCGGACGCAAGCGGGCGCAGCTCGAACAACTCGTGAAGACGAATGCTGCGAACCGCGCGCTCAACTCTGAAACGCGTCGCCCGTAATGAGCTGACGCGGGCGCTCGACGATGTTGGCTCAAGAAACAAGAAAAAAGCCCCGCGTCGCGGCGGGGCTTTTGATGTCGTGTCGGCCTGAGCTCACTTGGTATTGCTCATGCCCTTGCTGCTCTGGTTCGTCATGGTGCCGCCCTGGTCCGAGCCGGGACCGGAGCCGCCCTGGCCGGAAGGATCCGCGCCCTTCGAGGCCTTGGTGTTGGCGCCCGTGGTCTGCGAGGACGACATCGATGATCCGTGTTTCGCCTTGTGCGACTTGGCCTGTGCGGCGAGCGGCGCGGCGGCGAGGCCGGTGGCCAACATTGCGGTGAGAACGAGCTTGGCCGTTGTCATGCGGGGAACTCCCTGAGTTAAATTGACGCAGGCAGCCAACCTCCATTTGCCGAAGGAGTTCCCGACAAACGCATCTGCCGCGCGCACGCGCGCTTCAAGATTGCTTGTCCTCAGCGAGGATGAACACGACGCCGGTGAGTGTCGCGCCGATCGCGAACGTCGTCACCAATGTGAGGGCGAAGACGATTACGGCCTGGCTTCCGCCGTGATCGAGCAGCCTGGCGACGGCGGGATTGGACAGGATCAGCGCGAGACTGAAGGCGAGGCCGAGGGCTGCGCCCATCATCGCATGCGTCATCAGCTTGATGAGGCCGGTGGGAGAGATCAGGTCCGACGACTTTTTTGCGCGCATGGGAACTGCATCCCGAACTGACATGCAAACGCGGACGATATTCACCGGTTCCAAACGCATGAAGGAATTGTCATCACCGGCTTCATCCGACGTTCATGCCGGGCCTGCGAGGATAAGCGTCGGCAAAACGGGAACATTCGATATGGGTAAGGTAGTCTTTCTTTACCGCTCGCTGGCCTATCGCAACGCGGCTGCGGACATGCTGAGCAAGGCCCGCAAACTGCCGCGCGGCGCGGAGCGAAGTGCGGCCCGCCGCTACGCGAGGGCGCTACGCGATCTCGCTCAGACGGAAGCCTGGCTCGAAGGCCGCCTTGCCGAGGAAGCGCGGCCGGCGCGGCAAACCAGGATGGCGGCGTCGGGCTAAAGCATGATCCGGAAAAGTGCGCAGCGGTTTTCCGAAAAGATCATGCTCGAATAACGACCCAAAGCGCGATGACGATTCATCCTGATCGCATCGCGCTTCAGCCCGAGGCGCGTTGCAATTCGGCGGAGCCGGGGGCGTCGAATTTTCCGGGTGCGGTCGTCGCCGTCTTGCGTGTCAGCGGCACCTCGAGGCGGCACAACAGTCCTTCGGCTCGCCAATCGAATTGCGCCTGTCCACCGAGCTGGGACTCGACGCTCGCAAGCAGGCTCCGCGTGCCGAAGCCGCGAGATTTCGGGGTCATGACGAGCGGACCGCCGGACTCTTCCCACCTCAGCGTCAGCAGCTGGTCCTCGACCTGCCAGCCGATCATGAGCCGTCCCGACCTGGTCGAGAGTGCGCCATACTTGGCCGAGTTGGTGAAGAGCTCGTGCAACGCGAGCGCCAGCGTCTGAGCCGTCGCCGGCACCAACTGGACCTCCGGACCCGCCAATACGATCTGGCCGCCGAGCGAATAGGGCGCAAGCTCCTCGTCGATCAGCTTGGAGAGCTCCGCGCCCTGCCAGCTCGACAGCGACAGGATGGTGTGCACGCGCGCCAGCGCATTGATGCGTCCCTCGACGGCATTGACATAGGCCTTGACCTCGTCGGCACGGGTGAGGCGCACGATGGACTGCGCCAGCGCCAGCGCATTCTTGGCGCGATGATCGACTTCCCGCGCCAGCAGATTCTGCCGTTCCTCGGCTCGCTTGCGTTCGGTGATGTCCACGGTGACACCGCTCACGCGCACGACACGACCGCTGTCGTCGACCGTCGCGGCCGCCGTGCCGACGCACCAGCGCACCTCACCGTCGGGCCGCACAATGCGAAACTCGGTCTCATAGGCCCGCGTGCCCTTGTTGAACTCGGCGATCGCCTTGCGCAAC
The DNA here is from genome assembly GCF_013408065.1 of Bradyrhizobium sp. IAR9. Lineage (NCBI taxonomy): Bacteria > Pseudomonadati > Pseudomonadota > Alphaproteobacteria > Hyphomicrobiales > Nitrobacteraceae > Bradyrhizobium > Bradyrhizobium sp. IAR9. The sequence continues at coordinate 155,291 of NZ_JACBZW010000007.1, forward strand.
TGATCGACGTCGTCGGGATGCAACAGCGCCTGAACGTTGGCCGGATTGACCTCGAAGCTCTCCGGGCCGACGCCAAAGATGCGATACTGCCCTTCGTCCCACATCCAGTCGCCGCTGATCCAGTCCCAATCCCAGGAACCCATCTTGCCGGCGGCGATCGCCATGCTGCGCCGCTGCTCGCTTTCGCGCAGCTTCGCGGTGGAGTTCTCCAGTTCCGCGGTGCGCGCGCGGACGCGGTCCTCGAGCTCCTGGTTCAGCCGTTCCAGCTCGCGGGTCTTGCGGTACAGCTCGGCAAACACCTTGATCTTGGCGCGCAGCACCTCCGGCACGACCGGGACCGGCACGTAGTCGACCGCGCCCATCTCGTAGCCGCGCAACCGGTCGATGTCGCTGACCTGGATGGCGGAGATGAAGATCATCGCGGTCTTCTGGAAGCGCGGATGCTCGCGGATCATCGCGGCGAGCTCGAAGCCGTCGAGCTCGGGCATGCAGACGTCGACCAGGATCACCGCGATCTCGGTCTTGAGCAGCACCTCCAGCGCCTCGCGTCCAGACGAAGCGATCACGAGGTTCTCGCCGAGTTCCTTCAGGATCACCTCATAGGCGAGCAGCTTGGCCGGCTGGTCGTCGACGAGCAGGATGTTGACCTTTTCGTGGTCCATTCGCGGGCCCAACTCAGCGGTGCAGCCACATGCGGATCGCAAGCAGCAATTGATCGGTGTTGACGGGTTTGGCGAGGTAATCGGACGCGCCGGCTTCAAGGCACTTTTCCCGGTCACCCTTCATCGCCTTGGCGGTCAGCGCGATGATCGGAAGGCGGGCGAAGGCCGGGTTTTCGCGAATGACGCCGATGGTCTGGTAGCCATCCATCTGCGGCATCATGATGTCCATCAGAACGATGGCGATCTCCGGATTGGATTCGACCAGGGTGACGGCTTCACTGCCGGTCGTGGCGGTCAGCACCTTCATGCCGCGCCGTTCCAGCACGCTCGACAGCGCGAAGATGTTGCGGGCGTCGTCGTCGACGAGAAGCGCGGTCTTGCCGATCAAATCCTCGTCGGAACTGTTCAGCTTCTCCAGCATGCGCTGCTTCTCGACCGGAAGCTCCGTGATCACGCGGTGCAGGAACAGCGCGGTCTCGTCGAGCAGGCGCTCGGGCGATTCCACGCCCTTGACCACGATGCTGCGCGCCATGGTGTGGAGTTCCGCATCCTCCTCCGCCGAGAGTTCGCGGCCGGTGAAGACCACGACCGGAACGTTGGACAGCGCCTCATCGTTGCGGATCTGGTCCAGCACCTCGAAGCCGCTCATGTCGGGCAGCCTGAGGTCGAGCACCACGCAGTCGCAGGGCGCCTCGCGCAGCGTCGACAGCGCGCCGGCGCCGGTGTCGGTGGTCACGATCTCGATGTCGTCGTGGTGCAGCAGCTCGCGGATCGAAAGCTGCTCGGCCTCGTTGTCCTCGACGATCAGGAGCCGCTTGCGCCTGGGACGCGCATATTCCTTGATCTGCGTCAGCGCCGCCGAGACGCCTTCGGTCGTCGTCGGCTTGTTGACGAAGGAGAACGCGCCACGGGCCAGCGCATGCTGGCGGTCCTCGTCGAGCGTGATGATCTGCACGGGGATGTGGCGGGTCAGCGGGTTGTGCTTGAGCTGGCTCAGCACGGTCCAGCCGAGCATGTCAGGCAGGAACACGTCGAGCGAGACTGCTCTCGGCTGGTACTGCTTGGCAAGCTCCAGCGCCTCGGCGCCGCGGCCGGCGACCAGGACCTTGAATCCCTTGTCGCGCGCGAGGTCGACCAGCACACGTGCATAATGCGGGTCGTCCTCGACGATCAGGAGGATGCTGTCGCCAGGCTCGAGGTTGAGCCGGTCGTCGGGAAGCTGCTCGATGACGCGCTGCTGCTCCGGCGCGGCCGGCTGCAGCGCCGGCGGCTGGTTGTATTGCTGCGGCGCGGGTGCGGCGCGCGGCGCGAGCGTCGGGCCGGAATATTTGAGCGGCAGATACAGCGTGAACGACGAGCCCTTGCCTGGCGAGCTGCGCAGATGAATCTCGCCGCCGAGCAGGCTTGCCAGTTCGCGACTGATCGCAAGCCCAAGGCCGGTGCCGCCATATTTCCGGCTGGTGCCGGCGTCGGCCTGCTGGAACGCCTCGAAGATCAGCTTCTGCTTCTCCAGGGGAATGCCGATGCCGGTGTCGGACACTTCGAACGCGATCACCGCCGGCGCGGAGTTCAGTACCGGATGATCCGTTCCCCAGCCGCCGACCGCGGCGGCGACATTGAGGCGCACCTCGCCTTCGGCGGTGAACTTGAAGGCGTTGGAGAGCAGGTTCTTCAGCACCTGTTGCAGGCGCTTGGAGTCGGTGACGATGCTGCGTGGGAGGGCCGGATCGACGTCGATCTTGAATGACAGATTGCGGTTGTCCGCCTCATGCCGGAACGGCCGTCCGACGGTCTCCAGCAGGTTCGCGGTCAGGATTTCCTCGGCGTCGACCGTCACCGTGCCGGATTCGATCTTGGACAGATCCAGAATGTCGCTGATCAGATTGAGCAGGTCGGTGCCGGCGCCGTGGATGGTGCGGGCGAATTCGACCTGCTTGGCCGAGAGGTTGCCGTCCGGATTGTCGGTGAGCTGCTGTCCCAGGATCAGGATCGAGTTCAGCGGCGTGCGCAGCTCGTGGCTCATATTGGCGAGGAATTCGGACTTGTACTTCGAGGTCAGCGCGAGCTCGGTCGCCTTTTCCTCGAGGGCGCGGCGGGCCTGCTCGATCTCCTGATTCTTGCGCTCGACCTCGACGTTGCGCTCGGCGAGCTGCTGTGCCTTCTGTTCGAGCTGGTCGTTGGTCTGCTGCAATTCGCGCTGCTGAGTCTGGAGTTCGCCGGCAAGCTGCTGCGACTGCTTGAGCAGGCCTTCGGTCTGCATGGTCGCTTCGATCGAATTGAGCACGATGCCGATGGAGTCGGTGAGCTGCTCCAGGAAAGTCATCTGCGAGGTCGTGAAGGAGACGAGCGAGGCGAGCTCGATCACGGCCTTGACCTGGCCCTCGAACAGCACCGGTAGCACGACGAGGTTCTTCGGCGCGACCCGGAACAGCGCCGAGTTGATCGGCACCGCGTCGGACGGAATGTCGGCGACCACGCGCGGCCGCTTGTCGAGCGCGCACTGGCCGATCAAGCCGTCGCCGAACTGCAGCACGCGCTGATACGGGTAGATGCCGTCACTGGCATAGGAGGCCAGCAGCAGGAGCTGCGGATTGTCCTCGCTCTCGACCTGGTAGATCACGCCGGTATGGGCGTTCACCAGCGGCGACAGCTCGGTGAGCAGCAGCCGGCCCACCGTGGTGAGGTCGCGCTGGCCTTGCAGCATGTTGGTGAATTTGGCGAGGTTGGTCTTCAGCCAGTCCTGCTCGGTGTTCACGTCCGTCGTGAGACGGAGGTTCGTGATCATCGTGTTGATGTTGTCTTTCAGCTCGGCGAGCTCGCCGCGGGCGTCGACCTGGATCGACCGCGTCAGATCGCCTTTGGTCACGGCGGTCGCGACTTCCGCGATCGCGCGCACCTGCGAGGTGAGGTTGGCCGCGAGCAGGTTGACGTTACCAGTGAGGTCCTTCCAGGTGCCGGCGGCGCGGGGCACGTCGGCCTGGCCGCCGAGCCGGCCTTCGACGCCGACCTCGCGTGCCACCGACGTCACCTGGTCGGCGAAGGTCGCGAGCGTCTCGGTCATGTTGTTGATGGTATCGGCGAGAGCGGCGACTTCGCCCTTGGATTTCACAGTGAGGTTCTGCTTGAGGTCGCCGTTGGCGACCGCGGTCACAACCTTGACGATGCCGCGGACCTGCTCGGTCAGGTTCGCCGCCATGAAGTTGACGGTGTCGGTGAGATCCTTCCAGGTGCCGGCGACGCCGGGCACCTGGGCCTGGCCGCCGAGCTCGCCCTCGGTGCCGACCTCGCGCGCCACGCGCGTGACTTCGCCGGCGAAGGCGTTGAGCTGGTCCACCATGGTGTTGATGGTGTTCTTCAGCTCGAGGATTTCGCCCTTCACGTCGACGGTGATCTTGCGGGACAAGTCACCGCGCGCGACCGCCGTGGTCACTTCGGCGATGTTGCGGACCTGGGTGGTGAGGTTCGCCGCCAGCAGGTTGACGTTGTCGGTGAGATCCTTCCAGGTGCCGCCGACGCCGGGCACGACGGCCTGACCGCCGAGCCGGCCTTCGGTGCCGACCTCGCGCGCCACGCGCGTCACTTCGGCGGCGAAGGAGCGCAGCTGCTCGACCATGGTGTTCAAGGTGTCCTTGAGCAGCAGGATCTCGCCGCGCACGTCCACCGTGATCTTCTTCGACAGGTCGCCGCCGGCGATCGCGGTCGCGACCTCCGCGATGTTGCGGACCTGGGCCGTGAGGTTCGAGGCCATGAAGTTGACGTTGTCGGTGAGGTCCTTCCAGGTGCCGGCGACGCCGGGCACTTCGGCCTGGCCGCCGAGCTTGCCTTCGGTGCCGACCTCGCGCGCCACGCGCGTCACTTCGCCGGCAAAGCCGTTGAGCTGGTCCACCATGGTGTTGATGGTGTTCTTCAGCTCGAGGATTTCGCCCTTCACGTCGACGGTGATCTTGCGCGACAGGTCGCCGCGCGCCACGGCGGTGGTCACTTCGGCGATGTTGCGGACCTGGGCGGTGAGGTTACCCGCCATCGAGTTCACGGAGTCGGTCAAGTCCTTCCAGGTGCCGGCGACGCCCGGCACGTTGGCCTGGCCGCCGAGGCGGCCTTCGGTACCGACCTCGCGCGCCACGCGCGTCACCTCGCCCGCGAAGCGGTTGAGCTGGTCGACCATCGTGTTCAGCGTGTCCTTGAGCTGAAGGATCTCGCCGCGCACGTCTACGGTGATCTTGCGCGACAGGTCGCCGCCGGCGATTGCGGTCGCGACTTCGGCGATGTTGCGGACCTGGGCGGTGAGGTTGCCCGCCATCGAGTTCACGGAGTCGGTCAAGTCCTTCCAGGTGCCGGCAACGCCGGGCACGCCGGCCTGGCCGCCGAGCTTGCCGTCGGTGCCGACCTCGCGGGCGACGCGCGTGACTTCGCCGGCGAAGGCGTTGAGCTGGTCGACCATGGTGTTGAGCGTTTCCTTCAGCTGAAGGATTTCGCCCGACACGTTCACCGTGATCTTCTTCGACAGATCGCCCTTGGCGACCGCGGTCGCGACCTCGGCGATGTTGCGGACCTGGCCGGTGAGGTTCGAGGCCATCGAGTTGACGCTGTCGGTGAGGTCCTTCCAGGTGCCGCCGACGCCGCGCACGACGGCCTGGCCGCCGAGCTTGCCTTCGGTGCCGACCTCGCGCGCGACGCGCGTGACCTCGCCGGCGAAGGCGTTGAGCTGGTCCACCATGGTGTTGATGGTGTCCTTCAGCTCCAGGATCTCGCCGCGCACGTCCACCGTGATCTTCTTCGACAGGTCGCCGCCGGCGACCGCGGTGGTCACTTCGGCGATGTTGCGGACCTGGGCAGTCAGGTTCGACGCCATCGAGTTGACGCTTTCGGTGAGGTCCTTCCAGGTGCCGGCGACGCCGAGCACGTTGGCTTGGCCGCCGAGCCGGCCCTCGGTGCCGACCTCGCGTGCGACGCGCGTCACTTCGCCGGCAAAGGCGTTGAGCTGGTCGACCATGGTGTTGAGCGTCTCCTTCAGCTGAAGGATTTCGCCCGAGACGTTCACCGTGATCTTCTTCGAGAGGTCGCCGCTCGCGATGGCGGTGGCGACGTCGGCGATGTTGCGGACCTGCGCCGTCAGGTTCGAGGCCATGAAGTTGACGTTGTCGGTGAGGTCCTTCCAGGTGCCGGCGACGCCAGGCACCTGCGCCTGGCCGCCGAGCTTGCCTTCGGTGCCGACCTCGCGCGCCACGCGCGTCACTTCCGAGGCGAACGAGTTGAGCTGGTCCACCATGGTATTGATGGTGTCCTTCAGCTCCAGGATCTCGCCGCGCACGTCCACCGTGATCTTGCGCGACAGGTCGCCGCGCGCCACGGCGGTGGTGACGTTGGCGATGTTGCGGACCTGCGCGGTCAGGTTGCCGCACATCGCGTTGACGGAGTCGGTCAGGTCCTTCCAGGTGCCGGCGACGCCGGGCACGATCGCCTGGCCGCCGAGCTTGCCGTCGGTGCCGACCTCGCGCGCCACGCGCGTCACTTCGGAGGCGAAGGAGCGGAGCTGGTCCACCATCGTGTTGATGGCTTCCTTGAGCTGGAGGATCTCGCCGCGGACGTCGACCGTGATCTTCTTGGAGAGGTCGCCGTTGGCGACCGCGATCGTCACCTCGGCGATGTTGCGAACCTGGTTGGTCAGGTTGTTCGCCATCGAGTTGACGCTCTCGGTAAGGTCCTTCCAGACGCCGGTCACCTCAGGCACCTGGGCCTGGCCGCCGAGCTTGCCTTCGGTGCCGACCTCGCGCGCCACGCGCGTCACCTCGGAGGTGAACACGCCGAGCTGCTTGATCATGGTGTTGACGATGGTCGCCGACTGCAGGAATTCGCCCCGGAGCGGACGGCCATCGACGTCGAGCTTGACGGTCTGAAGCAGGTCGCCTTGCGCCACTGCGGCGACCGCACGCGTCACCTCGCGGGTCGGCCACAGCAGGTCGTCGATCAGCGTGTTGACGGAGCCTTCCATGTCGGCCCAGGAGCCGGAGGCGAGGCCGAATTTCACGCGCTGGCGCGTCTTGCCTTCGCGGCCGACCACCTGGCCGACCAGCTCGAGCTGCTGCGCCATGCGCTGGTTGGCGGCGATGATTTCATTAAAAGTGTCGGCGATCTTGCCGTCGATGCCGAGATAGTCGCCGCTCATCCGGACGGAGAAATCGCCGCTGCGCATGGCCTGCAGGGCGAGCAGCAATTCGGCCCGGGAATCCGGATCCGATACACCGTTGGGTTTTGGCTTTGGGACGCGACGACCGGACCGTGATGCAGATCCGGGATCGAGGTCGCTCATACTGATTCCCCCGCAGGTGTCGGCCGAATCCACGGCAAGACGCAATTGTCAAAATAGAGCGTCAGCCAAATTCGAAATCAAGCGCCAACGTGTGACGCGAGGTATGGAACCTGTCTTGCTCAGCCCGACGGCAATAACCGCAATCCGCTGAATTGGTTCCATTGGGGTTCAAAAAGAAACGGCATCGGCGACCCGCCCCATTGTCGATCCCCGGAAGGCCCCTTCGGAACGGAGCGCCGAGCCTCGCGGTTAGCCCCAAAACAGGGAGAAGCAATATGAAAGCAGGACTTGCTGCGATCGTCGTCATGCTGTTTGCCGGGTCAGCCTTGGCGCAGGGCGGAGCGCCCAGCGGCCGCGGGGCGGTGACCGGCGATCCCGCCGCGAGCTCCGCCAGCCCGAAGGCGGATTCACCGACCACGGGGGCGGCGACCCGGTCGAACCCGAGCGGAAGCGGCACCTCATCTTCGGGCGGCAAGGATGACAATGGCGATGCGGGTCGGGACAAGATGCCGGAGAGCGATCGCACCGTGCGGCCGCAGAGCCAGCAACATCATCCGAACTCCAAGTAAGAACTCCAAGTAACGAGGCTACTTGTCCGCCATGGTGCGCTCGGCGTTCTTGACCTGCGCGCGCAGCATCGGGAGCTGCTCGCGCGCAAACGTTGCGAGCGCCGCATTGTCGGGCGCCTTCAGGTAGCTTTCGAGCAGCTTGATGGCCGATTCGTATTCCGGAATCTGCGAGGCATAGAAGCTTCGGACGTAAGTCGGTCCGTCCGAGGTTTCGGGCTCGATCAGGCTGGCGCCGACGGACGTCGTCTTGCCGACGCGCGGCTCCGCGCCGATCGCCTCCTGGATCTGCTTCAGCGCCTTGTCGCGCTTGGCAGCTTCCTCGGCACGCAAGGCGGCGAGGTTCTTGACCTCGGCGTTGCCCTTCAGATCGGTGCTCTCCAGGAGGCCCTGCTGGAAGCGGCTGAAATCATAGAGGCCGCTGATGACGTCGGTCGCGCTCGGAGGGCGGTCGCCAGACTTTCGTTCACCGGTGCTGTCGGCAAGCGCGGCGGTGCTGATGAATGCCAGGACGATCGCGACAGGAACTCGCATCGATATCAAACAGCGAATCGCGTGCGAAGTTCCCTGAACATTACGATCCGGAAAGCGGGTTGCGACGCGAGAGTTCCGTCCCCACGTCTTCAACATGAAACAGTCTGACATCTTCAGGGATAATGCCGACAACTGTCTTCAGCTCGCTGAGCGCGCCGAGGGACAACCCGCTCATAAGCGCTTTTCGCGCATGGCGGACGCCTGGACGGCGCTTGCTCACGAGCAGGATTGGCTTGATGGCGAAATTCCGCCCGTCGTGGTCCGTTTCCCTCAAAAGCAGGATGCGTGAGGGCCCTCTCTTCGTGAATCCGCGTGTGAGACCGCTCACGGAACACAAGTGACCAATCGAGGATGATCCGGGAATAGTCGATCGCGTTGGTTTTCGCTTCCAGAAGGAGGTTTTGTGATGGCTCCACGTCTGGCTCTTCTTTCACTCATTCTCGCCTTTGGTGTCTCGGTTGCGTTCGCGACGGTGACGACGGTGCGCCAGGTTCATCTGGAGAAGGCATCGGCTCCAATCCACGCGGCACACAGCTAGCGCCGCGCCGGAACATTCGACGCCGTAGTGCGTAACCGCTTCGACACATCAGGAGAGGCGAAGCACATCATGGCCCATTCCGACCACGGCATCGTCAAGGACAAACGGGCGGAGGAGCAGCCGCGCGACAAGGAGCGCGCTCAGTCCGTGCACAAGGCGGATCCGCAAAAGGCGGGTTCGAAAGGCTCACCGTCGCGAGAGGCGACGCGCGATCCCAAGCTGAACGACAACAGCAAGACCCCGGGCTCGGGCATGACGCCGGACGATTCCGGCGACGCGCCGAGCGGCTAAAGCATGATCCGGAGAAGCGCGCAGCGGTCTTCCGGAAAGGATTATGCCTAAACAACAATCTAAAGCGCGATGACGATTCATCCTCATCGCGTCGCGCTTTAGACGCAACGGATTAGCGCGAGGAACAAATACTCGCGCGAGGCGTCGACAGGTTGCTTCCGGTTGTCATGCCCCCGGTGCGCCGGAAGCAATCTCCAAGGACGGCCCTGGCACCCACCGTGCCGGGGTCGTTCGCTTATGGACGGTTCTTGCGAGTCAGCCCCCGGTGCCGTTCTCGGGATCTTCCTGCGTATGTCCGTCGGGTCCGCGCCCGAACACGCCAAAGCTGCTCGACTTCACACCCGCGGCTGCGTCGACGCCGACGGAGGCCAGTCCGAACTTGAGCAGTTCGCGGACCGCTGCCGCTCGGGTCGGCATGCGATGCTTGAACCGGAAATCGTCAACGGCGGCCAACTCGTCCGGCGAGAGCATGACCTGAAGGCGCTCGGCGCGAAGGTCGTTCATGGTCGATCACGCAATTGAGTAGGTTGAGTAGGTTACTCAACAAACTAACTTGGCGGGAGTTCCACAAGAGTCGAAAAAGACGCCAAATGAGTAGGAAAATATAGCAAAATCAATAGGTTATTATTGAAACGACTTTGGCGGTGGCGCATTCTCTTGGAAAGGGAGAGAAGCCATGACGGACGAAGTCAGGTTGCCCCGAAAGCTTTCCGAAGAGCCGGAAGCCCCCAAGCCGGTGCGTCCCAGCCACCAGAAGGTCATCGAACAAGTCGAGCGCTGGGCCAACAGCCCGGGGCTGCAGCCACCGAGGACGGAAGATGCGAAGACGATCTGAGCCACATACATTCGAGCAGCGTCTCGGGGCGCAGAAGCTGCGGCTCGAGCACGAACTGTCGGGCCTGCCGGACGGCCGCCAGCGTGACGTTATTCTGGCGCGCATCGATCAGCTTCAGACGGCCGCCGAAATGTATGGATTTCTGATGCTACGGGAAGAGGCCGCGGCCCCTCGCTGATGGCCCCATGCGTTCGGTCTGCGTGGTGCGCGAGGTAATGCGAAGCTTTCGCCGCAGCCACCACGCCGACACCGACACGGCCGCCCATACCAGGATGGCGGCGACGAATGCGCCGATCACGGTTGTCGAAACCACGACGTAAAAGACTGCAGCAAATGCCGCCAGGCCGATGCTTCCCAGGCCGGCACCGGCGGCATCGAGCGCCGCGGTCTGCTGCCCGCGCCTGTCTCCGCTGAGGCCGGCCTTTTCCTTGGCGCGGCGCTGATGGCTTTCGATCAGCGTTGCGCTGGCGCAGAAGATGGCGGGGAGCGCGAGGAAGAGGCCGCCGACGGAGACGCCGAAACCTGTGGTCACGGCCCCCGCGAGGACGGTCGCCAGTCCGCCGAGCAGAAAGCGGATACCATACTCGTACCACCGCGTCTGTTTGAGCGCCGATGTAGACAGTTTGACCAGCATCAGGCAGCACCTCCGAAACCCGCGAGCAGAGCGAAGGCGACGACGAGCCATGCGGCAAAAGCGAGGGTGGTGGCTGGCAGAGCGGAGAAGTGAAACCTCATCAGGAGATGGCAGACGACGAGGCTGTAGCAGCCGAGTGCGATGGCACCATAGATCATCGTCCAGCTTTCGGCGGCGACATATCGCGGGCCGTGCTGGACGACGGCTATGCTGAGGGTGGCCAGCGCGACCGACGGCGCCGCGCCGAGCAGGCCGGCAAAGCTCTTCGGTCGCAGCATGTCGCCCAGGATCGCGAAGACAGAGACGATCAGGCCGCCGGCGATGAAGCGCAGGAGATATTCGGTCATGACCGGACCCGCGAGGCTTTAGGCCGCCGTTTCGCCAGCGTGAACGGCCTGAACAGTCGCTCGACGGCGACGCCAAGCGTAAAGCCCGCCACCACATCGCTGGCCCAATGCGCCAGCACCACGACGCGCGTCAACGATAGCACCACGGCAAGGACGCGGACCGCCCGACGCCGGGCAGGCGGCAACAGGCCGGCCGCCGAGGCGAGCGCGCCCATATGCACGGCGTGACCGGAGGGAAATGCGTCGCGGGATCGCCCCGAGAAGGGGACGCCCCGCCAATGGCCGGTGACGGTCAGCCGGTCCGGCCTGGTCTGATCGAACACGGACTTCAGAACATGCGGCAGTATGGCCGTCGCCAGCGAGACCATCAGAACGTGATCTGCAACGGGACGCTGCTGCGGGTGCCGCAGCCGGGTGTAGAGCCATCCCGCAGCGGCCAGCGCGATGAGCACATGCTCGTCGGCCCCCCAGGTCAATATCTGGGTGGTATGCTCGAGCCCCGAGTTGGTGTTGTGTGCGATCTCGTTCGCGATCGCCGTATCGATCCGGGTGGGTTTGACTGTTACGAGCGCCATCGGTGAGCCGGCGATATTTCCTCCATGACAGATTTGTAAAAGCTTGGAGACAAAGATGGTTCCTGAGCTCCAGCGAGCGTCCCAGCTCTGCTAAGGCTGCCCCGATCCACCCGCCGCCCCGTAAACCTGGCCGGTCGCATAGCTGGCGTCGGCGGCGGCAAGCTGCACGTAGATCGAGGCGAGCTCGACCGGCTGGCCGGGGCGGCCGAGCGGCGTCATGCCGCCGAATTTCTCGAGCTTCTCCATCGTTGCGCCGCCGGAGACCTGAAGCGGCGTCCAGATCGGCCCGGGCGCCACGCCGTTGACGCGGATGCCCTTCGACGCCAGCTGCTTGGCCAGTGCCTTCACATAGTTCATCGTCGCTGCCTTGGTCTGCGCATAATCGTAGAGATCGGGCGAGGGATCGTAAGCCTGCTCGGAGGTCGTGCCGATGATGCAGGATCCGGGCTTGAGATGCGGCAGCGCCGCCTTGATGATCCAGAATGGCGCGTAGATGTTGGTCTTCATGGTTGCGTCGAAGTCCTCCGAGGAGACGTCGAGGATGGAGGCGCGCGCCTGCTGCCGGGCGGCATTGTTGACGATGATGTCGAGACCGCCAAGACCTTGCACGGTCTGCTCGACCAGCCTTTTGCAGAAGGCTTCCTCCTGGAGATCGCCGGGGATCGCCAGCCCGGTGCGACCTTCCTTCTTGATCAGCGCGATCACCTCCTGCGCATCCTGCTCTTCCGCCGCCAGGTAATTGATGGCGACGTCGGCGCCTTCACGCGCATACGCAATGGCGGCGGCGCGGCCCATGCCGGAATCGCCGCCGGTGATCAGCGCCTTGCGGCCGGCGAGCCGACCGGAGCCCCTGTAGCTGGTCTCGCCATGGTCCGGCCGCGGCTCCATCTTGCCGGCGAGGCCCGGCCAGGGCTGCGACTGCTTTTTGAACGGCGGCTTCGGAAAGCGGCCGACGGGATCGATCAGCGGCTGCTCGGCCATGTGCGGATCTCCTTTCGCGGTCGAAGACGCCAGCGTGCCGCGGCGAGCGACATGCTCGCGGCGCGAACGACGTGCCGGCTGGATATTGGGGGCCTGTCCTGCTGGGCCACGATGCTCTCCGCGACGTCCGTGATCGCAACGCGCGGGAGACAGGCATCGTTGCCGGGACGCAGAGGACGCCGGCCAAGCCGGCGCCCGCGTTCGAGGTTTACTTCGTCTGGCCGACGCTCGGCGCCTTGCCGAGCTCCTTGGCCATGTCGAGATGGTGCTTGAGCGCCGGCAGAGTCTTGCCGGCCCAATCCTTCAGCGCGGAATTGTCGCCGCCCTTGGCGTAGCGCTCGAACAGCGACACGGCATCCTCATGGGCGCTCACCTGATAGGAGTTGTAGTCCGAGCTGAAGTCCTTGCCATTCGCACTCTTGAGCTTGTCGAGCTTGCTCTGGTGCGAGCTGTCGAGCGCCGTCGGCAGGGTCGCCTGCACCTTGCCGTCACCGACGAGGCCCTTGAGCTCGGTGCTGGTCTTGGTGTGGTCGGTCACCATCTGTTGCGCGAAGCTCTTCTCCTGCGCGTTGCCCTTTTGCGTGGCAAGCTTGCTCGACTCGATCTCGAACATGTCGCTGATGGCGACCTGCTTGACGAAGTCGGCAGTCGTTGGCGCGACGCCGAGCGCCGAATTGACGCCGGTCTTCTCGCCCAGCGACTGGGCGATCGCGGGCCCGGCGACAAGCACGCAGGCAAGGGCGATGATGGCACGCTTCATGGTTCGGTCCCTCCGAGTGGGGCGCGCGGCCTCTTGCCGCGCGGTGTTGCGCCGATCAACACGTCGCATGCGCCGAGGTTCCTAACGACTAATCCGTCGGATTCCGCCCGGTGCGCGGATTGATCGGATCGGTCGGTTTGCGTCGAAGCCGCTCGGGCAGAAACGGCTCGGCGGGGGCGGCCGTGGCGTCGGCACGCACATCGGCATGGTGCTGCGCGCGCTCGTGCGGAGTCTTGTTGTCGTTGAAATGGTATTTCACGTCGACGCCGTCGACGGGATCGTTGACGCCGTGCTGGATGTCGCGAAAGTCGCTCATGGTTGACCTCACTGCTTTCCGGGCAGGATCGTTTCGAGCACCTGCCGCGCTGCTCCCTTGATCATCCCGCTTTCGTTCGGATCACCCTTCAAGAGGGCGAGCGAGAAGTTCTTGGCCTGCTGAAGCGTGATATGCGGCGGCAGCGGCGGCACTTCGGGATCGGTCTTCACCTCCAGCACGACGGGCATCTCGCTTCCCAGCGCCTGCTCCCAGGCCGAGCCGAGCAGCTGTGGGCTGTCGACGAAGATGCCGCGCAGGCCGATGAGCTCGGCGAAGCGGGAATAGGAGACGTCGGGAATGCGCTGCGAGGCTTCGAATTTCGGATCGCCGTTGATGATGCGCTGCTCCCACGTCACCTGGTTGAGGTCCTCGTTGTTGAAGACGCAGACGATGAAGCGCGGATCGCGCCAGGAGCGCCAGTATTTCGCGGCGGTGATCAGTTCGGCCATGTTGTTCATCTGCATCGCGCCGTCGCCGACGAGGGCAATCACCGGACGGTCCGGATGGGCGTACTTCGCGGCGAGCGCATAGGGCACCGCGGCGCCCATCGAGGCGAGGCCGCCGGAGAGCGAGGCGATCATGCCACGCCGCATCTTCAGGTCGCGGGCGAACCAGTTGGCGCAGGAGCCGGAATCGCTGGTGATGATCGCACGGTCGGGCAGGCGCGGGGACAATTCCCAGGCGACGAGCTGCGGATTGACCGGCGCTGCCGGCTGATGTGCCCGGCCATCCAGCGTCTTCCACCATGTCGTGACGTCGTCTTCGATACCCTGGCGCCAGGCGCCGTCGCTCTTGGGTTTCAGCCGCGGCAACAGAGCGCGCAACGTCTCGGCGGCGTCGCCCACGAGGCCGACCTCCATGGGAAAGCGGATCGACATCATGCCGGCGTCGATGTCGATCTGCACGCCCCGCGCCGCGCCTTCCTTCGGCAGGAACTCGGCGTAGGGGAAGGCCGAGCCGACCATCAGCAGCGTGTCGCACTCCATCATCATGTTGTAGCTGGGCTCGGTGCCGAGCAGGCCGATCGAGCCGGTGACCCACGGCAGGTCGTCGGGCAGCGCTGCCTTGCCGAGCAGCGCCTTGGCGCAGCCGGCCGAGAGCCGGTCAGCGACCGCGATCACCTCGTCGGTGGCGCCAAGTGCGCCGGCGCCGACGAGCATCGCGACCTTCTTGCCGGCATTCAGCACTTCCGCGGCGCGATCGAGATCGGCCTCACGCGGCATGATGCTGGGCGCGCTATAGCCAATGCCGGAATGCAGCGTGCCGTGTGCCCGTGGCGGGCTCTCGAAGGCTTCTTCCTGCAGGTCGTTGGGCAGGATGATCACGGTCGGGGTCCGCCGCGCCAGCGCGATCCGCACGGCTCGGTCGATCAGGTGTCGCACTTGCGCAGGCGAGGATGCCTGCATGACGTAGGCGCCGGCGACGTCCTTGAACATCGAGAGAAGGTCGAGCTCCTGCTGATAGTGTCCGCCGAGAGCGTTGCGGGCCTGCTGGCCGACAATCGCCAGCACCGGCTGGTGATCGAGCAGCGCATCGTAGAGCCCGGTGATGAGATGCGAGGCACCTGGGCCCGAGGTCGCGATGCAGACGCCGAGTTGCCCAGAGAATTTTGCGTAGGCGCTGGCCATGAATGCCGCCATCTCCTCGTGCCGCGCCTGCACGAAGCCGATCTCTTCTTCCTTGCCTTGGGCCCGGCTCATCGCGCCAAACACGCCGTTGATGCCGTCGCCGGGATAGCCGAAGATGTGTCGCACGCCCCATTGATGCAGACGCTGGACGATGAAGTCGGAGACGGTCTGGGACATCGCGCGTGGCTCTCGGTTGTGCGTGAAGTTCAGAGAACGGCTCCTTCCCTGCGATGTTCCTGGCCCGCTTCCGGGAACATCTGCGCCGGAACGATCGCTTGCTCATCCGGTTGATTCATATTGGCTGAGTGGAGGATTAAGATGCTGAATCAAGGCGAGCTGGGCCGCAGCGAGATGGGACGGCTGATCGGCAGCGACAAGGTCGAGGGAACGTCGGTCTACGGCGCCGACCGCAACCGGATTGGTTCGATCGAACGCGTGATGATCGACAAGGTCAGCGGCAGGGTGTCCTACGCCGTGCTTGGCTTCGGCGGATTCCTGGGCCTCGGCAACGACCACTACCCGTTGCCCTGGCAGTCGCTGAAATACGACACGGAGCTTGGCGGGTACGTCACCGGCATCACCACCAAGGAACTGGAAGGGGCCCCGAAATATGGCGAACGAAGCGATTGGAACTGGGGTGATGACGCAGCTGTGCGCGGCATCAACTCCTATTACGGTGTTCCCTTCGCTTGACGTTCACGGAAAGGGAGATCGATGAGCAAGGAACGGCCCAACGACGATCCCCGGCAGCAGAACGACTGGGGTTCGCATCGGCAGACGGACAAGCCCTGGAAGGGCAATCCGGAAAAGGAGCAGGCATCGGACGAGGAGAAGCCCGATCTCGAGAAATGGCACGAGACGAAGACGCACTGAGACAGGCGGGTTTCCCGTGAGACGTCAGAGACGAGCGCGGCACGCAACTGTGCCGCGCTTCCTTT
Organism: Bradyrhizobium sp. IAR9; assembly: GCF_013408065.1. Taxonomy (NCBI): domain Bacteria; kingdom Pseudomonadati; phylum Pseudomonadota; class Alphaproteobacteria; order Hyphomicrobiales; family Nitrobacteraceae; genus Bradyrhizobium; species Bradyrhizobium sp. IAR9. The sequence continues at coordinate 171,206 of NZ_JACBZW010000007.1, forward strand.
TTGAGCAGGCATTCACGAATGGCGGCGGGCCTCTCGCGATGCGGAACCATGCTTCGGTGCTGCGGTTAGGCTCGCGGCGGGCGAGGCGGCTCGTTGCCACCTGCCGCCGGTTGAGTCCCGAGAAAGGTGTTGGCCGTGGATGCTCAAACCCGAGAGCGTGGGCCGTCCGCGGAGCAGCCGCAGAGGGCGAAGGAAGCTCCAAAAACGCCTCCCGATCATACGAGCGAGACCAGTCAGCCGGCGAAGGCGCCGTCGCTGCGAGACCGGCTTCGTCAGCATTGGCTGCTGGCAACCGCCGGCGCCTTCGTGCTGATCGCCGCACTCATTGGCGGTCTGCTCTATTGGCTCGAGGCGCGCCACTATGAATCCACCGACGATGCCTTCGTCGCCGCACGCAGCTTTTCGGTGGCCTCGAAAGTCGGCGGCTACGTGACCGACATCCCGGTGACGGACAACCAGCACGTCAGTGCGGGCGATCTCCTCGCCAGGATCGACGAGCGCGACTACCGTATCGCCATCGATCAGGCCAATGCGCAAGTCGCCAGCGCTAAGGCGAACGTCGCCAACGTCGAGGCGCAGATCGATTCGCAGCAGGAGCAGATCAAGCAGGCCCAGGCGCAGCTCGAACAGGCGCAGGCTCAGCTGCAATTCTCGCAAGAGGAGTTCAAGCGCGCCGAGGATCTCGTCGAGAAGGGGGCCGGCACCGTGCAGCGCCAGCAGCAGACCCGTTCCGACCTTCAGGCGCAGCAGGCCAACACCGAGCGCGCCAAGACCGCGGTGACCTCGGCGCAACTCGGCATCAAGACGCTGCAAGCCCAGCTCGAAGGCGCCAAGGCGCAGCTTGAGCAGTCGCAGGCGCAGCTCGATCAAGCCAAGCTGAACTTGCAGTGCACCAACGTCGTCGCGGCGCAATCGGGCCGTGTCGTCAAGCTCTCGGGCGCCAAGGGCACCTTCGTCACGGCGGGGCAGAGCCTGATGATGTTCGTGCCCGACGAGGTCTGGATCGTCGCCAACTACAAGGAGACGCAGCTGAACGACATGCGTCCGGGCCAGCCGGTCGAGATCCGCATCGATGCCTATCCCGGCCGCAAGCTCACCGGCCATGTCGATTCCGTGCAGCCGGGCTCCGGCACCGCGTTCAGCCTGCTGCCGGCGGAGAACGCGACCGGCAACTACGTCAAGGTGGTGCAGCGCGTGCCGGTGAAGATCGTGGTCGACAACTGGCCGGTCGATCTGCCGGTCGGTCCCGGCATGTCGGTCGTGCCCTGGACCAGGGTGCGATGACGGACGCTGCGCAAGGCGGCGCATCCGCAGGCGGCTGGTCGCCGGAGCGCTCCGCGGCCGGCGGGCACAATCCCTATTTGATCGCCTTCGTGGTCTCGATCGCGACCTTCATGGAGGTGCTCGACACCACCATCGCCAATGTCGCGCTTCGCCACATCGCCGGCGGCCTCGCGGTCGGCATCGACGAGAGCACCTATGTCATCACCAGCTATCTCGTCGCCAACGCGATCGTGCTGTCGATCTCGGGCTGGCTGTCGACGGTGATCGGCCGCAAGCGCTTCTACATGATATGCGTCGCGATCTTCTCGATCGCATCGCTGCTGTGCGGTTTCGCCTGGAATCTGCAATCGCTGGTGCTGTTTCGCATCCTGCAGGGGCTCGGCGGCGGCGGCATGGCCACCAGCGAGCAGGCGATCCTTGCCGACTCCTTCCCGCCGCACAAGCGCGGCCAGGCTTTCGCCATCTACGGCGTCGCCGTCGTGGTCGCGCCGGTGATCGGTCCGACGCTCGGCGGCTGGATCACCGATACCTACAGCTGGCACTGGGTGTTCCTGATCAACGTGCCGATGGGGCTGCTCTCGCTGTTCCTGGTCGGTACGCTGGTCAAGGAGCCGTCGGGCGCGGAGGAGGAGAGGGAAAAGCTGCTGAGCAAGGGCCTGCGCGTCGACTATGTCGGCTTCCTGCTGGTCGCGATCGGGCTCGGCTCGCTCGAATTCGTCCTCGACGAGGGTCAGCGCAACGACTGGTTCGGGTCGAACATGATCGTCGTCTTCGCGGTGCTGGCCGCGGTCTCGCTGCTCGCGCTGATCCCGTGGGAGCTGACGCGGGAAGATCCCATCGTTGATCTTCGCTTGCTCGGCCGGCGCCAGTTCGCCGCCTGCTTCCTGGTCATGCTCGGCACGGGCGCGGTGCTGATCTCGACCACCCAGCTGCTGCCGCAACTGCTCCAGACCGAGCTGAACTACACGGCGATGCTGGCCGGCCTCGCGCTGTCGCCCGGCGGCATCGCGACCCTGGTGCTGATGCCGGTGGTCGGCCGTCTCGTCAGCACGGTGCAGCCGAAATATCTGATCATGTTCGGCGCTGCCATCGTCGCGTTCTCGATGTGGCATCTCACCGGGCTCACCGGCGACATCACCTATGGCTATGCGGCGCTGTCGCGCATCTTCCTCGCGCTGGGCCTGCCATTCCTGTTCCTGCCGGTGACGACCGCGTCATATGACGGCGTTCCGCCTGACAAGACCAACCAGGCCTCCGCGCTGATCAACGTCGCCCGCAACATCGGCGGATCCATGGGCGTCGCGCTGGCGCAGACGGTTCTGGCGCAGCGCCAGCAATTCCACCAGAGCCGACTGATCGAGCACGCCGCGCCGTCCGACCTCGGCTATCAGCAGACCATCGACGCGATGACGCGCTACTTCCAGGCGCAAGGGTCGAATGCGAGCGATGCCGCGTCACAGGCGCTCGCCTGGGTCGGCCGCACCTTGCAGCAGCAGGTTGATCTGCTCGCCTATATCGACGTGTTCTGGACGCTGGCGATCATTGCGGTGCTGATGATCCCCACGGCGGCGGTGCTGCGGCCGATCAAGCTGGGCGCGCCGGCGCGGGGACATTGAGAGTATGCACTGTGGCTTGGTCTTACCGCGATTGACGCTGTCTCCCCGTCACCCTGAGGTGGCCGCTTCTTCAGCGGCCCTCGAAGGGCGACGGCCCGGCTCGCAGCTGGGCCGTACATCCTTCGAGGCTCACCTAGCGGCGCGCCTGCGCCGCTAGGATCGCACCTCAGGATGACGGGACTTGCAACCAGACTTGGTGTCTCGACTCACCTCCTCGGCTCCTTTGGCCCGCTCCCTCGGAGAGAAATGGTGACCGCGGCGCAAAAGTCCGGCTAGACTGAACCCAACCTGAGCAAATTCCGGGAGGCGAATTAAGTGAAGACCGCGATCACCGAGCTGTTCGGCATCGAGCACCCCATCATCCAGGGCGGCATGCATTTCGTCGGCTTTGCCGAACTGGCCGCTGCCGTCTCCAATGCCGGCGGGCTCGGCATCATCACCGGCCTGACGCAGAAGACGCCGGAATTGCTCGCCAAGGAGATCGCGCGCTGCCGCGACATGACCGACAAGCCGTTCGGCGTGAACCTCACCTTCCTGCCGACCTTCGCGGCGCCGCCCTATCCGGAATACATCGCGGCCATTGTCGAGGGCGGCATCAAGGCGGTGGAGACGGCGGGCCGCAGCCCCGAACAATACATGCCGGCGCTGAAGGCGGCGGGCATCAAGGTCATCCACAAATGCACCTCGGTGCGTCACTCACTCAAGGCCGAGCGGATCGGCTGCGACGCTGTCAGCGTCGACGGCTTCGAGTGCGGCGGTCATCCCGGCGAGGATGACATTCCCAACATGATCCTGCTGCCGCGCGCGGCGGAGGAATTGAAGATCCCGTTCGTCGCCTCCGGCGGCATGGCCGACGGGCGCAGCCTCGTCGCGGCATTGTCGCTGGGTGCCGCCGGCATGAACATGGGCACGCGCTTCATCGCCACCAAGGAAGCGCCCGTGCATCAGAACGTGAAGAATGCGCTGGTCGCGGCGACCGAGCTCGACACCCGCCTGATCATGCGGAGCCTGCGCAACACCGAACGCGTGCTGAGGAACGCCAATGTCGATCGCCTCATCGAGATCGAGCGCGAGAAGGGCGACAAGCTGAAGATCGATGACATCCACGACCAGGTCGCGGGCGTCTATCCCAGGATCATGCTGGAAGGCCAGATGGACGCCGGCGCCTGGAGCTGCGGCATGGTCGCAGGGTTGATCCATGACATCCCCTCCTGCAAGGAACTCGTCGATCGCAATCATGAGCGAGGCGGAACAGATCATCCGCAGCCGCCTGATGGGGTTCCTGGATGGGACGGGGGCGACGCGAAAGGTCGCCTGACACCGCCAAACTTCTTAACCACGGCGGCAAATGGACGCTGGAATCGCGCGCGAGGCCTCCTAAATAAGGATAAAATACCTTCAAAATCAATTTCAGGAGGCGTCCGTGGTCCTGAAAAGCGTTTCTTTTGCAGTTGCCGTTGCCCTCGTGATCGCATGGGGCGGCTTCGCGCGCGCTGACGACTACAAGCCAGACGAATATCTCGGCCTCGACCTTTCGAAGGCAGTTCTGTCGCCGAAGCGGCTCGGGCCCGAGACGCAGTTTGCGCCGGTCGCACTCGAGGCGAAGGGTGGCAATGAGGCGCAGGCCCGCGCCGTGCCGGTCGACGTGCCGAAGAAGGTCGCAGCCGAGCGCGTCCGTGTAGCCGAGCCGAAGGTCGCGCATGGCAAGCCCGCGCAGCCGCGCGGTGTAGCCCGCGCCAAGCTCGCGCACCGCCGCGGCAATCCGCTGGATGCACAGGCGAGAGATACCCGCATCCAGACCTGGCCCTGCCGTTCCGGCGGCATCTGCAACTGGCAGCGCTAGAGGCTTCGTGTCTCTACGCCTCTCCCCGCCTGCGGGGCTATCTCGCCCCGTCATCCGCGCGTCGCAAAACCGTAGGCGCGGAGTCAAGAAACCGTAAGGGTAGGAGTCAAGGAGCGCAGGCACCTTCCGTCGCGATTCGACGAAGGTTTCCTGAATGGCAACGCTCCGCGCTTCGCGCGCATGGACCCGGCGGCAATTCCTGGTCCGCTCGACCTCCAGCCTCGCCGTCGCCTCGCTCGGCACGCTCGCAATGCCGCACCTCAGCCGCGCCGCCGACCGGCCGCAGATCGCGGGCGGTATTCAGTCCGGCGATGTCTCTGGCGACTCCGCCGTGATCTGGGCGCGCGCCGATCGGCCCGCGCGGATGCAGGTGGAATGCTCGACCGTCGAGAGCTTCGAGACCATCATTGCGTCAGCTTCGCGCGACGCTCTGCTTGATGCGGATTTCACCGCAAAGCTGCTGCTGAACGATCTGCCGCCCGGCCAGGATATCTTCTACCGCGTGCGCTTCGACGACGTCGCGACCGGCATTGCCGGCGAAAGCCGCGTCGGCCATTTCCGCACCGCGCCGTCCGCTGCCCGCTCGATCTCGTTCCTGTGGTCCGGGGATGTCGCGGGACAGGGCTGGGGCATCGACATTTCGCGCGGCGGCTATCGCAGCTATCGCACCATGCTCGACAACCGCCCGGATTTCTTCATCCATTCCGGCGATCACATCTACGCCGACTGCACGGTTACTTCCGAGCAGAAGCTGCCGAACGGCGAGATCTGGCGCAACCTCGTGACCGAGGAAAAGTCCGAGGTCGCGCACACGCTGGCGCAGTTTCGCGGCAATTACAAATACAACCATCTCGACGAGAACTTTCGCGCCTTCCACGCCGAGGTGCCGATGTTCGCGCAGTGGGACGACCACGAGGTCACCAACGACTGGTCGCCGACCGGCAGCCACGACGAGGCGGGCTATGAGGACGACGGCACCCCGCGCCTGATTGCGCGCGCCCGCCGCGCCTTCTTCGACTTCATGCCGATCCGCGATATCGGCGCGCAGCAAGGCCGGGTCTATCGCAAGATCGCCTACGGCCCGCTGCTCGACGTCTTCATGATCGACATGCGCAGCTATCGCGACGACAGCTGGAACAAGGGCGGCGATCACCGCGGTTGGATCTTGGGTGCCGAGCAGCTCGCCTGGCTGAAGCGCGAGCTCGCGGCCTCGCGCGCAACCTGGAAGGTGATTGCGGCTGATCTTCCGATCGGCCTGATCAGTCTCGACGCCGTCGCGCTCGGCGATGGTCCGCCCGACCGGCGCGAGCACGAGATCGCCGACCTTCTGGCCTCCATCAAGCGCGCCGGCGTGCGCAATATCGTCTGGCTCACCGCCGATATGCACTACACCGCCGCGCATTATTACGATCCCGGCAAGGCGCAGTTTCAAGACTTCGAGCCGTTCTGGGAGTTCGTTTCCGGCCCGCTACACGCCGGCACCTGGGGCCCGGGTGAGCTGGACGACACCTTTGGTCCGGTCGCGATGTACCAGAACGGCTGCAGTGCGGCGCAGGGCGAGAATTTGGCGCCGTGCTTCGGACTGCAATTCTTCGGCCGCGTCGACATCGACGGCGCCAGCGGCGTGATGACCGTGACCTTGAAGGACGTCGACAATCGCGACCTCTGGTCGGTCGACATCGTGCCGCAACCGCAGATCCGCCCGGCCGTGGTGGCGCAGCATTCGTGAGGGGCGATACTCTGTGCGCGGGTCCGGCCATGACGAAGGATAGGCATGGCGCGCCGCTAACCCGATCTTGATTGGCCGCGCTGCCCATGCCGGGCTATGCTGCTCGCTCCCGCCATCTCTTTTCCATCACCGAAGAGTCCGCCCACGCGGCAACGTCGCGTGCTTCCAGCGGGTTGAACGACGTCAGGAGCCTGTTCATGGACAATCTGAAGACCCAGGGCATCAGCGTGCCCAAGCTCGGCCTCGGCACCTTCCGCCTGCAGGGCGATGCCTGCCGCGCCGCGGTCGAGAGCGCGCTGTCGATCGGCTATCGCCACATCGACACCGCCGAGATGTACGCCAACGAAGAACCCATCGGCGCTGCCCTTGCCGCGGCTCGCCTTCCGCGTGGCGAGCTGCACGTCACGACCAAGGTCTGGCATGAGAACCTCAGCCCCGACGCGATCCGGCGGGCCTTCGATGCCAGCCTGAACAAGCTCAGGCTCGATCATGTCGATCTCTATCTCGTGCACTGGCCGTCGAAGGCTGCGAACTGGGGTGCGGTGTTCGAGACACTGATGAAGCTGAAGCAGGAGGGGCGCACGCGGGCGATTGGCGTTGCCAATTTTACCACGGCACTGCTCAAGACCGTGGTCGAGGACATCAGGGCGCCGATCGCCTGCAACCAGATCGAATATCACGCCATGCTCGATCAATCGAAGGTGCTGGCCTATCTCGCCGCGAAGTCGATCCCGCTGGTGGCCTATTGCCCGCTCGCGCAAGGCCGCATCGCTTCGGAGCCGGTGCTGGCGGAGATCGGCGCCAGGCACAACGCGACCGCCGCGCAGGTGGCGCTGAAATGGCTGCTCGATCAGGACGGCGTCGCCGCGATTCCGAAGGCCTCGCGCCGGGAGAGCCAGCAGGCCAATCTCGATGCGCTGAAGATCACGCTCGACGATGCCGACCGCAACAAGATCGCGGCGCTGCCGAAGGACCGCCGCTGCGTCAATCCGGGCTTTGCGCCGGCTTGGGATTAGCTTCGTTTCAGGAATCGTAGGGTGGGCAAAAGGCGCACTTGCGCCGTGCCCACCACCTCTCAATCACCATGGAAGCGGTGGGCACGCTTCGCTTTGCCCACCCTACAAGACTGACGACACGCAAAAGAAATGGCCCCGTGAGGGGCCATTTCCATATGCGCACTGCATTAGTCCCAGTGATGGTGACGATGGCTGCGCTTGATCACCACGACCTTGTCGCGATGGTGGCCGCGATGCCAGCCGTAGTCGCGATGGCCGCGGAATTCGGCGCGAGCGCCGTACGGCCCGTGATGATGGTGGTGGTAGCCGCCGCGCTTGATCACCACCGTCTCCGCGCTCGCCAGCGTCGGCGCCGCGATCACGAGGGCACCCAGGGCCGCAACCACATAACCAAGCTTCTTCATGATGTCCTCCTCCAATCGAATGCAAATCTAAACCGCGCATTCGCGCGAACGTTCCGGAGGAAACGCGGGAGAATTCTGAACAGCTGTTCAGGTGACTAATCGCAGCGTTGCTGCGCCGGCGTCGGCGCGCCTGTCGCGACGTACTTGCCGTCCCTGATCGTGTACTCGCCCCGCTCGCTGCGATTGTAGATCGCGCGCAGGCTGCCGTCCTTCGCCAGCAGCAGCCCGAACTCACGCGCCTGGTGCAGCGAGGGGAAGTAGACCATCACATTGAGCAGGCCCTCGGCGCCGACCGTGGCCGACACCACCTCGTTCTCGTCATTGGCCTCGCCGAAATTGCGCCGGTACATCACCCGGCCGTCCTTCCGGATTTCGTAAGTCAGGAGCGCGCCCTTGTCACGGTCGGGCCGGACGGCGCAATCGACCGCCCACGAGCCGAGCAGGCCCCATTGCTCGACCGTCGCGGTCAACGTCTCGGCACCTGCCGTGGAGGTGATCGCCGCCCACAGCATCGCAGCCGCGATCCAGGGGCTCAAACAACGCGTCATGTCCTGAAGAAACCCCGCCTCGAAGAATTCCAAGTGTAGCATCCCGCCCGCTTCCGTCCATGGCTGCGGCCGATCGCTCGCGAATTTGATCCGCGTCAATGAGGCCGGTCTTTTCCGGGGTAGGATGGCGTTTCCCGAAGGCGAACCTGGATAGACCAATGCTGAATCAAGTCATGGATTTTGCGGGCGAAGTGCTGCCGGGGAGCTGTGCCGTGCCGCCCTATTCCGAGACCGCGTTTCTGACCGAGCTGGGCGATCGCTTGAGGTCCTCGCGCATGCGCTGCGACCTGTCGCGCCGCGAGCTGGCCCGCCGTTCCGGGATTTCCGAGCGCTATATCGCCCAGATCGAAGCCGGCAAGGGCAACGTCTCGATCGTCCTCTTGCTGCGGCTGGCCTCCGCGATCCACGGCAGCCAGCCACAGGCGGCCTGACGCTTCGAGGTGACCGCCATGGGGCAACTCGTACTCGCGGCCAAGGTCACCCACGTTCCATCGCTGATGCTGTCGGAGCTATCAGGCAGCCCGTTACGCGACGCGCGCAAAGCCGCCGTCGATTCGCTGCGCGAGCTCGGCCGGCGGGCGAAAGAGCGCGGCGTCACCTGCTTCGTGGTGTTCGACACCCACTGGCTCTCCAATTTCGGCTACCACATCAATGCCAATGCGCTGCATTGCGGCTCGTTCACGAGCCACGAGGCGCCGCATATGATCCAGGATCTGCGCTACGATTTGCCGGGTGACACGCGCCTGGCCGAAGCCATCGCCGATAGGGCCGGGGACGCCGGCCTGAACGTGATCGCCCATCAGGTGGCCAGCCTCGGGCTCGAATACGGCACCGTCGTGCCGATGCACTACCTGAACCGGGACGGCTTCGCGAAGGTCGTCTCGGTCGCCTCGCCGCTCTTCACCTCATTCGAGGAGAGCCGGATCCTCGGTGAAGCGACCCGCCGCGCGATCGACGAATCCGGTGAACGGGTCGCCATCCTCGCCAGCGGTTCGCTCTCGCACCGGCTCTGGCCGAACAAGAAGCTGGGCCCCGAAGCCTGGACCTCGGTCGCCAGCGAGTTCAACCGTCAGGTCGATTTGCGCGTGCTCGAGCTGTGGCAGAGCCGCCGCTACCGCGAATTCCTCGACATGCTTCCGGATTACGCCACCAAGTGCAACGGCGAAGGCGGCATGGCCGACACGATCATGCTGTTCGCCGCGCTCGGCTGGTACGACTATCGCGGCGCCGCCGAGCAGCTCTGCGACTATTTTCCGTCCTCCGGGAGCGGCCAGGTCAACGTGGAGTTTCACGTCGAGGCGTGAGGCCATCTCAGCGCCGCTCATACGGTTCGAAGCTTCCATCGCGGCCTACTGACCAAGCTTCCGAATTGGATGGGAAGTACCGGACCATGGTGACGATCTGATCTCCATTCGAGCGATTCTTCCAAAGAAATCCATAGGTCCGTTCTGGCGATCTGATTCTTTGTGGCCCTTCAAACTGGTCGGGAGCGATCCCGCGTCTTTCACACTCTTGTCGAAAGGCAAGCCGAGCTTCTTCACGAGCGCTCGCTTCAGTGCGCGTTGCGAAGTCCAGCAGTTCAGAGGCGGCGACCACGAGACCGAGCGCGACACAGATTCCGAGTATCCATCGCGCGATTCGTGCCACACGTCTCATCTACGCCTTCGCCCTCTCGACATTGGCACTCCGGGCCGGCACGCCGAATTCCTTGCGGCAGACTTCGGCCAGCACGGCGACGCCCTCGCGGATTTGCTGATGCGTCGGACTTGCAAAGCACAGTCTCAGCCGTGAGGCGGAATGGCCCTTGCTAGTCGACCATTCCGGTCCCGGATTGATCGAGACGCCTGCGGCGAGCGCGGCCTGATACAGTTTCAGCGTATCGACCTGGTCGGGCAGCTTGACCCAGAGGAAGATGCCGCCCTTGGGCTCCTCGAACTCGGCGGCTGTCCCGAACTGTTCGTTCAGCGCCTCCATCAGCGTGTCGAGCTTGGTGCGCAACGCCTTGGTCAGGGCCGGCACATGGCTCGCGAAATGCGGCTTGCAATAGGCGGCGAGCACCATCTGCTCCAGCGCGCCGGAGCCGGCATCGGTCTTCAGCGCCAGCATCCGCGACATCACCGCCCAGGGCGCCACGATGAAGCCGACGCGCAGCGCCGGCGCGATCGATTTGGAGAACGAGCCGATATGGATCACGCCGCCGTTTGGGCTCATCGCATGGATCGCCGGCGGCCGCTGCCCCGACCAGACGAGGTCGGCATAGCAATCGTCTTCGAAGATCGGCACGCCATACTCGGTCGCGAGCCGTACCAGCTCAGTGCGGCGGCTCTCGGGCATGATGCTGCCGGTCGGATTCTGCACCGTCGGAATGGTGTAGATGTATTTCGGCCGGATGCCGCGGCTCTTCAGGTCAGCCAGTGTCGCGGCCAGCACGTCCATGCGCATGCCGTCCTTGTCGAGGGGGACGCCGACCACATTGACGCCGAGCCGCGCCAGGCGGGTCAGCGAGCCCTGATAGCTGTCCTGCTCGAAGATCACGGTGTCGCCGCGGGTCAGCAGCGTCGCGTTGACGAGGTCGAGCGCTTGCAGCGAGCCGGAGACGATCAGGAGATCGTCGACGGTGCAGTTGATGCCGGCATCGCGCTTGAGCTTCGTCACCAGGAATTCGCGCAAGGGCAGGTAGCCCTGCGGGCCATGCGCCAGCCCGTAGGTCGCGAGCGACCGGCCTTCGCGCTGTAAAGCTGAGGTGGTCGCCTCGATCAGGCCCTCGAGCGGCAGTTGCTCGGAATCGTTGTTGCCGCCGACGAAACTGTACTTGGCAAGGCCCGTCCAGCGCGCAGAAGGGGCCGGCAGCCCTGCCGGAAACAGGGGTGCGAAATCGAAGCTGGACGTCATGGGGGTGTTCCTCGTTTTGTTCTTGTTGAGCCAGCCGATGTTGCGCCGGCCAGCCTTACTTCTTGCCAGCCGTCCGGGTCGGACGGACTCACTTCTTTGTGGCCGTCCTGGTCGGACGGCCCTGGCTGATGAAAGCGTAATGCGCATTGGCGACGCCGCCAACCATCAGCGCCTCGACGACGGGCTCGGCGATCTCGCCCGTCGCAGCCCAGTCGACCAGGAAATTGGCCCCGGTCCCGCCACGCACGTCGTCGGTCGGAATGAAGATCGAGACGGTGGCAAGTGGCCTCAAGGCCACGGGCGCCTTCAGATAACTCTCGACCTGCTTGCCTGCGGTGTCGAAATAGGCGATGCGTTTGATCACCAGTGCTTGCGTCTCGGAGGCGTTGTGAACACTCAAGGTCACCGAGAAGTCGACGCGCAGCTTGCCCTGGCTCATTGCGACGCTGGAATAGGCAGGCACGTAGAATCCACCGGAGATTGCGAGTTCTTCCTTCGGCAGCGCGGCGAGGGAATCGGCAAAGTTCTGTTCAATATTGACCTTGGATTGTGCGGCGGCGGGCACGGCAAAGGCGAGGGGGCATAACAGCATTGCTGCGAACAGCCCTTTTCGCATGTGACGAATTGCTCGCTTGCCGCGCCGCAACCCGTCTCTAGGGTGCCGCAAAACGGACCAATTTGGCATGCACGAGCTCATTCGCGACATCACTCTCTGTATTCTGTTTGCCTGGATGCTGGGCCTTCTCGCCCATTTCTCCCGGCAGCCGCTCATTCTGGCCTATCTTATCGCCGGCTTTTGCATAGGTCCATTCGGCGCCGGCTGGGTCCATTCGCAGGAATCGATCGGCGTCATCTCCGAGCTCGGCCTGATCTTCATGCTGTTCATGATCGGGTTGGAGATCGACCTGAAGAAGATCGTGCGGGCGGGAAGGGTGATCCTGTTCGCGGCGGGGGGCCAGCTCCTCGGCGGCTGCCTGCTCGGGGTCCTGTTCTTCGTCGGCATCGGCCTGTCGCTCGGCGGCGGGCACTTCGATGCGGTCTATCTCTGCGTCGCCTGCGCGCTGTCGAGCACCGTCATCATCGTCAAGGTGCTCTACGAGAAACGCGAGCTCGACACGCTGCCGGGGCGCATCACGCTCGGCGTGCTGGTGCTGCAGGACATCTTCGCCATCCTGTTCCTGGCGGTGCAGCCGAGCCTTGCCAATCTGCAAGCCAGCGTCATCCTGCTCTCGATCGGCCGTGTCGCGGTGCTGGTCGCCGCAGCTCTGCTGGTCAGCCGCTACGTGCTGCCGCGGCTGTTCCACCAGATCGCCCGGCGGCCCGAGCTGATCCTGCTCGGCGCGCTGGCCTGGTGCTTTCTCGTCGCCGAGACCGCCGAGCGGCTGTCGCTGTCGCGCGAGATGGGCGCCCTGATCGCCGGCGTCTCGCTCTCGACCTTTCCCTATGCGCTCGACGTCACCGCCAAGGTCACCACGCTGCGCGACTTCTTCATCACGCTGTTCTTCGTCGCGCTTGGCATGACCATTCCCGTGCCGGGTCTGTCCGTGATCGGGCTGGCGCTGATGATCGCGGCTTTCACGGTGGTGAGCCGCCTCGTCACCACCTTCACGCCGCTCTATCTGATGAAGCAGGGCTTGCGCGCCAGCCTGTTGCCGGCGCTGAACCTCGCGCAGATCTCCGAGTTCTCGCTGGTGGTGATCCAGACCGGCGTTGCCGATCACCATATCGCAGCGCAGACGGCGAATGCCGCCTCCTTCGCCTTCGTGGTGCTCGCGGTGCTCTCGACCTTCGCGATGAGCCGCAGCGACGAGATCACCCGCTGGGCCATCGGCCCCCTGAAGCGGATCGGCCTGCGCGATCTCGACCACGGCAACGGCCATGCCGAGGAGGGGCACGAGGGCGGCCATGGCGAGGCACGCCGTATCGTCATCCTCGGCTTTTTCCGTGCGGCGAGCGCGCTGCTGGCCGAGATCGAACGGCAGGCGCCGGTGCTGCTCGAGCAGATCACCGTGGTCGATTTCAACCCCAATGTGTATCAGACGTTGCTGTCGCGCGGCCTGCACGTGATCTATGGCGACATCAGCAGCGCGGATACGCTGCTCCATGCCGGCGTCGGCAAGTCCGAGATGATCATCCTCAGCGTGCCGGATTCGCTGCTGAAGGGCGCCAGCAACGAGAAGCTGGTCCGCCACGTCCGCGCGCTCAATCCGACCGCCCTGATCGTGGCCACGGCCGATCTCCTGTCGGACGTGGACGAGCTCTATGCGGCCGGCGCCAGCTACGTCACCGTAACCCGGCTCAGCGACGCTCATGAGCTGTTCACGGTCATTGAGGCCGCGCAGGCCGGCCTTCTGACCGACAAGCGCGCCGAGCTCGACCAGCGGCTCGGCGAGCGCCGCGAAGTGCTGCCCTGACGGGGCCGACCGCCTTCCACCTTGGCAATCCGCGCCTATATCCCTGGTATCTTCGGTGCAAGCCTGCCCACCTTGGCAGGCCTGCCGTCAGGCATATGCGGTTGCGTCCAGGACACTAGCGCCCCGGCCCAAGTCCGGCTAAGCCTCCCGCCCACAACCGATAGAGATTGGGACATGCCCGATAGCGTCCAGGAAGTCTTGCAGGCCTTTGCCCGGGGTGAGCTCGTGGTCGTCACCGACGACGAGGACCGTGAGGGCGAGGGCGATCTGATCGTCGCCGCCTCGCACTGCACCGCCGAGAAGATGGCGTTCATCATCCGCCATACGTCAGGCATCGTCTGCGCGCCGGTGACCACCGAGGACGCGCGCCGTCTGCGGCTCGATCCGATGGTGGCCCACAACGATTCCGCGCACACCACCGCCTTCACGGTGTCGATCGACTACAAGCCCGATGGCGGCACCGGCATCTCCGCCGAGGAGCGCGCCTCCTGCTGCCGCGCGCTGTCCAATCCCAATGTCGGCGCCAATGATTTCGCCCGGCCCGGCCACATCTTCCCGCTGATCGCCAAGGATGGCGGCGTGCTGCTGCGCTCGGGCCATACCGAGGCCGCCGTCGATCTGTGCAAGCTCTCCGGCCTGCCGCCGGTCGGCGTCATCAGCGAATTGATGAACGACGACGGCAGCGTGATGAAGGGCGAGCAGGTCGCGCAGTTCGCGGCCAGGCACAAGCTCAAGCACGTCACCATCGCCGACATGATCGCCTACCGCCAGGCGCGCGAGAAGCTGATCGAGCGGGTCTCGACCTTCGTCACCGAAAGCCCGATCGGACCCTTGCAGGGCTATGCCTATCGTTCGCCGTTCGATTCCATCGCCCACGTCGCGTTCGTCTACAATGGCGTCGGTGACGGCAAGAACGTGCTGACGCGCTTCCACAAGCCGAACATCGTCAAGGACACCTTCACCGGCCACAAGCGCATGGCGGCCGTGCTCGAGCATTTCAAGAAATCAGGCCGCGGCGTCCTGGTTTACTTGCGCGACGGCGCGGCCGGTGTCCCCGTGTCCCCGTTGCCCGACGAGAGCGCGACCGAGGCCGACCGCAACCGCCAGTGGCGCGAGGTCGGCGTCGGCGCGCAGATCCTGCGCGATCTCGGCGTCACCTCGATCCGGCATCTCACCTCCTCGGTGCACGACTACAAGGGCCTGTCCGGCTTCGGCATCGAGATCGTTGCCAACGAGCAGCTCGAAACCTGACAACGGCATTTCCGGTTCGTCGGTGTTGCGCCCCGGAACGACCGAAACCAGGATGCAATTGCACTTGTTGCCGCGGCGCTTTACTTTGTCGGGCAAATTTTGACGGAACCAGACGAAAGGACGTTTCATGAGCGTGCGCCCTCAGGCCAAGGACAAGCCGGCTGCGGCTTCTTTCCAGTGGGACGATCCGTTCCTGCTCGACGAGCAGCTGACCGAAGACGAGCGCATGGTGCGCGACACCGCCCGCGCCTACGCCCAGGACAAGCTGCTGCCGCGCGTCTCCAAGGCCTATCTCGAAGAGAAGACCGACCGCGAGATCTTCAACGAGATGGGCGAGCTCGGCCTGATCGGCATCACGCTGCCGGAGGAATATGGCTGCGCCAATGCGAGCTACGTCGCCTATGGCCTCGTCGCGCGGGAGATCGAGCGGGTCGATTCCGGCTATCGCTCGATGAACTCGGTGCAGTCCTCGCTGGTGATGTACCCGATCTACGCCTATGGCGACGAGAACCAGCGCAAGAAGTACCTGCCGAAGCTCGCCAGCGGCGAGTGGGTCGGCTGCTTCGGCCTGACCGAGCCCGATGCCGGCTCCGATCCGGCCGGCATGAAGACCCGCGCCGAGAAGGTCGCGGACGGCTATCGCCTCACCGGCAGCAAGATGTGGATATCGAACGCGCCGATCGCCGACGTGTTCGTGGTCTGGGCCAAGTCGGCCGCGCATGACAACCAGATCCGCGGCTTCGTGCTCGAGAAGGGCATGAAAGGCCTGTCCGCGCCGAAGATTGGCGGCAAGCTCTCGCTTCGCGCCTCCATCACCGGCGAGGTCGTGATGGACGGCGTCGTGGTTCCTGAAGACGCCCTGCTGCCCAACGTCTCCGGTCTCAAGGGTCCGTTCGGCTGCCTCAACCGGGCCCGCTACGGCATCTCCTGGGGCGCGCTCGGCGCCGCCGAGGACTGCATGCACCGCGCGCGCCAGTACACGCTCGACCGCAAGCAGTTCGGCAAGCCGCTCGCCGCGACCCAGCTCGTGCAGAAAAAACTCGCCGACATGGAGACCGAGATCGCGCTCGGCCTTCAGGGCTCGCTTCGCGTCGGCCGCCTGATGGACGAGGGCAAGTTCGCGCCCGAGATGATCTCGATCATGAAGCGCAACAATTGCGGCAAGGCCCTCGACATCGCCCGCGTCGCGCGCGACATGCACGGCGGCAACGGCATCTCGATCGAGTACCACGTGATGCGCCACGTCCATAACCTCGAGACGGTCAACACTTATGAGGGGACGCATGACGTCCACGCGCTGATCCTGGGGCGCGCCATCACGGGCATTCAGGCGTTTTTCTGAGCGGCTACGCGGTGAACGCGTGAGGCACGAGAACTCTCCAACTGCGTCATGGCCGGGCTTGTCCCGGCCATCCACGTCTTAAGCCACGCGAAGAACGTGGATGCCCGGCACAAGGCCGGGCATGACGAAGTCAGCAAGGAATGAGCAAGCCATGTCCGACAATGACGACGTCCCGTTCAACCGCAACTTTCCGCTGAAGCCGGGCGTCGTCGAGGAAGTCCGGCCCGGCGTGCGCCGCGTGCTCTGCAACAATCCGAGCCCGTTCACCTTCACCGGCACGGTCAGCTACATCGTTGGCAAGGGCAATGTCGCGATCATCGATCCCGGTCCCGACGATGCGGCGCATGCGGCTGCGCTGCTCGATGCCGTGCGCGGCGAGACGGTGAGCCATATCTTCGTCACCCACACCCATCGCGACCATTCGCCGAACACCGCGCGGATCAAGCAGGCGACCGGCGCGCCGGTCTATGCCGAGGGCCCGCACCGGGCCTCGCGCCCGCGCTTCGAGAGCGAGAAGCACAATCCGGAATCCGGCTCCGATCGCGACTTCGTACCCGACATCCGGATCGCGCATGGCGATGTCGTCGAGGGCGACGGCTGGCGGCTCGAGGCCGTTGCGACGCCCGGCCACACCGCCAATCATCTGGCATTCGCCTGGCCGGAGCGAAAGTTCAACTTCGTCGGCGATCACGTGATGGGCTGGTCCACCTCGATCGTGGCGCCGCCCGACGGCTCGATGATCGACTACATGGACTCGCTCGACCGGCTCGCCGCACGCGAGGAAGATCTCTATTTCTCCGGCCATGGCCCCGAGATCCCCGACGGCCAGCGCTTCGTGCGCTTCCTGATCCGGCACCGCAAGGCGCGCGAGGCCTCGATCCTGCACCGCCTCGCCAAGGGCGAGACCGACATCCCGACCATGGTCCGCGCGATCTATATCGGCATCGATCCCAGGCTGACGACGGCCGCCGGCTATTCCGTGCTGGCGCACCTGGAAGACTTGGTCGCCCGCGGGGTGGTGGCGACCGACGGCGATCCCGTGATCGGCGGGACGTATCGGATGGCATAGGGGCGAATAGCGAGTGGGGAGTAGCGTTCCATTCGCAATTCGCTACTCGCCATTCGCCAGTTTCATTTCTTCACCGTCTTTGCCGGCGCCTTCGGCGGCGCCACCGGGGTCTTCTTCACCGGCTTGAGCGCGTCGGCATCGGCGGCGGTGTTGAGATCGTCGATGAATTTCTTGACGCGCGCGGCATTGCTGCCGAGATCGCTGTCGAAATTGCGCGAGGCCGAGCGGATGTCGACGCGGGAATCATCGCCGTCCGGCACGAACCTTATCGAAATGTCCTCGCGAAACCCCATGATCGGCGTGCGCGCCACCGCCTCGATGCGGCCGATGCGGCGCGGCGGCTGCGGTGCGCGCTCGTCGATGATGATCCATTTGCGCTTGTTGACGAGCTGGAGCGCGATCGCATAGGCGCGGTCGACGGAGATCTCGAGCTCGACGGGCTCGATATCAGGGTAGAAGTGGCGCTGCTGCTCCGCCGAATAGAGGCCGGCATAGACGGCGGTGTTGGTGCCCTCGCCGGTGCGCAGGCGCGCCAGCGCGTCGAAACGCGGCGGATCGATCGGGTCGGTGGTGATGTCGTAGATCGCCGGCAGCTTGCGATATTGCAGGGCCAGATAGGCGGGATAGGCGAGGATCGCCCCGTCGATCAGCAAAGCGAGCAGGATGCGCGCCATGCCACGCGAGCCGTTCTGCCAGATCGCGGCAAAGCCGGCGAGCCCGAACAGGATCGACAGGCCTGATATCGCGAGCCCGCCGAAGAAGGTCGCAAGGGCCGGCTTCGGCTCCAGGAAATCGAAGCGGACGATGATGATCGAGACCACCACCGCCACCACCGCGAACACGGCCAGATTGCGCGCCCAGCTCGCGAGGCTGGACACGGGCTCCGACTGATAGGGAGCGGAAAACCTGCGGGCCATCGAGTGAGCTCTGCCGGGGTTGGCGATGCCGGCCAGTTCGGCGCGACGATGGGCCGTTGAGACCACGGCGCGGGGGCAAATTCAAGGGTCGATCACCCTCCCCTGGAGGGGGAGGGTCGATCGCGCGAAGCGCGAGCGGGGCGGGGTGACAGTCTTTCCCTAGAGGCGGTGCCCGTGTGGAGAGATCACCCCACCCCCGTCTCACGTTCCGCTTCGCTCCATGTGAGCCGACCCCCGGGCGAGCTCCGCTTCTCCCGGACCCTCCAGGGGAGGGTCGCACCGAGCCGCTACGCCGCCGCGTTCGGGAAGCGGTAATCCTTGAACTGGTCGCGCAGCGCCGTCTTCAGGATCTTGCCGGTGGCCGTATGCGGAATGCCCTCGACGAAGGCGACGTCGTCGGGCATCCACCATTTGGCGATCTTGCCGTCCATGTATTTGAGGATGTCCTCGCGGGTGGCCTGCTGGCCCTGCTTGAGCTGCACGATCAGGAGCGGCCGCTCGTCCCATTTGGGGTGGAACACGCCGATCACGGCGGCTTCCGCCACGGCCGGATGGCCGACCGCGAGGTTTTCGAGGTCGATCGAGGAGATCCACTCGCCGCCGGACTTGATCACGTCCTTGGAGCGGTCGGTGATCCGCATGTAGCCGTCCTCGTCGATGGTCGAGACGTCGCCGGTGTCGAAGAAGCCGTCCTCGTCGAGGATGTCGGTGTCGACGCGGTAATAGGCCTTGGCGACGGCGGGGCCGGAGACCTTGAGGCGGCCGAAGGTCTTGCCGTCCCAGGGCAGCTCCTTGCCGGCATCGTCGGTGATCTTCATCTCGACCGCGAAGGGCGCGTAGCCCTGCATCTGCAGCACGTCGAGCCGCGCATCCCCGGTGGCGTTCTGGAACGGCGGCTTCAGTGCCGCGACGCTGCCGATCGGGCTCATTTCGGTCATGCCCCAGGCGTGACGCACGTTCGAGCCCATGTCGAGGAAGGCCTTGATCATCGAGCGCGGCATCGCCGAGCCGCCGCAGATCACCATCTTCAGGTCCGGCAGCTTGAGATTATTGGCGGTCATGTGCTGGAGCAGCATCAGCCACACCGTGGGCACGCCGGCGGTGTGCGTCACCTTCTCGGTCGAGAGCAGCTCGTAGACCGAGGCGCCGTCGAGCTTGGCGCCGGGCATGACCAGCTTGGTGCCCTGCGAAGGCGCGGAGAAGGCGATGCCCCAGCTGTTGGCATGGAACAGCGGAACCACCGGCAGCATCGTCTCGGACGCACTGGTGCCGAGCGCGTCGACATTGTTGGCCATTAGCGCGTGCAGCACGTTGGAGCGATGCGAATACAGCACACCCTTCGGGTCACCGGTCGTGCCCGACGTGTAGCACATCGCGGCTGCCGTGTTCTCGTCAAAGTCCTTCCATTTGAATTTGCCGTCGGCCTCCGCAATCCAGTCCTCGTAGGCGACCACATTCTTCAGCGTCGTCTGCGGCATGTGCGCCTTGTCGGTGAGCACGACGTAGCGTTCCACGCTGGTCAGCTTGTCGGCGATCTTCTCCAGGACCGGAACGAAGGTGATGTCGGTCATCACGATGCGGTCCTGCGCATGGTTGATGATCCAGGCAATCTGCTCGGGGAAAAGGCGGGGATTGACGGTATGGCAGATGGCGCCGATCCCCATGATGCCGTACCACACCTCGAGATGGCGCCAGGTGTTCCAGGCGATCGTCGCGACACGGTCGCCGAGCTTGATGCCGTCGCGCTCCAGCATCTGCGAGACCTTGAGCGCGCGCTTGTGGATCTCGGCGTAATTGGTGCGATGAATCGGTCCCTCGACCGAGCGGGTAACCACCTCCTGCTTGCCGTGAATTTTGGCGGCATGTTCGATGATCCGGTGGCAGAGCAGGGGCCAATCTTGCATCAAACCAAGCATTCCGACGTTCCTCCGAGAAGTCGCTGGGCGCGTTGTCGCTCTCAGCGTTGGGCCAAAGAATTGTCATGAGTTTTAGCCTGCCGGACTTTCGCCGCAAATGGTCTTGTCGCGGCTATATGTCCGCTGGCGCGGCAATGGTTACCGCTGCGCTCGGGCTGTCGCTCGTCCTCGCCGAGAGGGCAGAGGCGCGAAAATACACATCCCCACTGGATATCTTCGGTATAGCCGCACCACGGTCGCGCCCCGCGGTTCATTCCGCCAGGATCCCGCTGCCGAGACCGCGCCCCGAGGAGGCGCCCAAGGCAACGGACAAGGCATCGGACGAGGCTCCGCCGGAGGCGGACGGCAAGCCTTCGGCGGACAAGCCCGGCGCCGACAAGCCCGCCGAGGCTGCGGCACCAGCCCAGAAGCCGGTCTCGGCCTGCCGTCTTGCGCTGACCGAGGAAATCGCGATCGCGCCGTCGATTCCGGATATCCGCGGCCCCGGCGCCTGTGGCGGCGAGGATCTGGTGCGGCTGGAAGCCGTCGTTCTGCCGGACAAGCGCAAGGTGACGGTCAAGCCGGCGGCGATCCTTCGCTGCACCATGGCGTCGGCGATCGCCGATTGGCTGCGCAAGGACATGGCGCCGCTGGCCACCAGCCTTGGCTCGACCATTGGCGAACTCGACAATTTCGACAGCTTCGAGTGCCGCGGCCGCAACCGCGTCGTCGGCGCGCTGCTGTCGGAGCACGGCAAGGCCAACGCCCTCGACGTCCGGGCCATCAAGCTGGCCAATGGGCAGTCGATCGGCCTCACCGACCGCAGCATGTCGCGCGAGGTGCGCGAGCGCGTGCTGCATTCGGTCTGCGCACGCTTTTCCACCGTGCTCGGTCCGGGCTCAGACTGGTACCACGAGGACCATATCCATCTCGACCTGGCGCAGCGGCGCAACGACTACCGGATCTGCCAGTGGAACGTCTGGGATCCCCTGCCGCAGGTCGCCCCGCTGCTGCCGGCGGAACGCCCCGAGGAGGCGCCACCGCGCGAGGTCGCGGCCAAGCCCGAGACCAAGCCCGAGGCCAAGCCCGAAGAAAAGGAAGGAGCTGACGACGAGGCGGTGGAGAAGTCTCCGGCGCCTGCGAAAAAGCCGGCGGCCGATGCCAGCAAGTCCCAGCCGCGCAAGCCGGCAACAAAAAAGCGCCGGTGAAACCGGCGCTTTTGGATCTCAGGGATCAGCAGGCGATCAGTAGCTGCCCGCCTGGCCGGTCTGGCTGCCACCGAGCGCAAGCCGCGAATTGTAGGGCGAATCGCCGTGCTTCGGCTCGAGCACCACGACGAGGGTGCCGAGCTTGACGCGATCATAGAGATCGATCGCATCCTCGTTGGTCAGGCGGATGCAGCCAGACGAGATCGAGGCGCCGATATATTCCGGCTGGTTGGTGCCGTGGATGCGGAACAACGTGTCTTTCCCGCCGGAATAGAGGTAAATCGCGCGAGAGCCCATCGGATTGTCCGGGCCGGGTGCGACATAGGTCGGCACGCCCAGGCGCGAAATTTCGCCGGGGGTGGGGTGCCAGGCCGGCCACTCGGTCTTGCTGCCCACCTTGGCGATGCCCGACCAAGCCATGGCCTCTTCGCCAACGGTGATGCCGTAACGGATCGCCTTGCCGCCATCCAGCACGTAATAGAGATAGTGATTGTCGGAATCGACCACGATCGAGCCCGGCGATTCCTTGCGGTGGTATTGGACGATGGCGCGGCGGAACGGCTCGGCAACCGGGGTGTTCTCGTACCGAACTTTGGCGAGCAGTTCCTTGTCCTTCGGCTTGAAGGCTTTGGTGTCGGTCGCCTCGAAATGCGTGGCCTGCATGCAGCCCGACAGCATCAGGCCGGCGGCCAGAATTCCCAACTTAACTTTCAGCGACGACATGATTTGGTTCCAATCAAAACAATACCGTGCGGAAGGCCTGAGCTTACTGCCCAAGTTCCTCGACTCCGTTAATCCCATTATCGTTGAAATCTGCCACAATTCCAGCACTGAAGGCCTTATCCCGCGCTGCGAGACCCAAGCTGTGGCTTTTCTGCCGCAAGTTTTGCGGCCCCGTGAAGATTTTTGGGCCAAAGGGAGCCGGACTGTCGATTCCGTGCCACAGTTGAGCCATGGCCGCGCCACAAATGCAAACGCTCCATTAATGTGGTTGTCATCGTGAACTTGTCAGAATCGCGCTAAGGGCTGTCATTCTGCCGCAGGTTCTCTGGAGTCGTGCATGTTTTCGGTGTTTGTTCCCTCCGAGTCTGTCCTGAAGAAGGTTGTCATCGAAGATCTTGCCGCGGTGCCCGAAAGCGCGGTCTGGATCGACCTCGTCAACCCCACCGCGGCCGAGGACAAGGCAGTGGAGCGGCTCGCCGGCATCGCCATCCCGACCCGGGAGGACATGCAGGAGATCGAGATCTCCAGCCGCCTCTATATGGAGAACGGCGCGCGCTACATGACTGCGACGCTGATGTGCCACTCCGATACCGACATGCCCCGGACCACGGCGGTGACCTTCATCCTCGCCGACCACCGCCTTGTGACGGTGCGCTACGACCTGCCGAAGCCTTTCGCCCTGGTCGAGGCCAAGCTGGCCCGCTCCTGCACGCCTTCCATCACCGGCGAGATGGTGCTGATGGAGCTGCTGGACGCCGTGATCGATCGCTGTGCCGACATTCTGGAGCGTTGCGGCACCGAGATCGATCAGGTCAGCCACGACATCTTCGAGCCCGAGAGCGAGCGCCACGGGCAGGCAAAGAGATATTCCCAGATCCTGATCTCGATCGGCCGCAAGGGCGATCTGACCTCGAAGGTTCGCGAGAGTCTGGTGTCGATCGGCCGCGTCGTGACGTTCCTGTCCGCGGTGGTCGAGGGCGTGAAATGGTCGAAGGACATGCGCGAGCAGCTCAAGACCATGCAGCGCGACGTTTCCTCGCTGACCGACCACGCCTCCTATCTCTCCAGCAAGATCACCTTCGTGCTCGACGCCATGCTCGGTGTGGTCAATCTCGAGCAGAACAACATCATCAAGCTGTTTTCGGTCATGGCTGTTGTCCTGATGCCGCCGACGCTGATCGCCTCGATCTACGGCATGAACTTCGAGGTGATGCCGGAACTGAAATGGGTCCACGGCTATCCGATGGCGCTGGTGATGATGCTGATCGCCGCGATCGTCCCGTATTGGATCTTCAAGTGGAAGAAGTGGCTCTGATCCCGTCGCGCTCGGAAAATAGCTACCGAGACCTTACGCCGGTCGCACAGACACGGTGAATCGTGTCGCAGAATAGATCGGGATTGAGGCCGCGCCGTGATGTGTGCGTCGTGCCGCAATTCCTCCGGTAAAATTTGAGCGGTGGGCTGAACGTTTGCGCGAAACTTGTCTGCGATAAGCAGTGCGTAGCCGCGAGGAACAACCATGGTTGAAAAACACATAACGTCGCCCCGCAACGTCATCGACCTGGCGAACTATCGTCAGGTCCTGGCGAGCGGCAAGGCGTCGTCGATGTCGGCACGCATGTGCCGGCACTGTGGTGCTCCGCTGCTCGACGGTGAGAACGACGACGACTGCTCGACCGCATTCAGCACGGCCGCTCCACGGCCGCGCGACAGGTCACGTCGGATTCGAATCGATTGAGGAACGGAAGGCGAGGGCGATCCAGGTCTTGCGGCGGCGTTGTCTGGATCGCCTTGCTTCCCTTCTGTTCAGGACAATCGGCTGTGACGTCCGATTGGCGGGTGCGTTAGAGACCGGCTGAACCCCCATCCAGCCAAAACGGGGCCTGTGTCGCGCTCTGTCAATCCGCCTCGCTAAAAATATTCCACTTTACCGAAATTCGGTTTCGGCGTATGTGTCGTCCATCCCGGCTCACCCAGGAGGGGCGACTATGTGGTCGTCACTGTCGCGAGCCGGGCTTGCGGTGGACGCGGCAGCGTCGGCACGAGAGGCGCGGGCAGGGCGGGTAGTCCCTGTGAGCCCGAGGCTTCGTGCGGACGACGGCGCTGTTCAGTTCGTCTCGCCACATTCTTTCGGCAACGTCGACAAGGCCGGGAGATAATGTGGTGACCAGCGAACGCGCGTACGGCAAAACCGTGTGGTCCTGGCCGTCGTTGCTACGGTCAAGTCCTTGCGAAGGTGCGAGCGAGCCCAACCGGGCAGACTGCATCATCCAAATTCGCGGGGCGAGGGAGACCAGAAGGAATGGTCGGCTCCCGGGAGATCACGGCATAAGCCGTCCAACCACTGCGCAGGGAAGGCCGAGTGATCGGCACCACCTGTATGCTGCTGTGCGGTTCTTCTGCGTGTGCCTATTGCGCAGCAGACCGCGGGTGCGAGCCAGCACCCGGCCTTCCCTGCGCCCTCTTGGATGAGAGGGTAGCGAGACCAAGCAAAGCTCGGGCGAATTGCGCCGCGAGGCCGAAGAGGCGTGTCTGCGAGCTGAGCTACGTGCCACAAACTCGATCTCGTAGGGTGGGCAAAGCGCAGCGTGCCCACGCCTTGTCGCTCATGGACGGAGATCGTGGGCACGGCGCTATGCGCCTTTGCCCACCCTACGGCACTGCCGCTGGGATATGCACTGGAGCATCGCAATGACATGTGGAGACAGCATGCGCCACAATCCGCTCTCGTGCCCCGGACGCAGTGCAGCGTCACTGCGTGCCGCAACGCGTCCGGGACACGAGAGAGCGAGGTTGTCGCCCCTTGCTCCGTCACTGCAATGACGCGAACGGACTACACGTGCTGGCCGCCGTTGATGTGGATCTCGGCGCCGTTGACATAGGACGAGGTGTCCGTGCACAGCACGTAGATGATTTTTGCCACTTCGTCGGGCGTGCCGAGGCGGTGCATCGGGATCTGCTGTTCGACGATCTTCTCGGTGCCCGGCGACAGGATCGAGGTATCGATCTCGCCCGGAGCGATCGCGTTGACGCGCACGCCGACGCGGCCGAAATCGGAGGCCATCTCGCGCGTCAGCGCCGCGAGCGCGGCCTTCGACGTCGCGTAGGCGGCGCCCGCGAAGGGGTGCACGCGCGAGCCCGCGATCGAGGTGACGTTCACGACCGAGCCCTTGGCCGCCTTCAATTCCTCGATCAGCCCGCGCGCAATCATGATCGGCGCGAAGAAGTTGACGTGGAAGACATGCGTCCAGGTGTCGAGATCGGTGTCGACCGAGCCGAGCCTGGAGCCGCCCGCGCCCTTCGGCGAGATCGCGGCGTTGTTGACCAGCGCATGCAGCGTGCCGCCCTCCAGCCGGCTGCGGATCTCGCTGATCGCACGCGCGGTGTCCTCGGGATTGCCGAGGTCGACCTGGATGTGGTCCTCGGGCCCCGCGTCCCACGGACAGTCCTCCGGAAACGGATGCCGCGAGCAGGTGATGACGCGCCAGCCCGCCGAGGAGAAGCGGATCACGGTGGCGTGGCCGATGCCGCGGCTGGCTCCGGTCAGGAGCAGTGTACGGCGCGGCGCATTGGACGAATGCGGCATGGACATCTTTCAGGTCGGCCTAAAGCTTAGGGATACATCCGCGTCTTGGACCACTTCTGGCCGGCCGCGTCACGGCGAAATTCGATGCGGTCGTGCAAGCGGAACGGGCGGTCGTGCCAGAACTCGATGCGCGAGGGCGTGATGCGCCAGCCGCTCCAGCCCGGCGGCCGCGGCACTTCGCCGATGACGTATCTGGCCGCGACTTTCGCGATGGCCTGTTCGAAAGCGAAGCGGCTCTCCAGCTCTTGCGACTGCTTGCTCGCCCAGGCGCCGATCTGGGCCTGCTTGGGTCGGGTGGCGAAATAGGCGTCGGCCTCGGCCTCGGTCACCGGCGTCACGTTGCCGCGGATGCGGACCTGACGGCGCAGCGACTTCCAGTGAAAAAGTAACGCTGCCTTAGGATTTGCGGCGAGTTCGCGGCCCTTCTGGCTGGCGATGTGGCTGTAGAAGACAAAACCCTCGGTATCGAAGCCTTTCATCAGCACCATGCGCACGTCAGGCAGCCCGTCGGGGTCGACGGTTGCGAGCGCCATGGCGTTCGGATCGTTCGGCTCGCTCTTGATCGCCTCGTTCAGCCAGGCCTCGAACAGCGCAAATGGCTCGTCGGCGGCGGTGAAATCACCGGATGTTAAGGGTGTCTGGTGTTTCATCGAGGTCGTGTCGGTCATGTCTGGAGTCCGAGTTGCGTCCCGCGGCCCAAAACGCGTTGTCGTCCGCTACCGCCCTATATAGGGCATGGGGACGCGTTGGCCTATCGGCGATCCGGCCGTCCGGCTTTGTCATGACGATCATTGTCATCGGGCTCGGTGCCGGAGGATGCAGCTTTTCCCGCAATGACAAGAGCGCCTACGCCAAGGCCGATGACAGCGACCTCACCGGTTCGATCGCGCGGCCGGCGAAGGACGCGCCGCCCACCGAGACCGATCTCGCCTTCGCCCGCAACGCCGCCTCCGACGTCCTCAGCAAGGGCGACAGGGATTCCAGCCAGCATTGGGAGAATCCGGAGACCGGCGCGCGCGGTTCGGTGACGCCGATCGCGCAGTCCTATGCCGCCGAGGACGGCCGCAGATGCCGCGATTTCCTGGCGAGCTACGTCAACGGGGCGACCGAAAGCTGGCTCCAGGGCGCCGGCTGCCAAAGCACCCGTGGCCGTTGGGAGATTCATACGCTAAAGCCGTGGCGGAGCTAGGATTCGGCGCGCGCCCCTAGTTGCAAAAATGCCACTCTCTTCCCACATGAATCCCTGGTGGGGCGGGGAGCCCTTTGAACAATTCGATTTCTTGAAGGAGACGTGACGGATGCGCGACCCCTATGAGGTCTTGGGGGTGCCGCGGAGCGCCAGCGCTGCCGCGATCAAGAGCGCCTATCGCAAGCTTGCCAAGAAGCATCATCCCGACAGCAACAAGGACGACCCGAAAGCCGCCGAGCGCTTCTCCGAGATCAACTCGGCGAACGAGATCATCGGCGACGAGGACAAGCGCAAGCAGTTCGACCGCGGCGAGATCGACGCCGACGGCAAGCCGCGCTTCCAGGGTTTTCCGGGCGGTGGCGGGCCGCGCGGCCGTGCCGGCCCCGGCGGCTTCGAAAGCTATACGTTCCGCTCCGGCGGCGGCCCCGGCCAGGGCGGCGGCGCGTTCGAGGATATCCTCAACAGCATGTTCGGTGGCGGGATGCGTGGCGCCCGGCCTGGGGCCGGCGGCGCCGGGCAGTTCGAATTCGATACCGGCGGCGTCGGGCTCGATCTCGACGTGAATGTCGCCATGTCCGTGTCGCTGGAAGAGGCGGTCAAGGGCGGCGAGAAGCGCGTCCGGCTGCCGACCGGCAAGGAGCTCAACGTCAAGATTCCGGCCGGCGTCACCGAGGGCCAGCAGATCCGGCTCCGGGGGCAGGGCGAGTCCGCGCAGGGCCATCCGCCCGGCGATCTCCTGATCACCATTAGCATCGCGCCGCACGCCCACTTCAAGGTCGAGGGCGCCGACTTGCGGATCGATCTGCCGGTGACGCTCTACGAGGCGGTGCTCGGGGCCAAGGTCCGCGTGCCCACCCTCGGCAATGCCGTGGAGCTTTCGGTTCCGAAGAACACCTCCAGCGGCCGGACCTTCCGCCTCAAAGGTAAGGGATTGCCGAAATCTGGCGGAACCGGGGATCTCTTCGTCACGATCAGGATTATGCTACCGGACGGGAACGACGCCGAGCTTGAAGCATTGATGGAGAAGTGGCGGGACCAACACCCCTACAATCCACGTAGCGGGCTCGGCTAGGGCGCTAGCCGAGGCATCCCGACGATCGGAGCATTCTCTCCCCGAAAGGATGATGCTCAACATACGCCTGAAGCGCGGCTCGCGCTTCGACGCTGACGTTCGAGACGTGTCGGTTGCCCGGCGGGGCAGCCGATAAAAAGGTGCGGCCTCGAGAGGGGGACCAGCGCGGTACCAAAAACCCCAATCGAGGCCGCCCGCGTCGATCGGCGGATCGAACGCTGCTCATTTTCGCGTGATCATCCGGTGCGATAATGAGACGCGCCGATGTCTTCATTCCAAATTTTCAATGACGGAATCTAGGCACCGCCCTCAAGCAGCTGTCTAGGTGCCGTTTTTCTCGGCCTGATCATAGACCGCCTGCGCCACCCGGGTCAGCCGGTCGCGATCACCGCCGCCGCTGACGACGTAGCCGACGCCGCGCTCGGCCCAGAACAACGCGCCGTCCTTGTCCGTTTTGGCGTAGCGCATTTGCGTCGCACCATTCTCGGTTTTGGCGGTGTAGATCGTATAGCGCTCGCCAGAGGCGCCCTCATACATCAGGAACGAGGCCGGGCCGTTCGGACCCGGCAACAGCCGGCCGCCAACGAGCTTCAGCCCGCTCGCCTCCAGGTTCGGCGCGAACACGGTCCAGCCGCAACGCCGGGTCAGCCAGGCCTGGAGGTGGTCGCGCTCGTTGCCGCCGACCTCGACGGGGTGGCGGACCTCCACGACATAGAGGCGGTGGGCGTCGAGCGCGTCCGCCGTAAAGCTCTGGAAGGTGGAGGGGGCATTGGCGGCGCCATGCCCGACCCAGCCGGCGGCGGCGCCGGCGACGAAGGCGACCAGCACCGCCGCCGCGGCGCCGTAGAGCCATTGCCGCGGGCGGCGTTCCAGCCGCTCGAGCTCCAGCCGGGCCGGCACCGGCTCCTGGGCGACGGAATCGTAGCGGGCGTGCAGCATCTCAGCCATGGCGCGCCAGGACTGTACGCGCTCGGCCTCTTCAGGATGGGCGGCGAGCCAGGCCTCGACGTCGGCGCGGCGCTCGGCCGGCAGCTCGCCATCGACATAGGCGTGCAGTTCGTCCTCGGTCACTGGGATATTGCGGTCGTTCATATCAATCGTCTCTGGCTCTGTGGCCTTAAATGTCGTTCAAAGCTCGACGTCGCGTAGCTCATCTTCGTGCTGCGGGCGGACGACACGCGATGCATCAACCCTGCCATCATTTCACCCGCCTGAGCGTCGGGCGCTCGCCCTCCAGCGAAGCCTTGACGTGGGCGCGGGCGCGGGCCAGGCGCGACATCACGGTGCCGATCGGCACGCCCTGGATGTCGGCGACCTCGCGGTAGCTCATGCCTTCCAGCATCACGAGGAGCAACACCGAGCGTTGCTCCTCGACGAGCGTCGCCAGCGCCCTCTCGATGTCGCGCCCTTCGGCTTCGGTGCCGCTGGCATCCGGGTTGTTCTCCGTCAGCTGCGTGAACTGCGGCCGCCTTGCCAGCGAGCGCCGCCGGTTCTTGTTGAGGTTGGTCAGGATCGTGTAGAGCCAGCTCCTGACGTCGCCTCCGAGAAACAATCGCTCCGAACGCAGCGCCCGCACCAGCGTGTCCTGCACCAGATCGTCGGCCGCATCCGCGTCGCGCGTGAGCGCGCGGGCGTAGCGGCGCAACGCCGGGATCATGGCTTCCACACTCTGGCGAAACGCACTCATTGCGGTCTTGACGTCCTGGTATCAGGCGCGAGCGCCTATAGCGATCATAACACCCGAACGGAACGGCTATTCCGGCGCTCGAAACAGCGTTAACGCGGCGTATTAGGGCTGTACCGCAGGGGAGGGCTGGTGTACCTCCAGACCTCACCAAGAGTTCGACGGGACGTTCAAAAATGGCGCAGAATTCGGGTCTGATGCAAGGAAAGCGCGGAGTGGTCCTCGGCGTTGCCAACAACCGCTCGATCGCCTGGGGCATCGCCAAGGCGTGCCACGCCGCCGGCGCCGAGCTCGCCTTCACCTATCAGGGCGATGCGCTGAAGAAGCGCGTCGAGCCGCTCGCTGCCGAGATCGGTGGTCTCGTGCTCGGCCATTGCGATGTCACGGATGCCGCGACCATCGATGCTGCGTTCGCGGTGCTCAAGGAGAAATGGGGCAAGATCGACTTCCTGGTGCACGCGATCGCCTATGGCGAGCAGCTCGACGGCCGCTACGTCGACACCACGCAGGAGAATTTCTCCAAGTCAATGCTGATCTCCTGCTACTCGTTCACGGCGGTGGCGCAGCGCGCCGAAAAGCTGATGACCGACGGCGGCTCGCTGATCACGCTCAGCTATTACGGCGCCGAGAAGTGGATGCCGCATTACAACGTGATGGGCGTTGCCAAGGCGGCGCTGGAGGCCAGCGTGCGCTATCTCGCCGCCGATCTCGGCGAGAAGAACATCCGCGTCAACGCGATCTCGGCAGGTCCGATCAAGACGCTCGCGGCGTCCGGCATCGGCGACTTCCGCTATATCCTCAAGTGGAACGAGGCCAACGCGCCGATGCGGCGCAACGTGTCGACCGAGGACGTCGGCGGCAGTGCGCTGTATTTCCTCTCCGACCTCTCGCGCGGTGTCACCGGCGAGGTGCATCACGTCGATTCCGGCTATCACGTGCTCGGCATGAAGCGCCCGGACGCGCCGGACATCTCGTTCGGCGGCAAGGACTAGCTTAAATCCGGAATTCCCGTGCCCACGATCTATTATCTTCGCCATGGTGAGACCGAGTGGAATGCGCTCGGGAGGCTTCAGGGCACCAAGGACGTTCCGCTGAACGCGCGTGGACGCGGTCAGGCCGTGCAGGCCGGCAGCATTCTCGCCGACCTATTCAAGCGCGAGGGTCGCGACAAGGCGTCGTTACCCTATGTGTCGAGCCCGCTCGGCCGCGCGCGCCAGACCATGGAACTTGCGCGCGGCAAGCTGGAGCTGCCAGTTGCCGGATATGCGCTCGATGATCGCCTGCGTGAGATCGGCTATGGAGTCTGGGAAGGTCTGACCCTGGCCGAGAGCGAGGCGAGGGATCCTGACGTGTATGCCCGGCGCCTCACCGACAAATGGTCGGTCGGCCCCGCCGGCGGGGAGACCTACGCCGATGTCCAGGTCCGCGTACGGGCCTGGTACGACCAGCTGCGGACCGACACCGTTGCGGTCGCCCATGGCGGGACCTGCCGGGCCCTGATGGTTTCACTCGGCCTGGAGACCCCCCTCACTGCCGCCGAGCTCTATATCGAGCAGGGCGCCGTCTACGTGTTCCGCGACGGGCGGCTGGAGAAGTTTAGCTAGTCCCATCCGCCGTCATTCCGGAGCGGTGCGAAGCACGAACCCGGAATCTCGAGATTCTCAGGTGCGCAAGGGCGCACCGGAGTTCGCCCTTCGGGCGCCCCGAATGACCGAGTGTGTTTGACCCCGGTGTTCCCCCGCGTTACCACCACAAGTCAGAACTGACTTACGCACCAGCGAGAAGCGATGTCCTTCAACACCTTCGGCCACATGTTCCGCGTCACGACCTTCGGCGAGAGCCATGGGGTGGCGATCGGCTGCGTGGTCGACGGTTGTCCGCCCATGATCCCGCTGACCGAGGCCGACATCCAGCAGGACCTCGATCGCCGCCGGCCGGGCCAGTCGCGCTTCACCACCCAGCGCCAGGAGCCGGACCAGGTCAAGATCCTCTCCGGCGTGATGGCGCATCCGGAGACCGGCGTGCAGGTGACGACGGGTACACCGATCGGGCTCCTGATCGAGAACACCGACCAGCGCTCGAAGGACTATTCCGAGATCAAGGACAAGTTTCGCCCCGGTCACGCCGACTTCACCTATGAGGCCAAATACGGCCTGCGCGATTATCGCGGCGGCGGCCGCTCCTCGGCGCGCGAGACCGCAACGCGCGTTGCCGCCGGTGCCATCGCGCGCAAGGTGCTGCCCAACGTGAAGGTGCGCGGCGCGCTGGTGCAGATCGGCCCGCACAAGATCGACCGTGCGAAGTGGGACTGGGACGAGATCGCCAAAAATCCGTTCTTCTGCCCGGACAAGGACAAGGCCGCGTTCTTCGAGACCTATCTCGACGGCATCCGCAAGAGCGGCTCCTCGATCGGCGCGGTGATCGAGGTGGTCGCCGAAGGCGTGCCGGCCGGCCTTGGCGCGCCGATCTACGCCAAGCTCGATTCCGATCTGGCGGGCGCGATGATGACCATCAACGCAGTGAAGGGTGTCGAGATCGGCGCCGGTTTCGGCGCGGCGGAGCTCACCGGCGAGGAAAACGCCGACGAGATGCGCACCGGCAATGACGGCACGCGCTTTTTGTCCAACCATGCCGGCGGCGTGCTGGGCGGCATCTCCACGGGGCAGCCGGTGGTGGTGCGTTTCGCGGTGAAGCCGACCTCCTCGATCCTGCAGCCGCGTCTCACCGTCGACCGCAAGGGGGCCGACACCGAGATCTTCACCAAGGGCCGCCACGACCCGTGCGTGGGCATCCGCGCCGTCCCTGTCGGCGAAGCCATGATGGCCTGCGTGCTGGCCGACCACTTTTTGCGCGACCGCGGACAGGTCGGGCGCTAGGGCCGAGTCGGGCGTTCATGCCGCGGTACCAGCCGACCGCGCAGCTTGACGATCCCGCAACTTCGTTCGCAAATGCGGCCATGAACAGCTCCGAGCTTCAGCGCATCTGCGACTGGCTGATCGACGGCGCCTGGGCGGCTCAGGAGTCGGCCGTAGGGATTGCCGATTTCTGCGAACGTCTTGTCGCGGCCGGCCTGCCGCTGACGCGTTTCGGCATCTTCATCCGTACGTTGCATCCCGAAGTCTTCGGCCGCAACTTCATCTGGCGGCAGGGCGAGGAGGTCGAGGTCGGCACCGTCGATTTCGATATCCTGGACACGCCCGAATTCGCCGCGAGCCCGCTCCGCATCGTGTTCGAGCAGGGGATCGAGGTCAGGGGGCGCGTCGGCGATCCCGACAATACGCGCTTTCCGATCGTCAAAGACATGGACGCCGAAGGAGCGACCGACTACATCGCGGTGCCGATGCCGTTTCTCGACGGCTCGGTCCACGCCACGAGCTGGGTGACGCGGCATCCCGGCGGCTTCAGCGATGACCATATCGCAGCGATCCGGTCCATCGTGACGCCGCTGGCGCGCGTCAGCGAGATCATCACCCTGCGCCGTACCGCCGAGATGCTGCTCGACACCTATGTCGGCAACCGTGCCGGCGCGCGCATCCTCGGCGGCCAGATCCGCCGCGGCCACAACGACACCATGCAGGCCGCGATCTGGCTCTCGGACCTGCGTGGCTTCACCGCGCTGTCGGACCGGCTGCCACCCGAGACGGTGGTCGAGATCCTCAATCACTATTTCGACTGTCAGGTGACCGCGATCCGCGGGCATGGCGGCGAGGTGCTGAAATTCATGGGCGACGGTCTGCTCGCGGTGTTTCCGATCGACGAATATGTCGGCGATGCCGCCCACGTCTGCACACGCGTGCTGGAAGCGGCGCGCGAATCCCGCGCCAGCGTCGAGGCGCTGGCCTTTCCGGTCGGCGACGCCGTCGAGCGTTTCCGCTTCGGCGTCGCGCTGCACGTCGGCAACATCCTCTACGGCAATATCGGCGGCGGCAACCGCCTCGACTTCACCTGCATTGGTCCCGCCGTGAACCTTGCCGCAAGGCTCGAGAAGATCACGGGCCGCCTGGGGCGGACCGTCGTGGCCTCGGAAGGTTTTGCCAATGTCTGCCGCCACGACTGGCGCGAGCTCGGCGAGTTTCCGATCGCGGGATTTTCCAAGGCGCAGCGCGTGTATGGGCTTGGCGAGGAAACGCCGGTGGTGATGGCCTAGCGGACGGCACCGTCGGCGAAACTAGTCAGCGCGCACATATGACTGCCTCAGCCCAAGCGTCAGGATCGTCAGAGTGATCCACAGCCGCAGCATCGCAAAGCTGAAGATGAAGACGAAATAGATCAGGTTCTTGCTGAACTGGCTCGCTGACGAGGTCTGCCAGAAATTCCAGATCGCGCTCCGCACCGCTTCCTGTCCGTAGGCGAGGGCGACGTTGATGACACCGAGCGCGATCACGGCGGCGCCGAGCCACAGCCCGCGCCGTGCGAACTCGCCGATGGCGGCGAACAGGGCGACCCTGCCGTCATCGCGCTCGGCACGGACGATCATGAGCAGCACGATGGTGGCGATCCCCGCACTCCAGAAGCGCCCGGGATGGGTGAACTGGTCGAACGCCATGCCATCGAGCCCCGCCAAGAGATGATACGAAGCCTCAAAGCCGGCTAATCTGGCGCTGAGCGCCGCCGCGATCATCACGAGTGCGATCCGCCACAGGATCGAGAAGGACAGCTTGAACTGCTCGCCCAATGTCAGCGCGCCGAGCGAGGACTGGCCGCCGGCCGCCTCGATCGATTGTTGCGCCGTCGCGAAGAAGGCCAGGAGCACCGAAATGTCGGCAATGATGATGGCTGGCAGCGCCACGGCGCCGCCGCCGAACGCGATCACCCGCATCGCAGCCGCCAGGATCAGCCAGGGCAGGGCGTGCAGGAGCTTGAACGGACCGAACGAGGTTTCTGGGCGGGCCGGCTTGAGCGCGAGCTGTTTGCGCAGTGCAACTGTCATCTCACCGTGGTGACACAGGAGATTGAACCTGCGGTAGCGGGGATCGGTAAAATTGACCGGAAGCGGGCAAACGACGCCCTATTCCTCCGGCTCGGTCGTGAACAGCAGTGGATAGCCCTTGGCGCGGCCGGCATCGGTGGCGCGGGTGGCCTTGGTCTCGGCGACGTCCCTGGTGAACACCGCGACGACGCAGGCGCCGAGCTTGTGCGCGGTGATCATCACCTTGTAGGCCTGATCCTCGGTCATACGGAATTCGGCCTTCAGGATCATGGTGACGAATTCGCGCGGCGTGTAGTCGTCGTTGATCAGGATGACCTTGTGCAGCTTCGGCCGCTCGACCTTGGTCTTGGTCCGCGTCTTCGGCTTGGTGACAGTGTTGTTCATTCCGCCTCCCGGATACGGCGGGCTCGGGTTCCCTGCCGCAGCGATCAGCTTGCGACCTTCGCACCATATTGCAGGACCTGCACCTTCTCCAAGGTGATCAGGCCGCTCGACATCATGCCATCCAGGATGGGCAGGAATGCGTTGATGTTGTCCTCGCTGTCGACGATTTCGATCAAGAGCGGCAAATCTTCCGACAGCCGCAGGATTTTCGAGGTGTGCAGCCGGCTCGACTTGCCGAAGCCCATGGGGCCGCGCAGCACGGTGGCGCCGGCAAGGTGCCGCTCGCGCGCGGTCATCACGATCGCTTCATAGAGCGGTTTGCCGTCGAAATGGTCGCTCTCGCCGATGAAGATCCGGAGCGAAACCGCCTGATTGGGGATTTGCATGGTCAACTCCTCGTCAAGCGGTTGTAGCGGCTCGCCATCATATGCCCTGCCCATACCGACACCAGCCAGCAGATGACGGATGCCGCGATATAGGCCAGCGCGGTGTATTTCATGCCGCCGTGGAACAGGCGGAAGGTCTCCAGGCTGAAGGTCGAAAAGGTGGTGTAGCCGCCGCAGAACCCGGTCATGACGAATTGCCGGTGCTCGGGCCGCGCCAGCATGCGGCCGTCGGGGCCGGTCAGCGTCGCGTAGAAGCCGATGATCAGCGAGCCCGTCGCGTTGATGAACAGCGTCGCGAAGGGAAAGCCCGGCCCGGTGTCGAGCGCGAGCCCGACGAGATAGCGCGTCAGGCCACCGACGACGCTGCCGGCGGCAACCCAGGCATAGAGTATCGCAGTGCGCCAGCGCTCGGCGGGAGCGTTCATCGGCCTCTAGCCTCCCAGGCCGTCCGCAAGGAGGAAACCGCAACTGACGGCGGCAAGGCAGAGCCCGACCGAGAACACGACATTGCCGAGCGCATGCATCGCCTCGCCGTTACGCGCGAGTGTCAGCGTCTGCAGGCTGAACGAGGACACCGTGGTGTAGCAGCCGAGAAATCCCGTCACCGCGAACAGCCACGGATTGGGCGTGGCAAAGGCCGAGCCGGGATGGGTCGCCAGCGCGCCGAGAATGCCGATCAGGAAGGCGCCGGTGACGTTGATGGTCATGGTGCCCCACGGAAACGTCTCGCCCAGCCGCCGCGCGATCACGCCGGAAATAAAATAGCGCGCGCAGCCGCCGAGCACGCTACCGACCATGATCGCGATTGCTCCGCTCAGCACGATGAACGACCTCCCATCCTCATTTGTCCTCCGCTGCCAGACCGTTGCCGACGGCCAAGAGTCCCACGAGCGAGACCAGTGCGAAGCCGAGCCCCGCAAAGAAGGTTCCTGCCGGACCATAGGCGTCCCACAGCGCGCCGGCGATCACGCTCGCGGCCAGCAAGGCAAGGCCGGTGAACAGGTTGAAATAGCCGAACGCGGTGCCGCGCAGGCTGGGCGGCGCGGCGTCGGCGACGAGGGCCGAGAGCAGGCCTTGCGTCAGTCCCATATGCAGCCCCCACAGCACGACGCCGAGTGCGAGGCCGCCAAGGCTCGGCAGCAGCGCCAGCGCGAGATCGGCACAGGCGAGGAAGACGAGCCCGAGCGCGAGCAGGCCGGTCCGGTTGATCCGGTCCGAGAGCACGCCGGCCGGATAGGCCGACAGCGCGTAGGCGATGTTCATCAGCACCAGCACCGCCGGCACCCACATCGCATTGAGCCCGATGTTCTGAGCCCGCAGGATCAAGAAGGCCTCGCTGAAGCGGGCGAGGGTGAAGACGACGCCGACGGCCACGACGCGCCAATAGACCGTGCCGAGCTGCCGCATCGCGGCGAGATTGAGCGGATTCCCCGCAGGCTCCCGGCTCGGATCCGGCTCCGGCTCGCTCACCGCGAACGCGATCAAGCCGAACGACAGGAAGGCCGGCAGCACCGCCACCCAGAACACCGCGGCAAAATTGTCAGCAGTCCACCACATCAGGCCGATCGCCACGAGCGGCCCGAGGAAGGCGCCGATGGTGTCGAGCGACTGCCGCAGGCCAAAGCTCGCCCCGCGCAGGCCGCGAGGTGCGATATCGGCGATCAGCGCATCGCGCGGGGCGCCGCGTATGCCCTTGCCGACACGGTCGATGAAGCGGGCGGCCACCAGCCATCCGACGCTGGGGGCAAGCGGGAACAACGGTTTGGTGAAGGCCGCGAGCCCGTAGCCGAGCGCTGCGAGCAGTTTGCGCCGGCCGAGCCAGTCGGACAACGCGCCGGAGAAAATCTTCGTGATCGAGGCCGTCGCCTCCGCGATGCCCTCGATGAAGCCGACGGTGAGCGTCGAAGCGCCGAGCACGGTGACGAGATAGACCGGCAGGAGCGCGTGGATCATCTCGGAGGAGATGTCCATCAGCATCGAGACGAAGCCAAGCACCCAGATCTCCCTGGGCAACCCGCTACGTGCAGCAGTCGGTGTCGTCGTCGTCACGTCGTCGCCTTCTCCTTCGCGTTCTCCTGGCCAAAGGCCAGACAACAAAAAACCCGCCACCGGCGGGTTTGTCCATGCTCCCGCCGAAGGCAGAGGCTCAATGATTGCCCCTCCTCAAGCAGGAGTCATCAGCCCACTACGGTCCAGGATTCGGGTTCAAGGCCGCCGGGCGGTTATCGGGGGACTCCATCCCCATCTGTCTGGCCAACCTAGCATGGAAATCGTGCCGGACAAGTAGGCGGGACGCTCTGTCCCGCGGCTCGTCGTTCCGGCTTTGCGCATCGCGAGCCCGATGATGCCAGCAATCTGGCGCGTTCCAGCGGCGCGAGCGCGGCAACACGGCGGCAGCTTTGCGCAAGGGCGTGCACATACCCAACCCGCAGCTTCCTAACCTGAATGTGAAGCGCAAGCGATCTTCGCCCTTTGCGGCTCGGCGATTGCATGTCACCATCGCGTCATACGACGGGAGACTGCGATGCGCTTGCTGTTCTCGATCGGGGCTGTGCTGGTTGCCGGCATGTTTGCCGGAGGGGACGTCGCGGGCATCGCGGCACCAGGACCAAAATTTGAACCGCCAAAGAACGAGCCGCAGCGGCTTGCGGCCGACCGGGACGCGCAGACGGTCGACGTCGAGCTGATCCTCGCCGTCGATGTCTCTTACTCCATGGACATGGACGAGCTCGCGATCCAGCGCGAAGGCTATGCGCAGGCGATCCAGTCGAAGGAATTTCTTCAGGCGCTGAAGCTCGGTCCGAACGGCCGGATCGCGGTGACCTATTTCGAGTGGGCCGCCTCGAGCGACCAGAAGATCATCATTCCCTGGCGGTTGGTCGACGGACCGGAGACGGCCGATGCGGTTGCCGCCGAGATCATGAAGACGCCGATCCGGCGCGCCTCGCGCACCTCGATCTCCGGCGCGATCACGTTTGCGATGCCGCTGTTCGACGAGGATCCCTATCGGGGCCTGCGCCGTGTGATCGACATTTCCGGCGACGGCCCCAACAACAATGGCGGCCCCGTCACGGTGGCGCGCGACGCCGCGCTGGAGAAGGGCGTCGTCATCAACGGCCTGCCGATCATGGTCAAGGAGCCGTCTTATTCGACCATGGATATCGACAATCTCGATTTCTATTACGAAGACTGCGTCATCGGCGGTCCGGGCTCCTTCGTCATCACGATCAAGGACCGTGACAAGTTCAAGGAGGCGATCCGCACCAAGCTGCTGATGGAGGTCGCCGGCCGCACGCCGGAGCGCCCCGTGATGCGCGTCGCCGACAAGGAGCCGCGCGTCAATTGCCTGATCGGCGAGAAGATCTGGTCGGACCGTTGGGGACGATGAAGCCCCCCGGCTGAGACCTTTTGCCCATCCAACCGGCAGTTGAACTTAACGGCTCGTTAACCGGTGCATGGCCCTAATCGGTCGGTTTCTGTCCGTTTCAGTCGGCGTCCCGATATCGCTGAAGCCAAACGAAGTGGGTCGGTCGGGCCCGTCTTCCGAGCAATCACATGGCCGTCATCTCATCGAGCACCAGCCAGATTTCTCCCGCCAATGAGCGGCTGTATCACCAGAGCGCGCTGCTCGGTGACTGGAAGGGCAATTGGGTGGGCAACAACCAGCCCGTCGGCTTCAAGGTCGTGAACATCCGCGGGGCCCGCGCGCAGGTCGAGTACACCCATAACGGGCACACCGAGCGCGGCTTTGCCGAGGTCCAGGGCACGCTCATTACCTTTGGCGGGGTGACGGTCGGCACCAAGGACGGCAAGAACATGGTGATGCTGTTCTCCTTCGGGGGCGCTGGCAAGCAGACCGCGAATCTCGAGAAGCAGGCCCCGCCGGCTTCCGACAGCCGTCTCATGGGAAGCTGGGGTGGCTATTCCAGCGCCAACGGCAAGAGCGCGAGCTTCAAGGTGCTCGCGGTCAATGGCAAGGAAGCCCAGGTCAGCGTCACCACCGACGGCGTCACCCGCCAGGGCACCGGCTACGTCTACAAGAACGTCATCATGTTCGGGCAGACGCAGATCGCGACCGATGACGGGCAGAACGGCAAGGTCATCTACCAGGTCGGCACCAAATCCTTCATGGTGCCGGTGACGAAATATCCGCCGGCCGATTCATCGTCCTCCGTGGACAGGACCGCCTGAACGCGCGGCGCTCCGACACGCGCGGGGGCCTGCTGTCCTCACCATTTCGGCGCCCGCTTCTCCACGAACGCCCTCAAGCCCTCCTGCGCCTCATCCGACGTCGCGACGTTGCAGAAATCGTCCACGGCGCTCGCAATGCTGCGGCGATAGTCGAGATCGATCTGGCGCATGAAGGCGGCGCGGCCCATCCGCAGCACCGTGGCCGATTTGCCGGTGAACTGCGCAGCGAGCTTCGCCACCTCGGCCTCGAGCTCCGCATCCGCGACGACGCGGTTCACCACGCCGAGCTCGCGTGCTTCCATGGCGCTGAAGATCCGGCCGGTGAACAGAAGCTCGAAGGCGCGGTGTCGTCCCACGATGCGCGGCAGATGCGCGTAGTGGATCGCGGGAATGACGCCGACGTCGATCTCGGGATAGCCGAACGTCGCGCTCTCGGCTGCCAGCACCACGTCGCAGGACACCGCCATGGTCATGCCGCCGCCGCGCGCCGCACCGCCGACCGCGGCGATCGAGGGCTTTCCGAGCCCGTACTGGGCATCGTAAAGGTCGATATAGAGCGCCTGGAGGAATTCCCGGATCTCGGCGCCGGATCTGCCAAGCAGGATGTCGAGGTCGAGGCCCGCCGAAAAACGTTTTGCAATTGCGCTCGCCAGCACGACAACGCGTGCGCCGTCGTCATCCGCAGCGCGGCGGAAGGCGGCCACAACTGCGCGGATCATCTCGAGGCTCAGCGCATTGACCGGTGGGCGGCGCAGCGTGATGCGGGCGATGTTGCCAACGCATTCGTACGCGACGGGATTGTCAGAGGTCACCGAGTTCTCCATGCCTTGATCGGGACAGCACCTTCAACTGCCGCTCGACCTTGCGCAAGACTTTCGCGGGCGGCCGCAAGGGCGCCATCGCCGATCAGCCGCCAGGCATCGTCGGCCCCTTCCGCCAGATGCGGGATCGTCAGCGGCAAGAGCGCGGCTTCCTGACCAGCTTACGTTGCGGCGCGGCCCGTGCAAGACCTCGGGCGCGCATGCTAGGCTGCACTCTGGAGATTGCTCGCGACGGAGAGGACAGATGACCGACGAACATCCCATGTTGGCCGGCTCGGCCACCGTTTTCGTCGTCTCCGACATCGCCGCGAGCCTCGCCTATTACCGCGACGTGCTCGGGTTCGAGGTCACCTTCGAATATGGTGAGCCGCTGTCCTACGCCTGCCTCTGTCGCGAGGAGGTCGCCCTGCATCTGCTGGCAGCGGCCAGGACGAAACGCTTGCCCGGGCAGGGCGGCCTCTGCATTTTCGTCCGCGACGTCGACCTGCTCTATGCCGAATTGTCCGGCCGTGGCGCCAGGCCCATCAACCAGCCGGAGGATCGCGATTACGGCATGCGCGATTTCGACATCGTTGATGCCGACGGCAATCAGCTCACTTTCGGCATGGGTATCCCGGAACCCGGCTGAGGCGATGCCGGCGCGGCCTCGCTGGCATTCCTCATCGCCGGAGGGTATGATTTGCGAGGTTTTCGAAGGTTACCTGAATGTCCCGCCTTGCAACTTCATGCGGTCTTGCAGCTATCGGCGCCGTACTCTGCCTCAGCGGCACCTCCGTTGATGCACAAGTTGCACCGCTGAGATATGTCATACCGGGCGGACCGTTTGGCTTTGGCGGCAGCGATGGCCAGGGCTCCGATCCTTACGGCAATTTTCCGAGCTTCAATGCCGGTGACGCAGGCGGGCGCACCAATTTTGCGAACGGCTTCTTCGTCGGCAGCCAGCGCGGCAACCTCAATTGGAGCGGGCTCAGTCAGACCGGGCTTACTCAGACCGGACTTAGTCAGAGCGGACTTGCCAACAATTTCAGCGCGCTCTCGTATGACAGCACCCAGTTCGGCTACACCACCAAAACCTTGGGCGACATGCCCGTCACCTTTTTTGCCGGTTTCGACACGCTGAAATATGGCAACGGCATCGGCAGCTCGCTTGCGCCGCTGACGTCCGGTGCGACGCCCGGCACCAGCGCATTTGCGGGCGTCGAGTTCAAGCCGACCTCCAACCTCAGTCTGTCGTTCGGCGCCGGTTTCATCCAGCAGGACTCGGGTCGCATGGACAGCGATATCAGATCGAACATGCTGCCCGGCGAGTCGCCGGCCCTGAGTGGCCTTCGGCGTTAGGATCGCATCACCAGTTCAGGCGGACGCCGCAGCGATTTCGGCAGGTCCGGGCCGTACCCGAAACGCATCACGATATCGGGGCGCCGCTCGCCGAGTCCGAGTGAGGCCGCGAATTGCGGCCTCAGCGCCGCCACCTCGACCGGCTGGTTGACGAAGGCATACTTCAGTCCCAGCGCGGTCGCCTGCAAGCCGAAGCGCTGGCAGGCGCGCCCCACTGCAATCCAGTGCGGTGTGTCGCTGCGATTGGCCGCGAGCACGACGACGCCCGCAGAGCTGACGAGCTGTTCGCGGTACTTCTTGTTTTCGCCGCTCTCCGTGAAGAAGAGTTTCATAAGCGGCCGCGCCAGCCACGACGGCAGGGACGGGTTTCCCGAGGCGGGTGAGAACAACCCGTCCATGCTCGCGAGCGCCTCCGTCTCGTTGAAGCGAATCCAGTTCACGAGCTCGCGCATGAAGGCCCCGTCGCGCATCTGCGCGGCGTTGCCTTCGAGCACGTAGTCGGCGACCTTCGCGATCGCGGCGTGCTCGGTCAGCAGAATGGTCGTGACATCAGGTTCGCGACAGGCGTTCTCGAGCCGGCGCAAGGTCTCGGGCGGGGCCGGCCTGCCGTCGAACGTCGCGCGCGTGCATTGCCGTACCGGAATCGCGGCCGCCAACGCCGATGCGGCGGGCGGTGTTTCCTCGAGCGTGATCACGATGCGGTCGCCGTCGATGACCGGGTCGGCGCGCCAGCCCAGCGTGGATGCAGCGAGGATGAGGTTTTCGGCGGCGCAGCCGAGGCTGACGAAGAGGTGATGATCGTCCGGATCGACAGCCGGACAGCGGCGCGAAAAATCCGGCGCGATCGTGATTTCGTTGCCGTGCGCGGAGAAGACCCACGGCTGGGTGTTATGGCTATTGGCGGCGAGGGTGGCAAAGCGCACGAGCTCGCGATCCCGTGGCACGGCCTGCAGCGGAGCCCGCGACGTCGTCACCGTCGCGTCATAGGTCATCGTTGCTCCCGGGGCAGGGAAGCCGCCGATCGCAGCCGCGGGAAACCCGAGCGCGGCCGCGATGAACTGTCGCCGGTCAACCACAAACGTCCGCTCCATGCCCTTGCGCAGCATGCCTCTAGCAGCAACGGGCCCCAGAACGATTGACCGGAATCAAGATCAGATGACCGGTCCACGCAATTCTGGTTTGGGCATCACGACAAGCCCGCCACCAGCGGCCTTTGCAGGTGCCTGGCCATCAGTTCCGCCGCCTCCGTGTAACGTCGCGTTTCCAGGACGTCGAGCAGGCGCAAATGCTCGCGCACGTGCCGGCGCATGCCGTCGCGGTCGGCGAAGCTGCGATAGGCGAACAGGCGTCTGATCGAGTTCACGCGCTTGAGCGCTTCGAGAAAAAAGGGATTGCCGGCGCCGCGGATGATGTCTTCGTGGAATTCGCAGCCGGAGTGAAATATCTCGCCGATCGTCATCTTCTCGATCTCGCCTTCGAACACGCGCTGTTGGCGCTCGCGCAGGCGTGTGATCACCTCCTGCGGCAGCGTAAAACCCGGCTGCGCGATCGCCGCCGGCTCGATCACCGCGCGAAACGCCTTGGCCTGTGCTTGAGCTTCGGGGCTTGAGACCGTCTCTGCGAAACGCCAGCCATAGCCCGGCAGGCGTGCGATCCAGCCCTCGGCAGCGATCCGGTCCAGCAGCCGCTGCAGCTCGGCCCGCGTGACGTCATAGCGGCGCATCAGTTCCGCCTCGGTAACGTCGGTCGGCAGCCGGCTCGCGAGCACGTCGCCTGCGACGGACGCATAAACCTGCTCGTTGCGCCTCACTGCCGCGAGCGCCGGTTGGGCTGCGCCGCTGGTGGGATTCTTGGCCAGCACAAAACCGCGATGCGGCTCGCCGCGCGCCAGCCCCGCTGCTTCCAGCGCCTTCAGGCCGAGCCGGATCGGCGCGCGCGAAAGGTCCAGCGCGTCGGCAAGCCTTTGTTCGATCAGGCGGTCGCCGGCCTTCATGCCTTCGCGCCGGGCCAGCGCCATGATGAGCCCGGCAAGGTGTTCGGCGCGTTCGGAACCGTTCTTGTCGGTGCGTTGTCGGGAACTGTCTGATGAGCTCATTGCACTGCACGCGAGATTTAGGGCTTGACAGACTGTCCCACGGATTGTTCTTTTATGCAACAATATACAATCGACCCAGGGAGAGCCCGATGGCACGCGCGCCGGATGTCCATATTTGCGAGGTCGCTCCCCGCGATGGTCTGCAGAATCTCGACATCTTCGTTCCGACCGAAGCCAAATGCGCGTTGATCGACACGATCGCCGCTGCCGGCGTGCGCGAGATCGATGCCGGCTCGTTCGTGCCGCCAAAGGTCGTGCCGCAATTCGCCGACGTCGATACGGTGATGACACACGCGCTCACGCACAAATCGGCGACCATCGGTGCGCTGGTGCCGAACGTGAAGGGCGCCGAGCGCGCCATCGCCGCCGGTGTCAACGCCGTCTACTTCGTGATCTCCGCCAGCGAGACGCATAATCGCGCCAATGTGCGCCGCACGGTCGATGAGCAGATCGAGGGATTTCGAGCGGTCCGCGCCGCGATCGACGCCCGGCCCGTGGGCCAGCGGCCGCAATTGATGGGCGCGATTGCCACCGCCTTCGGCTGCTCGCTGGAGGGCGAGGTGAGTGAGGCAGCCGTGTGCCGGGTGGCGCGCGCTTTTGCCGAGGCCCGCGCCGACGAGATCGGCCTTGCCGACACCGTTGGTTACGCCACCCCAACGCTGATCGGCCAGATCGTTGCAGCCGTGCGGCGCGAGAACGGGTCGCAAATGACGCTGCGGCTGCATCTGCACGACACGCTCGGTGCGGGCCTTGCCAATGCCGTCGCCGGTCTCGAAGCCGGCATCCGCCGTTTCGACGCTGCGGTGTCCGGCCTCGGTGGCTGCCCCTTTGCTCCCGGTGCGCGCGGCAACATCGTCACCGAGGACCTCGTGTT
Source organism: Bradyrhizobium sp. IAR9 (assembly GCF_013408065.1). Classification (NCBI taxonomy): domain Bacteria; kingdom Pseudomonadati; phylum Pseudomonadota; class Alphaproteobacteria; order Hyphomicrobiales; family Nitrobacteraceae; genus Bradyrhizobium; species Bradyrhizobium sp. IAR9. The sequence continues at coordinate 215,907 of NZ_JACBZW010000007.1, forward strand.
CATGCTGGAACGCATGGGGCTCTCCACCGGCATCGACCTCGACCGTCTGATGCAGACGCGCGAGATCCTCGCCCGCCATATCCCGGCAAAACATTTGACGGGGCATCTGCACGAGGCGGGCATTCCCAAAGTCCTGCGGAGCGCGGCATGACCCCGGCTGCACATGAGACGGCATCGGAGCTTCGCCCGCTCGCCGGGCTTCGCGTCATCGAGTTCAGTCAGATGGTGATGGGGCCGAGCTGCGGCTTGATCCTCGCCGATCTCGGTGCCGACGTGATCAAGGTCGAGCCGCCCAAGGGCGACCGCACCCGCACTTTCAAGGGCCCAGCCGCCGGTTTCTTCGCCACCTACAGCCGCAACAAGCGCAGCATCGCGCTGGATACATCGACCGCAGACGGCCAGAACGTCGCACGCAGGCTGATCGAGAACAGCGATGTCCTGATCGAGAATTTTCGGCCGGGCCTCTTGAAACGGATCGGCCTCGACTACGAGAGCGTCGCGGCGTTTGCGCCCCGCCTGATCTATTGCTCGCTCAAGGGCTATCTGCCCGGCCCGTACGAGAACCGCCTCGCGCTCGACGAGGTGGTGCAGATGATGGGTGGCCTCGCTTATATGACCGGCTTGCCCGATCGTCCCATGCGCGCCGGGGCCTCGGTCAACGACGTCATGGGCGGCATGTTCGGCGTGATCGCGATCCAGGCCGCGCTCGCCGAGCGGCAGCGGACCGGCCGCGGCCGTTACATCCAGAGCGCGCTGTACGAAAACAACGTGTTCCTGATGGCGCAGGCCATGATGTGCGAGGTGGTCAGCGGCCAGCCGTCGATCCCGTATTCCATCAAGGACAGTCCGTGGCCGGTCTACGATCTCTTCGACACCAGGGACGGCTCGAAGCTGTTCGTCACCATCGTCGGCGAAGAGCAATGGGCGGCGTTCTGCCGCGCTTTCGATCGTGACGCCTGGCTCGTTGATCCGCGCTTTGCCACGAGCAACGACCGCGTCGATCATCGCAGCTGGCTGATCCCGGAAATCGCGAAGATCTTCAGGCAATGGGACAAGGCCGATCTCGCTGCGCGCCTCGAGCAGCTGGATCTGCCCTACGCGCCGGTCAACAAGCCCGGCGATCTCTTCGATGATCCGCATCTCAACCAGTCGGGCGGCCTGACCGATATTCGGCTGCCCGATGGCGGTGAGGCCAAGACACCGCTGTTGCCGATTTCCATGGACGGAAGGCGGCTGCCCAACCGCTACGATCCACCTGGGATCGGTGAGCACAGTGGCGAGATCCTGCGTGAGATCGGCATGTCTCCGGAAGACATCGAGGCGCTGCGACAAGCAGGGACGATCAAGTTCGCACCGTCCTGACCGATCGGCGTAATCGAACAAAAAACGAGGGAGGAGGAGCACATGAGCATTACCAGGCGCCAGGCGCTGATCGCGGGCTCCGCATTGGCCGGAGCATCGCTGTTGCCGGGGCGATTGCTTGCGCAAAGCAAGCAGGTCTCCCTTGCGTTCGGACCGGTGTCACCGGTCTACGCCATCGGCATGATCGCCGAGCTGAAAGGGTACTTCAAGGACGAGGGGCTCGATTCAAAGCTCATCACCGGCAATGCCGGCACGTTCGGACGCCAGACGCTGGCGGCAGGGCAGGCGCTGTTCGCGCACGGCGATGCCAGTCACCCGCTCCAGCTCGGCGCGCGCGGCAAGCCCTGCAAAATCCTGCTCGCCACCGAGATGGTGTGCTCCTACGCCAACATCATGGTCCGGCAGGACCTCCACGACAGCGGGATCAATTCGGTCGAGAAGCTCGCCGACTACAAGCGCGCCGACGGCGCCAAGCCGATCGTTGCCGCCACCGCGATCGGCTCGGGCACCTGGGTGTTCGGCACCTATGTGTTCGAAGCGCGCGGGCTCGGCGACAAGGTGAACTGGGTCGCAGGCGGCGGGCCCAACACGATGTTCCCCTCGCTCCAGACCAAGCAGTTCGACGCGATCATGGCGCCGCCGAGCTGGATCGTCGAGGTCGAGAAGAAAGGGTTTGGCAGGACGATTTACGACACGTCCAAGCCGGGCGTGTTCGAGAAGGATTTCGGCGGCACGCTGCCCGTGCTCGTGATCTACACGCTCCAGGACACGGTGGAGCAGGACAAGGCGTTGGTGCAGGCCTACGTCAATGCGATCTACCGCGCGATGGCGTTCGTGAAGGCGGCGCCACTCGCGGAGGTGCAGGCGCTGGTCACGCCGAAATATTTCTCGGGCATCGATCCCGACGCGGTCAATGCCGAACTCGGCTTCGACAAGTCGACCTGGGCCTATGACGGCGTCATCGACAAGACTGCGTTCGAACGCGGCGCCAAGCCCTGGTACCGCAAGGGCACGGATATTCCAGAGACCAAATACGAGGATGTCGTCGACATGCGCTTCCTCCAGGCCGCCAGGGCGAAATACAAATGATCGCCGCGACGGGCCAGGGCCTTGCGCTCGCGCGCGACTACGATCACACAGCGGCAGCGCGCGTCCGCATTGCCGTGCAGGGGCTTGCCAAGCGCTTCAACGCGTCCGGCCGCGAGTTCGTGGCGGTGGATGACGTCTCATTCGAGGTCAAGCAGGGCGAGTTCGTTGCGCTGCTGGGTCCATCCGGCTGCGGCAAGAGCACCATTCTCAACATGGTCGCGGGGTTGTTGCCGCGCTCGGGTGGACGCATCCTGATCGACGAGGACGCGGTCGAGACCGGCACGGTCAACCCCAGGGTCGGTTATGTCTTCCAGCGCGATACGCTATTTCCCTGGCGAACCGTGGAGCAGAACATTGGCTATGGGCTGGAGATCGCCGGGTTGCCGAAGACCGAGCGCGCCAGCCGCGTCGCTTCGGCGGTCGAGAAGGCCGGGCTCTCGGGCTTTGGTCAGAGTTTTCCACGCATGCTGTCCGGCGGCATGCGCCAGCGCGTCGCCTTGATGCGCACGCTGATCCTGGAGCCCGAGATCCTGCTGATGGACGAGCCGTTCGGTGCGCTCGACACCCACACCAAGCTGGAGATGCACAAGACGCTGCTGGAGATCTGGGAACGCGAGCGGCAGACGGTGCTGTTCGTGACGCACGATCTCGGCGAGGCGCTGACGCTCGCGAGCCGCATCATCCTGCTCTCGGCCCGGCCCGGGCGTCTCAAGGAAGATTTCGACGTCGCTATCCCGCGGCCGCGTGACCCCGTGGCCGTGCGCGAGAGCGCCGAATTCGGCCGCCTCTATTCTCACATCTGGCACTCCCTCGGCGAAGAATTCCGCCGCACCAGGGTCGATTGACCATGTCCAACAACCGCGCCGTGATTCTGTTCTGGCAATTGGCCATTCTCGCAGCCGTGCTCGTCATCTGGCAGTGGGGCTTTGAATGGAGCAAGGCGTTGCTGCCGAGGGCTTACGTGCCCAAAATCCTCGATCCCTATTTTGTCGCCAAGCCGTCGCTGATCTGGCAGAGCTTTCTGCGGCTCGGCTGCTTCGCTGACGCTGGCGGCTTTGCCGCCTGCATCAGGGGCAACGACAACAATCTTTGGCTCGCCACGCTCGTCACGTTGAAGAATACGTGGTGGGGCTTTCTGTTCGGCTCTGCGAGCGGGATCGCGGCTGGCCTGGTCCTCGGCCGTTCGGACTTCCTTGCCCGCGTGTTCGGACCCTACATCGTGGCGCTCAACTCGATACCGCGCATTGCGCTGGTACCGCTCGTCATCCTGATCTTCGGCCTTGGCGATCTCTCCAAGATCGCGACCGCCTGGCTCGTCGTGTTCTTCGTGGTGTTCTTCAACACCTTCGAGGGAACGCGGGCGGTCGATCGCGACCAGATCGCTGCCGCCCGTCTGCTCGGCGCCAGCGAGTTCACCGTGCTGCGGACGGTCGTGATCCCGTCCGCGCTCGCCTGGGTGTTCGCTTCGCTGTTGCCGGCGGTGTCTTTTGCGCTGATCGGCGTCATCGTTGGCGAGTTCATCGGCGCCGAGCGCGGCCTCGGCAAGCTCATCATCGAAGCGGAGGCGCGGGCCAATGCCAGCGAGATGATGGTCGCCATCTTCGTCATGATGTTCGTCGGCATCCTGCTGGCGATCGCGGTGCGCTCGCTGCAGTCCTATTTGCTCCGATGGCAGCCGCAATTCGAGCCATCGGCATAGCGGCCTGACCTCAACGGCTGAACCGCGCCACCAGCTCCACATGTGGCGTGTGCCGGAACTGATCGACCGGCACCACCGCCTCCAGCCGATAGCCGCCGTCGATCAGCAGCCGCGCGTCGCGGGCAAATGTCGCGACGTTGCAGGACACCGCGATCACGACCGGCACCTTGCTCGCGGCGAGCTTAAGCGCCTGCGCCTGTGCGCCCTGGCGCGGCGGATCGAATACGACGGCGTCGAAGTCACGTAGCTCGGGCGGCACCAGGGGGCGGCGGAACAGATCGCGCGGCTCGGCCTTGATCGGCTTCAGGCCCGGCGTGCGCGCGGCTTTCGCCAGCGCTGCGACAGCGCCGGCGTCGTTGTCATAGGCGGTGACGCGGGCCTTCTCTGCGAGCCGCAGAGCGAACGGACCGACACCGCAGAAGAGGTCGAGAACCTCCTTGGCCTTGCCGATGCGCTCGGCGACGAGCGCTGCCAGCGTCTCTTCGCCCGCCACGGTCGCCTGCAGAAACGAGCCCGGCGGCAGCGTCACCTCGGCGCGGCCCATCTTTATTGTCGGCGCCAGGCGTTGCAGCACCAGTTCGCCATGCCGCGTCAGCCGCGCCAGGCGGTGCTGCTCGGCGACGCGCGAGAGCGCGGTGACGAGCGCCGTCGGCAGCGGGCCGGAGCCGCGCACGTCGACATCGAGGCCGTTGGCGGTGGCGGTGACCTGGATGTCCAGCGGCTTGGTCACCGGCATCCTGGACGTCAAAGGCTCGGCGAGCGCCCAGGCGGCATCGAGCGCGCCATCGAGTGCGGGATCGAGGATCGGGCAGCGATGGATCGGGATGACGTCGTGTGAGCTCGTCGCGGAGAAACCAACCTTGAGGATGTCATGCGTGCCGAAGCGGCCATGCAGCGTGACGCGGCGGCGGCCGGCGCCATGGGCATCGACCAGCGGCGACACCTCGCAATCGATGCCGGCCTGGGCCAGCGTCTCCACCACGATGCCGCGCTTCCAGGCGTGATATGTCTCGGCCGCCCAATGCTGGATGGCGCAGCCGCCACAGACGCCGAAATGCGGACAGAACGGCTCGATGCGCTCGGGGCTTGCGACGTCGACTGCGAGCAGCTTGCGGCGATCGGGATGGTGGCCCACGACGTGATCGACCTCGACGGTCTCGCCGCCAAGCGTGTAGGGCACATAGATCGCTTCGCCGGCGTCGAGGCAGACGCCGTCGCCGCGATGGCCGACATGATCGATCCTGATGCGCTCAACCACGACGCGCGCCCAGGAAGAATTCGATATTGCCGTCGCCGCCGGTGATCGGCGAGGGGAATATCTCGATGTCGGTGCAGCCGAGCGAAGCGGCAAAGGCGGCGATGTCGTCGCAGATTTCCCGGTGCACGGCGGCGTCGCGGACGACGCCCTTCTTGTTGTGCTTCCTGTCAGCCTCGAATTGCGGCTTGATCAGCGCCAGCAGGCTCATCGGCGCTGCCGCCAGCGACAGCGCCACCGGCAACACGGTCTTCAGCGAGATGAAGCTGACGTCGATGACGACGACATCGGGCCGTGCCGGCAGCCGCTTGCCCTCATAGCTGCGGATGTCGGTCTCCTCCATCGACACGATCTTGGGATGGTCGCGCAGCGAAGGATGCAGCTGGCTGGTGCCGACGTCGATGGCGAACACCAGGCTCGCGCCGTTCGCCAGCAGCACCTCGGTGAAGCCGCCCGTTGAAGCGCCGACATCGAGGCAGACATGATCCTCGATCTCGATCGGATACCGTTCCAGCGCGCCGGCGAGCTTGACGCCGCCGCGGGAGACATAGGGGTGCGCGGGCTCGGCCTGGATCACGGCGTCCTCGGCAATCGTCTCCGACGGTTTGGCTACCGGCTTGTCGTCGGCGGTGACGAGCCCGGCCTCGATCGCCGCGCGCGCCCGCGCCCGGCTCTCGAACAGGCCGCGCTCGACCAGCAATACATCAGCGCGCTTGCGGGCAGGGGACATCACGCTCTCTCGGTACGGCTCTTGGTACGGGTCTTGGGACGCTTCTTGGGACGATTGATCTGCTTATGTAGCGATCAATCGCGCGGCTGCCATCCGGACGCAAGTCTCGAACGCGGCCAGATCGTGCCAGACGTCGATCGGCATCGCGGCCGGCGTCACCAGCGGGCAGCCGTGCAGCTCCAGCGCATGGATCATCATGAGATTGTCGACGAGGCCGAAATCCTCAACCGTCAGCCCCTGCGCATCGACCAGCCGCCCGTCCTCGGAGGTGACCTCCATGAAGCGGCCGACACGGTCAGCATAGGCGGCGCCGTCGTTGGAATAGGCCAGACAGAATTTGCGGCGGCCGGCTATGTAGCCGAGCTCGTAGACGGTGCCGGGATCGGCGCCGGCGCCACGGAACGGGGTGAGGTTGGCAATGATGGCGTCGGCCGCATCCATCATCGCCTCGTTGCCGCAGAAGATCTGCCGCGCGGCATCGGGCGCGGTGAGATCGATGGCGTTGTCGAGGGGATAGAGGCCGGTGAGCCCGTGCGCGGCGCAAATATCGACCTTGCGCCGGCCGATCTCGATCGCATCCGGCAGGAACACGTCGGGGCCTGCCAGATAGATTTTCATGGCTGACTGCTTCGGAGAAATTCAGGCGAGCTGCGAACCGCGACGAAAACTGCGCTCCCTCTCCCGCTTGCGGGGGAGGGTTGGGGAGGGGGTGTCTCGGCAATCGAGAACCCCAAGAGGCGAAAACCCTCACCCGGATCGCTTCGCGATCCGACCTCTCCCGCAAGCGGGAGAGGTGTACCACCTCAGGCCAGCTTGACCGTCTCGGCCTTCACGTCCTTGCCGAGCGCCTCGAACACCTTTGCGACGATGCCCTTGGCGTCGAGACCGGCGCGGCCGTACATCGCGGCCGGCGTGTCGTGGTCCTGGAACACGTCGGGCAGCACCATCGAGCGGAACTTGACCATGCCGGTGTCGAGCACGCCCTGATCGGTCAGGTACTGCGCGACATGCGAGCCGAAGCCGCCGACCGAGCCTTCCTCGATCGTGATCAGGATCTCGTGGTCGCGGGCAAGCTTGAGCACCAGCTCGGTGTCCAGCGGCTTCATGAAGCGCGCGTCGGCGATCGTGGTCGACAGGCCGTGGGCTGCGAGCTCGTCGGCCGCCTTCTCGCATTCGGCGAGGCGCGTGCCGAAGGAGAGCAGGGCGATCTTGCTGCCCTGGCGAATCACGCGGCCCTTGCCGACCTCGAGCGGGATGCCGACCTCGGGCATCTCGATGCCGCGGCCTTCGCCGCGCGGATAGCGCAGCGAGCTCGGACGGTCGTCGATCGCGACCTGCGTCGCCACCATGTGCACGAGCTCGGCTTCGTCGGCCGCGGCCATGATCACCATGTTCGGCAGGCAGCCAAGATAGGCGTTGTCGAACGAGCCGGCATGCGTGGCGCCGTCGGCGCCGACGAGGCCGGCACGGTCGATGGCGAAGCGGACGGGCAGGTTCTGGATCGCGACGTCATGCACGATCTGGTCGTAGCCGCGCTGCAGGAAGGTCGAGTAGATCGCGCAGAACGGCTTGTAGCCTTCGCTGGCAAGACCGGCGGCGAAGGTCACCGCGTGCTGCTCGGCGATGCCGACGTCGAAGGTGCGGTCGGGGAAGGCCTTGTTGAAGATGTCGACACCGGTGCCCGACGGCATCGCCGCGGTGATGGCGACGATCTTGTCGTCTTTCTGCGCTTCCTTGACGAGGCTCTGGCCGAACACGTTCTGGTAGGCCGGCGCATTCGGCTTGGCCTTGGCCTGGGTGCCGGTCGCGACGTCGAACTTGACGACGGCGTGGTACTTGTCGGCGGACGCTTCCGCCGGGCCGTAGCCCTTGCCCTTCTGCGTCACGACGTGGACCAGGATCGGGCCGGTCTCCATGTCGCGGACGTTCTTCAGGACAGGCAGCAGATGGTCGAGATTGTGGCCGTCGATCGGGCCGACATAGTAGAAGCCGAGCTCCTCGAACAGCGTGCCGCCGTCCATCATGAAGCCGCGGGAATATTCCTCGACGCGGTTGGCGCGGTTGGCGATGATCTTGGGCAGGCGCTTGTTGATCTGCTTGGCCGCATCGCGCAGCGTGCGATAGGTCTTGCCGGAGTAGAGCCGCGACAGATAGGCGCTCATGGCACCGACCGGCGGCGCGATCGACATGTCGTTGTCGTTGAGGATGACGATCAGGCGCGAGTTCATCGCGCCGGCGTTGTTCATGGCCTCATAGGCCATGCCGGCCGACATCGCGCCGTCACCGATCACGGCGATAACGTTGTTCTTGCCGCCGGAGAGGTCGCGCGCCACCGCCATGCCGAGGCCGGCGGAGATTGAAGTCGAGGAATGGGCCGCGCCGAACGGATCGTAATCGCTCTCGCTGCGCTTGGTGAAGCCGGACAGGCCGCCGCCGGTGCGCAGCGTGCGGATGCGGTCGCGCCGGCCGGTGAGGATCTTGTGCGGATAGGCCTGATGGCCGACGTCCCAGATCAGCCGGTCGCGCGGCGTGTCGAAGACGTAATGGATCGCAGTGGTGAGCTCGACCACGCCGAGGCCCGCGCCGAAGTGACCGCCGGTCACCGAGACGGCATCGATGGTCTCCTGCCGCAGCTCGTCGGCAACCTGGCGAACCTGCTCGATCTTGAGCTTGCGCAGGTCTTCCGGCGTCCGGATGGTGTCGAGAAGCGGCGTTTTACTGTATGCGTTCACGGCGATTTCCAATTTGTCAGCGCCGGAAGTTCATTCCGGTGCGCGATGGGTTTGCACAATATCGGCGCAGCGCGAGTCCTCAAACCGTCGGAGCCACCTGCATGGGGCAAGGCCCCGTCTTCAAGCTTAGGTAAGCTTAAGTGCGCTCCGGTTCAGTCTCTGTGATCCCTGTCACTTAGATCGGCTTCGTCCGTCCCAGCCAATTTCATTAGCAGTTTGAAGCGCTTGTCGTCGGAATTCTCTGCCCACGCAAGGCTTGCAAAAAGCCACACTCCGCGCAGCTTTACACCAAAGCTTGGGCCAAAGCCAACCCGCAGGACCGATTGGGGGTATGCAGATGCAACCGGCGGGCCAGAGTGGTTAACCGTGGCCCGGGACAATGGGTTCCAGCCTTGCCGGGTCCCCTGGCAGGCTTTTCCGCCTGAATGAGATCTTTTTTGGTCCCGAGGGACGGATTTCCGGACAGATGGCATCGATCCGGCTGCACGGAACCGTGCTGGTTGGCGGGATCGCGCCGTGCGTTCATGAAATCATGGCGGCGGCCACGCTCCCGTGATGACGTTTTGGGGCCTGCCCTCGGAAGGCTGAGCGGGAACTCTCGGCTTTCCTACTGCACGTCCAGCGGTGCGGTGCCGGTGGCCTGGCCGCTGGCATCGGTGGTGATCTTGTCGACGCGCGCCTCGGCCTGGCGCAGCAATTCCTCGCAGCGGCGCTTCAGCGCCTCGCCGCGCTCGTAGATCGTCACGGATTCCTCGAGCGGCACCTTGCCGTCCTCGAGCCGCTTCACGATCGTTTCGAGTTCCTCGATCGCGCGCTCGAAGGTGAGCCTGGAGACGTCGACTTGAGTATTTTCGGCCATATCCGTTTCCGATTGCCCGATTCGCTTTCCTTGCAGTGAAGGCGGGTTTTGCGGGCTTAATGTGGCGGGCGTCGTCAGGCGCCCATCAGGGCGCCGACATGCGCCGTAACAGATTCTTTCAGTCCCTGCAGGTCATAGCCGCCCTCGAGCACCGAAACAACGCGCCCTCCCGCGGACTTGTCGGCGAGATCCATCAGCTTGCGCGTCACCCAGGCATAATCCTCCGCGCGCAAATTCAGCGAGGCCAGCGGATCGCGATAATGCGCGTCGAAGCCGGCGGAGATGATGAGCAGCTCGGGGCTGAATTTCTCGAGCTGCGGCAGAATCAAATTCTCGAACGCGGAGCGGAATTCCGGCCCGCCGTCCTCGGAGGCGAGTGGCGCGTTGACGATGGTGTCGTGGTCGCCGCGCTCGCCCGTCGCGCCGGTGCCCGGAAACAGCGGCATCTGGTGCGTCGAGCAGTACATCACGGTCGGGTCCGACCAGAAGATGTCCTGCGTGCCGTTGCCGTGATGCACGTCGAAATCGACGATGGCCGCGCGCTTGATGCCGTATTTGCGCTGGGCGTGGCGCGCGGCGATGGCGACATTGTCGAAGAAGCAGAAGCCCATCGGCTTGCCGATCTCGGCGTGATGGCCGGGCGGACGCACCGCGACGAAGGCGTTGCGATGCTCGCCCGCCATCACCGCTTCGGTCGCCGCCACCGCGCCTCCGACACCGCGCATGACCGCTTCCCACGTGCCAGGGGACATCGAGGTGTCGCCGTCGATATAGACCTGCCCGCTGCTCGGTGCGATGTGGCGCAGCTCGGTGACGTAGTGCTCATTGTGGCACAGCGTGACGAGATCGAGATCGCCCTCCGGCGCCTGGTCGCGCACCAGGAACTGGAAGCGCTCATGCGACAGCGCTTCCTCCACCGCACGCAGGCGATCCGGCCTTTCAGGATGTCCCGGCGGCGTGACATGGTCGAGGCAGGCCTTGTGGGAAAGGAGAAGCGTGCTCATCAGGTCGGCCTCATGGATCCGGGCTTTCGACGTCGCTTGGCGCATCCGGCGCCAAAACGCAATGCAAATCCCAATCTATGCGTTTGAACGGGAATGGCAAAGGGTCGTCCGGTTCTGGCCCGTTTGATCCGGATCAATTCACGCGCAGGATGCGACTCAGCGGCAGCGGGCCGATCGGACCGTGCGCCCGGAAGAACGCGAACAGCGCGTCCGCGTCGTAGCCGCCATATTGCGGCGCCGTGCCTTGTTTGGCGACGGTAAAACCATCGCCGCCGACTGCGAGGTAATCGTTGAGGGTGACGCGGTAGCCGCTGGCCTGCTCGATCGGCCTGCCGCCGAGCGTCATCTTGTCGGCGATCACGCGCTCGCCGAATGGCTTCGACGCATCCCAGGCATAGCTGAACCCGTTCGATACCTGGAGAATCCGCGGCCGCTTCGGGTCCAGCCATTGCTGCTCGAGCATGTCCTTGAGCTGACTGCCCGTCAGCGTCATCGTCACGAGGCGGTTGCGGAACGGTTGGCTGGCGAACACGTCGCCGAACGTGATCGCGCCGTTTTCCTTCGGGACGATGTCGGTGCGGATGCCGCCCGGATTGGTGAGCGCGATGACAGCGCTGCCATCCTTGGCGTCCCTGGTCGCGGCAAGCTGCGCGTCCGCGATGATGTCGCCGAGCGCGCTTTCACCGGCCTCGTTCGGCACGCGCGACAGCGTCTGCGTCACCGATCCGGCCGGCCGGTTGGCGATCGGCGCCGAGAGCCTGTCATAGGCCTCGATCAGCGCGGTCTGCTCGGCGTCCTTCGCCAGCGAGGCGTTGGCGACGATGACGTTCTCGGCTTTGGCGCTGACGATGTCGCGGGTTACAGGATCGAGCTTGAGATCGATCGCGGTGACCAGCGTGCCGTATTTGTCGCCGCTGGTGACGAGCCGTCCGTCGATGTCGCAGACATAGGCGCGGTGGGTGTGGCCGCTGACGACGACGTCGACGGCGCGGTCGAATTTTTTGACGATGTCGACGATCGGCCCGGTAATGGCAGGGCATTCATTGTAGTCGCCGGCGGGCTCGCCGCCCTGATGGATCAGCACCACGATCGCCTCGACGCCGCGCGCCTTCAGCTGGGCGACCTGCGCATTCACCGTCTCGGCTTCGTCGCGGAATTCGAGCCCGGCGATGCCAGCAGGCGAGACGATGCCCGCGGTCTCCTTCAAGGTCAGCCCGATGAAGGCGATCGGGATGCCGTCGAACTCCCTGATCTCGTAGGGCGGCAGCACGCTGTTGCCCGTCGCGGTCTCGATGGTGGACGCGGCGAGATAACGGAATTTGGCGCCCGTGAACGGATGCGGCCCCTGGCAGCCGTCGACCGGATGACAGCCGCCGTTCTGCATCCTGAGCAGCTCGGTCTTGCCCTCGTCGAACTCGTGATTGCCGACCGAGCTGATCGCAAGCCCCATCAGCGAAAGCGCCTCCACGGAAGGCTCGTCGTGAAACATCGCCGACAGGAACGGGCTCGCGCCGATCAGGTCGCCGGCGGCGACGAAGATCGTGTTCTTGTGTCCCTCGCGCAGCTGCTTCACCAGCGTCGCCATGTATTCGGCGCCGCCGGCCGCCACCATCACCTTCCGGGCTCCGTCCTCGGGATCATTGATGCGGATGCCGCCCGGCGGCGGACGCAGATTGCCGTGAAAATCGTTGATCGCGAGCACGCGCAGCTCGACCGGCGCGGCGGTCTGGGCCGAGGCGGGGAGGGCGGAGGCGAGAGCGAGGGCGGCAAGGATGGATCGGTATCGCATGGAACAAGACTAGTCGGTCCGCGCGATGATTTCACGAAGCATTATCGTAACCGTGCTGGACTTCTCCCCAACCTCAGTATTGTAGGGTGAGCAAAGCGAAGCGTGCCCACCATCTGACCATGATCGAAGAAAAGTCGTGGGCACGGCGCAAGTGCGCCTTTGCCCACCCTACGATACTGGACTCGCGGAGAGAGCCCGCTACTTCTTCTTCCGGTTCGCAAACGCATTGAACGACGCCACCGCTTCCTCCGACTTGAGCCGCTCGCCGAACAGATGGCCTTCCTGGTCGATGCGGCGGGTGAGCTCTTCGGCCGGAGCGCGCAGCAATTTGCGGGAGGTTGCGACCGCCTCGGCCGGCAGCCGGCAGATGTCGCGCGCCACCTTGCGCGCCTCGACCTCGGTATGTCCGGGTGACACCACGGTGTTGACGAAGCCTGCCGCGTGCGCCTCCGCGGCGGAAAAAGTGCGCCCCATCACCAGCATGGCAAAGGCGCGCTGATATCCCATCGTGTTCGGCATCAAGAGGCTGGCGGCGCCGACCGGCACCAGCCCGAGATGGATGTAGGGCGCGGAGAAGGTCGCAGCGTTCGAGGCCAGCACGTAGTCGCAGTGAAACAGCATCACGGTGCCCATGCCGATCGAGGCGCCGTCGACGGCGGCGATGATCGGCTTGATGTTGAGGGCGAGCGAATAGAGGAACTTGGCGCCTTCCGACAACGTCTCGGGGCGCGCGGTGTCGGCGTGCATGAAATCGTCGATATCGTCGCCGGCGGTGAACACGCCTGAGCCGCCGGTGATGATCATGCAGCGGATGTCGGGGTTGTTCTGCGCGGTATCGATCGCGTGGCTCATCTCCCGATACATATCCTGGGTGATGGCATTCTTCTTGCCCGGACGGCGCAGGGTGATGACACGCGTTCCGCGCTCTTCGGTGACGACGATATTGCCATTCGGCATGAGAGCCCCCTGCGCTCGCCGCGATGCTCGCCGCTTCGCGAGTCTCGCCGAGCATCAGCCTACATGATCCGGCAGGCGTGCCAATGCGCTGAGTCAACCTTTTCGGCGCCAACGCATCGCAACAATTGGCTACAATGTTTCATTTGAAAAACCAGTGGTTGTGGTGCACGATCCCGCGGTTCCATGTATCCGATTGCCCGATTGATGATTGCCGCAACCCGCATCGACGAATCCTCGCTGCACTACCGCGGCTGGCGCGTCGGCTGGCCTGCTTCCTGATGGCCTTCTTTATGTTCGGCTTCGGCCTGTATGGCCAGGGCGTCTATCTCGCCGAGCTGCAGCGCGCCCATGGCTGGCCGGGCACGCTGGTCTCCGCGGCCAGCACGTTCTCGTTTCTCCTGACCTCCGTCCTTGTCATCTTCACCGACGATCTGCTCGCGCGCATCGGCTTGCGGTCGCTGATCCTGTGCGGCCTGGCGGCGCTCGGCGCCTCGACGGTGCTGCTGGCGCTGATGCAGACGCCCTGGCAGCTCTATCTCGCCTATGCGCTGATGTCGGTCGGCTGGACCGGCATGGGCACCGTGGTGATCGCGACCGTGCTGAACTCCTGGTTCGAACGCCGACGCGGGCTGGCGCTCAGCCTCGCATTCAACGGCGCGACCTGCGGCGGCATCATCCTCGTTCCGCTGCTGCTGTCGCTGACTGGCAGCATCGGCTTTCGCTCCGCCATGCTGGCGGCCACGTTCGCGATGATGGTGCTGGTGCTGCCGGTGGTCGTGACCTTCATCGGCTGGCCTACAGGGACCTCGCCGGCTTCGGGCGGACGCCCTTCCGGTGAGAGCACGGCCGCACCAAGCCATTCCCGCAAGACGCTCCTCGCCAACGCGGCGTTCTGGACCATGGTCTTGCCGATCGCGATCGCGCTGCTGGCGCAGATGGGATTCATCATCCACCAGGTGACGTTTCTCGAGCCCCTGATCGGCCGCTCGGCCGCAGGCGGCGCGGTCACCATCATGGCGGCGATGGCGGTGGTCGGCCGCCTGTCGCTCGGCCTGTTCGTCGACCGGCTCGATCCCCGGCTCGCCTGCGCGGCGTCGATGACGAGCCAGGCGGCGGCGCTGTTCGTTCTCGTGCAGAGCACGAGCCCGGCCGTGCTGCTAGTGTGCTGCGCCGTCTACGGCTTCTCGATCGGCAACATGATCACGTTTCCGCCCTTGATCATCCAACGCGAGATCGGCGCCGCCGCCTTCGCCGCCGCAATGGGATTAGGCACCTCGATCAGCGGCGTCGTCAGCGCCTTCGGACCGGGCATCGTCGGCCTCGTGCGGAGCTTGACGGGCAATTACACCGCGGCTTTCGCGATGTGCGTCGTGCTGGATCTCGTGGCAGCGGGCGTCGTGTTGTGGCGGCCGGGGAGAAGCGCGAAGGCCGTGGCCTCGTAGCCCGGATGGAGCGAAGCGTAATCCGGGATTCGTGCCACGAGCGACGACGGCCCCGGATTGCGCTGCGCTCCATCCGGGCTACAAGGTCCGTTACCCCAGCAACACTGCATCCGCCGCCGCGACCGATTCCGCGCTCTCGGTCACGGTGCGCTCGAGCGCGCCGGCCTGCACACTGATGTTCTCGGCGAAGAAGCGTGCGAGCGAGACGTAGCGTGGCGCATCGGTGAGGCCGTCGGCCTTGGCGGCAAGCGCTTCGGAGGCGAGCAGGCAGCCGCCGAGCGTCGAGCCGAACTGCTGCAGATAGGGTGTCGCGCCGGCAAGCGCCTCGTTCGGCGCGGACGTCACGCGCTCCAGCAGCCATTTGCTGGTGCGGGTCAAGGCCTCCAGCGCTTCGCGCAGCTTGACGCCCGTGGTGCCAAAAGCCGGATCGTTCGACGCTTCGACTTTCTTGACCGTCGCTGCGAGCTCGTCGAGCAGCGCCCAGACGGCAGCGCCGCCATTGGCCGCGAGCTTGCGCGTGACGAGGTCGATCGCCTGGATGCCGTTGGTGCCCTCGTAGATCGCGGTGATGCGGGCATCGCGATAATGCTGGGCCGCACCGGTCTCCTCGATGAAGCCCATGCCGCCATGCACCTGCACGCCGAGATAGGCGACCTCGTTGCCGATGTCGGTGGAATAGCCCTTGGCCATCGGCGTCAGCAGCGCCGCGCGCGCGGCGGCATCGGCGCGCACCTTGGGATCCCTGGCGCGCGTCGAGACGTCGATCGCGACCGCGGTCGCATAGCAGATGGTGCGCGCGGCGGCGGTCTGCGCCCGCATCCGCATCAGCATGCGCTTGACGTCGGGATGCACGAAGATCGCGTCCGAGCCTTCGCTCTTGCTGCCGACGGCGCGGCCCTGCTTGCGCTCCTGCGCATATGACAAAGCCTGCTGATAGGCGCGATCGGCGACGCCGACGCCCTCCAGGCCGACGCCGAGGCGGGCCTGGTTCATCATCGTGAACATGCAGCGCATGCCCTGGTTCTCTTCGCCGACGAGGAAGCCGATGGCGCCGCCATGATCGCCCATGGTCATGGTGCAGGTGGGGGAGGCGTGCATGCCGAGCTTGTGCTCGACGCCGCTCGCATAGATGTCGTTGCGCTGCCCCAGCGAGCCGTCTGCATTGACCATGAACTTGGGCACGAGGAACAGCGAGATGCCCTTGGTGCCGGCGGGCGCATCCGGCAGGCGCGCCAGCACGAAATGCACGATGTTGTCGGTCATGTCGTGCTCGCCATAGGTGATGAAGATCTTCGTCCCCTTGATGCGATAGGTGCCGTCGGCCTGCTTCTCGGCGCGGGTTCGCAGCGCGCCGACGTCGGAGCCGGCCTGCGGCTCGGTCAGCTGCATCGTGCCGGTCCATTCGCCGGAGACGAGCTTTTCGAGATAGATCTTCTTCAGCTCACTGCTGCCATGCGCGTCCAGCGCCTCCATCGCCGACGCCGTCAGCAGCGGGCAGAGGCCGAAGGCGAGGTTCGAGGCGCTCCAGATCTCGGTGCACGCAGCATTGATCGCGATCGGCAGGCCCTGGCCGCCGAAATCTTCGGGGCCGGACACCGCGTTCCAGCCGCCCTCGGTCCAGCGCTTGTAGGCGTCCGGCCAGCCCGGCGCGGTCGTCACCTTGCCGTCGTTGAGCTTGATGCCGTGCTCGTCGCCGATCTTGTTGAGGGGGGCCAGCACGTCGGTCGCGAACTTGCCGGCTTCCTCCAGCACGGCCGCGGCGATGTCGGCATCGAAATCGCCGTAATGACCGGCCTCCACGGCAGCCTTGAGGCCGGCGCCGTGATTGAGCGACAGCAGCATGTCAGAAATCGGCGCGCGGTAGGTCATGGCTCACTCCCGTGGACAGGTCTTGGCGCCCTATTCCCATGAAATGGGGGAGGTCTCAATGGGGCGGGAGGGGCCGGACGGTGACGGTCAGAACGGGGCCGTCGCGGGTCCATAAAGAGAGTGTAGCGGGGCCGATCCCGGGGCTGTGGTATTTTGCCCCTCCAGGCGGTTGAAATGCTGCGCCGCTCCCTATAGACCGGCTGCGACCAAGGGAATCTGCGGTAGCCAGTTCTTCCGCCGGCCCCAGGTCGCCTGTTGGGGCGTAGCCAAGCGGTAAGGCAGCGGATTTTGATTCCGCCATTCGGAGGTTCGATCCCTCCCGCCCCAGCCAGATCTCCCGCTCAGCCTGAAATCACTCACGAAACCGGCCTGGCTGGGGAGCTGCTGCACAGCTCTGCGACACACCGCTGCTGCACAGGGTGGCGTTCGCAATGGCTGTCCACATCTTTCGCCGGGAAGCCGTGTATTACTGGCGGCGCCGACCGCCCCGCGCGCTTGCCAATATCCTGCAGCGCCCGCATCTTTTTCTGAGCCTCCGAACGACCAGCCGCGTGGTGGCACGCCGGATGGGTGCTCAGCTTGACCTGATCCTGGAAGATGCCGCGATGCTTGCCGATAGTGCCGACCTGCACCTGTCACGATCCCAAATTGAGACAATGCTCCGCGGCGTCGTCGATACCCATCTGACGAAGCTCGACCGGGTAGCGCATGCGGCCAAGAACGCGTCCGGGTTCGACTTCGAACGGGAGCGGTTGGGCGACAAGCGGGCGCTTTGGACCTATGCCCTCTTGGACGCACAAGGCACATCGGCTGTTGTTCGTGAAGAGGATCGCGCCCGCATGACTGCCGATGGACTGTCCGAGACCGACATTGCGGCGGTGCAGGATCATCTGAACCTGCTTCGGGTCAACAAACTGGTCCCGACGAACCGCCACATCCTCCAGCGAATGGTCGATGCAGTCGGCGCCACCCCGACCGCCATGAATATTGACGTCGCGCAGGGCACGTACTTCCGCGGAATGAAGCTTGCGCTGGCCGAGATCGATCGGCGCTACGGTGGCAGCCGCGTCGAGGACGAGGGCCTGGTGGATCGTATGCTCGTTACGAGGGGCGATCCACCGCAGCAGGTTTTGTCGTCCGAGGCGGGCAGCCACGCCCGCCAAAGCGATCCACCGAAAGCCGAGAGCCGTCCCACGCCGTCGGTCGCAATGGCGGATTTCTCGAAGTTCGCGGACGATGTCATTCTGCATAATGCCAGGGACGGTCATTGGGACGACAAGACCCAGCGGCAGGCAAGAAGCATTTCGAACCTGTTCATCAAGTTCATGCTGCAGGACCAGCACGTCCAGGACTTAAACGCCCTGCGCCAACAGCATGTCGGCAAGTTCGTCGATTTTCTTCGGTCGGACATCTACAAGAACTACGGCAAGTCCGCCAAGGATGAAGGTCGGAGCATCGCCGAGCTGCGCGCTGTTGCTATGGCACATCATTCAAGCGAACGGGGGGTCGCCGGCGACACGCTCAATCGCCACCTTACGTTCCTTGCTCAAATCTTCCGGCACGCGGTTGCGCGCGGGGTTGGTAGCCTCGCAGACATCGACCTCGTTGCACTTCGCTCGAAGGGCAAGAAGAAGCGCGCGCGAGACGAGAGGGCCAAGTTGCCCTTCGAGCAGGCTGCCGCCATCTTTCGTACGGCTCCGTTCAACAATTGTGCAGCTTGGGATCGGTTGGACGAACCGGGACCAGATGGCCTGAACCAGATCTTCCATTGCGCTCTCTATTTCGTGCCGATCCTCATCTACTACACCGGCTGCCGTCGGGAGGAATTGTGCAGGCTGATGGTGGACGACGTCGTCCTCGACAATGGCAATATTCCTATCTCCATATTGCTAAGAACGCGCGGCGGCGGATCAAGAACCCTCAGTCGCAGCGGAACATCCCGTTGCACGCCGAGGTGCTTCGGCTCAATTTCGTTGCCTACGTCAAGGTCATCAAAGCGCTTGGTTACAAGCTGCTTTTCCCTGACCTTTACTCTCCCTCCAGCCGATCTCCGTTAGGCGATCGCTTCTACAAGGAGTTCAAGCCCATTCTGGAAGGCGCCGGAGTAACGCGGCGGGCGTCCTCGTCACCTATGACGACTGGGTGGTGGCGGCCAACGACTTCATCGATGCGGAGCTGGCGCGCGATCCGCGCCCGATCATCCTCTATGGGTTGAGCGCGGGCGGCATGTTGACCTATCACGCGGCGGCGCTGAACCGGAAGGTCAAGGGCATCATAGGCATGACCTTCCTCGACCAGCGGATACAGCAGGTTTCCGACGAGACGGCTTTCAGCAAGATCGTCAGTCGGATCGGAATGCCGCCGGTTCGCTTCGCCACCAAGGCCGGACTGGGCTCGTTCGCCCTGCCGATGCGGTTCGTCAGCAAAATGCGTGCGCTGGTCAACGATGAGGCGGCACTCAAAGCTTGCTACGCGGACCGCACTTCGGCGGGCAATTGGGTGTCGCTGGCATTTCTCGCAAGTTACGCCGACTATATACCGGCGCTTGAACCGGAGCAGTTCGACATCTGCCCGATCCTGCTGACGCAGCCGGCGGAAGACCGCTGGACTCCGCTGCATCTGAGCAATCTCTTCCTAGACCAAATCACGAAAGTACCGGTCCGCAAGGTCACGCTAGACAACGCGGGGCATTATCCGATCGAGCAACCAGGCTTACGGCAAATGCACGATGCGATCGTCGAGTTCGTACGCGAATGCGCTGATAGATAGGGCAGGCGTGAAGTGCCTGCACGACGCTTGCCCCTAGCCCCAATTACATATGCACTAACTTGATGTGTGGCCGCCGCCTTTCTGGACCTCCCATCCATCGTCAAATAACCTCGCACGAAAATGGCGGCGCGCGGGGAGCGCGGACCGGTCTCCGAAACCAGCGTCGCTGGCAACGTATGGATCGACGGGGAACGCAATGCTTGGGCAAGAGAAACTTACGCCAGAACATCTTTTCAGCGTGTGCGCGTCCGATGGTGAGTTCCGATTAGCCGCGCGTCATTGGACGGGCGGCTTGCGCCTTGAGGGCTCCAGTGGAGTGATGGGGCTCGTGCTTGTCGCGGGTGCGTTGCGCTCCGGCACGCCGGAGGCCAGTGCGCCCGGCGTCATCACCCTTGAAGCGCCAGACGACGTCTGGGCCGAGCTGCTCGCGGCGCAACCGAAGCGGTTCTACAATGACATCGCCCCGCTGATCGGGATGGGCCTTATCATCCGCCACGGCGATCCGGTGAGCTTCGCCCAGTACTATCCCGCGGTGATGCGTGCCATCGAGCTCTTGCGCCCGCAGCTGCTCGACGGTGTCGCCCGTGAGCCCATGCGCAAGGCGGGGCAATTTGGTGCTCCGGTGGGGCGCTACGTTCATCTCGATCTGCTAGGCCAGGACTACCGCATTTACTTCGAGGAGGCGGGGACGGGGATTCCACTGCTGTTGCAGCACACGGCCGGGTGCCATGGCTCGCAATGGCGCCACCTCTTCGAACGTCGGGAGATCACCGATCATTTTCGGTTGATCGCCTACGATCTTCCGTTCCATGGCAAGTCGCTGCCCCCTGTGGGCCCCAAGTGGTGGTCGGAGGAGTATCTTCTGACCAAGGAGTTCCTGCGGGCTTTGCCAGTGAGCCTAGTCAAGGCACTCGATTGCGAGCGTCCGGTCTTCATGGGCTGCTCTGTGGGCGGACTGCTTGCGCTTGATCTCGCCCGCCATCATTCCGATGTCTTCGCGGCGGTGATCTCGCTCGAAGGCGGGCTGAAGATCGATACACCATGGAGCGCGCTCGAAGAGCTTTGGCATCCCCAGGTGAGCAACGAGTACAAGGCGCGGCTGATGAACGGGCTGATGAGCCCTACATCGCCCGAGGCGTTCCGGAAGGAGACGAGCGCG
Organism: Bradyrhizobium sp. IAR9; assembly: GCF_013408065.1. NCBI lineage: Bacteria > Pseudomonadati > Pseudomonadota > Alphaproteobacteria > Hyphomicrobiales > Nitrobacteraceae > Bradyrhizobium > Bradyrhizobium sp. IAR9. The sequence continues at coordinate 236,622 of NZ_JACBZW010000007.1, forward strand.
GTCTATGCCTCTGGATGGCCGCCAAGCTTTCGCGGCGACCTCTACTATTACGTCGTCGACTATGACCTCCGCGAGGAGGCTCACAAAATCGATACCGGCTGCACGCCCGTGCACATTCTTACTGGCGAATACGATTGCAGCGCCACCCTGGAGCACGGTGAGGCGGCACATCGTGCGATACCGGGCTCCACCTGGAGCGCCATGCCGGGCATCGGTCACTTTCCGATGTCGGAGAATCCGGACGTATTCCTGGAACACCTGCTACCTGTGCTCGATTCCGTGCGCGCCGCTTGGAGCGCCAATCGACCTCGGTCGTTCGAGCGCAAATGACTCGTAAGCCGCAGCAATCTCATATGTAATAAAGGCGCCTCGCCGGCGATAACTCATTGTCGCTTTCTCGATTTCGTCGCACGTTACTGCAGGATTGCGGCTCGGCGCATTGCAGTCCTGTCGTTCTCTCGATGACCGGCCAATCGAGCTGAACGCTTAGCGGGTGCGCCCGCGCGGCGCACAAAGTACCGGAGGAGCGCGACGAGTTGGCAAACGAAGATCGATCCTATTTCACCCAAGAGCGACTGATGATGCAGGAGCTGGCGCGCACCTTCGCGCGTGAGGAGGTGACCCCGCTCGCGAACAAGCTCGACCCGGAGAAGGGCGACATTCCACGCGAGCTGATCGATAAGATGGGGGATCTCGGCTTCTTCGGGATATTGATCCCGGAAGAGTACGGCGGGTTGGGACTTGGCGCCTTCGAATACTGCATGGTCGCCGAAGAATTGGCGCGGGGCTGGATGAGCGTCGCTAGCATCATCGCGCGCGGCAACGGCTTCTATCGCACGATCGGGGGAGACAGCGAGGCGCGCCGCAGGAAGATCGAAGCCATGGCGCGCGGGCACTATTTGGGTGCCGCGGCGCTTTCGGAGCCCCAGACAGGGTCGGATTTGTCGAATGTGGCGTGCCTCGCGCGCCGCGACGGCGATGAATGGGTGATCACTGGGAATAAGTATTGGTGCACCTTCGCTGACGGAGCCGACTTCATCAGCGTGCTGTGCCGTATCCACAATCCATCGTCGACGGAGTCCCGTTCGGGCACAGTGTCGGTCGTCGTTGAAAAGCCGCGCGGTGAGCTGCCGAAAGGAGTGACGGGATCTCCCATCCCCAAAATCGGCTACTTCGGCTGGAAGACGTGGGAGCTGCATTTCGACGAGGTTCGTGCGCCTGCCCAGCCGACGGAAGCCGCAGATGCCGGCCGCGCCTTCCAGGCCGCAGCTCACGGCCTCGAACTCGCCCGAGCGCACACGGCAGCGCGATCGATCGGGCTGGCGCAAGCGGCGCTCGATCATGCGATAGGGTATGCCAAGGAGCGCGAGCAGTTCGGCCGGCCAATTTCCGACTTCCAGGCGATCCGCTTCAAGCTCGCGACCATGGCGACGGAAATCGAGGCCGCCCGACAGCTCATGTACTTCACCTGCACCGAGATCGACGCCGGCCGTCCCGCGCGAAAGGAAACTTCGATGGTGAAGTACTTCGCCGCGGAGATGGCGGAGCGGGTCACCAGCGAAGCGCTCCAAGTCCTCGGAGGAGCCGGCTACACCACTCTTCACCCCGTCGAGCGTTACTGGCGCGACGCCCGACTGACGAAAATCTTCGAAGGAACGTCTGAGATCCAGCAGCGGATCATCTCCGACGTGATGCTGGGAAAACCGACGCGTCCTTAAGCAGCCGACGCGCCCGAGCCGACCCGCGCAGTCGTGTCAGGCACGGGCGCTCGGCTCTCGGCTCGGGGCAACGTGGTGCCGTACGTCTCATCATGAAGGATTGGCAAAATGCCTCCGGCTGACCGACGCTCGAGTGCAGAACCAAGCACGGCTTCAACGCCGATGCCCCGCTATCAAGTCGTCGCAACCCACTACGGCAGCTATATGGTGGTGGACGTCGTCACGCCCGACCCGGTGTATGGGGTGTGCGGCGGCCACCGATTGGTCTGCGAGACGTGCATTCAAACGCTGGCCGAGAACATCGCCGCAGCCTCGAACAGTATTGCCGATCAGGTCGGATCGAAACTGCTCTTTGTAGATTAGCTCGGCCTGCAAGGCGAGGCTCTTACGTGGAAAGACTATCGAGCCATTGAAGCCGCCCCTGACGGCAGGCGTTGAGGGCGGTGCGCCGCCCTCAGAACATGTGCTCGCCGCCATTCAAATGGATGGCTTGACCATTCACGAAGCTGCCTGTGGTGCACAAATAAAGACAGGCATAGGCGAGATCGTCGACATGTCCCCAGCGGCGGACTGGGATCGCCTTTGCGACGTCCTCATAGGTCGCCTTCGGGTACTGGCTCCAGTCGCGCTCCGTGTCGATGGCGCCTGGCACCACCGTATTGGCGGTAATGCCGAAAGGCCCAAGCTCGCGAGCCAGTGCTTTGGAAAAGCCGTGCATGCCGGCTTTGGCGGCGATGTTGTAGGCGCGATTCACCAAGTGTCCGGTGAAGCCGTCGTACCCGGAGACGTGGATCACCCGGCCCCAGCCGCGCGCTCTCATCGACGGCACCACCTCGTGGGCGAGGTAAAAGCACGATGACAGGTTGGTGCGGATCGCCCAGTCCCAATCTTCGACCGTGATGGTTTCGAAGGGCTTGTGCAATCGCCGGCCGACGTTCGAGATTGCAATATCCACTGGCCCGAGAGCGGACGTCGCCTCAGCGACGAGACGCGCGACGTCCTTGGGATCCGACACGTCGGCCATGATCCCGATCGCCGTTCCCCCGGCCTCTCGAATCTTTGTAACCGTGCGCTCGACGTTCTCCTTGGAGCTGTGACCGTTCACCACAACTGCCGCGCCAGCCTCCGCCAAGCGCGCTGCGATCGCTGCTCCGATATTCTGGCCCGACCCGGTGACGAGTGCGACCCGACCTTTGAGGCTTGTCTCGTGAATGCTTGGCATCAGCGTTCCTGCTTTCCTCGGTTGAGTGCATCTGAAAGGGCGCACGGGGCGAGCCGACTATATACGGGTATTCGTCAGCGGCATCGGGGAGCCGGCAATCATTCCGTCTGTAATATCGATCGTGTTGGGGCGACCGGCGATTGCCTTCTGCCTTGCCGCTCTGGCTTCCTGTCGCTTAGTTTTCGAAGGGACAGCCAATGGATAACACTCGACCCCGGCGCAGCGCCCTCTACATGCCGGCGAGCAACAGCCGAGCCATAGAGAAGGCGAGGAGCCTCTCCTGTGATGTGGTGATCCTCGACCTCGAGGACGCGGTAGCCCCGGACATGAAGGTCGCCGCGCGCGAGCAAGCTGTCGCCGCGGTGAAGGAGGGCGGCTTTGGTCGCCGCGAACTGGTCGTGCGGATCAACGGCCTCGACACGCCATGGGGTCGCGACGATCTGGCCGCCGTCGCTGCCATTGGCGCAGACGCGGTGCTGGCGCCCAAAGTGTCGGCAGCCGGCGATGTCATCGCGTATGACGGACCGTTGTCCGGCAGAACGCGGCTGTGGATCATGGTCGAGACGTGTCAGGCGTTATTCCACCTGGGAGAGATTGCCGAGACAGCGGCTCGGACGCGTCTGGCGGCCTTCGTGTCGGGTACCAATGATCTCGCCAAAGAGATGCGCTGCCGCCCTGACGTAGTGCGCCTGCCGCTGCTAGCACCCCTCAGCCTCACCGTGGCAGCGGCCCGCGCCCATGCTCTTGTTGTCCTCGACGGGGTTTTCAACGCGATCGAGGACGAGGCGGGCTGCCGGAGCCAGTGCAGGCAGGCCGTTGAGCTCGGCTTCGACGGCAAGACCCTGATTCACCCATCGCAGGTGGCGATCGCGAACTCCGTCTTCGCGCCCAGCAAAGAGGAGGTGGCTTGGGCCCACGTTGTCGTCGCCGCCTTCGCCGCTCCCGATGCGGCGGAGAAAGGTGTGTTGCGTGTGGACGGCCGGATGGTCGAGCGCCTGCACTTGGACCAGGCACGACAAGTCATCGCGGTCGCTGATGCGATAGCCGAGGCCGGAGCTGCGTAGACAGTCATTCCGTATGTAATGCTTTGCGCCCAAAGCCTGTCTCGAGATTGCCGGCGCATCCCCGAAGGCGCAGAAGGAAGCATCTGGGGAAGTTTGGCCGAGAGGAGAGTTCGATGGCAAATGATCCGAGAGAGCGCGCTGCGCTCTGGCCAAAGGGAAGACTTTTCGAAGATTTCCACATCGGGCAGAGCTTCGATCATCACTGGGGACGCACAATCTTCGAGGCGGATACCGTGTTGTTCTCGACTCTGACTCTCTCCTTCAATCCGCTCTACTTCAACCGCGCCTACGCCAAGGCACACGGGCATCCCGACATCGTTGTGAACCCACAGCTGGTGTTCAACGTGGTGCTCGGTCTTAGCGTCGAAGACTGTAGCGAGATCGGCGGGCCATTCCTCGGCGTTTTCGATCTGAGCTACGACCGCCCCGTCTATCCCGGGACCACGATCATCGCCCGCAGCGCGACCACGGAAACCCGCCGCTCAGAGAGCAATCCCGCCAACGGAATCGTGACATGGCGCACCGACGGCTTCGATGAAGACGGCAATCGGGTCGTCGGGTTTCGACGATCCAATCTCGTGCGCCTGCGCAATCCAAAAGTGGAGGCCGCCTAATGGGTGAACTCGCCAAATTGACTGGCAGCAAGAACTACTTCGAGGATTTCGAGGTGGGGGCGGTGATCCGGCACGCCCGCGGCAAGACCATCACGCCGCTCGAGAACGTGCTGATCACCAATCTGGTGATGAACACCGCCGCCGGGCACTTCAATCAGCACCTGATGGAGGGCACACCATTCGGCGGTGTGATCTCTTACGGCGGCGTGAACTTCTCTCTGGTGTTGGGTTTGGCGTCCCAAGACTGCTGCGAGAATGCTCTCGCCGAGATTGGACTCGACAATATTCGCCTGTCCAAGACAGTCACGCACGGCGACACCCTGTACGCCTACAGCGAGGTTCTCGATACGAAGGAGTCCGAGCGGGCAGATGCGGGCATCGTCGTCTTCCGTCACTACGGCTACAATCAGCGCGACGAGCAAGTCGTTCAAGTCGATCGGAAAGTCCTTCTCAAGCGCAAGAGCCACTGGGGGGAACGGTGAGCGAGATGGACACCTTCGGAGCGCTCTCGGATCTTCGGATCATCGATCTGACGCAGATGCTGGCAGGCCCTTTCGGTTCCATGCTCCTGGCGGATCATGGTGCGGAGGTCATCAAGATCGAGCCGCTCGAAGGGGACATGACCCGTCGCGGCGGATCGTTCCGCTCCGACGACCATCAGCGATTGCTCAACGGATACTTTCAGAGCGTCAATCGCAACAAGCAGAGCGTCTGCCTCGACCTGAAGAGCACTGAAGGAAAGGCTGCGTTCCTGGCACTGGTCCGCAGTGCGGATGCAGTGGTGGAAAACTTCCGTGCCGGCGTCATGGAGCGGCTCGGGCTCGGCTATGAGGTACTGAAGCGGGAGAATCCGCGCCTCGTCTACGGTGCGCTACGTGGCTTCGGTGACGAGAGGACTGGCGCCTCTCCCTATCTGACCTGGCCTGCCTTCGACGTTGTCGCCCAGGCAATGGGCGGCATCATGGCGATCACCGGCCCCGATGCAAAAACCCCAACCAAAGTGGGACCTGGCGTCGGTGACATCGTGCCCGGCATCATGCTCGCGTTCGGCGTTTTGGCCGCTGTACACAATGCGCGCCGCACGGGCGTAGGCCAGTTCGTCGATGTATCGATGGTGGATGCCGTGTTGTCGGTGTGCGAGCGGCCGGTCTGGCAGCACTCTGTCGACGGTTCGATCCCGGGGCCCGAGGGCAACCACCATCCATTTATTTCTCCGTTCGGCATGTTCCCGGCAGCTGACGGCTTCGTCACCATTGCGGCACACCAGCAGCAGTTCTTCACAGTACTATGCGGAGCGATCGGGGCCGAAGCCTTGCTGCAGGATCCGCGTTTCTGCGACGACCAGGCCCGTGGCGCCAATCGCAACGACCTCAATCGTGAACTCGGCGAATTCACGCAGCGCTTCACCAAGGCCGAACTGGTGGCTCGCCTTGGCGGCCGGATTCCCTTCGGGCCCGTCATGAACATCGCAGAGATCGACGCCGATCCGCATTTCGCGAAGCGTGAGATGATCGTTGAAGTCGAACAGCCTGGTTCCGGCTCCATTCGAATCGCCGGCGTGCCCATCAAGATGACGGAGACGCCAGGTGCCATTCGTCGCCGCGCACCGTTTCTCGGCGAACAAACGCGTACCCAGTTGGGCCGAGCCGGCCTGTCCGAGGATGCCATTCAGGCCCTCATCGCCGCGCGCACGGCCGTTGCTCACAAGTCCTGAAGAGGTCCCCCAATGTCGAACCGTCCACGCCGCGCCCGCCGCTCGCAATTGTCCGTACCGGGCAGCAGCGAGAAAATGCTCCAGAAAGCGACCCAGTCCGCCGCCGATCACGTCTTTTGCGACCTGGAAGACGCCGTCGCACCCAGCGCAAAGGTCGAAGCTCGCCAGAAGATTGCTTGGGCGCTCAACAATCTCGACTGGGGTCGCAAGGTTCGCTGCGTCCGTATCAACGACGTCACGACCGAGTGGTGCCATGACGATATCATCACGATCGTCGAGCAGGCGGGCGCCAATCTCGACACGATCATGCTGACAAAGCCCTACACGGCCGCGGACGTGCTGTTCCTGGATCGCATGCTGAGCCAACTCGAGAAGAAGCTGAAGCTCGAGCGCCGGATCGGCATCGAGGTACTCATCGAGGAAGTCCAGGCGCTGCAGAACGTCGAAGAGATCGCGCGGTGCACGGACCGAATGGAGTGTCTCATCTTCGGAATGGGAGATTATTCTGCCTCGCAGGGCATCGATACCCGCGACATCGGCGGCACGGGAGGCACCTATCCCGGCGACATCTTCCACTACGCGCGCTTCCGCGTCGCCATGGCGGCGCGTGCGGTCGGCATAGACGCCGTCGACGGCCCCTTTGGTAACTTCAAGGACGAAGCGGGCTATCGCACCGAAGCAGGGCGCGCGCGCTCGCTCGGCATGGTTGGCAAGTGGGCCATCCACCCGTCCCAGATCGCGCCGGCTCTTGAGGTGTTTTCCCCCAGCGCAAATGAGATCGCCCGTGCGCGCCGCCTGGAGGCAGCCTACCGTGAGGGCGAAGCCCAAGGTCTCGGCGCCGTTCAGGTCGACGGGGTGATGATCGACGTCGTCATTCTGCGTATGGTGAGGAATACGCTCGAGAAGGCGGAACTCTTCGGGCTTTAGGCCGACCTGATCGTTCAGGCGACCGATGCCATTCGAGCGCGGTCCGCTAGACCATGCGCCGCGCGCCGATATGGTGATCGCGGCGCTGGGGACACGGCTGGCGATGGCCGCGCGAACCCGCTCACGAATTGGTCCAGGGCGGCCAACACAGCGTCTTTGTCGGTGCGGATCCTGGCCGTCGGCCCGCCGACCCCGACTGCAAGTGGGGTGCCGCCCATCGGAGAGACGATAGTCATCGCCACGGCGCTCAGCGTCGGAACTGAATCGCCATTCGTCTCCGCATAACCCTCGGCACGCGCCCTGTGCATCATCGCGATGAAGTCGGCTTCACCGACGCGGAAACGATCCTCAGTCGCCTCGGCGTTGCAGCGGCGTACCCACGATCGAATCTCCGCGTCGGGCAATAGGCTGAGAAGCGCGCGACCCGCCGCTGAACAAGTGAGCGAACGATACATGCCAGACGAGATATCGAGCCTGTCGGGCTCATCGGAGGTCTGCGCCAGCACGTATTGAGCTGCGGCGCCATTCTGAATGGCGATGAAGGCAGTGAACCCAAGCCTGCGCTGGAGTTCGTTCAGCCGCGCGCCGATCGCGCCAGCATCGCCGAAGCGGCGATCGATCCAGCTTCCGAGCAAGGCGACGCGGATGCTCGGTGCGAAGGTTCGATGGTGTGCATCGTATTCCAGATAGCCGAGCTTCAGGAGATTCCGAAGCAGCATGCTGACGCTGGGCTGCGGAATGCCCAGGCCCTTGGCAATGCGGCCCACCGTGAAGGGTTGCTGCTCGCGTGAAAATAGCTCGAAGAGCGCCAGCGTCCGTTCGGCGGACTTGATCTTCCGTGGCGTTGATGCCGCCATGACCTACCTCCCATCGCTTCTTGTATTTTGTCTGCAGACTATCACCCGGCGTCGGCCGAAGTCATTACATATGTAATGGATCGATCGTCTTCATTTCACCGCCAAACACGGTGGCCGCGCGCTCGAGGCCGAATAGCGCCGGTGGAGCACGGCCTAGATGTTGGTCGGTGAGCCATGATCACAACTGTAATCACTGTCCCAGCCCCCTTCCGAACAATGGCCGAAGGAGGAGACAATATCGCTAGAAAAAAAGCGGGTGGAGACGGATGGAATATCAGTGGGATCATTTCGTTGACGGCAAGGTCCTGCCGCCTGCATCGGGGCAGTATCTTCAGTCGTTCGACCCACGGACGGGTGTGAAGGCGGCCGCGGTAGCGGCGGGGGGAGGCGCCGATGTCGATGTTGCCGTGCGCGCGGCTGCAGGAGCAGCCGCAAGCTGGCGCGCCCGCCGGCCGATCGAACGTGGCCGAATCCTGTTGGCGCTTGCCCAGAAGATCCGAGAGCAGTCCGCGCATCTCTCCGAGATCGAACGCTCAGATACTGGCAAGCCGGCGTGGCAAGCGCCCGCCGAGATCGAGATTGCAGCGCAGTACTTCGAGTTCTACGGCGGACTTGTGAACATCTTCCAAGGCGAGAAGATCGACCTTGGAGCAGGCTATCATTGCTACACGTCTCGCGAACCCTTTGGGGTCGTGGGGGTGATCACCCCCTGGAATGCGCCCCTCAATCAGGCGGCGCGGGCCGTTGCACCGGCGCTTGCCGCAGGAAATGCTGTCGTACTCAAGCCGTCGGAGTTCACCTCCGGCACGAGCGCGGAACTCGGGCGCCTGGCCGTGGAGTGCGGATTGCCACCGGGCGTGCTGAATGTTGTGCTGGGCGCTGGGCCGGAATGCGGGGCGGCGATCGTCTCGCATCCACAGGTGCGCAAGCTCGCCTTTACCGGCAGCGTGCGGGCTGGCCGCGAGATCGGACGCATTGCGGCCGATCGAGTCATTCCTCTTACCCTCGAGCTCGGCGGCAAATCGCCCAATATCATCTTCGACGACGCCGACCTCAGCTTGGCCATTCCCGGCGCTGTGCGTGCTTTCGTGGTGAATGCAGGACAGGTCTGTCTGGCGGGTACCCGGCTGCTTGTGCAGCGTTCAGTCCATGAGCAGGTGGTTAAGGGTCTTGCAGCGGCTGTCAGGGCGTTGAAGGTCGGTCCGCAAACTGACGCTATGGTCGGGCCCTTGACTACCAGGGCACAGTACGAGCGCGTAAAGAGTTGGTTTGACGTGGCCAAGAGCGAAGGCGCCCGTGCCATCGTCGGAGGCGAACTGATCGAGGATCCGGCGTGGGGCAAGGGATGGTTTGTGCCGCCCACCATCTACGCCGACGTACGCAACGACATGCGCGTGGCTCGGGAGGAGATATTCGGGCCGATTCTATCCGTGATCCCCTTTGATGATGAAGCCGAAGCCATCCACATTGCCAACGACACCGAATACGGACTCGCGGCGGGGATATGGACCCAGAACCTCTCGCGTGCCCATCGCGTCGCCGCAGCCATCGAAGCCGGACAGATCTACGTGAACGAGTATCAGGCGGGCGGCGTCGAAACGCCGCTCGGCGGCTTCAAGCTGAGCGGATATGGCCGAGAGAAGGGCATCGAGGCTCTTCACCACTATACGCAGCTCAAGTGCGTGACGATCAAGCTTTAGTGGAGTAGCAGGATGGATTTGGAGGGGACTCGAGCGGTCGTCACGGGCGGCGCATCCGGCATAGGGCGCGCCTTGGCTGAGGAACTCCTGACGCGCGGTGCCACGGTGATGATCGCCGATATCGACGGCGCTCGCGCGCGTGCGGTCGCCGCGGAGCTCGGTCGAGCGGTCCTGTCCGGCCAGTGCGACGTCGCCGACCATCAGTCGGCCGAGCTCCTGGCAGAGGTCGCCGAGCGTGATCTTGGACCTATCGACATGGTTTTCGCCAATGCCGGAGTGAGCCTCTCCGGACCGCTCCTTCAGGCCAAGCCCGAGGAGTTCGATTGGGTCTTCGGCGTCAATGTCCGCGGTGTGTGGAGTACTGTAGCAGCCTTCGCGCGCCGGATGACCGCTGCGGGACGAACTGGGCGTTTTTGTATCACCGCGTCGGAACATGCACTCGGTCTGCAGCACACTGGCGCCGGCTTCTATACTGCCAGCAAGCATGCAGTCCTGGGTTTGGCGGAGGTGCTCCGCGCCGAGTTGCCGCCGACGTTGAAGATGAGCGTCCTCTGCCCGGGCCTGGTCGCAACCGAGATCCACCTTTCACGCCGCCACAGCGGGCTGCCCCAGCCTGATCCGGCTCAATTGGCCGTCGGTGAGGCCGTCGTCCGTCGCGGCATGCCGGCGTCCGCTGTGGCCGTCGCAGCCGTAAACGGCGTCATCCGCGGCGATTTCCTTATTGTCACTCATCCGGTTTCCTTTCCCGCTGCCGAAGCGCGGGGCCAGGAGGTGGCGGCCGCCTTCGCGGCCCAAGCGCCTTGGGTCGAGGGAGCAGAGCGATACGACGTCAAAAGAGTTTTGGCTGCGGTGCTCGCCGAGGCGCGCCAGGGAGGGTCGAGATGATCACGCTCTATCAGTTTGCCACTTCGCCTTTCACAGAGAAGGTTCGCCGCGCTCTGAATTACAAAAGGCTCCCCTTCAATGTCCACGAGGTGGACCGCGCGGCTGTGGCCGGCGGCAAGTACATCCATGTCAGCGTCAGCGGAAAGTTTCCCGCGATTGAGCATGATGGACAGGCTGTGCTGGATTCCACAGACATTCTCGAATATCTCGACCGCACTTTTCCCGAGCGTCCGGTCCTGCCTACTGATCCCCGCGAACGGGCACTGGCTCATGTGATCGAGGATTGGGCGGACGAGAGCCTCTATTTCTACGAAATGACCATGCGGCTAGCCTGGCCACACAATCTGGAGGCGGCGCTCGACGAATTTGCGCAGAGCATGCCGGGGATTCCGCGCGACCAGCTCAAGAGCCGAATCCTTGAAGGGGTAGGTGCCCTCACTCGCGCTCAAGGCGTGGGCCGCAAGCCGCGTGAGCAGGTGGTGGCCGACGCCGCGCGGCACTTCAAGGCGCTCGACGGCCTTCTAGAGGGACGCGACTGGCTGGTGGGCGATCGCGTCTCGTCAGCGGATCTTGCGGTCATCGCTCAGGCGAATGCGCTGCTCTATGCCGAGGAGTGCCGCACAGCTCTCGACAGCACGCACAACGTTCGGCCCTGGCTTGCCCGGGTTGACGTCATTGCGCCGAAAACCAGCCCATAGGGAGGGGTCTGATGTCCATCGCCCTCGACACCAATCTTGCCGATATTGATCTGATCCCAGGCCGGCGCGGCCCACCCTACGATCTTTTTACGGCCTGGCGGCGCGCGGATCCCGTTCATTGGAATCCGGCTCCCGATCGGACTGCCTACCGCGTTGTCCTGCCGGGCGCGGACCTGCATGAGGGCTTTTGGGTCCTGACCAGATATCAAGATGTCTTCGAGGTCTCACGCGACCAGTCCTTGTTCTCGTCCCATACCGGCGGTCCGATCATCTGGGACTTCGTAGACCCGGTGCGCTTGTCTCAGCAGCAGGCGGGGCTGATGGGTATGCCGCCGGAACTTCATGCCAAGGTCAAACGCCTCGTTCTGCCGCCCTTTGCCAACCAAGCGTTGGCCGAATTCGAGCCCGATGTGGCCCGCGCGGCGCGGGAGATAGTGGATGCTGTCGCTTCGCGGGGGACATGCGAGTTCGTATTTGACGTGGCCTCACGGCTGCCCGTGTACACCTTCTGCACCTTGATGGGCATCCCGGAAGAGGACCGCGAGCAGATATTCCGATTGGGCAACGCCGCGGCGGACGTCGAGGCCGAGAAGCCCGTCGGCGAGGATCCTGTCCCGCAACTGTTTGCCTTTTCGGCGAAGTTGGCTGAGGAGAAGCGGCGCAATCCCGACCGCTCGATGATGAGCGCTTACGTCAATGGAGAGGTCGATGGCGAAAAGCTCACAGATGAGCAGATCGCCATGTTCTTCGTGACTATGTCAATCGCCGGGCACGAGACGACCCGCGGGACGGCTGCGCACTTTGTGCGACTGATGAATGAGCATCCAGAACAATATGCCCTTCTGCGTAGTGATCCGGACCAGTATCTGCCGAATGCCATCGAGGAGGTGCTGCGCTTTGCGCCACCGGTGATCCAGTTCCGCCGCACGGCGACCGCCGACGCTGCAGTCGGTGGGCAACCGATCGCGGCCGGCCAAAAGCTCTACCTCTCTTACCCGGCGGCGAACCGGGACCCTGAGGTATTCGTCGATCCGGACCGGTTCGACATCACGCGCAAGAACGCCGCCAAGCACTTGTCCTTCGGCACCGGCCCGCATGTTTGCATCGGCGCCCGGCTCGCCCGGACGCAGCTGAAGCTGCTTCTGAAGGAAGTAGTGGCGAGAATTCCTGATATCCGGCCCATGGGCGAGCCTCGATTTCTGCGCTCGATCTGGTTCAACGCCATCGTCAACATGCCGGTGGCCTTCACACCCGAGGGGCGCGCGTGACGACGGAGCACCACCGAATTCGACGTCGTCGCTGGTGTCGGCGCGGGGCCTTTCGATGGTTTCTTTGACACCACGCCTGCGTAACAGGTGCGCGTACGACGCATGCGAAACATCCTTCGAGCTCGCTTCCGATGCGCAGCATCAAACGGATCACGCTAGACATCACCAGCAGCTGACGAGCGTCGGAGATATCGACACATGGCACAAAGGGTTACCGTCCAGATCACAGATGGTATCGCGAGCGTAAAGCTGACGCGAGCCGACAAGATGAACGCACTCGATACGGAGATGACAAAAGCGCTTGTCAATGCCGGTGAGGGCCTCAAGTCTGAGCGCGGTTTGCGGGCCGTTGTGCTGTCCGGCGAAGGACGTGCCTTCTGTGCCGGCCTCGATATGGACCAGATGGGGAGCATGGCGTCGGGCGAGCGTACGATCGCCCGATCTCTCGTGGAGTCGGCCCGTACTCCAGCGGGCGCCAATCCGCCGCAGCAAGTTGCCATGGTGTGGCGCGAGGTGCCTGTCCCCGTAATCGCGGCGGTCCACGGCGTCGCCTTCGGCGGAGGCCTGCAACTCGCGCTCGGAGCCGACGTTCGCATCGTCGCGCCTGACGCGCGTCTGTCCGTGCTGGAGATCAAGTGGGGCCTGGTTCCTGATATGGCGGGCATGGCACTGATGCGCCATCTCGTGAGAGATGACCTCGCGCGCATCCTGACCTTTACGGGACGAGTCCTATCGGGAGGGGAAGCAGTCGAGACGGGATTGGCTACTCAGGTCAGTGACGATCCTCAATCCGCGGCCATGGCTTTGGCGCGCGAAATCGCAGCCAAGAGTCCCGACGCGATCCGTGCGGCGAAACGGCTGCTCAACATGGCGCTTTACGCCGAAGATGTCGCTGTCCTGCGCGCGGAAAGCGAGGAGCAGGCGAGCTTGATCGGCTCGCCAAACCAGATCGAAGCTGTGACGAGTAATCTACAAAAGCGCTTGGCGACGTTCGTAGACTGATTTCTCGGCAACAAATTTGCTAGATGCATCCCGGCGCGCACGGCGCCTCGGTGCATTCGTGGAGTTTCGAATGCACGAATGTTTCGAAGATGTGTCTGGAGAACAAATTTCCGCGAAACAAAACGCGGCGCTAAGGTGCCTACGTTGACCGGTGTGCAAGCTTCGGAGAGCACTTCATTGTTCAAGTTCATCAGAGACATGCTTCGTGGGTCCGCGGATCGCAAGTCGTCTTCCGGATTTGATATCTACGAGGCACGCGTACAGAAAACGGGCCGCTCGCGCTGGGAATGGTTCCTATATGACGGCGCGGGGCATCTGGTCATGCAGGGAATTGAAAGACGCCGGTCGGCGGCCATTTACGCGAAGAATCGAGCGCTCTTTCTGCTCCTTTCCAACCGGCGCATTTCCAGATAGCACGACCAGAGAGGCGATCGGCTTGAGGCGTGGGTTGTGGAACAGGCGGATTGCGATCGCCGTCACGCTGCAGCGGTCAAGGCCTGTTGCCAGATATCCAGCATTCGAGACGATCGTTGAGCCTCAGACCAAATCCGCGAGTATTGCATTTGTGATGTTTGCCATCCAGATCTGAATCAAGATGGCGATCCCAAGCGCCTTGATCTACAGCTTCTACCAGGGTGTGTGATGCCGGTTCGGATTATATCTCCCTTCCGACGGAAATCATCTCCTCCCGACACTTGGACCGGCTTTCGTGTTAGAAAGCCGGTCTTCTTTTTTTGGAGAGTGTTCGGAATAAGCCTATTGGAAAAAAAAGCTCTCATGCGGAGGCCTTTACCTCGACGGTTACCACGAGCGAATACTCAAGAGCAGTCGACTCGATACCGCTGGCCTCCTTCCTGAGAGATTTCAAGCCGCCATGGAAGTGATCATCCGATCGAACACGCGGTCGGGCAGCAGCCAGCGCAAGAACAGGACGGGGCCTGCCATATAGCCCGCGGCATAGCGTGTCCGAGGCTTGCCCGCAGTCACGGCACGCGCGACGGTCTTGGCGATGACCAAGGGATCCGAGAGCTGCTTGCCACCATAGAGTTTCGCCATGCCGTCGGCGGCCTTCTTGACACCGGCAGCATAGGCGCCGGAGCCCGACGTTTTGCGGAGGTGATCGACCGCAATGCTGCCCCAGGGCGTCCGTATCCCACCGGGTTCGACGATGATGACATCGATGCCGAAGGGCGCGGTTTCGATTCGGAGGGCATCCGACCAGCCCTCGAGCGCGTGCTTGGTGGCATGGTACCAAGCGCCGAAAGGCGTGTAGATCTTGCCTCCGATCGAGGTGATGTTGACGATCTTGCCGAAGCGGTTCTCCCGCATCTTCGGCAGGATAAGCTGGGTGAGACGCGCAAGGCCGAAGATATTAACCTCGAACTGGCGCCGTGCCTCTTCGATGGGCACCTCCTCGACGGCGCCATACGACCCATAACCAGCATTGTTCACCAGAATGTCGATCCGGCCTTCGCGGGCCGTGATCGTCTCAACGCAGGTTCGGATCGATGCTTCGTCCGTGACGTCAAGTGGCAGGATGTGAATGCCGTCCGCCTCCAGGGGCTTCATCTGCTCTACCCGGCGTGCTGCAGCATATACGGTGAAGCCCTTTTTTTTGAGAAGGCGCGCGGTGGCCTCGCCGATCCCGGAGGAGGCCCCGGTGACCAAGGCGGTTCTTACGCTCTTCATATCGATCTCCTGTCAGTTGGACAAATAGCGTCTTTGTGTCTATATTGACACTTGGCGTCTATTTGTCAATATGTCTGCCATGAATGAAAGGGAGATCGCGATCTGCGAGGCTGCGGCCCGCATGTTCACGCGCTACGGCGTGAAGCGGACGGGCATGAATGACATTGCACTGGAAGCCGGCGTTGCGCGGCAGACGCTGTACAACATTTTCCCCAATAAGGATGCGGTGCTGTTCGCGACGATCCGCCTCTTCATGCATCGAGCGCTCAAGGAGACCGAGCGTGAACTGGAAGGATGCAATGACTTGCGCAAGCAGCTCGGCGTCGTCTTCGAGCATGTGGCGCGGCGCCCCTATACAATGCTTCACGCCTCGCCCCATGCTGCGGAAATCATAGACGGTATGAGCGCCGAAAGTCGAAAGGTGATCGCCGAGTGCTACGAGGAGTACCGTTCCATCATCGAGAAGCTGCTGGCACCGACAAAAGGGAATATCCGCGCGTCTGGAATGACCGTTCACCAGCTTACCGACGCTATCTTGAACTTCGCGATTGCCGCCAAGCATGAGGCACACGATCAAGCTCACCTCGATGAATTGCTCCGAAGCCTGACTGCCATGACCCTCCGCTGCGCAACCTGAAGCGGCAGATCAGCTTGGCGGCGCGCCCGATTGTTCTGCCCTGCGCAAGCCTACGACTGCGCGGAAAGGAAATCCGCGACCTGACCCTTCAGCCAGTGGACAAAGCTTCGCGCCTTTCGGCCGAGCAGGCGGTTCTTGGGCCAGGCCAGATAGTGAGCCATCGGACGCTCGAGGGGGGCGTCGAACAATGGGATCAGGGCGCCATCTTGGATTTCGTTCCGCAGTAGTAATAATTGTCCCATCGCCACTCCGACGCCCTCGACGGCAGCCTGATAGGTCAGGACCGAACTCTGAAAACTGATGCCGGGATCTGCAAGGAGATCCGGCCGCTTGATTGCCATAAGCCAATCGGGCCAATCTGTGCGGCGATAATGGGAATGAAGCAATTGTACCTTGCGGAGATCGTCAGGCTCCACCAACCGCGTACGCTTGAGGAGTTTTGGACTGCACACCGGCTGGATTACATCCTTGAACAGCAACCTCGTTTCGATCCCCGGCCAGCCTCCGGCACCGAACTGAACCGCAAGATCGATCTTGTCCTTCTCGAAATCGACTGGAGCGACAGCATTGCTGATGTCCAGCTTGATCTGCGGGTAGCTTACGTAAAATGACGAGAGTCTCGGAATCAGCCACTTGGCGGCAAATGTCGTGTAGACCCGGATCCTCAAGGGCTGAGCCTTCCGCGTCGCGGTTAAGCCCGCCGTAGCCTGAGCGATGATCTGGAATGCTGGCGCGACCTGCCGTTGATACTCTTCGCCCTCAGAGGTCAGGCGCAATAACTGCTTGTCTCGCTCGAACAGGCGAACGCCGAGAAATGTCTCCAAGGTGGATATCTGCCGGCTCACTGCCGGTTGCGTGACGCGCAACTCTTCTGCAGCGCGCGTAAAACTGAGATGGCGGGCCGCTACGTCGAATACGTGCAACGGATTGAGCGGGGGGATCATCTGTCCGCTATCATTACATAATGTAATGTAATCATAACTGATTGATAGTTGTAGGTCAAAGCTTGGGCTGAGAAACAGGCTCCATCCCCGAGCAGGTCACCCTACACATGAATTTTGAGCTCAACGAAGAACAGCAGGCGTTCGCAGAGTCAGTCCGTCGGTTCGCCGAGACCAATTTGAAGGCCGGAGCCTTGGATCGCGCCCACGATCCACATTTCCCGCGTGAGGTCGCGCGTCTGCTCGGAAAGCAGGGCCTGATGGGCATTTCCTTCGATCCGGAGGATGGCGGCCAGGGCGGCACGCTATTCGATTGCGTGATCGCGATCGAGCAGGTGGCATCGGTCTGTCCACGCAGCGCCGACGTGGTGCAGGCCGGCAATTTCGGCCCGATCCGGACTTTTGTGGAGTATGCTTCTGCGGAACAGAAGAGCCGCTGGCTGCCAGATTTGCTCAAAGGTAACATCTGCATCAGTCTCGGCATGAGCGAGCCTGATGCTGGCTCAGCCGTCACTGAACTAAAGACCACTGCGACGCTGGATGGGGACGATTACGTCATCAATGGCAGCAAAGTATTCGGCACTCATAGCCCTGACGCGGCCATCTATCTCGTTTACGTCCGCTTCGGTAGCGGCGTAAACGGCATCGGCTCGGTCATCGTCGAGCGGGATACGCCGGGCTTCACCGTTGGCAAGCCGTCTTCCTTCATGAGCGGTGAGCAGTGGAGTCAACTCTATTTTGAGAACTGCCGTATTCCCAAGCGCAACGTGCTACTTGGGGTCGGCGGTTTCAAGAAGCAGATCGCCGGTTTCAATGTGGAGCGGCTTGGCAACTCTGCGCGATCGCTCGCGCTTGGCCGTTACGCCTTCAATCTCGCGCGAGAGCATGCGTCGGTTCGCAAGCAATTCGGCCGTCAGCTCTGCGAGTTTCAGGGGCTGCAATGGAAGTTTGCCGAAATGGCGTTGAAGCTCGAATCTGCCCAGATGCTGCTCTATCGCGCGGCAAACGTCACCGAAGGATTGCCATCAGCGTATCAAACCGCCATTGCCAAGCTCGCCTGCAATGAAGCAGGCTTTCAGGTCGCCAACGAGGCCGTGCAGATCATGGGCGGCCTCGGCTACAGTCAGGAGTCGCTTGCGGAATACTGCATGCGCCGCACCCGCGGCTGGATGATTGCCGGTGGATCGACGGAAATATTGAAGAATCGAATCGCGGAAGCGGTGTTTGACCGCCGTTTCGATCAGCGCGGGCAGGTCGAACGTGCGAGTTGACAACACCGGACCTGCACTTGCGCAGGCGCTCCTGGCGCCTCGCAGCATTGCTCTGATCGGAGCGTCGGACGATGTCTCGAAAACGTCAGCCCGACCTTTGCAGTATCTACGGCGAGCCGGTTACGAAGGCTCCGTTTACCCGATTAATCCGCGCCGCGACACCATTCTGGGCGAACGGGCCTGGTCGTCCCTCGCCGATCTGCCCTCGGTACCGGATCATGCGTTCATCTTGACGCCGACAGAGGGCGCCGTCGAGGCCGCAGCGGAATGTGCGCGTGTCGGCGTTCGCGTAGCAACCATTCTGGCGTCGGGCTTCTCCGAAGGCGGCGAGCAGGGCCAGAAGCTTGTCGTGCGGCTGCAAAGGCTCTGTGCCGATACTGGCCTGCGCATCCTCGGGCCCTCGAGCCTCGGCGCGATCAATCTGCACCACAAGACCATCATCACTGCCAATGCGGCGTTCGCAGAGCCGGATCTGCCGCGCGGCGGTATGTTCGTGGCGTCCCACAGCGGTAGTCTGCTCGGTGGTCTGATATCACGCGGGAAGGCGCGCAACATCGGCTTCGCGGGTCTCGTCTCGGTCGGGAACGAGGTCGACCTGAGCCTCGGTGAAATCTGTTCGGCGACACTCGATGATCCCGCCATCAGTGGATACGTGCTATTTCTCGAGAGCATCCGTCATGCCCAGGATCTAAGGCGTTTTGCACTTGATGCCGCCGCGCGCGGCAAGCCGATCGTCGCCTATAAGCTCGGGCGTTCGGCCGCGGCCGCCGAACTTGCTCTCTCTCACACCGGCGCACTTGCGGGAGAGGATGACGTCGCCGACGCCTTCCTCGCCGATTGCGGCATTGCGCGGGTATTCAACTTCGAGACCTTATTGGAATCACTGCCGCTTTTACAGCGTTTGCCGGCGCGTCCGACGGTCTCACGCAGCGCGCGCGTCGGCGTAGTGACTACGACGGGTGGTGGTGCGGCCATGGTGGTCGACGAGCTGTCGATGAAAGGGATCGACGTCGTCAAGCCCAGTGACGCAACCTTTAGCCGCTTAGGCATGGCCGGCGTCAAGGCGAACCATGAGCGCATCACGGACCTTACTCTAGCCGGTACACGCTACGACGTGATGAAAGCCGCGCTCGAAACCATGCTATCGGCCCCGGAATTTGATGCAGTCATCGCGGTGATCGGCTCGTCGGCCCGCTTTCAACCGGAGCTCGCCGTCAAGCCGGTCATCGACAGTGCGTCTTCGAGCAAGCCGCTCGTTGCGTTCCTGGTCCCTGAGGCCCCTCAAGCCCTGAACATGCTGGCGGACGCTGGAGTGCCCAACTTCCGCACACCTGAATCCTGCGCCGATGCGGTGAGCGCGGCGTTGCTACGCCGTCAGCCGACCGCGCTTGCAAACCCGCCGTCGATCGCTCACACTTCGACGAAGCAGCTCGATGAAATGGCGGCTTATGCGCTCCTGGGGAGGTTTGGAGTGCCCCATGCTCCGACAGCTGCCGTCGATGTCGACACGGCGCTACCCATCGCGCTCCCCTTCGAATATCCAGTCGCCGTTAAGCTGTTGTCCGCGGACATCGCGCACAAGACGGAAGTGGGTGGGGTCGTCCTAAATGTTGGAAGCGAAGCCGAACTCAGGGCGGCGATGCACAAGATCGCCGAGAGCGTGAAGACGCGGCATCCTGAGGTCGCAGTACGGCAGGTGCTTGTACAACCGATGACATCGGGACTTGGCGAGATGTTGCTCGGGTACCGTGTTGATCCCGAGGCCGGTCCCATAGTCCTACTGGCTGCAGGCGGCATCTACACTGAGATCTATCGTGACCGCAGTATCAGGCTGGCACCGGTCGATCTCGATACCGCACGCGACATGATCTCGGAACTATCGATCAGCCGGATTTTTCAAGGGTTCCGCAACAACCCCCCCGGCGATATAGATGCGTTGGCGCAGGCCGTCGTTGCGATGTCGCAGCTTGCCGCAGACGAGAGCGTGGTCGTGGTGGATGCCGAAATCAATCCGCTGATCGTCAAACAGGCGGGCGAGGGCGTGATGGCCGTAGACGCGTTGGTCGCGCTCGCCCACGGGAGGACACATGATTGAAGACCTGAAAAACAAGGTCAATGCTGACGAGAACCTCGTCAGGCGAGGGCGTTTCCTGTCGACCACCTTTCTGCTTGAGGTCGGTCCGACCGCGTGGCTGATTGCGATCGGGGAGGGCAAGGTCGTTTCAATCGTTCGTGGCCCATTCGTGATGCCGTCCTGGACCTTCGCGTTACGCGCCCCGGAGGAGGAGTGGGCCAAGTTCTGGAGCGCAAGGCCGCAGCCCGGATCTCACGATTTGATGGCGTTGATCAAGCGCCGTACCCTGAAGGCAGAAGG
This sequence comes from Bradyrhizobium sp. IAR9, assembly GCF_013408065.1. Lineage (NCBI taxonomy): Bacteria > Pseudomonadati > Pseudomonadota > Alphaproteobacteria > Hyphomicrobiales > Nitrobacteraceae > Bradyrhizobium > Bradyrhizobium sp. IAR9. The sequence continues at coordinate 257,203 of NZ_JACBZW010000007.1, forward strand.
CAACTTGCAAGTCTTCATGGCCAATCTGCGTTACTTCAAGGAAGCGCTGGTCAAGCTGCGCGCGTCGGGAGAGCCAGCATGACAGTACGTTTCGAGGCCACCATCGGTCGCTATTTGCATCTCGAGCTATTTGGCCGCGAGCATCGCCTTTATATCGAAGAGGCGGGCCAGGGCACGCCGTTGCTGTGCCTTCACACCGCCGGCGCCGACGGCCGCCAGTATCGCGCGCTGATGAATGATGAGCAGGTGACGGCCAAGCATCGCGTGATAGCCTTCGATATGCCTTGGCATGGCAAGTCCTCGCCGCCGGTAGGCTGGCAGAACGAAGAGTATCAGCTCACTTCGGCACAATATGCCGAAATGATCCTCTCCGTTGCCGATGCCCTCGAACTCGACAAGCCCATCGTGATGGGATGCTCGATCGGAGGACGCATCGTGCTGCACCTCGCGCTGGACCATCCCGAGCGCTTCCGGGCGATCATCGGCTTGCAGGCGGGTGCCCATGTAGACCCCTATTACGACCTGAATTTTCTGCATCGTCCCGACGTGCACGGGGGCGAGGTCTGCGCTGCCATCGTATCCGGCCTTGTCGGTCCAGATGCGCCGGAAGGCGATCGCTGGGAGACGCTGTGGCACTACATGCAGGGCGGACCAGGCGTGTTCAAGGGTGACCTCTTCTTCTACAAACTCGATGGCGATATCCGCGATCGCGTCACGCAGATCGATACGTCGAAGTGCCCGTTGTTTCTGCTGTCCGGCGAATACGACTATTCCTGTACGCCCGAGGAAACGCTCGCCGTTGCGAAAAGCATCAAAGGCAGCAGCGTCACTATCATGAAGGGCCTTGGGCACTTTCCGATGAGCGAGGATCCCGACGCGTTCATCAAATATCTGCTGCCGGTCCTCGGCGCCGTGAAGTAGTTCAATTCAACGCAAATTCAACAGGGAGAACACTGTGAAGGCGAAGACCTTGCTCGTAACCTTGGCGGCCCTATCGCTTGTCTCGTCGGCATCGGCCGAGATTGCCAAGGGCACGGTTAAGATCGGTGTGCTGACTGATATGTCGGGGCCCTATGCCGATAACGTCGGCGCAGGCTCGGTGCTGGCCGCCAGAATGGCGATAGAGGATTACGGCGGCAAGGTCGCCGGTATGCCGGTGGAGATCATTTCGGCGGATCACCAAAACAAGGCCGATGTGGGCCTCGGAATTGCGCGCCGCTGGTACGACACCGAGGGCGTCGATGCGATCACCGAAGTGGTGTCGTCAGGCGTAGCGCTCGCCGTCCAGCAACTGTCTCGCGAGAAAGACAAAGTGCTGCTCGCCACCGGTCCCGGGACGCCCGAGCTGACTGGCAAGGCCTGTTCGCCGAACGGAGTGCACTGGGCGTACGACAACTTCGCGTTGGCGAACGTCGCGACGGCGCCGCTGGTGCAGAAGGGGCTGAAGAGCTGGTTTTTCCTCACGGCCGACTACAGCTTCGGTCAGGCGCTCGAGGCAGAAGCCTCCAAGGTCGTGCTCGCCAATGGCGGCACTGTTCTGGGCTCTGCCAAACACCCGCTCAATTCGTCCGACTTCTCGTCCTATCTCCTGCAGGCACAGGCTTCAAAGGCCCAGGTCGTCGGGCTCGCCAACGCAGGTGCCGACATGATGAATGCGCTGAAGCAGGCCAACGAGTTCGGCCTCACGACGGCTGGCCAGAGCATTGCTGCTTTGCTGGTGAACCTGCCTGACATTCACGCGCTGGGCCTTCCCAGTGCCAAGGGCCTGATTTTCGCCGACAGCTTCTATTGGGACATGAACGACAAGACCCGCGAATGGAGCAAGCGATTCATGGCTCGCTTCAATGGGAAGGCTCCCGGCAGTCTCCAGGCCGCCGTCTATGGAGCAGTCACTCACTATCTGAAAGCCATCGACGCGGCCAAGAGCGAATCGGGAGCCGCGCTGGTGGCAGAGATGAAGAAGCTCCCAATCAACGACTTCTACACCGTCAATGCGTCGATCCGTGAGGACGGTCGCGTAATCCGCGACATGTACCTCCTGCAGGTCAAGCAACCCAACGAGTCTAAATATCCGTGGGACTATTACAAGATCCTGGACACCGTTTCCGGAGAAAAGGCATTCCGTCCGATCAAGGACGGCCATTGTCCCCTGGTCAGCGCGTCGAAGTAATGTGCGGCGCGCGTCGGCGATCTGCGGGTGCTGCCGGGCCCGCGTCGTCCTGAACTGGCAGATACGAGATGGTTGACTATCCAGCGCTTAAACTTTTCATCGACGGTCATTGGCGTGACGGCGAAGGTCGCGCCGCAGAAACAGTGTTGAATCCTACGACGGGCTCGGGGCTCGGGGATCTGCCGCACGCAAGCGCGGCCGATCTCGAAGAGGTGTTGGCGAGCTCGGCGCGTGGGCATGACACGTGGAGCAGGATGCCTGCAATCGATCGCAGTCGTATCCTGCAGCGCGCCGCCGTGCTGATCCAGGAGCGATCTGACCAGATTGCGGGTTTGATCACGTTGGAATTGGGAAAGCCGATCGCGGAATCTCGCGTCGAGGTCGAGACGGCCGCGGGTATGTTCGTGTGGAACGCGGAGGAGGGACGCCGCGCCTACGGACGGGTGATCCCCTCGCGCAATCGCGCCATCCAGCAGATCGCGATCCGCGAGCCTCTAGGGCCGATCGCGGCCTTCGCCCCCTGGAATGCGCCCGCAATCACGCCCGCGCGGAAGATCTCCAGCGCGCTCGCCGCGGGCTGCTCAGTCATCATCAAGCCGGCCGAAGAGACACCTGCAACGGCCCTTGCGATCGCTGGCGCACTGAAGGACGCCGGCCTTCCGGCGGGCGTTCTCAACGTCGTTTTCGGTGCTCCTCGGCTGATTTCGCAGGCGTTGTTGGAGTCCCCGATTACGCGCGGTGTGACGTTCACGGGCTCCACCCAGGTCGGACAGCAAGTCGGGGCGTTGGCTGTGCAGACCATGAAGAGGATGACTTTGGAGCTCGGGGGGCATGCGCCCGTCCTGGTTTTCGGCGACGTCGATCCCGAACTCGCCGCCGTCGCCGCCGCAACAGCGAAATTCCGCAACTCCGGCCAAGTGTGCACGTCGCCAACTCGGTTCTTCGTGCATGAAGCGATCCACGACCGCTTCGCAGCGAAATTATCCGAACTCGCCGAAGCTATCGTGGTTGGCGATGGCCTGAACCCGCGAACCAAGATGGGGCCGCTGGCGCATGTGCGCCGCGTCGAGAGCGTGGAACGTTTCGTCGAAGATGCGCACGCTCGCGGCATCGCCGTGTCCGCCGGCGGTCGTCGCTGCGGAGATCGGGGCTTCTTCTATCGCCCCACAGTGCTCTCAAATGTCGATGATGATTGCATGGCGTCGAACGTGGAGCCGTTCGGTCCGCTCGCGGCCACTGCGCCATTCCGGACCATGGAGGATGCAATACGTCTCGCCAATCGACTTCCGTTCGGGCTCGCGTCCTACGTAATGACGAATGATATGCGGAATGCAGCAACTGCCTGCGAAGCGATCCAAAGCGGCAACGTCATCGTCAATCACTGGCAGGCATCGCTGCCCGAAACGCCATTCGGAGGTTACAAATACAGCGGCATCGGGATCGAAGGTGGCATCGAAGGATTGCAGGAGTTTCAGACTATCAAGTATGTGAGCCAGTTCGCCGCCTAAAGCGCGATGTGCGTTGGATGCATCATTGTCGCGCTTTAGGTTTGGTTTGCGCATGATCTTTCTGGAAAACCGCTTCGCGTTTCCGGATCATGCTTTAGAGTTGGTGGGGCAGAGGATGCTTGCGGAAGCCGAGAATGGCGGGCGACCGCACTCCGCGAGCCCACAAGCTCACTAGCGTGGTCGCTGGCTTCCATCAATCCCCCTTTGCACTTCCGACCGCACCGTCGATCAGCCCATCCATAAATTTCCACCTCTGGCCATCGAACTTCATCAGCTGCATCTGTTCGATCGGGAAGAAGTCATCGGGACCGGTGGTGACGGTGACGCCATCAAGGAGCATCTCGATCTTGAGCTGCTTGAGGCTGCTCGCCTGCTTCATGACGTTCTCGCGGGTAAGATTATCACTGCATCGCCGCAGAACCTCGACCATCAACTCCGCAGAAGCATATCCGTAGACCGCCGTGTTATTGGATTTGTCGACTTGTGGCAGATACTTGTCCAAGAAGGCATGATATCGCAGGACGTCGGGGTGAGTCTTCATGTCGGGATCTGTCGGATCTTTCAGATAACCTGCCGAAATGATCCCCATCGAGTTCTCAAATCCGGCCGGTTGGAGAACAGTCCCAATCGAGCTTGAGGTGCTGCTCAGGTAAAACACGGGCTTCCAGCGTAGCTCGGCGATCTTGCGGATCGCTTGTGCTGCGGCCTTTTGTATGCCCCAGTAGACGAAAATATCGGCCCCCGAGTCTCTCAACCTTGCGATTTGCGAGTCGATCGTCGGGTCTGTCACCTCAAACGACGCATCAGCAATGATCATGCTGGCTTTGTCGCCCAGTCCGTCTCGCAGCCCTTTGACCTGGTCTCGTCCAGTGTCGTCGTTCTGCCACAGCACGGCGATCTTGGCGTTTGGATGGTTCTGAAGAATGTCTTTCGCATAAATGCGACCTTCGCTCTGGTAGTTCGGCTGAAATCCCATCGTCCAGGGGAAGTGCTTGGGATCACCCCATCGTGTGGTGCCAGTAGCAACGAAGAGCTGTGGAATCTTCTTGGAATTAAGATATTTCTGTATCGCCAGATTTGACGGGCCGCCCAACGGCGAAAAGATCAACAAAACTTCATCTTTCTCGACGAGCTTGCGTGCCTGTTCGACCGCTTTCGGCGGGCTGTAGGCGTCATCATACGAAATGAAAACGAGCTTGCGACCGTTGATACCTCCTTCGTCGTTGACCTTCTGGAAATAGGCGGCCTGCGTCCGGCCAATCAGCGAGTAGGACGAAGCAGGTCCGCTGTATGGCATGATGTTGCCCACTTTGATCTCGGTGTCGGTTGCACCGGGGTCATATTTCTTTTGGGCGAACGCTTCAGGCGCACAATAAGCGATGGCCCAGGTCAACGCTATGCAGGCGGTTGTGAGCGATTTGGACTGCATATTCCCTCCGTTGTCGTTTCGTCTTTTGGTGACGGTGCTGTCGAAACTGCGCAACGTGGATGTCGTCGGCAAGGAGGTTGGCTCTGGAGACCGCAAACGATCACACTTGTGATATGTGGTCTCACGCATTCCGAGCCTGGATCGGTAAGCTATGCTTGCGCATCCGGGCCGCCTGGCATCCATGACCTTTCGGCATCACATTTCCCGGAAGGCCAGACCAAACGCCGGGCTTTGCGACGATAGAGCGCCGATCAGGTATTTTTGACTATCTCTCATTGGTGCGAAGCAATGCCGAAAGCATTCGACTACATCGTCATCGGCGCCGGCTCCGCCGGCTGCGTCATCGCGAACAGGCTGTCGGCTGATCCAAAACGCTCCGTTCTGCTCGTGGAGGCCGGTCCCGCCGACCGCAGCATGTGGATCCACGTACCTGCCGGCATGCAGAAAGTTTTGGCAAGTCCGAACCTCCTTTGGCCGTACTTCACAGAACCGGAGCCAGAGCTCAACGGAAGGATGGTCTATTGGCCCAGAGGTCGAGTGCTGGGCGGCTGCAGCGCTGTGAATGGTATGGCAGTCGTTCGAGGCCAGCCAGCAGACTACGACCTGTGGGAAAGCCTGGGCGCTCGTGGTTGGTCATGGGACGAGGTGCTTCCATACTATCGCAAGCTTGAAAGTTACTGGGGCGGAGGAAGTTCGCTGCATGGCGGAAGCGGCATGATGCGCGTCACGGGAACGCGTCAAAGGCAGCCAGCCGGCACCTCGATCTATCGCGCTACGCGAGCGTTTATCGAAGGCGGTATCGAGGCGGGGCTGCCATTGAATGACGATTTCAATGGCCAGGTGCAGGAGGGGGTGGGTTGGATCGACCATAACATCGATGAGCGGGGCCGCCGTCACACCGCGGCGACCGCCTATCTCGCACGGATCAGACGTCGGAGCAATCTGGCGGTCTGGACGGATACGCTTGTGGAAAAGATCCTCGTTACGGAAGGGCGCGCAACAGGCGTACAGCTTCGCCGCGACGGTGAAACAGGTCAGGTCCAGGCCCGTGCCGAAATTGTGGTCTGTGCCGGAGCGATCAATTCGCCACACCTGCTCATGTTGTCCGGTATCGGCCCCGCGCAGCATCTGCGAGAACACGGACTAGAGGTCGTCCGGGACGCGCCAGGGGTCGGTGCCAATCTGCAAGACCACATGTATGTTCATTGGGTTCACGAGGTGCGCAGAGGCTACAGCTTCAACGGCGAAACCGGTGGGTGGAGGCTCCTTCCTCACATTCTGCGTTATTTTCTGTCTGGACGAGGTCTTTTGACGACCGGAGCCAGCTCGGCGTACATCTTCTGCCGCGCCCTATCCGATGCCCAGACTCCCGACGTTCAGATCGGCTTCCGTGCCTTTTCATCACAGTCCATGGTGACCGGACAGCCGAGCGGGCTGCATGACTTCCCCGGCTGGTCAGCATCTGTCGCCTACTTGCGCCCGAAGTCGCGCGGTACAGTCATGCTGAAATCGCCAAATCCTGCCGATGCTCCGGTCATCCGGGCGAACTATCTTTCGCATCGTGATGACTTGACCGCACTGATGGTGGCGCTGCGCTTGGTCGCCCGGATCTATGGGACGCCCAAGATCAGGGAAATCCTCGTGCATCGCTTGGCGCCGTCCGAGCAGCTCAATATCGCCGATGATGCCGAACTGGAAGGCTTCGTGCGTTCGCACGGAGGAACGATGTATCACCCCGTCGGCACATGCGCGATGGGTTCTGGCGATAGCGCGGTAATCAATTCCCGGTTGCAAGTGAATGACGTCGGGGGCCTGCGGGTAGCGGATGCCTCGATCATGCCAACGATAGCTTCCGGCAACACGAATGCGCCATCCATGATGATCGGCGAAAAGGGGGCGGCGTTGATCCTGGATGATGCGTCTTGACGCGGCGGCTTCGCTTGAATGCCGTGAGACGTCGGATGCCGGAGCCCCGGAAATATGCCGGGAGCGCTCCGACATTAACGACAAGTAGGATTGTTGGGCGTGTCGTCTGCCGCTCTCGTCTCCGACGATCGCGTTAGGGCGCGGCGATCTCGGCATGCATTGACGACAGGTCATTCAGGAGGTCGATCCCTTCGATCGCTTCCGCAAGCCGTTCGACTCGTGCAAGCCCGAGTACCGGTGCCGCGAGGCTTCTGAACTTCTCGCGCAAACGGCACCCTTGCAGGTCCATATCCGATTCCGGTATGCCGACGTCGATCTCTTGATGGATATCCGAGTCCGCGGTCCTGACGACTACGTGCGCTCCCGAGCCGTCCTTGTAATCTCCCAAGACGCTGACACGCTTTCGCAGTTCGACCACCACGGGATCGACGGCGTTTGCATCCGAATAGGTGTCAATTGCCGCGGTGTCGTATCCGAGGGCGGACAATGCCGCGGTGTGGCGCAAGCTGAACTTGGTTTGGAGGCCGGTCGAGGGAGCTTCAATATTGCAGACACCAAGACTGGCTGAACCGACATGGATCTCGATCGAATGCATTGACGAGGCCGGGACGCCTCGTTCGCGGATGCTACGTACGGCCTCGATCGCGGAGTGCGTGAGATAGCAGGAGGCGTTGTACTTGAAGAGCGTATCGAGAATGTTGATGCCACGGCCAGGAGCTTCGAACGTCGGCGGAATAGAACTCTCGCTCAGCGTCTGTATGAAACCCTGTTCGGCTGCGATGACATCCTCATGCGCGGTGACGCCCGCGGCCGCGAGCCTTGCCGCCAGTACGCCATTCGAGGCGGCCTTGCCGGCGTGAAACGGCTTGGCCATATACCCGAACATCGACTTGAGTCCCGCGGCCTGCGTGCCGGCCAGCCCCAGCGCCATTGTCATCTGCCGCTCGTCCAGGTTCATGAGGCAGCCAGCAGCTGCGGCGGCGCCGAAAGAGCCGATCGTCGCGGTCGTATGGAAGCCTTTGCGGTAATGGGAGGGTAGCGCCCAGGCGCCGACAAGTGCCGCAGCCTCGATCCCAGCGACAAGGGCTCGAAGCGCCTCGAGGCCGGTGCTCTGCCGCTCCTCGGCGACGGCGAGCACAGCCGGAAAAATGGCGACGGTGGGATGCCCGATATTCTTGTGTACATCGTCAAAGTCGAGAGCGTGTGATGCTGTTCCGTTGGCGAGAGCCGCAGCCACGGGTCCGGTACGCGATCCGGAAGCGATGACAGTGCATGGACCTGAAGACCACAGACAGGCTTCTTCGCGGACTGCCTTGGCGACCGGCTCCGCAGAGCCGGCAAGCGCCACCCCATACCAGTCGAGGATGCAGTGTTTGGCCACCGTGAACGCCTTGCGGTCTATGCCCTCAGTTCGGTAACCGAGCACAAATCGAGCGAGGTCGCCGGTCAGCGATCGAAATGATGCTTGGCCAAAGTCACCGTCCATGGCGCACCTCGCACGAATAGATCAGATCCTCTTGACCGGCTTTCCAAGCAACGATCCGGCGCAATCCACGATGATGTCGGCCCGCAGAATCCTTCACCAGGGTGGACTGCCGATCCGGTTTCATCAGGCGGCATCCGCATAAAGGCTCGCGTGCTTCGCTTTCAATTCCCGGAATAACTGCGGCGCGCTGAATCGATCTCCATGACGCCGAGCCAGATCGTCGCAGGTATCGACGAAGGTCGCTATGCCGATCGTATCAATGTAGGAGAGGGGGCCGCCGGTCCACACGGGAAAACCCCAGCCGAGGATCGCTCCCAGATCGGCCGATTGAGGATCCTGCACGACACCTTCTTCATAGCAGCGCGCGGTCGGGACGAGCTGCGCATAGAGCAGCCGCTGCTTAACGTCTTCGGGCGAGGGCTGTGCCGCGACGAGCGGGTAGTGCTTCTCCATGCCTGCCCACAAACCGAGACGTTCACCCTTGGGACCATAGTCGTAGAAGCCCGCTCCAAACCGCCTTCCGGCTCGGTTGATTTGGTTCACCATCATTTCGAAGAACGGCTCCGTGCCATTCGGGACATAGTTGTCGCCCAGCTCCTTGCGTGCCGCTTCCTGTACGTCGAGGCCCAGCTTGAGCGTCGTGTCGTCGAGCACCGCAAGAGGGCCGATCGGCATGCCGAGAGTCCTGGCACAGTTCTCGATGAGGGCCGGCCGAACGCCCTCCATCGTCATCAATATGGCCTCGTGTACGTAAGGCGGGAAAACCTGATTGGTGAAGAAGCCGCGGACATCCTTGACGACGATCGGCGTCTTGCGGATGCTACGATTGTAGTCGAATGCCACGGCGACGGCACGCTCACCGGTTCCTCTGTGAGGGGTGATTTCGAGCAAGGGCATCCGCTCAACGGGTGAGAAGAAGTGCATTCCGACAAACAGCTCGGGCCGCCTTGAGTGCTTGGCCAAGTCACCGATCGGGATCATTGAAGTATTGGAGGCAAACACGACGTCCTCGCGAATGACCGCTTCGGTCTGCCGGATAACATCCGCCTTCACGTCGGGCTGCTCGAACACGGCTTCGACAACGAGATCCACGCCGCGCAGGTCAGCGTAGTCCGCCGTCGGCCGCAAGCGAGCGACAAAGGCATCCGCCTGTTCCGGGGTCATCTTACCCCGCGCAACGTCCTTGTCGATCAGTTTCCTCGTGTAGGCGATCGCCTTGGCGGCATCCTCGACCGTTCGGTCCAGCACGACGACGGACATGCCGGCCTTCGCCGAGACATGCGCTATGCCGGAACCCATCAAGCCGTCGCCGATGATGCCAACCGTGTTCACTTCGACGGGGGGAACGTTCTTCGGCCGGGCTGCGCCTTTTTCGAGTGCCAGCTTGTTCACAAAGAGCGACCGGATCATGTTGCGGGCAGTCGGCCCGGCCAGCAGCGTCACGAAGTATTTGCCCTCGACCTCGAGCGCCGTGTCGATTGGAAGGATCGTTCCCTCTTAGAGGCAGGACAGGATCGCTTGGACCGCCGGAAAATTATTGCGGGTCTGTGCGAGAGCCATCCCATTTGCGACGGTAAAGAATTGCACTGCGCCGGGGGTCATGGCCCGGCTCCGCCGGGAATCCTGAAGCCCTTCTTGTCGCAGGGCGCCAGAATTGCGCTTGCTTGTGGCGGCCTCGGCGGCTGTCTTGCGGATGATGGCACCTAGGCGGAGCGCAGGAGAGCGGCTTGAGCTACCGGTTCGTAGTTCGCTTCCGATCCAGTCCTCCGCACACCATACGTAGCCGGCGCCGATGCATGCCGCGCGGACGGAGATCGTATTGTGGCTGACTGTCCAGCGCTGCTCGGCCACATCCCACGCGCCTTCGCGACCGCGTGGCGTGCTGCTGTCGCGAATTATCAGATGGGTGTGGCAGATCCTGCATCGGATCGCGGCATCGCGGCTCAGATTGTGCAATGGGTGAGACGGTGCCTGTGTTTTGATTACGCTACAGCCGGCGAAACAGAGCGGGGCCGTATCTGGGGCAACAGGGAGGTCGATTGTCTTTCCGACAGCGACCCGTTAGTCCCACCCCACTGACGCGTACAATCCGATTGGGATGTCCTGATCATCCCGCGAAAACCGCGCGATGGAGTCCAACAATAGTCCGATCGGAAACAAGCTCTCGACGGCCAGAAGCACGTTTGCTGGAGCGTTCCGATCATCAAGAGCAGTTGGACCGGAGGGCTCCGTCGGCGAAGAGAGATCCGGGACCGCCTGCGGCCGACATTCTGCCGTTGTGAACTGGCGTTTTGTAGTCTAGTTGTGTTTTGAGCAATGAGTTGATTTTCGGCCATTTCGAAGCATTCTTCAGCCGAAGAGGAACCAGAGCGATTTGCAGCGCCGGAGCGATTATTTGGCTCGCACAAACCCCGTCAGCAGCCCAAGCGCACGAAAGACTCGGCCGGCCAGTAAGTCCAAGGGAATGCCCGGCCTCCGGGAGCGAAATTGCTCGGTCGCGCGTACTGTCATCATCCTGTCGGATGCGTGGACCTTCCTCGTAATCAGAGAGGCGTTTTTCGGAGCCCGTCGTTTCGAAGAATTCCGCTCGATGCTGCTTATCCCGAGAGCGACCCTGACGGACCGGCTGCAGCGCCTCGTGTCTGAAGGAATCTTCAAGCGGATCGAGTATTCCGAGACATCGAGCTGGGTCGAATACCGCCTGACTCGATCGGGCATAGATCTCTACCCGACTTTCATGGCTCTCATGCAGTTCGGGGACAAGTGGCTCTCCGAGAACCATGGCGTCCCCCTGCAACTCGTGCATGCCGATTGCGCCAAGGTGAGCAAGCCGTTCGTTGCGTGCTCCCATTGTCTGAACAAGGTGACGGCGCGGCACGTCACCTATCACGATGGCCCCGGCGCAGGGCTTGTCTGTGTTGAGCCGACCAAGCGCTCGCGCCGGTCATCGGATGATGAACCGTTCAATCGTGGCAGACCGAGCTCAGTCTCACGCGCTCTGCAGGTCATCGGGGACCGCTGGAGCTTCCTGGTGATCCGGGAAGCGTTCTTCGGGGCACGGCGATTCGATAAGCTCCAGTCCGAGCTCGGGATCGCGCCCAATATCTTGTCCGATCGGCTTACACGGCTCGTGGAGCGCGGAATCTTCATGAAGAGGATGTACCAAAGCGGACCGGATCGCTTCGAGTACCTCCTGACGCCGATGGGGTTCGATCTATATGGTCCCCTGATCACAATGATGGCCTGGGGTGACAAGTGGAGATCCAACGGGAAGGTGCCGCTGATCCTGACCCACACCGATTGCGGTCACGATTTCACACCGACCGTGATATGCGACGAGTGCAAGATCCCCATACAGGCACACGCGATGCAATATCGCATGCGTTACAATCCGGACCGCTTTGGTGGCAAAAAAAGCAGCCGGGCGTTGCCCGGCTGAAGTCTGGGAGGACCAGCTATTTCTGGATAAGCGGACACTTGCTTTCGGAAAGCGGCCTGAAGGCTTCGTCACCGGGGATGACCGCCCGCAGTTTGTAATAGTCCCACTCGTATTTGGATTCCTCGGGCTTCTTGACCTGGTAGACATACATGTCGTGGACGAAGCGGCCATCTTCCCTGATGTGTCCGTTCTTGGCGAAGAAGTCGTTGACCGGAAGTTCGCGCATCTTGGCCATCACCGTCTTTGCGTCGTCGGTGCCGGCGGCCTTGATGGCGTTGAGGTAATGCATGGTCGACGAATAGTCGCCGGCATCGCCCATGTGCGGCATGCGCTTCATCTTGGCGAAAAACCGCTTGGCAAAGGCGCGTGTCTCGTCGTCGCGATCCCAGTAGAAGGCGTTGGTCAAGACCAGCCCCTGCGCGGACCGCAGTCCCATCGAATGGATGTCGGTGATCCAGACCAGAAGGCCGGCCAGCGTCTGCGTAACGCCGAACTCTCGCGCCGACTTCAGCGCGTTGATGAAAACCGTGCCCGACCCCGCGATCGCCACGACGTTGGCCTTCGATGCCTGGGCCTGGAGCAGAAACGCCGCGTGGTCGTTGGTATCGATGGGATATCGCACCGTACCTGCGATGTTGCCGCCGTTGGCCTTGACTACGGCGCTAGTGTCGGCCTCGAGCGCATGTCCGAAGGCGTAGTCGGCGGTCAGGAAGTACCACGACTTCAGGCCCTCCTTGATGAGCGCCTTGCCCGTGCCCTGCGCAAGCGCGTAGGTGTCATAGGCGTAGTGAATGCTGTTCGGCGTGCAGGAGTCTCCCGTCAGCCGTGAGGTGCCGGAGCCATTGACGATGGCGATGCGCCCCTTCTCCTTCGCCACATTGGTGACGGCGAGCGCGATGGAGGAGTTGATCAGGTTGGCGATCAAATCGACCTTGTCGACGTCGTACCACTCGCGGGCCTTTGCGATCGCGACCTCGTTGCGATTCTGGTGATCGGCCACAATGACCTCGATGGGCTTGCCGAGGACGCTGCCGCCGAAATCCTCGACCGCCATTTTCACCGCGGTGACCGAGCCCTCGCCGGACTCGTGCGAGAACTGGCCGGACATGTCGGTCAAAACGCCGATCTTCACGACGCCGTCCGAAATCCCCGCCGTCTGTGCAAGGGACGGGCCGACCGCACCCAATGCGAGTACGGCGCCCAGCCCGAACCGATAGACCAATCCCATTGCTCCCTCCTTTTGGCTTCGGAAATTGTCCGAAACAGCTCTTTCGATTTTTAACTTGCATAACTAGACTAATTTGATATGGTTTTGTCAAGTGACCTCGATGCTGCGTGATGGCACGCCGCGCCAGGATCCAGAAATCAGATGAGGAAGCGCGGGATGAGCCGGGCCGAGCGCAGTCATGCTGCGCCCAACGATTGCGTTCTCGAAGCACAGAACCTGCGAAAGGAGTTTCGCGGTTTCGTTGCAGTTGCGGGAGTCAATCTGAAGATCAGGCGCGGCAGCATTCACGCATTGATCGGGCCGAACGGCGCGGGCAAAACCACCGTGTTCAATCTGCTCACGCGATTCCTTCCGCTCTCCTCCGGCAGGATCAGCTTCGAATCCGAGGACGTGACTGCCTTGCGGCCCGATCAGCTTGCCGCGCGCGGCCTCGTGCGATCATTCCAGATTTCGGCCGTGTTCGCGAATCTGTCGGTTGCCGACAACGTCAGGCTTGCGCTGCAACGTCCAGTGCTGTCCCCGCTGCGTTTCTGGTCCGGCGACAAGGCCGAGACCTTCGGGGAAGATAGAATAGGCGGGCTGCTGGCGCAGGTGGGACTCGAGAGCTTTGCGCGCGAGCGCGCCGGCGATCTGTCCTATGGTCGCAAGCGGGCGCTGGAGATCGCCACCACGCTCGCGGCCGATCCGAAAGTCATGCTGCTGGACGAACCCACCCAGGGGCTTGGCCATGAGGACGTCGATCGCGTGACCGAGCTGATCCGGCGGGCGGCGCAGGGCCGCACTGTGGTGATGGTCGAGCACAACATGAAGATGGTCGCTCAGGTGGCCGACACCATCACCGTGCTACGGCGCGGCGAGATCATTGCCGAAGGCGCCTATCAGGAGATTGCGGGCAATCCGGAGGTGGTCGAGGCCTATCTCGGCTCGAAGCACCGTCGCGGCCGCTCGCGTGGGGAGGCGCACGCATCGTGACGAACGAGATCCACACCGGCGCCGCCGCGCTGAACGTGCACAATCTGCACGCCTGGTATGGGGAATCCCACATTCTTCACGGCATGAACCTGTCGCTGAGGCAGAGCGAGATCGTCGCTCTGCTCGGGCGCAATGGCAGCGGGCGGACCACGACGCTACGCGCCATCGTCGGCCTGGTAGACCGCCGCACCGGATCCATCATGGTGCATCAGCGCGAAGCGATCGGGATGAAATCGCATCTCGTGGCGCGGCTCGGCATCGGCTACTGCCCCGAAGAACGCGGCATCTTCTCGAGCCTCTCCTGCGAGGAGAATCTCATGCTGCCGCCGAAGCAGCGCGAGGGTGGCATGTCGCTCGAGCAAATCTACGAGCTGCTGCCGAACCTGGCCGAGCGGCGTCGCGCGCAGGGAACGAGATTGTCCGGCGGCGAGCAGCAGATGCTGGCGATCGCCAGGATTCTGCGCAGCGGCGCGCGCATTCTGCTGCTCGATGAGATCTCCGAAGGCCTTGCGCCGGTTATCGTAGACAGGTTGTTCGACCTCGTCATCCGCCTCAAAGAGCTAGGCTACACCGTGCTGCTGGTCGAACAGAACAAGTATTTCGCCCAGCCGCTGGCCGACCGCTTCCTCGTCGTCGAGCGCGGAGAGGTCGTCATGCAGCTCACGCGAGACGAGCTCGACGGCAACGCCGACGCCGTGGATCAGGTCCTTGGTATCTAGAGATGGTGTCCATGTTCGATATCCCCTTGCAGGTACTGCTTGGTCAGATCACGATCGGCCTTGTCAACGGCTGCTTCTATGCGATGCTTAGCCTCGGCCTCGCAATCATCTTCGGCCTGCTCAACGTCATCAATTTCGCGCACGGCGCGCTCTATATGATGGGCGCGTTCGGCGGCCTTCTGCTCTTGCAGGCGTTCGGAATCGATTATTGGTGGTCGTTGGCCATCGCGCCGATCGGCGTCGGATTGTTCGGCGCCGCGATCGAGCGGCTGTTCCTGCGCAGACTCGCCGGCTTTGATCACCTCTACAGCCTTCTGTTCACCTTCGGGCTCGCGATCTTTCTCGAGGGCATATTCCGTGACATCTACGGCGCCGCCGGCCGGCCTTATCCTGTTCCGTCCGCGCTGCGCGGCTTCGTCGATCTCGGCTTCATGCGGCTTCCGGTCTACAGACTGTGGATCGTTGCAGCATCGCTTGCGATGTGCGGTGCCATCTGGCTGCTGATCGAGAAGACGAAGCTCGGATCCTACCTGCGCGCGGGCACCGAGAACCCGCGCCTGGTCCAGGCGCTCGGCATCAATGTTCCCGTCATGATCACAGTGACCTACGCACTCGGTGCGGCTCTCGCCGCCTTCGCCGGCGTGCTTGCCGCGCCGCTCTATCAGGTGCAACCGGCGATGGGCTCCAATCTCCTCATCGTCACCTTCGCCGTCGTCGTGATCGGCGGACTTGGATCGCTGTCAGGCGCGATCCTTTCGGGCCTCGCGCTCGGCGTATTGGAAGGACTTTCAAAAGTGATCTATCCGGAAGTGTCGTCGACCATCGTTTTCATCGCGATGGCGGCAATCTTGCTGCTGCGGCCCGCCGGCCTCATGGGCCGGGAGGCCTGATATGCGCACATCTACCGCAGTTCTCCTTGCTGTTCTCGTTGTCGGCGCGGCTGCGCCGTTCGGTGGCTTCTATCCGCTCTTCCTCATGAAATGTCTCGCCTTTGCCCTATTCGCCTGTTCGTTCAACTTCTTCACGGGCAACGTCGGGCTGCTCTCGATTGGTCATGCGGCCTTTTTCGGCCTCGGCGCCTATGTCGCCGGACACGCGCTCAAGGTCTGGGGCCTCACGCCCGAGCTGGCCCTTGGACTTGCTCTTCTTGTCGGAGCAGCGCTCGGCTTCGTCATGGGGGGCATGGCGATCCGCCGCCAAGGCATCTACTTCGCCATGGTCACGCTAGCGCTGGCCCAAATGGTCTACTTCGTCTGCCTACAGGCGCCGTTCACTGGAGCCGAAGACGGGTTGCAGCGGATTCCCCGCGGCCGCCTCCTCGGGCTGCTGCCACTGGACAGCGACCTCGTGATGTACGGTTTCGTGCTCGTCTCGGTCGCCGGTTCCATCTGGGGCTTGCAGCGGTTGATGGAGGCGCCGTTCGGGCAGGTGCTGCTCGCGATCCGCGACAACGAGCCGCGTGCGGTGTCGCTCGGTTATGATTGCCGCGCCTATAAGCTGATGGCGTTCGTGATTTCGGCGTCGGCTGCTGCGCTCGCCGGCGCATTGAAGGCACAGACTCTTGGTCTCGCCTCTTTGCCAGATGCGCACTGGACCCAGTCCGGCAATGTCATTCTCATGTGCCTGCTCGGAGGCCTCGGCACCGCCGTCGGCCCGATCGTGGGGGCCAGCTTCATTGTGGCGTTGGAGGGCTATCTGGCCGATGTCGGTGTCATCAAAGTCATGGGCCTGACGATAGACTTGTCGACCAAGATTCCGATCGTGATCGGCGCCATCTTCATACTGTGCGTACTGATGTTCCGCAAGGGAATCGTGGGCGAGATCGCCGGCCGTTCCAAAATGTCGCTTCGCAACGCGCGGGCGCCCTCAGTCGCCAAGAAGGTTGACACGCTTCTGTAAAAGTAGTTCACTTATGCAAGTGACTTCGCAGTTGGCCAAGGGAACAATTCGGCGTGCAAGGTTTCACGTTTCAATCAACAAAATCGTCGCTTGTGGAGACAGGCAGCTCCGCGCGCATCGGCGAACTGGCGGCCGGCCTGGGCTGTCGCTCGGTGCTGCTGGTCTCTGATCCCGGCGTCGCGGCTGCCGGGCTGCTGAAGCCTGGCCTCGAAGGCCTTCAACGCGCGGGTGTTGGCGTAACGATGTTTACCGACGTCGAGGCGGATCCGCCGGAACACGTCGTCATGGCGGGCGTGCAGAAAGCGCTGGCCGCCAAGATCGACGGCGTAGTGTCCATCGGCGGCGGAAGCTCGATGGATACCGCCAAGCTGGTGGCTCTGCTTGCCGTCGGCAGGGAGCGCCTCTCGGACATCTATGGTGTGGGACTTGCGAAGGGTCCTCGCTTGCCGCTGATCCTTGCCCCGACCACGGCCGGCACGGGTTCGGAGGTCACGCCCATCTCGATCGTCACGACCGGTGAGAACGAAAAGAAGGGTGTGGTGTCGCCGGTGCTGCTGCCGGACTGGGCCGTGCTGGATGCCGAACTTACCCTCGGTTTGCCGCCAGCGGTCACGGCTGCGACCGGCATCGACGCTATGGTGCACGCGATCGAGGCCTATACGTCGAAGCGATCGAAGAATCCGGTCTCCGACTGTCTTGCACGCGAGGCCCTGCGGCTGCTGGGCGGCAACATTCACGAGGCTTGCACCAACGGCGGAAATCTCGACGCGAGAGAAGCCATGCTGCTCGGGTCGATGCTGGCCGGAATGGCGTTCGCAAATGCTCCGGTTGCGGCCGTCCACGCTCTGGCCTATCCGGTCGGCGCCCGCTTTCACGTCCCGCACGGCTTGTCCAATTCGTTGGTTCTGCCCGGCGTATTGCGTTTCAACGCGGTTGCGGCGGAGTTACTCTATGCGGAGATCGCCGACGTCCTGCTTCCGGAGCAAAAGGGTGGCGCGCGGCAGCGCAGCGCGGCCTTGATCGACTATCTGTCGAAACTGCCGATGCAACTCGGGCTGCCGACGCGCCTGCGCGACGTCGG
The DNA here is from genome assembly GCF_013408065.1 of Bradyrhizobium sp. IAR9. Taxonomy (NCBI): domain Bacteria; kingdom Pseudomonadati; phylum Pseudomonadota; class Alphaproteobacteria; order Hyphomicrobiales; family Nitrobacteraceae; genus Bradyrhizobium; species Bradyrhizobium sp. IAR9. Next base: position 275,060 of record NZ_JACBZW010000007.1, read on the forward strand.
GATATCCGACAACGATGTGCCTCAACTGGCGGCGGAGGCGATGAAGCAGCAGCGCCTTTTGGTCAATAACCCGCGCGAAGTGTCGCTCGACGATGCGCGTGCGATCTACAGCGGGGCATTATGACTGAACGTGCCAAACCCCACCGTCGCGCCGAGTACGCGCACTTCCAGTTGATGACGACGCGCTGGATGGACAATGACGCCTATAGCCACCTCAACAACACGGTGTACTACGCGCTATTCGATTCCGCCGTTGGGCAGTATCTGATCGAGAAGGGATTTCTCGACGTGCGGCGCAGCCAGGTCATCGGCCTGGTTGCCGAGACGAAATGCCGGTACTTCAGGGAGATTTCGTTTCCGTCAGTCGTCCATGTGGGGTTGCGGGTCGGGCGGCAAGGCAATACCAGCATCACCTACGAGATCGCCCTGTTCACGGACGACGGGGATGAGGCATGTGCGCAAGGCTACTTCGTCCATGTCTATGTCGACCGCGCCTCGAAGCGCCCGGTACCGCTGCCGGACCGATTGAAGGCGGTCGTCGCACCACTTCACGTACGTGGTCACACGGTCGCCGTTGAGCGGGAGATAGTCTGATGGACATGTTCGGAAAGATCGAGCTGAAGGCGCCGCGCGAGCAGGTGTGGCAGGCGCTCAACGACCCGCTCGTTCTCAAAGAGTGCATTCCCGGCTGCGAGGAGCTGGAGCGCACGGTAGACGACGAGTTCATCGCCACCGCGGTGATCAAGGTCGGGCCGATCAAGGCCAAGTTCAAGGGCAAGGTTCGCCTGTTCGATATCCATCCGCGGGTCGGCTACACCATAGCCGGCGAAGGGCAGGGCGGCATCGCTGGTTTCGCCGCCGGGACGGCGAAAGTTCAGCTTGAAGATGTGCCCGGCGGCACCCTGCTTTCGTACTATACTGAAGCAAAAGTTGGAGGAAAGCTCGCTCAGCTCGGAGCGCGGTTGATTGATTCAACCGCCAAGAAGCTTGCCGCACAGTTCTTCGATGAATTTCGCATGCAAGTCGAGAGGCAGAGCGTCGCTGACGCATGAACGTTCGGATGAACTCTCAAGGTAATGCCGTGTCCGACATCAGTTGCACTCTGGATGGCCCCGTAGCGATGGCTACGATCAATCGTCCCCATGTGCGCAATGCTATGACGCTTGCGATGTGGAGGGGAATGGCCGCGATCTTCAGGGAGTTGGGGGCCAACCGCGAGGTCCGGGCTATCACTCTGACCGGCGCCGGCGAAAGCTTCAGCGTCGGCGCCGATGTGTCGGAATTCGATGCAGTTCGGGCGGATGCGGCGGCGAGCACGGCTTATGAACTGGCGGTCGATTCCTGTTCCGATGCAATAGCCAGTGTTCCGCAGCCGGTGATTGCGGTCATTTCCGGGTATTGCCTCGGCGGCGGTTGCCATCTGTCGATGGCCTGCGATTTCCGCTTTGCGGCACCGACTGCCTCACTTGGCATTCCGGCAGCGAACCTGTCGATCGTCTACGGTGTCCGCAGCACTAGACGGCTGCTGTCCCTGGTTGGGATGACCAACGCCAAGCGCATCCTTTACACGGCCGAAAGGATCGGCGCACGGGAGGCGCTGAAGATCGGCCTGGTGGATCGCATCTCCGATGATCCACTTCACGACGCCGCGAGCCTCGCTGCGCAGATTGCGGATAAAGCGCCGCTTTCGATCTCTGGCGCAAAATACATCCTCAACGACGCAGCCATGGTGGACGGCGGCCTTCTGGCCCAGGCGATGATCGACCGCGCCTCCAACAGTCACGATTACCGGGAAGCCCGCAAGGCATTCGCCGACAAGCGCAAGCCGGATTTCAAGGGGTGCTGAGATGAAGCCGCCGCCCTTCGAATATCTCGCCGTCGACAGCGTGCAAGCCGCGACCGCGGCGCTTGCCGAGGCAAACGGCGACGGCAAGCTGCTCGCGGGCGGGCAGAGCTTGCTGCCGATGCTCAACTTCCGCCTGCTGCGCCCGTCCGTATTGATCGACATCAACCGGATCTCCGATTTGTCCTACATCAGGGACGAAGGCGGGCATATCCGGATCGGTGCGCTCACGCGACATCGGATCGTCGAAGTCTCCGACCTGGTCGCGACCCATTTGCCGGTCTTGAGCGAGGCCATGGGGTACGTCGCCCATCTCGCAATCCGAAACCGGGGTACGATCGGTGGCAGCCTCTCGCATGCGGACCCGGCTGCCGAACTGCCGATGATGTCGATGTTGCTCGATGCCGAACTCGAACTGGCTTCGGCGGAAGGCAGTAGGACGGTCAAGGCCGCCGACTTCTTTGTCGGCGCCCTGACGACCGACTTGGCCGAGGGTGAGATGCTCGTTTCGGTCAGCTTCCCCAAATGTCGCGCGGGCGTGGGCTATGCCTTCGAGGAGGTCGCGCGCCGGTCCGGTGATTTCGCACTTGCTTGTGTCGCGATTTGCTTGGAGCGCGATGGCGATCGTATCTCCAGCGCGAGGGTCGGCATGATGGGCGTCGGCGAGACGCCGATGCGCGCGAGCGAGGCGGAGGCGCTGTTGGTATCGCGGCCGTTCGACGACGCTCTCGTGAGCGATGCTGTTAGCGCGATCCGTATCGCGGTCGAGCCCAACACGGACCTGCATGCCTCGGCTGACTATCGTCGACACCTGGTCGGCGTGCTGGCGGAGCGCGCCATTCGCAGGGCTTGGTCGCGCGCGACGGAGGCGAGCCATGGCTAACCCGGTCGCGATCTCCATCAACGTCAATGGCCGCGTGTATCGGCGCGAGGTCGAGCCGCGCTTGCTGCTGACCGACTTCCTTCGCATTGAGCTCGGACTGACAGGTACGCATGTCGGCTGCGAGCACGGCGTTTGCGGCGCCTGCACCGTGCTGGTGAACGGCGATAGTGTACGGTCGTGCCTGCTGCTCGCCGCGCAGCTCGATGGTGCGGAGATCACGACCGTAGAGGGCCTCGCTACTTCGGCCGGCCTCCATCCTGTGCAGAAGGCATTCCACGACCATCACGCGTTGCAATGCGGCTTCTGCACGCCGGGGATGTTGATGACCGCGGTCGATCTCCTGAAAAAGTCGCCGTTGGCGAGCGACGAGGAGATCCGCGAAGGGCTGTCCGGCAATCTGTGTCGGTGTACGGGGTACGAAAACATCGTCCGCGCGGTCCGGGCGGCGGTCGAGGTTCTCGCAAGCGCGAACAAGGAGAGCGCGTCATGAAGATGCATTTCCTCTCAGGCGGGCGCCTGCGGATGCGCAAAAGCATCTATTTTCCCGAGGCTGATCGTGCCGAGACGATCGAGCTGCCGGTGTCATGCGTGTTGCTCCGCCACCCGAAGGGCAATGTGCTGTTCGATACCGGTTGCCATCCCGAAGTGGGAACTGACCCTGAGGGCCGATGGGGCGGCATGGCGCGCGTCATGACGCCAATCATGCCGGCAGGTGACAACGTGTTGGAAGGATTAAAGGCCGTCGGATTGACGGCGGATGACATCGATGCCGTCATCTGTTCGCACTTCCACACCGATCATTGCGGCTGCAATCAGTTCTTCCGCAAAGCGCGCTTGCTCGTCCGTAAGGAGGAGCTCGATGTCGCGAGGGGACCTTCCGCCGCGGAAGCGGGCTATTTGCGTGCCGACTGGGATCATCCCCTGAACTATCAGGTGGTAAGCGAGGAGATCGACCTGTTCGACGATGGCACGATTCGGCTCGTCCACCTGCCAGGCCATACGCCGGGGCTAATGGGGGCGCTGGTAACGCTTCGCAACAGTGGTCGCTTCCTGCTCGGCTCCGATGCGGTTAGCATCCGCGGTAATCTGGATGCCGACATCATCCCGAAGAACACCTGGAATAAAGAGATCTGCCGCGCGACCTTCCAGAAGATCAGGGAGATCGAGGCGCAGGGCGCGACGATAATTTGCGGCCACGATGCCGCGCAGTGGGAGACCCTGCGCAAGGGAGCGGATTGCTATGACTGATAGCAAACCCGTCCCGGCCGTCGAGGCGAGCGGCTCGGTCGAAGGTCTCGCCACGCGGCCGAAGATCGTCGGCGCGCGCGTCAAGCGAACCGAAGATGCACGCTTGCTGACCGGCAAGGGGGCCTTTGTCGATGACCGGCGCGTACCTGGCCTGCTGCACGTCGCCTTTCGCCGCAGCGATCATTCGCATGCGCGGATCAGGCGCATCGATTGCGACGAAGCGCGGGACATGCCCGGCATCGCCGCTGTATTCACTGCAGACGATATTGCCGGCGTGAATGCGATTTTCGCGACGTCGCGGATGAAAGGCTATCACGCCACCGCGATCACGGCGCTGGCGCGTAATAAAGTGCGCTACGTCGGCGAACCCGTTGTCGCGGTGGTGGCGGAAAGCCGCTACCTCGCCGAAGACGCCCTCGAACTGATCAATATCGAGTTCGATCCGATGCCGGTCGTGATTGATCCCGAGGAGGCGGCCAAACCTACCGCGCCGTTGCTGCACGAGGAAGCCGGCACGAATGTTCTCTGCGCCCGCGAGTTCAAGACCGGTGACGTCGATCAGGCGATCGCGGACGCGGCCGTGCGCGTGTCGGGGCGGTTCCGGTTCAGGCGCAAGTCGCCGCTCGCCATGGAAAACCGGACCTATCTGGCGGAGTATGACGCGGGCCGGGACGAACTGACCCTGCACTCATCGACACAAGTGCCGGGCATCATTCGCGATGCGCTCTCCGAGGCGCTGAACATGCCCGGAAGCCGATTGCGCGTGCTCTCGTCCGATGTCGGCGGCGGGTTCGGCGGCAAGGCCTCGCTCTATGCCGAGGAAATCCTCGTTGCCTTCGCGGCACGGGAGCTCGGCCGCCCCGTGAAATGGACGAGCGACCGCATGGAGGATCTCGCTTCGACCAGCCAGGGGTTCGACCAGATCGTCGATGCCGAACTGGCGTTGGACGCGGAGGGGCGTTCCCTCGCGCTCAAGGCCGAGGTCATCGGCGACGTCGGAGCCTATTCGATCTATCCGTGGACCGCGGTGATCGAGCCGGTGCAGGTCGTGAGCTTTCTGCCAGGCCCTTACAAGATCCCGAACTATCGTGGTCGCGTACGCGGCGTCGCGACGTCGAAGCCGCCGATGGGCCCGTATCGCGGCGTGGGCCGGCCGACATCGACATTCGTCACGGAGCGGTTGATGGACATGGCAGCGCGCGAGCTGGAGATGGATCCGGTGGCGCTGCGCCTGAAGAACCTGATCCAGCCGAACGAGTTTCCCTATCGCATCGGGTCTGGCATCGTCTGGGATCAGTGCGCCTTCACCGAATGCCTCCATGCCGCATGCGGGCAGGCGGATTACCAGGCGTTGCGCGTGCGGCAGGCGGCGGCTCGGGCAGCGGGCCGTTGGTTCGGAATTGGGGTTGCCTGCTATGCGGAGCTGACCGGGATCGGTTCGCGCATCTCGGTTGCGCCGGGCATGCCGATCAACACCGGCACGGAAACCGCAAAGATCGCGATCGACTCGACCGGCGCTGTCACGGCCTCATTCGGCGTCGCCGCTGTGGGCCAGGGCCTGGAGACCACCTTGGCTCAGGTCGTCGCCGAACATCTCGGCGGCCGGGTCGAGGACATCCGCATCATTCAGGGCGACAGCGCCGCCGTGCCGAACGCCACCGGCAGCTATGCGAGCCGCAGCGCCGTGCTCGCCGGCGGCGCCGCGACGCTCGCAGCACGTGACGTGAAGGACAAGCTGGTGCGGGCGGCCTCGCATCTGCTCGAGGCCAGTCCCGACGATCTCGCTGTAGAGGATGGCAAGGTCACCGTTGTAGGCACCGATCGCACCTTGACCTTCCGCCAGTTGGCGCGCGCGGTCTATCTGGAGATGGGGCGCATCCCGGCGGACAAGCGCGAAGAGCTGACCTCGACCAAGACCTACGACCCCGTATTCGGGACCAGCGCGACGGCAGCCCATCTCGCCGTCGTCGAAATCGACCCGAACACCTACGAGGTGAAGATCGATCGGTTCGTGGTTGCCGAGGATTGCGGCCGGTTGATCAACCCGATGATCGTCGATGGCCAGGTTCATGGTGGAGTCGCGCAAGGCGTCGGCGCTGCGCTCTACGAAGAGGTCGTCTACAACGAGGAGGGGCAGAACCTGACCGCCAGCCTCGTCGATTACATCATCCCGACCGCTGTCGAGGTGCCCTCGATCGAGGTGGTCCACATCGAGAAGGACTCGCCGACCACGCTCGGCGGCTTCCGCGGCATGGGCGAGGGCGGCACCATCGGCGCGCCCGCGGCGATCGCCAATGCTATCGCCGACGCGCTTTCGCCCCTGGGCATCGACATCCTCGAGCTGCCGGTCTCCCCCGAACGGCTCTTCCGCCTCATCGAAAACGCAACAAATCGCAAGGAACTAGCCGATGGACATGAAGCTTAAGGGCAAGGTCGCGCTCGTCACGGGCGCGGCAAGAGATGTGGGCCGCGAGATTGCGCTGAGCCTCGCGGCGGAAGGCGCCGCGGTCGCGGTGAACTACAACGGCTCCAAGGATGCCGCAGCCGCCGTCGTCGCCGACATCGAAAAGATGGGCGGCAAGGCCATCGCATACCAGGCCGATGTCTCCGATTTTGCTGCGGTTACCACGATGATCGACGGCATCGTCAAGGATTTCGGCGGCCTGAACATCGTGGTGAACAATGCCGGTGTCGCTTTGCGCAACCGCTTCACAGATACGAAGCGCGAGGAATGGGAAAAGCAGATCAACATCTGCCTCTATGGCGCCATCCACGTATCAAAGGCTGCAGCTCCGCATCTCGAGAAGGCCGGCGACGGCCGGATCATTGCGCTGGTCGGCGACTCGTCGCGGGTCGGCGAATCCGGGCTAGCGATCGTGGCGGCCGCTCGCGCGGGCGTCATCGGCCTGATGAAATCGCTGGCCCGCGAGTTCGGTCGGTTCGGCACGACGGCCAACACGATCTCGCTCGGCCTCATCGAGACCGCGCATGACCGGGCCTGGGTCGAGGCCAATCGCGACAAACTGACCAAGTTCTATCCACTGCGTCGATTGGGCCAGCCGCAAGACATCGCGCCGACAGTCACATTGCTGGCATCGCCGCATGGAAGCTGGATCACTGGACAGGTGATCAGCATCAGCGGCGGCTTCAGCATGGTTTGATGACGACAGCAAACGAAGCGGAGGAAACATGCTGCAGAGTAGCCTGATCGCGCCGATCCCGGCGCTGATCGAGCGGCATGCCAAGGAGCGGGGAACCAAGACCGCATTCGAGGATGCCGCAGGGAAGGTGAGCTACGGCGAGCTCGCCACAAGGACGGCGAATCTGGCCGGACACTTCGCGGCGCTCGGCGTCCAGGCAGGCGACACGGTCGCTATCTTCCTGCCCAATTGCGTGCGCTGGGTCGAGACGTGCCTGGCGATCGCCAGAGCCGGGGCAATCGGGGTCCCGATCAGCTATGATGCCACCGAGAGCGAGGTGGTCTATCGCCTGCAGGATGCCGCTTGCACGATGGTCATCACTACCGATGAGCGTTCGGAGCTCATGGAGGCGATCCAGCAGCAATGTCCGGTGTTGAGCAGCGTCGTTCTGGTGGAACGCGGGCCGAGCCGAGGACAGGGCCCGCGCTACGAACAACTGGCGTCGGCGAAGGCGGCGTTGGCGCCGCGCGATTCGCTGGGAATGCAGGAGCCGGCCTTCATCATCTACACTTCCGGAACGACCGGCCGCGCGAAGGGCGTCCTGCTGTCGACCCACAGCATGGTCTGGATCGCCGCATCGTGTTGGGCGCCCATCTCGATGCTCTCGGAAAAGGATGCGGTGCTTTCGCCGCTCCCGCTGTTTCACTCCTACGCGCTAAATTTCTCTGTCCTCAGCATCCTTGCCGCCGGCGCAAGCGAGTACATCCTCGAGAAGTTCTCAACTAGCGAAGTGCTGCGGCTGCTGGGAAGCGGCAGGTTCACCTTGTTTCCTGGTGTGCCGACGATGTTCCACTACTTGCTGGAAGCGGCAAAGGGCCGGGACGAGGTGAACCTGGCTGGCGTTCGGCTGGCGATCTCCGCCGGCGCCATCATGCCGGCGACCTTAAACCGCGAGTTCGAGTCCCGGTTTGGTGTCAAGTTGCTGGACGGTTATGGCATCACCGAGACCTCGACCATGGTAACCATGAACTGGCCGGCTGGCGGCCGCGTGTTGGGCTCCTGCGGGCTTCCAATCCCTGGCCTTGCTGTCCGTATCGTCGACTTGGCCGGAAACGATGTACCGTTTGGGGCCGAAGGTGAATTGATCGTGCGCGGGCCGAATGTCATGATCGGCTATCACAACAAACCGGAGGAGACGGCGGCTGCCTTGCGCAACGGCTGGTATCACACCGGCGATCTCGCCAGGAGTGATGAAAACGGGTTCCTGACTATTACGGGGCGCCTCAAGGAGCTGATCATCCGCGGCGGGCAGAATATCGCGCCCGCCGAGATCGAGGAGGTCGTCAGCGGATGCGAGCAGGTAGTGGATTGCGCTGTCGTGGGCGTACCGCACCAGCATCTCGGCGAAGTGCCCGCGCTGTTTGTGGTGAGCCGGGTGGCCTCACCTGATGGCGAGGTGATCATCGCGCATTGCCGCAAGCATCTGTCCTCCTACAAGGTGCCTGAACGCGTGGTCTTCGTCGCCGAGATTCCGCGCACCGGATCCGGCAAGATCATTCGCTTCAAGCTACGCGATGCTTTCCTATCCAAGTCCTCGGGATAAATTTGTAATGACAATACAAGAGAAGATCGCAGCCGGGCTCAAGCCCAATGATCTGTCGCTGCTACGCGATAGGTGTCTGATCGACGGAGTGTGGTCGGCGGCGGACAGCGGCGGTACGCTGACCGTTACCAATCCCGCAACCGGTGCGGCGTTGACAACGGTGCCCAACATGGGCGCCTCGGAGACACGTCGGGCAATTGCCGCGGCCGACGCCGCCTGGCCCCGCTGGCGCGCGCGGACCGCCAAAGAGCGCGCCGCAATCCTGCGCAAATGGTTCGAACTGGTGATGTCCAATCAGGAAGACCTCGCCGTTATCATGACCGCCGAGCAAGGCAAGCCGCTGACGGAAAGTCGCGGCGAGATCGCCTATGCGGCGTCATTCATCGAATGGTTCGCCGAGGAGGGAAAGCGTGTCTATGGCGATACCATTCCGGGTTTCACCGCCGATAGGCGCATCATCGTCCTCAAGCAGCCAATCGGCGTCTGCGCCGCGATCACGCCGTGGAATTTTCCCGCAGCCATGATCACCCGCAAGGCTGGCCCGGCGCTCGCCGCCGGTTGCACTATGGTGGTCAAGCCTGCAAGCCAGACGCCGCTCTCCGCGCTTGCGTTGGCGGTGCTGGCGGAACGTGCAGGCATCCCGAGCGGCGTTTTCTCGGTCGTGACTGGGTCGGCAAGCGCGATCGGCGGTGAGATGACGTCCAATCCGGCCGTACGCAAGGTGACGTTTACGGGCTCGACCGAGATTGGCAAGAAGCTCATGGCGCAGGCGGCATCGACCGTGAAGCGTACATCGATGGAGCTGGGCGGCAACGCGCCTTTCATCGTGTTTGACGATGCGGACATCGAGGCGGCGGTGCAGGGCGCCATTGCATCGAAATATCGCAATGCTGGACAGACCTGCGTCTGCGCCAATCGCTTGTTCGCACAAGACAGGGTCTACGACGCCTTTGTTTCCCGGCTTTCCGAGGCCGTGAAATCGATGAAGGTGGGCGATGGGTTCGAGCCAGGCGTGGCAATCGGGCCGCTCATCAATCTCGATGCGGTGCAGAAGGTCGAGCAGCATATCACCGATGCTGTGACCAAAGGAGCGCGCATTGTCGCCGGCGGACAACGCCATGCCCTCGGACACTCCTTTTACCAGCCGACGGTGCTGGCGGACAGTACGCCGGACATGCTCATCTTCAAGGAAGAGACCTTCGGCCCCGTCGCGCCGGTGTTTCGTTTCTCTTCGGAAGAGGAGGTGATCAGTCTGGCCAATGCGACGGAGTTCGGTTTGGCCGCCTATTTTTATGGTCGGGACATCGGCCGTATCTTCCGCGTAGCGGAGGCGCTCGAGTACGGCATCGTCGGAATCAACGAAGGCATCATCTCGAGTGAGGTCGCTCCGTTCGGCGGTATGAAGGAGAGCGGCAACGGCCGTGAGGGCTCCAAATACGGGATCGAGGACTACCTGGAGATCAAGTATCTCTGTCTCGGAGGTATCTGAGCGCAGCCTTGGACATCTTGAATTCATTCACATGAGCAAAACGCGACAGATGCGGGCTTGCGAGCTTCACACGATCGAATCTGGCGAATGCGATCTCTGTGTTCCGCAAGACAGTGGGGAGAATGAGAAATGAAAGCTGTGGTCGTCGAAGAATATACAACGATCGACGGCGTTCGACTGAAGGAGGTCGCCAAGCCGGCGATATCCAGCGGTAAAGTGCGAGTCCGGGTACAGGCTTGGGAATTGGTTTTGTCGATGGCCTGAAAGTACAGGGGCTCTATCAAACCAAGGATCCGCTGCCCTTTACGCCCGGAAGCGAATTCTCCGGAGTCGTTGATGCGGTTGCTTCGGACGTCAAGGGGCTCGCTCCAGGCACGCCCGTCATCGGGATGGCACGATCCGGTGCCCTCGCAGAGTATATTGTCGTTCCCTCAGCGTTCTTGCAGCCCATCCGCAGGGCATTGCGCCGGAAATTGGCGCTTCGTTTCTGGCCAATTATTTGACCGCTCTCTATGCATTGAGCGAGCGCGCCTCGCTTCGTCAGGGAGAGGTCCTCCTTGTGCTGGGAGCCGCAGGAGGCGTGGGCATTGCCGCTTCCCAGATCGCGAAACTGTTCGGCGCACGGGTCATCGCGGCTGCCTCGACGGAGGAAAAGCGGGCCTTTGCGAGCCGGTACGGGGCCGACGCCACCTTGGATTACACGCGTCCCGACTGGCGCGACGAATTGAAGGGCTTGACCGATGGTCAGGGTGCGGACGTCATCTTTGATCCTGTCGGAGGCGATATCTCCGTGCAGGCGTTTCGATCAATCGCCTGGCGCGGGCGCCATCTCGTGGTCGGCTTCGCAGGCGGCAGCATTCCGAGCCTGCCCTTTAATTTGGCGCTTCTGAAGGGAGGCGCGCTGTTGGGGGTAGACTTGGCTCAGGTCGGGCCACGAGAGCCGGATATTCAGCGACGTCTCATCTCTCAGCTCCTGAATTGGCTTGTCGACCGCAAGCTTGAGCCCGCCGTCGGCAAAGTCGTTGACTTCGAGAATTTCCGGGAGGCCTTCACGACCATGCAGGCGCGCGCTGCGACCGGCAAGATGGTCGTCCGAATTAGTTGAAGCCGTTGAGCTTGGCGGACACTAAGCAGCAGGAAGTTGCGACCGGATCAACCGCTTACGCGATCATGATGTGGAACTCACACGAATAAGATGACTGGAATATCGGTCGCTTCAATCGAACCGTCGAAGTCGGCCACTCCTTTCACCCATTTCGTCAATTGGCGCCGCTTTAGCGATTTCGCGACTGAAACTCCATCCGCGAAGCTCTCCTCGCCCCCTTGATTGAAGGCAGGAGGGCCCGAGGATTAGGAGCTTCTCGCTGCACTTCTGAGTGCGATCTCGGCCAGAGAGCAGCAATCTGCTGTTTCGGCCTGCCTGCCCAACGGCATTTTGATCCTGCTCGAAGGAGGGAACGTGCTCAGTTATGCTCTGGGCGCGACGTATTTTAGCGCATTTCTCGATGCGCGGGTGCCAAACTGACATCCATCATTGCGAGTTGACGGAGGCAGAATGAGCAGGGGCATTGTCGTGGCTGAACAGCCTGACGCGGTAGAGGTTGGTGCCCGCATCCTCATGGCGGGCGGCAATGCGGTGGATGCCGCAATCGCGTGCGCGTTTGCGCAAGGCGTGGTCGACCAGATGAACGGGGGCGTGGCCGGGTATGGATGCGCTCAGGTCTATCTTCCAGCGCGCGGAATTCATGACGGCCTGAACTTTCTGTTTCAAGCGCCTGCGGCCGTGATCCCAGGCATGTGGAGCCATCTGCTGGAGCGCGAGACGCCTGACGGGTTCGGCTTCGTACTGAAGGGATACATCAACGATTTCGGATATCAATCGATCGCCGTGCCGGGGGCCGTGAAAGGCTGGCACGATCTTCAGCGGCGCTTCGGGGTGCTGCCTTGGGGTGATGTCGTCGAGCCGGCGCTGCGTCTCGCAGTGAATGGATACCGCATTACACCTGCCGTGCGCGAACAGTGGTTCGTCGTCGATGACGCCGGTCGGGCCGATAACATCCATCGTCTACGCCAAACGCCGGCCTATGCGCATCTGTTCTTTGCTTCCGATGGTGCCGCGCTGAAGACGGGTACCGTCGTGCGCAATGCCGATTACGGTGCGACCCTCGAGACCATTGCTCGCGATGGTGCAGCCGGCTTCCACGGGGGCCGCGTCGCTGATGCAATCTCTGAGGATATGGAGAGAAATGGCGGCCTGTTGCGCCGTGAGGACCTCGAGACCTATGAAGTCGAACCGGTGTTGCCGCTCTGGGGCGAGTATCGCGACCATCGAGTCAGCGTACTGCCGCCGCCGACCAGCGGCGCCATGCTCCTGCGCATGCTGGGGACACTTGAGCATTTCGACCTGCGCGGCATGGGCCACAATACGCCGGACTACATCGCGACGGTTGCGGAGGTCATGAAGCGTGCCCAACTCGCAAAAGAGACGTTGATCGGAGATCCGCGGCACGACCGCGTCGATCCGGTGGCGATTTTCGATCCCGCGGTCTGTCGGCAGGAAGCGGACGAGATCAAGCGTGGCGAACGGGTCCGCATCGAGCGGATCGGTGATCCCGAGACCAAGACGACCACCAATGTCTCGGTCATGGATGCGGAGGGAAATGCCGTCACCATGACCCACTCGCTCGGGGCCCAATCGGGTGTTCTGACGCCCGGCCTGGGCTTCATGTACAACGGCGCTATCGGAATGTTCGATCCTCGTCCCGGTAACTCCCGTTCGCTCGAACCCCATCGTCGCCGGGTTACCTCCATGACTCCAGCCATGGTATTCGCCGGAAACCGATTGCGGATGCTGCTCGGGGCACCTGGGGGATCGCATATTCCGATGGGCGTTCTCCAGGTCATTCTCAACGTTCTCGACCACGATATGTCGATTTCCGACGCTGTTGCGGCGCCGAGATTTTCCGCGCCCGGTGAGGTGATTGATCTTAGCGCCCGGATTCCAGCCTATGTTTGCGATGCGGTAGCGGCGCGCGGGTACCAAATTGCCCGATCGGCTCAGAGTTTCACGGTGGCCAAGGTTCACGCCATTCTCTGCGGCAAAGCGGGCAAACCGGAGGGAGCAGCTGATCCTGGCGGTGGAGGAATGGCTCTGGTCGTGTAGGCGTCGGCCCCAAATTCGCATCTGCGCTGCACGCGCCTCGCGTCTGCTCCATCGCTTATTCCGATAGGCCGCGCCCTGTAATTTGAATTTCCAAAGGCTGAGCCGCCTTCATAGGCTTGTCATCGTGTGAACCCCGCCGGGCCCAGTCAGGAGCGCAATATGGATAATCCTCGCCGTTCTGCCGCGCACGTGCCGTTTGGACGCCTCACCCGCCGCGAAGCTCTACTTGGGGCTACAGCTGCGCTGATAGGCGCTTCGATTCCTTCCGCGGCGGCGGCGTCGAAGACGATCCGCGCTGTCATGCACGCTCCGCTACGACTGATCGATCCGATCACGTCGACGGCCTACATTTCTCGCGACCACGGCTATATGATCTACGACACGTTGGTCGCTGCCGACGAGAACTTTCAACCACGGCCGCAGATGGCCGACTGGACGATCTCGGACGACAAGCTCACATATACATTCAAGCTTCGCGACGGTCTGGCCTGGCACGACGGCGCGCCCGTGACTGCGGAAGACTGCGTCGCCTCGCTCAAGCGCTGGTGGCAGCGCGACACTATGGGGCAACTGCTGGCGAGCTATACCGCGTCGCTGGAGGCATCCGATCCACGGACGATCGTCCTGAAGCTGAAGCAGCCGGGCGCGGCCGGAGGCGGTGCTGTCGTCGATCGTCGATTCGATGCCGGCGGCGAGTTGGCGGTGTCGCTGAAGGTGGACTGGCTTCCATCCTTTCAGGACATGCTCTTCAAGAACCGGCCAGAAGGAGTGGTTGTCGACACCCCCAATCAGTTCAGACCCTTTCGCTGGTCCTCGTCACGGCGTTGCGGCGGCCCAGGGCCGCCGCAGCCGCATCGGGACGCCGCCGCCGGGCGGCGGGTGGTCGTCATCATCATCGAGCTTGCGCAGCGCGGCGAGAATGTCCGCGAGCCGGATCGGCTGATCCATGCCGGGAATCTCGCGCAGCGCCGGATGGGATTCGACCGCGTACATGTCCGAGGCCCAGGACGACAATATGATCCGCTTCTCCGCTGTCGAGAGCTTGCCGTCGTCGAGGACGGCGCTTGGCGATGCATAATGCGCAGCGGGATGGAACAGCGCGCCGAGACCGCCGGTGGTCGCATTGGCATTGGTCATCACTCGTCTCCCTCTACACTCCTTTCGAAGGGATGGTCCGATCGGCGGATGGCGATCCGGTCGCCATCCGCCAGGGTGGTCGCTGTCGAACGCGTTCGACCGGCCTAAGCCGCTTTCTTCTGCTCGATCTGCGGTGACGCAGCACCCGCGATCTGGATCCGGCGCGGCTTCATGGCTTCCGGAATCTCGCGCAGCAGATCGATGACCAGGAGACCGTCCTGGAAAGCGGCCTGCTTGACCTGGACGTAGTCGGCGAGATTGAACACGCGGCGGAACGGACGCGCGGCGATACCCTGATAGAGATATTCACGCGTGGCGCTGTCCGGCTTCCGGCCCTCGATGGTGAGCGCGTTCTGTTCGGCGGTCACGCTGATGTCGTCGACGCCAAAGCCCGCCACGGCCAGCGTGATCCGGTATTGGTCTTCGCCGGAACGCTCGATGTTGTAGGGGGGATAATTGTCCTCGCCCGCCTGGCGCAGCGTGCTGTCGACGAGGTCGGCCAGATGGTCGAAGCCGATGGTGGAGCGCCACAGCGGCGCGAAGTCAAAGGTGGTCCTCATACCAAGTCCTCCAAAGAGCAAGATGGATACGAAGGAGCGCCGTTAAGGAATCGGGAACGGATCCGAAGATCCCGGCCCGGCGCCCGCGCCGGACCCGATCGGGCATCCGGCACACCGCTCTCGCGGCGAAAAACGACTTAGAGCGCCGCAAGGCCCTTGCAAGAGGGACGCGCAAAATTTTTTTTCGGGCACCCCCAACGGTGTCAAGGAAGCGGCGAAAGAGGATCTTGACAGCAAAACAAGCCTGAATATTTTTGCGCCGGAAGATGTTTCTTCCCGCACCGCAAATTCGAAAAGGACAGTGAAAGACCGTCAGGAGTGACGACGATGCTCGATCAGGATTTCGCCCGCATCCGCGCGCACCGCAACAACCTCTCTCGTTATCGACGCTTGCTCAAGACCGAGCTGTCGGACATTGAGCGCCAGTTTATCGAACGACGCCTCGCCGAGGAGCAGACCGCGCTCGAGGCTCTCGCCGCCGATGCCTTCCCGGCCGCATTCACCGTTCCGAATACACCATCGGCGATTGCCACGACCGGAGCGGAACGATGAGTGACGTCCGCAACCTCCTCATCAGCGGCAGCGAGAAGGTGATCGGGCACTATCGCGTATTGCTGGCCGGTGCCAGAAGCGAGAGCGAACGCGAGCTCTATCGCGCCCGGATCGAGCGCGAGCAGCGCCTGCTTGACGCCCTGCGGGGCGGCCTGCCGTATCGATCCGCGGCATGAACCAGCGGGCACCTGTCATTCCGGAAATTTGCTGGCGAGCGTGCGGCCTTCCTGCACCAGCATGGCCACGAACGCGGTGATCTTCGGCGGCCGGAACCGGGCCGCGGGATACACGGCATGGATCCCGCCGGTCGGCAGGCTCCAGGCCGGCAGGACATGGACCAGCCGGCGGGACTTCAAATGCTCCGCGGCCAAATAGTCGGGCAGCACGCAGAGTCCGCCGCCGGCAAGCGCGGCGCCCAGCACCGCAGGCGTCGTATTGATCGAGATCGACTGCCGCATGCGGATCGTGCGGCTGTCGATATCGCGTCTGGTGAAGCGCCAGACCAGCGGCTCGTCGAGCGCGCCGTTGGCAATGAACGGCAGAGCCGCAAGCTCGTCGGGCGTCTTGCTCCGGAACGCCGCGGCCACGTCCGGCGCGGCCACCAGCAATTGTCGAAACGATCCGATCCGCCTGGCCTGCTGACTTGAATCGTTCAACCAGCCGACCCGGATCGACAGGTCGATCTGGTTGGCGAGGAGGTCCGTTCGCGTGTCCGACAGGATCAGCTCGACGCCGCAAGCGGGATATTTGCGCGCAAACTTTGCCGCCAGCGGCGCGATCATCGTTGCGCCATAGTCGTTCGGCGCGGCGATCCGCAGCATGCCCATCGGCTCGGCATTGGTCTGGGCGAGCTCGTCCACGGCATCTTCCGCCGTGCGCAGGATCATGACGCAGCGGGCATGCAGCAACCGGCCGGCTTCGGTCGGCTCGACCCTCCTGGTGGTCCGCAGCAGCAAAGCCGTTTTCAATTCTGCTTCGAGCCGTGCCACCTGCTGGCTGACGACGGTCTTGGTGATGCCGAGGCGCTCGGCAGCGCGCGTGAACGAGCCGGCATCGACCACGGCTGCGAAATAGGCGAGGCGGTTGAGATTGATCGCTTCCATGCGGTCGCCATTGTCAGCTAATAACAAACAATATGTACCATTATCTAATATTTATCAAATAATGATCGGCCGCTAGGTTCTCCGCATCGAACATTGGCGGCCCGAAAATCATGCAAATCACCTATCTCTTCGACCCTCTCTGCGGCTGGTGCTACGGCGCATCGCCGGTGCTGGAGCAGCTTGCCGCGCACGGCGATGTGACGCTGGTGCTGGCACCGACCGGCCTGTTTGCGGGCCCCGCGGCGCGGACCATGGACCAGCATTTTGCCGCCTATGCCTGGCAGAACGACCAGCGCATCGCACGGTTGACCGGCCAGCCGTTCAGTGAGGCCTATCGCACTGGCATTCTCGGCAATACCGGCAGCCTGTTCGACTCGGCGCCGGCGACCCTTGGCGTCGTCGCCGTAGGCCTGGTTGATCCGGCTCGTGAGCTCGAGGCGCTCAAGCTCTTGCAGCGCGCCCGCTATGTTGATGGCCGCGACAATTCCAACCTTCAAATCGTCGCCGATTTGCTCGACGGCGCGCAACTGACCGATGCAGCGCGCCGCGTGCGGGCGCCTGACGATGCATTGATCGCGGCTTACCAGGCGCGGACCGCGGCCGCGCGCGCCGACATGACGCGATTTGGGGCCGGTGGCGTGCCGGCCCTGGTGGTCGGCGAGGGCGCCGGGCGGAGGCTGCTGGACGGCAGCATGCTGTTCGGGCGGTTCGATCTGCTGGCCGCACAACTCCGTGCCGCCTGATCATCCAAACCGATTTTCCCTGCAGAGTTCAATGGAGAGAGCCATGTTGTCGAGGAGACAGATCATGAAGACCAGCCTTGCCGCGGGGGCCGCCGCATTATTCGCGCCCGCCGACGTCGGCCATGCCGCGGAGGGCAAGCTGAGCTGGAAACATTTTCCCGCAGGCCCCAATGGATTTTTCCGTGCGCCCGTCCTGCTTTCCGGTCCGACCGAGGCGGTGCTGATCGACGGCGGCTTCTCCTATCCGGACGGACGCGCGCTCGTCGAGGCGATCAAGGCGAGCGGCAAGAAGCTCACCACCATCTATGTCAGCCAATCCGATCCGGACTATTATTTCAGCCTGAAGCCGGTGCGCGAGGCTTTCCCGACTGCCAAGGTGCTGGCGGCGTCCGCGACGCTCGCGGCCATCAAGGCGAATGTGGAGAAGAAGCTCGCCGTCTGGGGACCGCAGCTCAAGGAGAACGGTCCGCAGACGCTCGCCGATGTCGTTCTGCCGGACGCGTTCGATGGGGCTTCTCTTGCGGTTGACGGCGAGGCGATCGAAATCGTCAACGCCGAAGGTCTCGCCAACCGCCGCTATCTCTTCGTTCCGTCCTTGAATGCCGTGTTCGGCGGCGTAATGATCTTCTCCGGCGTGCATGTCTGGACCGCCGATACGCCGACCAAGGAGCAGCGCGCAGCCTGGGTCGCCAACCTCGACAAGATCGCGGCCCGCAAGCCGTCTCTCGTCGTGCCGGGCCACATGGCAGCGGGCGTCGCCGTCGATCTTTCCGCTGTCGATCACACCAGGAAATATCTGCTCGCGTTCGACGAAGAGCTGGCGAAGGCCGCTGACAGCGCTGCGCTGAAGGCTGCCATGGAAGCGCGCTTCCCGAATCTCGGCATGGGCGTCGCGCTCGATATCGGCTCGAAGGTCGCCAAGGGCGAGATGAAGTGGGGCTGAGCGGGAGAAGCTACGCCAAGGCGGCCGACAATTTGCGCATCACCCGGTCGAGTACCGCCACTTCCTCGGCGGTCAGCGCCCCAAGCAGCTTCGTCTCCCGCGCCAGCGCGTAGGGCACGATCTTGCGATAAAGCGCGCGACCGGCTGGGGTCAGCGAGACAATCAGCTCGCGCCGATCGTCGGGATGGTGCTTGCGGCCGGCGATGCCGCGCGACTCCAGGCCCTGCACGGCGCGGCTGACCTGCATCTTGTCGAGCGTCGTCAGCGGGCCGATCTCCTTGGTCGCAATCTCCGGGCGCACGCCAAGAATGGCGAGCACGCGCCATTCCTGCCGTGTCAGCGCAAAACGTTCGGAATAGACCTCGGCAACCGCCAGCGACACCTGCTCGGCAAGGCGTGCCAGCCGGTACGGAAAATATCGCTGCAGGTCCAGCTCGACGCCATCCTGCGCCGTGGCGGCTTTGGCCGCTTCGCCGCGCTCCACGCTTGAACGTCCCATCACGCGATTCCCGTCGCCCGACCCACTCGAAAAATTCTTCGGAGTGGATTGATCCAGATCAAATTCAGGAAATAGTAACATCTGATACTAATTTCGCAACCGCAGATCCAGGGAGCGAAACGCCATGAAAATCGAGAAGATCCATCACGTCGCCTATCGCTGCGTCGATGCCAAGGCGACTGTCGAATTCTACAAGACCGTCATGAACATGGATCTTCTCGGCGCCATTGCCGAGGATCGGGTGCCTTCGACCAAGGCGCCCGATCCCTACATGCACATCTTCCTCGATGCCGGGAACGGCAACATCCTCGCCTTCTTCGAGCTGCCGAACTCGCCGCCGATGGGCCGCGATCCCAACACGCCGGAGTGGACCCAGCACATCGCCTTTCAGGTCAAGGACCTCGCCGAGCTCGAAGAGGCCAAGGCGCGCGCGGAGGCCGCCGGCCTCGACGTCGTCGGCATTACAGACCACACCATCTTCAAGTCGATCTATTTCCGAGACCCGAGCGGCCATCGCCTGGAGATCGCGGTCTGGACCGCGACGCCAGAGCAGATCGACCGCATGAAGTCGGTCGCGCACGAGATGGTCGAGGAATGGTCGCGCACCAAGCGCCCGCCGCGCCATACCGCCTGGATGCACGAGAAGGAATTCGCCGACGCGCATTGATCCCGGGCACGCGCATCAGGAAGCGAACATGACGAGCTACATCTATCCGAAGTTCGGCTATCGGCGTTCCCAAGAGCAGGCCGAGGGGATCGTGAAGCGGCATCCGATCGTGGTGATCGGCGCAGGTCCCATCGGCCTGACCGCGGCGCTCGATTGCGCGGCGCGCGGCCAGCCGGTCGTGGTGCTCGACGACAACGACACCGTCTCGATCGGCTCGCGCGCGGTCTGCTACGCCAAGCGACCGCTCGAAATCTGGGACCGCCTCGACTGCGCGGCGCCCATGGTCGAGCGCGGCGTGAGCTGGAACGTCGGGAGGGTCTTCTTCCAGGACCAGCTGTCCTACCAGTTCGATCTGTTGCCCGAGGCCGACCACCAATGGCCGGCCATGATCAATCTGCAGCAATATCATCTGGAAGAGATGCTGGTTGCGAAATGCCGGGCCAATCCGCTGATCGAGCTGCGCTGGAGGCACCGGCTCCTCAGCCTCAAGCAGGCCGCCGATCACGCCACGCTGGCGGTGGAAACGCCCGACGGCATCTTCCCCATGGAGGCGCAATGGGTGATCGCCTGCGACGGGGCCAACTCCGACGTGCGCAAGATGGTGGGGGCCGAGTTCACTGGACAGTACTTCCAGGACCGCTTCCTGATCGCCGACGTCGCCATGAAGGCAGATTTCCCGACCGAGCGCTGGTTCTGGTTCGATCCGCCGTTCCACCGCGGCCAGTCCGTGCTGCTGCACCGGCAGGCGGACAAGATCTGGCGCATCGACTTCCAGCTCGGTTGGGAAGCTGATCCCGATGAGGAAAAGAGGCCCGAGCGGGTGATACCGCGCATTCGTGCCATGCTCGGCGAGGACACCGAGTTCGTGCTCGAATGGGTCTCGATCTATCAGTTCGCCTGCCGGCGCATCGACAATTTCCGCCAGGGCCGGGTGTTGTTCGCCGGCGATGCCGCGCACCAGGTCTCGCCGTTCGGCGCGCGCGGTGCCAATACCGGCGTCCAGGACATCGACAATCTCGCCTGGAAACTCGCGATGGTGCTGCGCGGCGAGGCGTCGGAAGCACTGCTCGACAGCTATCACGAGGAGCGCGCCTATGCCGCCGACGACAACATCCTGAACTCGACGCGCGCCACCGACTTCATCACGCCGAAGACGAAAGCGAGCCGCTATTTCCGTGACGCGGTGCTGGAGCTCGCCCGCCATCACGCCTTTGCGCGACCTCTGGTCAACAGCGGCCGTCTCTCGACGCCGACGCCCTATGTGATGTCGGTCCTCAATACCCCCGATGACGACGCGATGATGGGCGGCGTGCGGCCCGGCACCAATGCGGCCGATGCGCCGATCACGGTGGATGGCAAGCCCGCCTGGTTCCTCCATTGTCTCGGCGATGGCTTCACGGTCGTGGCCTTCGGCAAGGAGACCGACAAGACCGAGATCGCGGTGGGTCCCCTCAAAGCGAAACTCATTGTCGTCGGCCGCGACATCGCCGATCCCTCCGGCCTGCTTGCCGAGCGCTACGGCGCTTCGGCCGGGACCACCTACCTGTTCCGGCCCGATCAATACGTCGCGGCACGCTGGACCGGATTCGACGAGGCTGAGATCGCGGATGCGATGTTGCGGGCCTCCGGGCACGACACCGCCGGACGGAAGGAGCTGGCAGCATGACGCTCAATTTGTCACCCAACATCGCCGATCCCGACGACTTCTACGCCGAGCTGATCGACGGCCAGCGAGATCTCGACGAGGAACAGGCGCTGCGGATGAACGCACGGCTGATCCTGTTGCTCGCCAATCACATCGGCGACCGCAAGGTGCTCACGGAGGCGATCGGCTGCGCCCGCACCGGCGGCGGCGTCGAAAAGCCGTAGGGGCCAAGCTGGAGCAAAAGCCGCTTTTTGATTTGGCTCAACGTAAACTCGGTGAAGTTCGACACCTTGTAGGCCCACCCCAAGGATTGGAGGAAGCGCCATGCCAGGTCGAACCATTGCTGCAGCGTTGCTGCTCGCCACTTTGGGCCAGCCGGCTTTGGCTCAATCGCCAGCGGACCATCAGAGCCACCATCCCGGACAGGAGCAGGCGCCGGCCTCGCCGCAGTCGAGCTCTCCTGCAAACCCATCCGCCGAGCGGCAGAGCCCGATGCGCGGTGGAGATATGATGGGAATGATGGGGCGCGGAATGATGGGACAGGGAATGAAGGGGCATGGTGCGACAGGCAGTGACGCCATGGGGCCGCCGGTCGCCTTTCGCATCATCTTCGCGCTGATGGATGCCGATGGCGACGGAACCGTCTCGTTGCCCGAGTTTCAGGTCGCGCACGAACGAATTTTCAAGGCCATGGATCGCGACAAGGACGGGAAGCTCACTCCGGACGAGATGATGGCGTTCATGCACGGGAACAAGAGCGCCGTCCCGCAGCAATAGCGAGTGGAAACCGAAGGGCGGGCGCGCCAAGCCATGTCGTTTGATCGGGTCCTGCGATGGGCTCTGGTTGCGATCGCAATCGCAGGATTGATCGCAGGTATTCTCGCGCGAGCCGCGGGCCGGCCTGATGTAGCAGACTTCGCCTGGGCGCTCGGCACGGCGCCCGTGATTGCGGGATTGGCGGTCTCGATCGTCAAGGATCTCTTGAGCGGCCGCGTCGGCGTGGACGCGATCGCGCTGCTGTCGATGAGTGCGGCGTTGGCGCTCGGACAACCGCTCGCGGGCGCTGTGGTCGCGCTGATGTATTCCGGCGGCAACGTGCTGGAGGAGATCGCGGTCGCACGGGCGGAGCATGATCTGCGATCCCTGGTTGATCGGGCACCGCGCCAGGTCCATCGCAGATCCGGCGAGCGGATCGAGGATGCTCCGGTTGGGGACGTCGCGGTCGGCGAAGAGCTTCTGGTTAAGGCCGGCGAAATCGTGCCGGTCGACGGTGTGGTTGCGTCGGCCTCTGCCACCATCGACGAGTCCGCCGTGACTGGCGAGCCGATTCCGGCGGAGAAGACACGCGGCAGTGCCGTTCTCTCTGGTTCTCTGAATGCGGGTGAGACCTTCCAATTGACCGTGACGGCGATGGCCAGCGAGAGTACTTACGCGGGCATCGTGCGTATGGTGACTGCGGCGCAGACTGCGAGAGCTCCCTTTGTGCGGTTGGCCGACCGCTATGCGCTGATCTTCCTGCCGGTCACACTCGTCATCGCCTTTGTGGCATGGCACATCTCCGGCGACTTGACCCGCAGCCTTGCCGTGCTGGTGGCGGCGACGCCTTGCCCCCTGATTCTGGCCGCACCCGTCGCCTTCATCGCGGGGGTGGCACAAGCGGCCCGCCGCGGCATCCTGGCCAAGGGCGGAAGGGCGCTGGAGGCGCTGGCCCGCGCGCACACCGTGCTATTCGACAAGACCGGTACCCTGACGGTGGGCGGGGCGCGGCTGCTGTCCGTAGAGGTCGCGCCGGGCGAGGATCCGGATGAGGTCCTCAGGCTCGGAGCGTCGCTCGAGCAAGCGTCGCATCATGTGCTTGCGAAGGCCGTCGTCGCTGCGGCGCTCGCCCAGGGGCTCGAGCTGAGGCCGCCGGAACATGTCAAAGAGATCATGGGATCCGGCCTCAGCGGCCAGATCGACGGGCGCAACGTTGTGGCGGGCTCGCGGGAAATGCTTCTCTCGCATGCCGATCTGTCGCCATGGGAGTTGCGAGCGATACGACGTGCCTCGTGGCGCTCGGCGCTGATCGTCTTTGTCGCGGTGGACGGCCGTCTGATCGGCGCGCTGCTGCTGGCCGACGAATTGCGGGCCGACACGCCACGCGCGATCCGGCTGCTGCGCGATGCCGGCATCGCGCGGATGGTGATGGTCACGGGTGATCGCGCCGCGGCGGCGCAGGCCATCGGAGCTGCGCTCGATCTCGATGCCGTGCTGGCCGACCGCGTTCCCGCAGATAAGGTCGAAGCGGTGCGTAGCGAACAGCGGCTGCATCCGACCATCATGGTCGGCGACGGTATCAATGACGCCCCGGCGCTGGCCGTGGCTGACACCGGGATCGCGCTCGGCGCGCGTGGTGCAAGCGCCTCCTCCGAGGCGGCAGATGTGGTGATCCTCACGGACCGGCTGGATCGGGTCGGCGAAGCGATCATCATCGCGCAGCGGGCGCGACGCATTGCCCTGCAGAGCATCTTCGCCGGTATGGGATTGTCATTGGTAGCCATGGTCGCTGCCACCGTTGGCTGGCTCGATCCCGTGCCCGCCGCCATCGTCCAGGAGGTGATCGATGTTGCCGTCATTCTGAACGCGCTGCGAGCGCTCAATCCGCCTCTCGTCAGGAGTGGTCCGCGCCTCACCGCAGAGCAGGGGCTGACGTTGCATCACGATCATCAGGCCCTGCTCAGGGATCTCGACCGCTTGCGCCAGATCGTCGATGCGCTCGACGACGCGGTGCCCGAAGCCGTCGCTGCCTTGATTGGCGAGGCCCATCGACTGGTCCAGAGCAGCGTCGTGATGCACGAACGCGAGGATGAAGACAGCGTCTATCCGAAGCTCACGGAGGTTCTGCGCGACCGCCACGGACTCTCCGCCATGAGCCGTGCGCATCGCGAGATACTGCATCTCGCGCGGCTGCTCGCCCGGATCGCGGAGGATCTGCCGTCAGAGAAGATCGACCGCTACCTCATTCGCGACGCCCAGCGCGTGATCGAGGCGATCGAGACGCTGGTGCGCATGCACACGGCCCAGGAGGAGGACATCTACGAGGCCGTGGCGGCATAGGAGGCAGCGGCAATCGACCTCAATGTTGCAGCGGTTGCCAGCCGGCATGGTCAAAATACTTGCCGTATTGAGCGAGCGCCCGCACGATCTTCATGGCTCCCTGATCGCGGCTGGTCCCGGTCTTCATCGTCGCCGCGCCATCGATGATCTGCTCGAGGACGAGGTGAAGCTGCTGATCGGCCTGCTCGGGCAGCTTGCAGTTTCCGACCACGTCATCGACCTGCGCCTGGATTCGCGTCGCCAAAGCCTCGTATTGCGCAGGCGTAAACACGTTGCTGTGAATGGGTGCCAGCGATTGCCTCATCGCGAGACTGATGTCGTCCATGCCGCGGCGCAAGACATCATCAGTCGGCCACTTCTTGCCGTGGTCGAGCTCCGGCCGGGCGGTCGTGGTTGGTCCTTCATGGCTGTGGGGTCCGGCGGCGAGAGCAGGCTGCCCCAGCACGAAACAGAGCGCGAGGACTGACATCAGGAGTGACTTGGTTGAGATGATCACGGGACTTCCTCCGAAGAGCTTCTTTGCCTTCAAGTGGGAGATTGCGAGATCCAGGAGTTTGCGCTGGAGCAAAGTCGTGGACGGAATGAGCTGCGGCCCCGCGACGCAGGATGCGTCGAGCCAGCCATCAGGCAGTCGTCAGGCGCCCGCTTAGATGAGCCCGTGCAGCTCATCACGAGCAGGCTTGAGTCAGCTCAATGCAACGCAGCTCATCGGTGGCCAGAGTGCGCCAAAATGCCCGTTTGAGCTTTTGCATGCCGTCCTTCCCTCACGATGTTACGGCGCACCTTGAGGCTCTCGTCTTGCTGCGGCTGGTCCTGGCGATCGGTTGAATGAGCATGGCGATGATCCTTGCGCCGCGGTCCGGCGGGTTTCGGGGAAGCGCTCAGACGAGACCTCAGCGCGCACGGTTTCCCTGTCGAGAAGCGTTTCATCAGGAACTGTTCGCGATGCGATGATGAAAGTCGCGCGTGCATCCCGCTTCCCAACTTGCCCTGGCAGCCAGTCCCTGTAATCTGCGGAAAACAACAGGGAAGGAATCGATGGGAGGTGTTCTGGAGGGCGTGCGCGTGCTCGATTTCGGGCGCTATATCGCAGGGCCCTATTGCGCGACATTGCTGGCCGAATTCGGCGCCGAGGTCATTCGCGTGGAGAAGCGCGAGGGCAGCGAGGATCGGTTCGTCGCGCCGGTCGGCGAAGGCGGCGAGGGCGCGTTGTTCCTCCAGGTCAACCGCAACAAGAAGTGCATCACGCTCGATCCGATGAAGCCGGAAGGGCAGGAGGTGATGCGCCGCCTGGTTGCGACCGCGGACGTCGTCGTCGCCAACCTGCCGCCGCAGACCCTGCGCGCGATGAAGCTCGACTATGAGTCCCTGAAGGCGATCAAGCCCGACATCATCCTGACGACCGCAACCGCGTTCGGCGGGCCGGGCCCCTGGTCCGACCGCGTCGGCTTCGACGGCGTCGGGCAGGTGATGTCGGGATCGGTGTACATGACGGGCACCGGCGAGCCGCCGTACCGTGCCGCGGTGAACTGGGTCGATTTCGGCACCGCGCTGCACTGCGCGTTCGGCACGCTCGCCGCGCTGATCGAGCGCGGAAAATCCGGGCGCGGGCAGATCGTCGAGGGCGCGCTGCTCGCAACCGCGCTGTCCTTCACCAACGCGACGCTGATCGAGCAGGCTGTGATCAACGTCAATCGCGTGCCGACGGGCAATCTCGGCCAGACCGCAGCGCCCGCCGACATCTACCGCACCCGGGACGGCTGGGTGCTGTGCCAGGTCACCGGGCATCCGCTGTTCAAGCGCTGGGCGAGGCTGATGGGCGAGGAGGAGCTGTGGCTGAACGATGCCCGCTTTGCCGACGACATCAGCCGCGGCAATAACGGCGCCATCATCAGCGAGCGGATGGCGCGCTGGTGCGCCGAGCGCACCACGCAGGAAGCCGTCGATGCGCTGGGCCAGGCCATGATCCCGACCGGGCCCGTCCTCTCACCGCAACAGGCGCTGGATCATCCGCACATCCGCGCCGCCGGCTTCATGCAGGATGTCGATTATCCCGGCCTACCGAAGCCCGCCCCGGTGACGCGTGCCGCCGTCCGGTTGTCGGAAACGCCGGGCGAGATCGCGAGCCGCCCGCCGACGCTCGGCGAGCATACGGATCGCGTTCTCGCCGAGCTCGGCTATGACGCGGCCGCGATCGCGGCGCTTCGGCAAAGCGGTGTCATCTAGAGCAGTTGCTTCAACGCCTTGGCGTCCGTGGGTGCCGCGCTCTTCTGGTCGTTGTCGAAGTAGACATAGACGTCGCAGCCCTGCCGCTTCCACGACTTGATGCGCTTCGCCCATTGCGCCAGCGCCGCCCTGGTATAGTGCCCGTGATAGCGCCCGCCCGGCCCGTGCCCGCGCACATAGACGAAATCCGCCGTGCGCTTCCATGGCGCGGGCGCATCGTGATGGTCGGACAGGCAAAGCGACATGTTCTCGTCGGCCAGCATTTTGAGGATGCGCGGCTGATACCAGCTCGGATGCCGGAATTCGAAGCTGTAACGCCGTTTCCGTGACAACAGCTTGAAGAAGGAGGCGAGGCGGTCCGCATCCGCCTGGAATTGCGGCGGCAGCTGGAACAGGATCGGGCCGGCCTTGCCGCCGAGCCGCGAGATGCGGTCCTCCAGCAGCTCGAGGCTGTTGACGGAGCGCTCCGACAGGCGCTTCCAGTGCGTGATGAATTTGGATGCCTTCCAGGCGAACACGAAGTCGCGGCCGGTCTGCTCGCGCCAGCCTTTCACCGCTTCAGGCGTCGGCGTGCGGTAGAACACGCCGTTCAGCTCCGTCGTGTCGAACTGTCCGGCGTAGTAGCTAAGCTGCTGCTTCAGCGTCACGCCCTCGGGGAAGAACGGGCCGCGCCAGGAGTCGTAATGCCAGCCCGAAGTTCCGACCAGAACGCGCGCCATGGTTTCCGTGCCCTCCGTTGCCTTTGCCGGAAAGGAACGTCCAGGCAGCCGATACGTTGCTGGTGAACCCGCCAACGCAAGGACCGTAACCGATGTACGCGCTGTTCGAAGGCAACAAGCAGATCGGCGATCCCTTTCCGACCGAGAAAGAGGTGTGGGAAGCCGCCTTGATCGAGGGCCTCGTGACCGACGTTCCGGTCGCGGACGAGGAGGGCGGCCGGCTTCTCCCTGCCGGATATCACGTGGCGCCCGTCGAGGAGACGTTCGCGCCGCGGTCGGATTGGAAGCTGCCGCGCGAGATCTCGTGAACTAGTTCGACGCCAGCGCCGTCTTGGCGACTTCCGCCATCCAGCCGGAGGCGACGGGCAGGATCGCGTCGTTGAAATCGTAGCGCGGGCCGTGCAACTCGGCGCCGTCGCGCAATTCGCCATTGCCGATCCAGACGAAGGCGCCCGGCCGCTGCTGGAGATAGTGGGCAAAATCCTCGCCGGCCATGCTGGGCGCGAGATCGCGCCGTACCTCAGCCTGCACCTTCTCGGCGGCGATGCGCGCAAGCGCGGCCTCATCAGGCGTATTGACCACGACGCCGACGCCCATCACGATCTCGGGTGTCACCTTGACGCCAAAGCTGGTCGCGATGCCGGCGCAGGTCCGTTCGATGCCGTCGAGGATGACGTGCTTGACCGCCTCGCGATGGTACCGCAGCGTGCCGCGGATGGTGACACGTCCGGCGATCTGGTTCGGCGCGGTGCCGCCTTCGATGGTGCAGAGTGACAGCACGGCGGTGTCGAGCGGATCGACGCCGCGCGAGGTGATCGATTGCAGCGCCACGATCAGATGGCCCGCCGCCATCACCGGATCGCGCGTCAGATGCGGCATGCCGGCGTGGCCGGCGTGGCCCTCGATGGTGATGGTGATGCGTCCGCCGGAGGCCATGACGACGCCGTCATGCACGGCGATGGTGCCGGCGGCAAGGCCCGGCCAATTATGAAAGCCGAACACGCGTTCCATCGGAAAGCGGTCGAACAGCCCGGCCGCGACCATCGCGCGCGAGCCGCCAAAGCCTTCTTCGGCCGGCTGGAAGATGAAATCGACCGTGCCGCTCCAACTGGTATCAGTGGCGAGCAGCGCGGCGGCACCGAGCAGCGAGGCGGTGTGCCCGTCGTGGCCGCAGGCATGCATCACGCCTGATGTCCTGGAGGCGTAGGCAAGCCCGGTATCTTCGGTGATCGGCAGTGCATCCATGTCGGCGCGCAAGCCGACGCGGCTGCGCGCATGCCCGCGGGTCAAGGTCGCGACGATGCCGTGGCCACCGATTCCCGCCTCGAAGGGAATCCCGAGCTCGGTGAGCTTGTCCTGCACGAAGGCGGCGGTCTCCTTCTCCTGGAGCGACAGCTCCGGGTGCGCATGAAGGTGCCGGCGCCACGCGGTCAGTTTCTGGTGCAGCTCGGGTGTCAAGGAGGGGATCTTTCGCAAAAGTGTTGGTTGCCGCCACCATAGCGGATTATCCGTGGCCCGCATCAAGCGCGTTGGAATGCCTCGCGTGCAGCAACGCGCTTCGTCGGCGTGAGATCAGGTTCGACGGTGCCGCGGGGAAAGGTGCGCCCCCTCTCCCGCTTGCGGGGGAGGGTCGGGGTGGGGGTGCCTCCGCGGTGGGATTCCCGACGAGGAGAAAGCCCTCGCCCGCGCCCTTCGGCGCGACCTCTCCCGCAAGCGGGAGAGGTTAGGACACCGAGTCTAAGGCGCCAGCTTCGCCAGCCCCGACCAGTCGAAGCTGATGCCGTGCCCGGGCCGGTCCGGCGCCAGCGCCTTGCCCTCCTGCAGCACCAGCGGATGCTCGATATATTTGTCCAGCCCGAACCCGTGCGCCTCCAGATAGGATCGGTTCGGGCAGGCCGCGAGCAGGTGCACGGTGATGTCGTGCGCGCCGTGGCTTGTGACGGGCAGGTTGAACGCTTCCGCCAGCCGCGCGATCTTCATGAAGGCGGAAACGCCGCCGCAATTGGTGACGTCAGGCTCGGGATAGGACACCGCGCCACTGGCGATGTAGCTCTTGAACTCCCACAGCGAGCGCAAATTCTCGCCCGCCGCGATCGGCACGCCGCCCGCTTGCAAGATGCGCGCGTGGCCGGCGACGTCGTCGGGGATGATCGGCTCCTCGAGCCAGGTGAGGTCGTAGGGAACGAACGCCCGGGCGGCGCGGATCGCCTCTTCGACCGTCCATTTCATGTTGGCGTCCACCATCAGCGGAAAACCGTCGCCGAGGTGTTGTCGCATCGCGGAGACTTTCGCGACGTCGGATTTGAGATCGGGCCGGCCGACCTTCATCTTGATGGCGCGAAAGCCCTTGGCGAGATTGCCGTCGGTCTGCCTGAGCAGCGCCTCCACGGAGAGATCGAGGTCGATGCCGCCGGCATAGCACGGGACGCGCGCGTCGAACCCACCGAGCAATTGGTACAGCGGCAGCTTGGCGCGCCGCGCCTTCAAATCCCACAGCGCGATGTCGAGCGCGGAGAGCGCCAGCACCACGGGCCCGCCACGGCCGCCATAATGCAGCGCCCACCAGACGTGATGCCAGATCGCCTCGGTGTCGTCGGCCTCGCGTCCCTCGACGAGCGGAGGGATCTCGCGCTTGAGGATGTCGGCGACGGCGCCGCCGTTACGGCCCACGGTGTAGGTGTA
The DNA here is from genome assembly GCF_013408065.1 of Bradyrhizobium sp. IAR9. Lineage (NCBI taxonomy): Bacteria > Pseudomonadati > Pseudomonadota > Alphaproteobacteria > Hyphomicrobiales > Nitrobacteraceae > Bradyrhizobium > Bradyrhizobium sp. IAR9. Next base: position 305,001 of record NZ_JACBZW010000007.1, read on the forward strand.
GCCGACGCCCTCGGCGCCGTCGGCATCGCGGATGCGGCAGGTGATCAGCTCGAACGCCGCGATCTCGCCATGGGTGGAGTCGGAGAGCGTGACGGGGAGGGGGATCCGGTAGAGCCCGGTCTCGATATTTGCGATGTGCGGCATGTGGCCTCCCTTCTTGTTTTTGTTTCGTAGGTGGGTTAGCCGAGCAAATGCGCAAAGCGCATGTGCTCGGCGTAACCCACCACTTCTGTCGGCGCGGAAAGTAAAGAGGTGGGTTACGCCAGCGGACTGCGCTTCGCGCAGCCCAGGGCTAACCCACCGTACAGACCGAACTCACCGCATCGTCGCAAGCTGCACGGCCAGCGCACACGCACGGTCGTATTCGTCGAGATTGATCCATTCGTCGATCGTGTGCGCCTCGTTCTGGCCGGCGCCGAAGGTCACGGTCGGAATGCCGTGGCGGACCATCCAGTTGGCATCGAGGCCGCCATTGGCGGTGCGGACGTTCGGCGTGCCGCCGACCGCGGATACGGCCTCGACCGCGCGCTTGATGACGGGCTGGCTGTCCTTCATGCGGAATGGATAATAGTCGGTCTCGGCCTTGAACTTGACCTTGCCGGACTTGCCTTGCGCGTTCGTCACCTTCTTGGCCGCCTTCTCGAACGCGGCCTTGTAGGCTTTGGTGATCTCCTTGAAGAACTTTCCGTCGTGGCTGCGGCTTTCGCCGCGGACATGCACGTAGTCGGTGACGACATTGGTGGCATCGCCCGCGGGGCGGCCCTCGCCGCCGGTGACGGGGCCGACATTGCTGGTGCCTTGCCGCTTGCCCTTCACCACCTTGCCGAACCAGCCGCCGGCCTTCACGTCTGCAAGCGCGAGCGCCATGATCATGGTCGAGGAGATGCCGCGCTCCGGCGCGACGCCGGCATGCGAGGCGCGCCCCATGATCTCGACGGTCCAGCGGTCGGCGCCGACCGCGCCGATCACGACGTTGGAGGCCGAGCCGCCGTCATAATTGAAAGCCATCACCGGCGAGCCGAGCTCGTCCAGCTTGACGTGACGCGCGCCGTAGAGCCCGCTCTCCTCGCGCACGCAGAACAACAGCGTGATCGGCGGATGGTCGAGCTTGTGCTTCTCGAGCTCGGCCGCCAGCGTCACCAGCACGCCACAGCCGCAGCGATTGTCGCCGCCGAGCGCAGTCTTGGCGGAGTTGACGATCTTGCGGCCCGATTTCTTCGGCTTGGCCCCAGCACACAGCGGCACGGTGTCCATATGGGTCATGAACATGATGCGCGGCTGGTTGTGCAGCGCGCCGCGGCCGGGCAGGTCGACGATCAGGTTGCCGGTCTCGGTCGGCACCGGAATGCGGGTGTTGGCATCGTCGAGCCGGATGGCCTTCGCCGCCACGCCGCTGTCCTTCAGCGCGGCGGTGATCTCACGCCCGATCGCCGCCTCCTGTCCGGTCACGCCCTCGACGGCGAGGAAGCGCATGAGGCGGTCGGTGGCGGCTTTGGTGTCGACAGGCATGAGTTCATTCCCTTGATGCGCGATGCTTGTCAGCATCCCTTGCAGCGCGCCGTTGTGCAAGGCGGGCTCGACGCATGAGGGACGGCGCTGCGTTGCCATGCGCGCATGGTCCCGCAGATGGCGTCGCGTCGCGCGAACACAATGTGTCCGGATGTTGCTGTCAGGTGACAGCGTCGGCTGCGATTCGCTTCTAACTTAAGGGTGTTTCGTGGCGCCGCGGCACGCCGATATTTGCCGAAATGCTGGGGACGACGATGCGGATCGCGGCCATTGCCGGAAGTGCCTTATTGTTCGGTGTCGTGGCGGCAAATGCCGCGGATATGGCGGTCAAGGCGAGACCCGTGCCGGTCGCTGCGCAGATCTTCAACTGGACCGGCTTCTATGTCGGCGCCAATGTCGGCGGCGCCTGGACTCCCGGCACCGGTGACAGCGATTTCGGACCGCTGTTTCCCGCTTTCGGCGTGCCGCCCCCGGTCGCACCCGTGCTGACGATTGTTCCCGAACAGAGGGGCATTATTCCCGGCGACGGCCGCCACAGCGGTGTCATCGGCGGCGGCCAGATCGGATACAATTGGCAGGTCCAGCAGTTCGTGCTCGGCGTGGAAGCCGACGCGGTCGGCACCGGCTTGAACGGAAGCAGCGGCAGCGCTTCGCGTACCTTCGGCGCCCCGACATTTGCGCCGCCGGTGACGCAGACAGTGACGGTCGATTTCGGTCATATCGACTGGATGGCCACCTTCCGCGGCCGCGCCGGCGTCACGGTGGACCGGGCGGTGTTCTACGTCACCGGCGGCGCCGCCGTTGCCGAGATCGGCGGTTCCAGGACCACCGTTGTCAACGGCCCGGGTATCGGCATTCCGGCGGGAACGTTCACGGCAACGAACGGCTCGACCACGCGCTGGGGCTGGACCGTCGGCGGAGGCATCGAGTGGGCGTTCACCCCGAACTGGAGCCTGGCTGGCGAATATCGCTACACCGACTTCGGCCGCCGCAGCGTCGCCTTCACCGTTCCTGATGGGTTCGGCGGCGTTTTCGCGACGGGGACGTCAAGCTCGCGGCTGACCGTCGAGCAAGCGACCCTCAGGGTCAATTATCGCTTCGGCGGGCCGGTGGTCGCCAGGTACTGAGCTTGGTCGCGGGGATGCTCTGAGAGCGTGCAAGGATGGGGTTGAGCGAAGCGCTCAGCCGGTCCCGCGAAGTGGCAGCGTGTAGGCCAGGAAGACCAGCACGCCGATTGCCAGCATTGCTGCCATGAACAGCAGCACCGCCGGCAATCCCGCGAGTGCTGCTACCGCGCCGGTCACCGACTGCACCAAGGCGGCGCCGAGGAAGAAGGCGAGGTTCACGGCCGCCAGCGCTTTGCCGGTAGTCTGCGCGTCGACCAGCTGCCGCGACATGCCGAATAGCAGCGGCTGGGCGGAGGTCGCAAGGCCGATCAGCACAAACAGAACGAGGTCGTATTGCGGCGGCATCACGGGCACGCCGAACAGAACGGACACGGGGTAATGCGGCGCCCCGAGCGCCATCAGCGCCAGCAGCACCGCCCCGGCCATATGCGAGCCTGCCACCAGCGCGCGGCGGCGGCCGAGCCTGCGATCGATCATGCCGATGCACAGGGGCCCCGCGATCATCGCCAGGGTGAATGCGCCAAGCTGATTGCCGGCCTCGACCCGCGACAAGCCCTTGACGTCCATCAGCCACGGTCCGCCCCACAGGCCGCGCAGCACCAGCGAGGTTGCCAGCGACACCAGCGCGAGCGCAATCAGCCCGCGCAACGGACGTGAGAGGCCGAGCCTGAGCACCTCGATCATCTGCGACAACGGCGAGGAATCGTCCTTGTGCTCGGCCGGCTGCTGCGGCACCAGCGCGAACACGGCGAGCGCGACTGCAACGCCGCCAGCCGCGGATATCCAGAACCCGGCGCGCCAGCCGTAAGCGTCAACCACGAAGGCGAGCGGGCTCGACGACAGCAGCATGCCGATATTGCCGATCGACAGGATCGCGCCCGACCACAGCCCGAAGCGGCCCGCCGACAATTGCTTGGCCGCCAGCGTCATCGGGCACATCAGCATGCCGGACGTGGCAACGCCCAGCATGAACTGCCCGACCGCAAAGCTCGCAGCCCCCGTGGCAAAGCCCGACGCCACCGCGCCGAATACGGTCCCCGCGAGCAGGCTCAGCGACACCGGCCGCACGCCAAACCGGTCCATCGCCGCCCCGACCGGGATCTGCGCTGCGGCAAAGGCGAAAGGATAGATCGAGGTGAGGCTGGCGAGGGCTTGCGGCTCGATGTGGAAATCCGCGGCCATGAGGTCGAGGCTGACGGCGGGAATAGTGCGCAACAAGGTCGAGAGCATATGGCCGCAGGCGAGCGCGAGAAGTGCAAAGATCAGCGTGCGGGTGGCGGTGCCCGCGTCGTCGGTGGTGGCCATGAGCGTCCCGTCCCGGAAGGTTTGGATGGGCGTACATGATGACGAGGCGGGCGCCAATGGCGGCAGCGCGACCCCCTCATTCCGGATTGTGGCGTCTCGGGATCAGCGCGCGGAAGGACGAGATACAGGCAGCCGACGGTTCGCATCGTCAGTGATGGGCAAGATGGAGCCGAACTGATTTCGCCAGTTGCCGACCCAAGCGATGTCAGTTGCCATGCCGGCCCTCCTACGCTCGCGCACTCGGCATCGCGCGCAGCCGGCGCAACCTGCTCAGCTCCTTCGTTGCGTCCTTCATCAGGCCGTCAGCGGCCTCGCGTTCCTGGCCGACGACGACGCCCGATGCGAAAGCCTGGGCGCGGCGGTGTGCAGGTGGCGCCGTCAGCGCCGCCTCCGTTGCCAGCTCGCGGTGCGCCATGAAGTCGTTCAGCGATCCGAGCGCGGATTGAATCTGCTTCAGGCGGTCGGACAGGGCTGCAAGCTCCTTGCGGTCGCGATCAGCGTAGAGGCTTTCGAAGAAATCGACGGCGTAGCGGATCTTCTTGATCTTGATCCGCAGCTTGTGGCGCTGCATCGGATCCAGATCGTGCAGGCGCTTGCCCTCCTTTCGCGCCTTCCTGATGCGCCGGTCGAGCAACGCCGCGGCGTAAGCGGCGATCGAACGGTCATCATCGCCGTGAGGCCGTCCGCTTCCGATCCACTCGATCACGTCGATCAGCAGGCGGCGGTAAGGCGCCGACATGACCGCATCGCGTGCCCGCTCGAATGCCGCCACCCGTTGCCGGGAGAACCTCTTGCGGATCGCGCGGGCGCCGCGTCGCGGCACGTCCCGTTCGGTGATCGGCCGGATGCTCTCATTCAGGAATACGTCGATTTCACGCGCCGGCGCCAGCTCGCTCGTGAGCCATTTCAGCTCGGCCTTGATCCGCGCGGTGCTCGCCCGCGGAAGGATATCAGCGAACAGCGAGATGGCCGCACGCAGACGCCGCAAGCCGACCCGCATCTGATGAACCCCTTCGGCGTCCATCTCACGCACCGGATCGGCGTTCGCGGTGACCTGACGCAACGTCGAATGCGCGATGACGCGGAACGCCTCGCGCGGTGAGAGTCCGTCCTCCAGCGCGATTGGCTCGGCGTGCTGTGCGCCGCCGCCACTGCCGGCGACGAGCAGGTAGCCGCGCTCGGATTTCGAACGCAGATCGAGCTCCGCCCCGGTTTTGCGTTCGAGATCGCGGGCAAGGCGGAACAGGTCCGCGACATGCCCGGACTTCAGTTCCAGCTCCAACTCGGCGACGGGCCGCGACCGGTGACCGGCGCTGATGCGGCCACGGTCGACCGCCAGTTCGATCTGGCTCTTCCGGACGCGTCGCGCCTGCGCCAGTCGATGAATGTCGGTCTGGAAGACCGGCTTCAGCTTGCGAGGAAGCTTTCGCGTCGCAAGGTTCCGGAGCGGCGTGTGTCCCGTCTTGTTCAGGTCGGGACGCGCACCGGAAACCTCGTGCTCCCATTCGCCCCGCTTCACGCCATCCGTGCCGCCGGCTTTCACGGTCTGCACGTAGCGCCCCTCGATCTTGCGGACGCGCAGCGTCAGGCCATGGCGCCTGAGCTTGTGCTTGGTCGTATCGTAGTAGGTCGACACGAGCGACTGCTCGGACTGGTCGCCGCGCCGCCCACTCAAACCGCCCGTCCGCAACACTGACGACAATTTTCGCGGCGCAACGCGGAATTTAAGTTCCGTTTCGGAGGCCATGGCGAATTCTTTCGTTTGCTGAATTCAAAGCGGTGCCGGCTCGGGAAGTTCCGGGCCCGCCGGCTTTTCGACCCGCACGCCGCTGCGGGAGCCGCAAAGGCATGGAAACTTCACGCGATTGAAAGGCAACGCCATGAACTGAAGCGACACCCTGGGCCGAACCAATGCAATTGCGATCCTCGTCATCGTTCGCGCGTACGGACCAGGCCGGAAGCCAGAGATTGTTCCCGGGAAAACGTGGTATCCTGCGGAACAGGGAGAACCCCGATCTGCGGTTGGCGGCGGCCATGTCTTCGTCCGAGAGTCCGAGTAAAACGACCAGTGAAGCGGCCCGCCGCGAGCGGAGAAGAAGCAATTCCTTACTGTTGGTCCTCGCCGTTGGATTTCTCATTTTTGCCGCCGCAGCGGGCGCGCTCTATTATGCGTTGCGGCCGGACGTCCTCCGGATCGCCGTTGGACCACCCGGCAGCGATGACGACAAAGTCATTCAGGCGATGGCCGATGCCTTCGCGAGCGAAAGCCGCACTGTCAGGCTGCTTCCCGTCAAAACCGACGGGGCGGTGGAGTCTCTCGCCCTGCTTGGGGCAGGCAAGGCCGACCTTGCCGTCGGCCGCGGCGATCTGGACATGCCCGCCGAGGCACAGACCGTCGCCGTCGTGCGCAAGAACTTCGTCGTGCTGTGGACTCCGTCTGGAGCCGCCGGCAAGAGCTCGAAAAGAAAGCCCTCGCCGAGAATCAAGGAGGTCGCCGATCTCGCAGGGCGCCGCGTCGGCGTGATCGGCCGGACCCCGGCAAATGCCGCATTGCTACGCGTCATCCTGAGCGCCTCCGGAGTGGAGGCGGACAAGGTCGTCGTGACACACTTCGGCACGGACCAGACCGAGGAGCTGGCACGCGATCTGACCATCGATGCCTTCATGGCGGTCGGGCCGCTCGACAGCAAAATCACGTCCGATGCCGTGGCTGCAACGGCGCGCCTGCGCGGCGAGCCGAGATTTCTCGCCATCGAGACATCGGAAGCGATCGCCCTGAAGCATCCGCGGTATGAATCGGAGGAAATTCCGCCCAGCGTCTTCAAGCCGGATCCGGCCTGGCCGGGTGACAAGGTCGAAACCGTCAGCGTCAGCCACCTCATCGTCGCGAGAAAGTCCCTGCCTGAAACGACAGTCGCCGCCTTTTTCCGCCAGCTCTTTGCCGTTCGCCAGGCGATTGCAAGACAGGTCCCGGGTGCTGCGCATATTATCAAGCCTGATGTCGACAAGGACACGGAGCTGCCGGTGCATCGGGGAGCGGCGGCTGTCATCGACGGCAACGAACGTACCTTCCTCGACCGATACGGCGATTACTTCTGGTTCGGGCTGCTGCTTCTTTCCGGGATCGGCTCGGCCGCCGCCTGGTTGCGTCGCTATTTGAATCGCGACGAAAGAGAGGAAACCAACGACCATCGCAAGAGAATCCTGGCCATGGTGTCCAGCGCGCGAACCGCGGGATCGAGCCAGGAGCTTCTGGTTCTGCAGCGCGAGGCCGACGCCATCATAGCTGAAACGCTCGAATGCTACGACGACGGCGCTATCGAAGAGGAGGAACTCGCAGCATTCGGTCTGGTGCTCGGCCTGTTGAGCAGCGCCATCGCGGAGAGACGAGCCGCGCTGCAGCGTGCCAACTTCGAAACCGTTCGAGGCGCGGCGAGCGCGCCGCGAGGATGAGGCGCCCTCTGAAGCTGCCGCTGTCGATCTCTGCGACGCATCGGCCCGCAAATGCCAACGGATCGAGGGGCGGAGCCGCCTGGATCAACTTCTGCTTGTGTGCATGGGCTTCCGGCGCGGTCGAAGTTCTCCGCCCCGACACACATCCTTCTGTCGATCGTGACGCTCTCGTCGCCGTTTCGCTTATTCCATCATTCGGTGCCGGCGCTGTTCGGGAAGAATCGGAACAAAACGGACATCATCGCTCTTACTCTAGCAAGGAGACCTGCTCATGCTGTGCTCAAGGCCGCCACGGGTCATTCGCACGACGCTTGATCTTGCGGACGCAAAGCAGGTCAAGTCCGTTCGAAGGCGCCTCAAGATCTCCGATGCCGATCTGATCAGGATCGTCGAAAAGATCGGCAACTCTCTGACGGCCATAGAGAAGGAAGTTCAGCTCGAAAAGCTCGAACCGGTGGAGCAGTGCAGCGCCAAGGATGGACTCAAGAGTGGCCCCACGTTCCCCGGATAGATTCAGTCATTCCATAGAAAAGGAGAACTGCAATGAACGGCCTGATTTACCTCATAGGATTAGTCGTCGTGATCGCGGCCATTCTGTCATTCTTTGGCTTGCGTTGACCGATCTCTTTTCTACTAGCCGACGCGCCACCTGTCTGGGTGAAGCATTTGGCAACTTCGCGTGCATCAAATGGATGATTTGCACCAGGTGAATACCATCATCGCCACGACCATTTGCGCGTTCTTCAAGGGACATCCCGACGCGCAGATCGGGACCGAAGAGGCCAAGCTGCTGGCGAAGCAGATTGCCCAGGCGCTGGATGAGGCAGGGCTGCAGATTTCCCCAGTCGATCCGACAAGCGCGCCGCGCTAGCTTTTCGGCTGGCAACCGGTGATGTGCGGGGTGAACGCCTCGCGCAATTGTCGACGGCAAGGACGGGCGCCCAAGGACGGGCGGCAATGGCACCAACGGGACCCGCTTCCTCGTGCTTCAGGTCCGTTCGAACGTATCGACGTTCGTTGTCACGGCGCGCCACCAGTTCACTGGTTTGAGCTTCGCCGGGTCGCCCTCTCTGGACGCGCTCAGCGCTTGGTCTGCGATCACGAACCAGGCGGTCTCCATCTTTCCGTGACGCAGCAATCCGGTATAGGAGACGGCGCGGTCGCCCGTCACAGACGAGCCCACTGCGACAAAGGCGATGCAATTGCCTTTATGAAATCCGGTGATGGGCACTGCTTGGCCGTAGAAGCCGCTGTCGTCGAGCGCGGTCTCGAAATTCCCCTCGATGCGGCCGTTCGCATCATCGGTGATGCGTAAGATGGAGCCGAATTGATTTCGCCAATCGCCGACCCAGGTCATGTCGGTTCTCCTACGCTCGTCGATTTGGCTCGGCGCGCAGCCGGGCGGCCTGTGCAGTTCCTTTGCGACACAGTCCGATTGCGGTTGGCTGCGGCCTACGTACGGCTCGGGACGCCGGCATTCCAAGGCGCGACGGCCTGCTTCAGCCGGAGATCGCGCCTGCGTGCTGTCCGCCTGCTCGCGAAATTCCGTGCAGCGCCTTCGCCGCACCGTCGCCGGGCCTGCACCCGGCGATATCGCCGAGTGCGATGATGCCGACCAGCCGCTTGTCTCGATTGAGCACCGGCAGGCGCCGCACCTGAATGTCGGCCATGTTACGGGTGACCTCTTCGATGTCCTGGTCCTCGTAGCAGTATTTGACGTCTGTGGTCATGACGTTCCGCACTGGCGCGTCCGGCCCCAGGCCCATCGCGACCCCTCGCGTTGCGATATCGCGGTCCGAGATCATACCGACAAGGTGATCATATTCAGCCACGGGCAGCAGGCCGACATTGAGCGCCGCCATCGCCTCGGCTGCGTCCTTGATGGTGTCCTGTGGGGTGCAAAGCTGCACGTCGGGAGTCATGACATCGCTGACTCTCATGGAAATCTCCATCGCTGATAGGCCGCCAACAAAATGCGCCGGCGGTCGTTCCTCAGGAACAGGTCGCAAATGGCGACGAGTTCCCGAAGTCATGATGCAGTGCCGCAGGCAATGATTGTCCATTGACGCCAGGCTTTTGGACTAAGCGGTTTGATCCCTCCGATCGTCTGGTGCCATCTCCTCCAGCAGCTTTCCTGCCTCATCGAGCAGTTCCCGGATCGCCCTTCGCTCCGCGATCCGCTCCTGTGTGAAGGCGCCATGCTTGTGCGCATTGCGGTTGCCCCAAGGCGCGCCAGATCCTGGGGCGCCGCCGTGCATACGGCAGCGGAGCTTGCCGCGCATGGCCGGCGCGCGGCAGGCGAACCCGCCGCGTGTGTCGGCGCCGCAGCGCGGGCTCGCCGCCATCGCGCGCGTGTTGCGGATGTGACCGGCCCTCATGCGATGGTGCCTCGCAACGCCTCGGTCCGGTCGCGTTCGCCGGCGTCGCGGGGCGGGACCAGCCCTGCCTCTGTCGCGGTGCCCGGCTTGGCAGCGATCAGATGTGCCTGTTGCGTGACATTCCCCACAATCGCGCTGCCGCCGTCCTGCACCGACAGATTCTGCACCGTGATCGGATGTTCCCCGTTGCCGCGATGGCGGTTGAGGGTCTCCATCTGGGCTGCGAACGTGCGAGCCAGCCGGGTCAATGTGCGGGCGACGCCTTCCTGCTGCGGGATGCCTTCGGCGAAGGCGAGGCGGCAGGCAAAGCGCATGGTCGCGACGTGGACGGACACCATCTGCGCCGTCAGCATGGTTTCGAGGGAATCCCGCGGGGCGATGCTTTTCATCATCGAGATCATGAAGGCGAGATTGTCCTCATCGGGCTTCTGCAGGATCACGCTGGCTTTCATCAATTGCTTGAGGATGCCATGCAGAGCGTCTTGATCGACGGCACCGAGCGCCTCGCCCAGCAAGTGCTCGCCGGTCTCCGCGTCGGGGTGTTGAATTGCGATCCGTTGTCCGGTGAGCTTGACCCGCGGGGCGGGCCTGCTGCCGTACCTGACGACTGGCGTCGTGCTGTTGCGTGTCATGGCTGTTGTCATGTCGATGTCTCCTTTGAGCCCACGGCACCCGCGAGCAGGCCTCTCCGGTGCGAGAAGACCTCTCAGTTGCCGTGCGGCGGTTGCGTATTCAAATGTCGATGCTGGGCTTGTTCGCGATCGAAGCGAGGCCCACATGGCTGTGGAGGCCGATTGCTCACGCGGATCGCGATGATGGCATTATGCCCCTGTTTTGCCCGACGAGTCAAAACCGATTTCGCAACATCCGAAAGTCTCTGCCTGGCGTAAGTCCTTGTTCGGACAGGGGCCGTCTACTGTGCATGGGGTTGTTTTCGCATTTTTTGTCTGCAAGCGATGCACACGTGCCGTGGGGCGGAATGCCGGCGACCAAACGCGATTGCGAAATCCGGGATGGCCGCTATTCATGATCGTCACATGCGTCGCACCAACAAGCCTGCACAAGCGGCGCTGCTGATGTCTGGGGAGAGAACCAATGCAACGAACCGCCCGCCTGCTCGCCGTCGTCGCCGGATTGTGTGCGTCTGTACTGTCGACGGAGGCCATGGCGCAGAAATATCCGGTGCGGCCGGTCAAGGTCCTGGTCGGCTTCAGCGCCGGCGGGCCGGTCGACGTCGTCGCGCGCATCGTCGGCGATCGCCTGGGCAACAAGCTCGGGCAGCCCTTCGTGGTCGAGAACCGCGCCGGCGCCAACGGCATGATCGCGGCCGAAGGCGTCGCCCATGCGGAAGGCGACGGCTACACCATGCTCGCCTGCAACTCGTCCACCATCACGCTCAACAAGACGCTATTCAAGGATATCCGCTACGATCCGGAAAAGGACTTCGCGCCGCTGACCACCGTCGTGTCGGCGCCGCTGGTGCTGGTGGTCAATCCGGAGAATCCAAAGACGGCTAATATCAAGACCGTCGCCGATCTCGTCGCCGCGGCGAAGGCGGCACCCGGCGCGCTGGCCTACGGTTCGGGCGGCAACGGCAACCTTGCCCATCTCGCCATGGAGCTGCTGAGCCAGAAGGCCGGCATCAAGCTGATCCACGTGCCTTATCGCGGCGGTTCGGCCGCCGAGGTCGGCATCCTCGCCCAGGAGGTGCTGGCGGTGTTCGATCCGCTCTCCGCCGTGCCGCTGGTCAAGGCCGGCAAGCTGCGCGCGCTCGCGGTGTCGTCGGCCGAGCGGCTGCCGGCGTTGCCTGATGTGCCGACCGTCGCGGAAGCAGGCTTCCCCGGTTTCGACATCTCGTTCTGGGTCGGCTTCTTCATGCCAAAGCCGACGCCGGCGCCGATCCTGGAGACGCTGCACCGGGAAATCGTCGCGGCCGCCAAGGATCCGGCGGTCGCGGAGAAGCTCGGCTCGCAGGGGGTCGTCAGCGTGCTGACCCCGGCCGAGTACGCCGCGAAGATCGCGAAGGAGACGAAGGAGCTCGCCGAGGTCGTCGCAGCCGCGGACATCAAGGCGGAGTAGGGAGCGCACCTGCTTCCATCGCTATTCACCGCCGGCCAGCTGCGCCAGCCGATCGAGCAGCGGGCGTTGTCCTGCGTTGATCTTCTCCTGCGCCTCCTCGATCGTGAACCATTCGGCACGGTCGACTTCCGGGAAGACTTGCCGTTTGCCGCTGCGCGGCGGCCATTCCATCTCGAACGTGTTGCTGCGGATGCTGCGCACGTCGATATCGAGCTCGGCGGCGAACGCCGTGACGACCTTGCCGCCGCGCTGCTTGGCCTCGCCAAGCGAGACCAGCGGCACGGACAGCTCTAATCCCAGCTCCTCGGAAAATTCCCGTCGCGCGGTCGCCTCCGCATCTTCTTTGTCCGCATATTCGCCCTTGGGGATCGACCACGCGCCGAGATCCTTGTTGCGCCAGAACGGCCCGCCGGGATGAACGAGGAGGATCTCGATCGCCCGGCGTTTGCGATAGGCAATGATCCCCGCACTCTTCGATGGCATCGCAGGTTCCGTGCAGAAGCGGTCCGCTTTGTCTCGGGAAAAAGTGGAACCGGCCGTTTTAGCGCAGGTTAGTAGCCAACGTTCATTTGATAAAAGGGAGTGAACCATGATCCGCCTGTTGGCAACCACCGCATTAGGGCTGGTGCTGGCGAACGCCGCCTTCGCGCAATCGCCCACCAAGTCCGAGCAGACGCCGCAATCCCAATCCAATTCCACGGCGCCGTCCACCACCGCACCGTCTGGTGCGGCCGGCCCGCAGCAGACCACATCGCAGCCGCAGCAATCACCGTCGACAGGAAGCTCGGCACAGACGACGCAGAGCACCGCGCCATCCTCCGGGGCCGCCAATTCCGGCACATCCAACAATGCTGCGAACAGCACGGACACTTCGCGGCCGCAGAGCGGCACGGCAAGCTCGAACACGACCGGTAACCAGCCCGCGACCCAGCAGGGCGCCAACCCGCCGCCGGCAAACACGAACCAGGCGCAGGATCGGTCCAATCCGCCACCGGCCAATAGCAATCAGGCGCAGCAGGCGCCCGCTGCATCCGGGACCAACCAGGCTCAGCAGGCGCCGACGGCGCCAGCCGGCAATCAGGCGCAGGGCGAGCGGTCCGGAACCAACTCTCAGGCGGCCGCGCAGACCAACGTCAATCTGAACCGCCAGCAGGAGACGAAGATCAGCACCTCGATCTCGCATCTGAACGTCCGGCCGCTGACCAGTGTCAATTTCTCGCTGAATGTCGGCACGGTCGTGCCGCGCGATGTGCATCTGTCGACATTGCCGCCTGACGTGGTCGAGATCGTGCCGCAATATCGCGGCTACAGCTTCGCGCTGGTGAAGGATGAGATCGTCGTGGTCGATCCGGCGACCTACAAGATCGTGACGGTGCTGCCGTATTCGGGGAAATCCACGGCAACGACGACGTCGACCACCCGCGAGCGCAGCGCAAGCAAGTTCTCTGACCGCGATCGCGATGCGATCCGCAAGCATGCGAAAGCGCGTCCCGAGAGCCGGAGCGAACGGCAGACCACCGGAAGCACCGCACGCACCGAGATCCATGTCGGCGATCGCGTCCCTGATAGCGTCGAGGTCGAGGAATTTCCGAGCACGGTTTATCGGGATGCGCCCGACCTGCGGGAGTACCGCTACATCCATCGCGATACCCGGACTTATGTCATCGAGCCTCGCGAACGACGCGTGATCGAGGAGATCGACTAGTTCTCAGCCGTCGGAAGCCGCCCATCGGGCGGCTTCTCGATTTGTGCGTCAGATCGCCGAACGTTCGCGCGCCGCGATGCGGATGGCGCGAGCCTTGGTGCCCTTCGCCACGCGCGCTGCAATCATGCCCCTCGCCTTGCCACGGGCCGAGGCGTTCTTGTGGAGCAGGGATACGAGCCGCTTGCGCGCGCGGTTGGTCGACAGGCGCGCCGCAAGCTGTTCGGCCTTGCGAATAATGGTCGCGACTGAAGGTGTCAGGTTGACCGGAACCCAGGCGATATCCTTGGCCTTGGAGAGGCTGCCGATGCCCTCGCATGGCGCCTCGCGCGGCAAGTCGATCCTGATCGCGAGCGCCTCGGACCGCTCGGTCCAGTCCTCAGCCTTGGTACCGGTGATGATGCGGACATAGTCGCGCGTCTCACGCGGCAGCTCGCTCTCCTTGGCGAGCCACTTCTGAACGCGGCCGGGACCGGCATTATACGCAGCCGCGGCGAGGCCAAGATTGCCGAAATCGTCGCGAAGCTTGCGCAGGAATTTTGCCGATGCGGGCAGCGCCTTCATGGGATCGAAGGGATCGTCGAGCCCGACTTCGGCGGCCGTCCCGGGCATGAACTGCGCCACGCCCTGAGCGCCGGCCTGGCTCACCTCGTTGGACTTGAAGCGGCTCTCCTGCCAGAGCAGGCGGGCAAAGAATGGCACGGGAATGCCGCTGGCCTCGGCGGCCTCGCGCAGCGCATGGCAAAATCGCTCGGTCGGGGAAACCGGCGCCTGTAGGGCTGGCTCGTCCGCCCGGGGCGGCTCGATCACCTGCTCATAGGCGGCACGCGCGTTGGCGAGCTCGATGGCCTGCACACTTGCGAGGAAGAGCTCGACCACCGGAACAAGTGGGGAGGCCCGATTGTTCTGAATAACGGCGCGGTCGAAAGTTGATGTTTGCCGGGACGCCGACGGATCGAGGTCGCACATCAGAATCATGAACGCGGCGCAAGCCGCGATGACAAATCGCATTTGCGGAGACAACCTCGAACTGTGGGATGAACGGCCAGCGGTGCGCCGGCGATAAGAAGTTCTTAACCGTCTGATTGCGGCAAAGCTGCGGTCTCGTTGGTTCCTTCGGTGTTACTACGGTGTTCCCAAGAAGAAACTGCCCGCGGTTTTGCGGATCATTATTTTTAGAATGGGACGAGCGATCATGAGGCGGTGGCTGCTTGGCGCGGTGATGTCGATGTGGTTCGTCTGCCCGGTGCTCGCGGGCCATCTCGATGCGAAAGCGGTGAACGAGGCCGCGCGGCCGGAAAAGCAGCCGGCCGCGGACAAGGTCGACGCGCCGGTGACGAAGCTGCAGATTCTGCTCGATCGTGCGCAGTTCTCTCCTGGCCAGATCGACGGCAAGTTCGGCGAGAACGCGCAGAAGGCGATGAAGGCGTTCGCCGAGCAGAACGGAATGGCCTTCGACAAGGTCGTTGCCCCTGAACTCTGGGACAAGCTGACCGCAGTGAGTGAGGGGCCTGTCGTTGTCGACTATAAGATCACCGACGCGGACGTGAAGGGGCCGTTCCTCAAGAAGCTACCGGCCAAGCTCGATGACATGAAGTCGCTGGACGCGCTGAGCTACACCAGCCCGCTCGAAGGGCTCGCGGAAAAATTCCACATGAGCGGAGAGCTGTTGAAGGCGCTCAATCCGGGCAAGTCATTCGACAAGGCTGGCGAGGCGATTGCCGTGGCCAACGTGCCGGCGCGGCGGGAGCTGCCGCGCATCGCTCGGATCGAGATCGACAAGACGCGCGCGACGCTGAAGGCTTACGAGGGCTCTGGTCGTCTGGTCGCGTTCTACCCGGCATCAATCGGCAGCCCGGATCGCCCGACGCCGACGGGGACGCTGAAGGTCACCGGCATCAACGAGCAGCCGACCTATCACTACAATCCGGAGTACAAGTTCAAGAGTGTGAAATCCAAAAGACCCTTCGACATCAAGCCGGGTCCCAACAATCCCGTGGGCTCGTATTGGATCGGCCTGTCGGCGCAGGGCTATGGCATCCACGGGACGGCGGAGCCCGACAGGGTCAGCAAGTCGGCGTCCCACGGCTGCGTCAGGCTGACCAATTGGGACGCCCGCACGCTCGGCGAAAACACCAAGCGCGGTACGCCCGTCGTCTTCCTCGATGCGCCGACGGAATCTTCCTCGAAGCAGAAGGGCAAGACGGCCGGCAAGCGCGCCGCGAATTAGTCCTTGCTAGTCCTTTGGGAAATCCTTGCGCATCGCCATCTCGGCGGCATCGCCCGGCGACAGCACGGTCTGATCGAAGGCCGCTTGCGGCTTCGTCATGATGTCGTAGAGCGAGATGCCCTTGATCGGCTTGCCCATGAGCTCGCGGACGCAGTCGGCGAGCGTGCCGTTGTAGACGAGATAAGGCGGACCTCGGTCCTTCTGCCTCTCGCCCTTCAGCGACGGCCACTTCTTCAGTTCGGCCGGCGCGTCATAGGCGATCGGCGATCCCTCTTTGAACATGCGTTTGGACCCGGTGGCTTGGATTGCAGGGAATCCTAGAGCCGCCGGGTAAACACGCGTTGAAGAATTAGTTCAAATCAGCCGGCAATGAAGGCGAGCAGGGTGCCGTTGGCCTTGGCCGGCGGCACACAGATCGTCGGCCCGCTGCGCACCGCTGCCGAACCCAGGGCCTTCTCGGTCGCTGCCAGGTCGCCGCTGGCGAGCACCAGCGCCGCGCCGCCGCGCTCGGAAAGGCCCGCGAGCGGAACGCCCGGATAGCGTTTGGCGAGTTGGTCCAGCGTCAGATAGACGAAGTCGGCACGATCGCCGCCGGAGGGCACCGTGACCGCGCCGTCGGCCTCGGCGGTCGGTTCGCGGTCGATCAGCCGGCCGAGATGCGCGGCGTCCTTTGCCGGCTCCGGGGTTGCGATCAGCGTCTGCCTGATCCGCTTTGCCGCGTTGGCGTGCCTCATCAATTCGGGAATCCACACGGTCTCGCGCGTCTTGTGCTGGCAGGCGAAGATGCGCACCCCGCCCGGCGCTTCCGCGGTCGGCCACATGAAGGTGCGGAATTTTGCCGCCGAGACCGTGCCGTTGGGCAAGGTTACCGGGCGCTCGAAATCGGTCGGGCCGATCGGCGCCAGGCCGCGCGCGCGGATCTCTTCCGCGCCGGCGGCGGAATCGACCGCGGTGAAAGCGATGCGCTCGATGCCTTCGCCGCGCTTGTCGAGGAAGGCGCGCGCCGGTGCGTTGTGCTCGGTCGCGACGAGCACGCCGAGCAGCTCCATATAATCGGGGTCGAACATGATGGTGTAATTGCCGGTGCCCATATGCGCGCTGTGGGTGCCGCGCGGCGACACGGTGAAGCCAAGCTGCCGATAATTTTCGGCGGCCTTGTCGAGGTCCTGAACCATGACCACAGCGTGGTCGATACCGATGACGTTCTTGAGGGCCACTGTTCTTTCCCCGCGCATGCAAATGACTTTGGGCCGCGTCGGCGGCCGCTGGTCCTGTCTACGCCGGATAGGCGGTCAAGTCATTTTCAATTCAGTGGGAGATGCGGAATTTCATTCCGCGAAATGATCTGTCGCCGCGCGGGCAGCATCAGCGGGCCTGCTCGAGATAGGCGGCGAGGATCGCGCGCTCCTCGCCGGTCATTTCAGTGATGTTGCCCGGCGGCATCGCGCTCGACCAGGCCGCGACGCGGCCGATCAGGCGGATGTTGCGATGGATGTGCTCGGGCGCATCGAGCAGGATGCCCTTCGGTGCGGTCACGATGCCGGCCCAGACCGGCTCGGCGGCGTGGCACATGCTGCAACGGGACGTCACGATCTCCTCGACAGCGGCAAGGGTCGGCTGTGTCGGCAGCGCGCCGGACTTGACCTCGCGCGGTCCGGCGGCGGAGAGGAAGAGGATCGCAATCACGCCGATTGCCGCGACGCCCCACACCCACCATGGCGATTTGCGCCCCGCGTGGCGCTCGTTGAAGAAGTGGCGGATCACGGGCCCCAGCGCCAGGATGATAGCGACGATGATCCAGTTGAACCGCGTGGCATAGAGCAGGGGGTAGTGGTTGCTGATCATCAGCACGACCACGGGCAGCGTCAGGTAGTTGTTGTGGACCGAGCGCTCCTTGCTGGCCTTGCCGAGCTTCGGATCCGGCGCCTGTCCCGCGATCAGGCTGGCCACGATCTTCTTCTGGTTGGGGATGATCAGCGCAAAGACATTGGCCACCATGATGGTGCCGATGATGGCGCCGATCTGGTTGAAGGCGCCGCGGCCGCTCAGCACATGGGTGAAGGCATAGGTCAGCGCGACCAGGAACAGATAGCCGCCGATGGCGAAGGGCAGCTCGCGCTGGGCAAGGCCGGTACGGCAGGCGGCTTCATAGAGCAGCCACGCCAGAGCCAGGCTCGCGAGGCTGAACAGGCCGGCCTGGAACGGCGTGAGATCGAGGATCGACTTGTCGACCAGGAACAGATCGGCCTCGAGATAATACACCACCACCATCAGTGCGAAGCCGGACAGCCAGGTGGTGTAGGCCTCCCATTTGAACCAGGTCAGCTCGTCCGGCATTTGGTTGGGAGCCACCAGATATTTCATGATCCGGTAGAAGCCGCCGCCATGGACCTGCCAGGCTTCGCCCTGGACGCCGTCGGGCAGGTCACTCGTTCGGTTGCCCTTGGGCCTGAGGCTGAGGTCGAGGGCGATGAAATAGAAGGAACTGCCGATCCAGGCGATCGCCGCCACCACGTGGAGCCAGCGCAGCAGCAGGCTCGCCCATTCCGATATGATGGATCCCCACATGATCATCCCGTCAATTGCGACAGCGATGCCGCAGCTTTGATGACCGCAACCCCCGCCCTTACAATGTGTCGCACCTATCCGCGGTGTTTTCCAGTACGATGGGCGCAGCTGATGCACATCGTGCGGGCATCAGCTGACGTGGGATGCGGCAGAGCTTCGACCTGCCGCGGTGGTATCGATGGTCGAGATTGCAGGCCGGGAGGACAATTTGAAGAGCAGAATTTTGTCCGTCGCGATATTCGCGGGGCTGCTGGTTGCCACCGGTGTGCAGGCCGAGCCGGTGTTGCAGGGCAAGGACGCTTATGGCGATTGGCAGGCTGACAAGCCCGGCACGGTCAGGCTGATCCGGCCGCGGGATCTGGTCAGGCCCGGCGCGACGCGGTCGGTCGCAAGCTCGTCGCGCGTGGTGCCGCGTCCGTCGGAGGCTGTGCTCCAGGTGCCGCCGGGCTTCAAGATCGAACTGTTCGCCGAAGGCCTGCGCGCGCCACGCATCATCAGGGTTGCGCCGAATGGCGACGTCTTCGTCGCGGAGACGCGGGCCGGCACCATCCGTGTGTTGCGGGCCGGGGAGGGCAACAAGCTCGCGACCAACGAGGTGTTTGCCAGCGGCCTGAGGCAGCCGTTCGGCATCGCCTTCTTCCCGAACGGGGACAATCCGCAATGGGTCTATGTCGCCAACACCGATAGCGTCGTCCGCTTTCCCTATCAGGCCGGCGATCTCAAGGCGCGCGGCAAGGCCGAGACGATCGTGCCGAGCCTGCCGCATGACGGAGGTCATTCCACCCGCGACATCGTCTTCACGCCCGACAACAAGCGTATGCTTGTCTCCGTCGGCTCGCTCAGCAACGTTGCGGAAGGTTTGGGCACGCCGCCGGGCGGGATGGAGGCGTGGTCGAAAACGCAACCGCTCGGCGCAGCCTGGGCCAGCGAGACCGAACGCGCGGCGGTGCTGGCTTTCAATCCCGATGGCAAGGAGCGGAAGATCTACGCCACCGGCATCCGCAATTGCGTCGGCCTTGCGATCCAGCCGCAGACCGGTCTGCCCTGGTGCTCGACCAACGAGCGCGATGGCCTTGGCGACGATCTCGTGCCCGACTACGTGACCAGCGTGAAGGAAGGCGCGTTCTACGGCTGGCCCTGGTTCTATATCGGCGCCAACGAAGACCCACGCCACGCCGGTGCGCGGCCGGATATCAAGGACAAGGTGACGGTCCCCGATGTGCTGGTGCAGCCGCACTCGGCCTCGCTCGGCATGATTTTCTATCAGGGCACGCAGTTTCCGCCCGAGTATCAGAGCGACGCGTTCGCCGCCGAGCACGGCTCCTGGAACCGGTCGAAGCGCACCGGCTACAAGGTGATCCGCATCCGGATCAAGGAGGGCAAGCCGACGGGTGAGTACGAGGATTTCGTCACGGGTTTTGTCGTCAGCGACACGGAAGTGTGGGGGCGGCCGGTGGGAGTCGCGGTGGCGACGGACGGATCGCTGCTGATCTCGGAGGATGGCAACGGCACGATCTGGCGGGTGACGCATTCGCGCTGAGCCAGCTCACTTAGCCTCTCCCCGCGTGCGGGGAGAGGCCGACGCGCTCGGCAGCGCAATTGCGCGCCAGAGCGCGGCGGGTGAGGGGGAGTCTCCGCGAGTCCTTCTATTGAGTTTGCGGAGGTGGCCCTCACCCCGGCGCTCTCAGCGCGAGCGAAGCTGGTCGCGGCCCCGTAAGAACGGGGAGAGGGAGAAGACCTACCCTCGTCTCACGCTGGCTCCACCATCCACCGGCAGCGTCACGCCCGTAATGAAGTTTGCCTCATCCGACGCCAAAAACAGCGCAGCGTTCGCGACGTCCCATCCGGTGCCCATTTTCTTGCGCAGCGGCACCTTGCTGTCGCGTTCGGCCTCGACCTCGGCGCGGGTCTTGTGCCATTCGCGGGCGCGGGTGTCGACGGCCATCGGGGTGTTCATCAGGCCGGGCAGGATGACGTTGGCGCGGATGCCGTATTCGGCGTTCTGGTAGGCGAGCTGTTCGGTGAAGGCGATCATCGCCGACTTCGTCGCCTTGTAGGCGACGTAAGGATAATTCGTGATCGCCGCCATCGAGGAGATGTTGATGATGGCGCCGCTTCCTTGCGCGCGCATGATCGGGATCACTTCTTTTGCCGCCAGAATGCAGCTTTTCAGATTGATGGCGACGACGCGGTCGAACGCTTCCTCGGTCAGTTGCAGCAGCTCGGCATCGCCGCCGGACAGGCTGACGCCGACATTGTTGTGCAGCACGTCGATCCGGCCCCAGCGCGACTGGGCGTCCTTGACCATCGCCTTGATGTCGGCCGACTTCGTGACGTCGGCCTTGAAGGCCGCGGCGGTGCCATGTTTCGCGGTGATCATCGCCACCGTTTCCTGCGCCGATTCCAGATGATGATCGACGCACAAGACCTTTGCGCCTTCGCGCGCGAAGGTCAGCGCGGTGGCGCGGCCATTGCCCATGCCTTCGCCGGGGCTTTGCCCGGCTCCGACGACGATGGCGACCTTGTCCTTCAAGCGCATCTCGGTTCACTCCCTGATCCCGTATTTCTCATTATTTTCGTGCAGATTAGCAATCGTCCCGACCGGGGAGAAGGGCGCGGTCTCTGCGTTCATGTCATTGACATCGCATGGAATTGCATGTTGCGCGGGCCCAACGCGCATGGCTGGCCCTTGCGGTTCAGGAACCGTTCTGAGGCCGCCGCGTTTGTTGCGGAGCCTTTCCCGCGCTAGGCTCTGTCCCGGGGCTTCCCAACCGCCAGTGGCTTGCCGATGAATCTGCTCGACCCACAAGGGCCCGTGGCTGCGGCCAACAGCACCATTCTGGTCGATTCCGTCTTCATCATGCTCGTGATCGTGGTGCCGACCATTTTCGCGATTCTCGGCTTTGCGTTCTGGTTTCGCGCCTCGAATCCAAAAGCGCGCTACCAGCCTGACTTCGTCTATTCCGGCCGGGTCGAGATGGTGGTGTGGGCGATCCCTGCGCTCACCGTCATCCTGCTCGGCGGCGTCGCCTGGATCGGCTCGCATCAACTCGATCCCGCAGCACCGGTGCCGGGGACCGGAAGCCCGGTGCGGATCCAAGCAGTTTCGCTCGACTGGAAATGGCTGTTCATCTATCCGGACCAGCGCATCGCCACCGTCAACACGCTGACCGTGCCGGCCGGCGCCGAGCTGAACTTTCAGCTGACGTCGTCGAGCGTGATGAACACGTTCTTCATCCCGCAGCTCGGCAGCATGATCTACACCATGAACGGCATGGTGACGAAGCTGAACCTGCGCGCCGACAACGAAGGCAAGCTGCAGGGGTTGTCCGCGCATTTCTCCGGCGACGGCTTTCCCGACATGATGTTCGACGTCAACGTGGTCTCGCCGCTCGCCTTTCCTGAATGGGTGGCGGCCACGGCGAAGACCGATGCCGTGCTGAATGAGGACAGCTACAAGAAGCTGATGCAGCAGGGCGTCGAGAAGGGCAGGCCGATCTATCGCCTGGAAGATCCCCGCCTGTTCGATCTGATCGCGACCCAGCACATTCCGCCGGGACCGGGGCCGGAGCTGCTCTCCGATGCAGGCCGTCCGCACAGTGGAGGCCACGATGCTCGGTAAGCTCGATTGGTCGGCCATTCCGTTCGATCAGCCCATCCCGCTGGTCGCGGGTGCAGTGGTGCTGGTCGCGATCCTGGGCGTGCTGACCTGGGTCGTGGTGAAGGGGCATCTGCCCTATCTCTGGAGCGAATGGATCACCAGCGTCGATCACAAGCGCATCGGCGTCATGTACATCCTGCTGGCCTCGGTGATGCTGCTGCGCGGCGGCAGCGACGCCATCATGATGCGGATCCAGCAGGCCGTCGCCTACCAGTCGCAGGGCTACCTGCCGCCGGAGCACTACAACCAGATCTTCTCGGCGCACGGCACCATCATGATCTTTTTCGTGGCGATGCCGTTCGTGATCGGGCTGATGAACCTGATCGTGCCGCTGCAGCTCGGCGTGCGCGACGTCGCTTTCCCGACGCTCAACTCGGTCGGGTTCTGGCTGACCGCGACCGGTGCGCTGCTGGTCAATCTCTCGCTCGTGATCGGCGAGTTCGCGCGCACCGGCTGGCTCGCCTTTCCGCCGCTGTCGGAGCTGTCCTATTCGCCGGGCGTCGGCGTCGACTATTACGCCTGGTCGCTGCAGATATCCGGCGTCGGCACGCTGGTCGCCGGCATCAACCTTGTCACCACGGTGCTGAAGCTGCGCACTAGGGGCATGAATTATCTGCGCATGCCGATGTTCTGCTGGACCACGCTGGCCTCTAATCTGCTCATCGTCGCGGCCTTCCCGATCCTCACCGCCACGCTCGCGATGCTGCTGCTCGACCGCTACCTCGGCTTTCACTTCTTCACCAACGAGGCCGGCGGCAACGTCATGATGTTCATGAACCTGATCTGGGCCTGGGGACATCCGGAGGTCTACATCCTGGTACTGCCGGCCTTCGGCATCTTCTCCGAGGTGGTCTCGACCTTCTCCGGCAAGGCGCTGTTCGGTTATCGCTCGATGGTGCTTGCGACCATGGCCATCTGCGTCATCTCCTTCATGGTCTGGCTGCATCATTTCTTCACGATGGGGGCAGGGCCGGACGTCAACGCCATCTTCGGCATCGCCAGCATGATCATCGCGGTGCCGACCGGCGTGAAGATCTACAATTGGCTGTTCACGATGTATGGCGGCCGCATCCGCTTCGCGACGCCGATGCTCTGGGCGGTCGGCTTCATGGTGACATTCATCATCGGTGGATTGACCGGCGTCCTGCTCGCGGTGCCACCCGCAGACTTCATGCTTCACAACAGCATGTTCCTGGTGGCGCACTTCCACAACGTCATCATCGGCGGCGTGTTGTTCGGCGCCTTCGCCGGCTTCGAATATTGGTTTCCCAAGGCGTTTGGTTTCCGCCTCGACGAGCGCTGGGGCAAGCTGGCGTTCTGGTTCACCTTTCTCGGCTTCTTCATCACCTTCATCCCGCTCTACATCGCCGGCATGCTCGGCATGACCCGGCGGATGCAGCATTATGACGTCGCGGCGTGGCGGCCCTGGATGATCGTTGCAGCAATTGGCATGGCCGTGCTCACGATCGGGGTGATCTGCCAGATCATGCAGCTCGTGGTCAGCATCCGCAACCGCGAGGCGCTGCGCGACCGTACCGGCGATCCCTGGGACGGCCGCTCGCTGGAATGGGCGACCTCGTCGCCGCCGCCGGTGTTCAACTTCGCCTTCAATCCCGATGTGCGCGGCGAGGACGCCTATTGGGACATGAAAGTCCATGCCCAGCAGCAATCGCTCGAACGCGACAGGCCGGAATATCAGGACATCGAGATGCCCCGGAATTCCCCGACCGGCTTCGTATGCGCGTTCTTCGCCACCGTCATGGGCTTTGCACTGATCTGGCACATCTGGTGGATGGTGATTTTGGGCGGTCTCGGCGCATTCGCGACCTTCGTCGTTTTCGCCTGGCGCGACCATGACGAATACGTCATTCCCGCGGAGGAGGTCGCAGCGATCGACCGCATCAATCTCGAGGAACGACGCAGCCTCGTCAGCATGGCGGGGGCGGTCTGATGACGATGACTGCGACCGCCGGCCACGCGCATGCCGATCCCCATCACATCGGGCTCGTGATCGAGCATCCCGGACCCGCTTCGAAGCGGATCGTGACCGCCTACGGCTTCTGGATTTTCCTGCTCTCCGACATCGTGATGTTCTCCTGCTTCTTCGCGGCCTACGCGGTGCTGTCCGGGCAGACTGCCGGCGGCCCGAAGGGCTCGGAGATTTTCGAGCAGAGGAACGTCGCGATCGAGACCGTGTGCCTGCTGTTGTCGAGCTTTACCTGCGGCATGGCCAGCATTGCGGCCGATGTGCGCAACCGGTTCTGGTTCTATCTCGGGATGACCGTGACCTGCGTGCTTGGGCTGATATTCCTCGTCATCGAGTTCCGCGAATTCGTCGATCTCGTCGCGCGCGGCTACGGCCCGTCGCGCAGCGCGTTCCTGACGGCGTTTTTCTCGCTGGTCGGCTGCCACGGCCTGCATGTCTCCGCCGGCGTGCTGTGGCTCCTCACCATGATGGCCCAGGTGTTTGCCAAGGGCTTCCGCGCCGACGTCCTGCGCCGGATGATGTGCTTTGCGCTGTTCTGGCACGCGCTCGACATCGTCTGGGTCGGGGTGTTCTCCGTCGTCTATTTGCTTGGGAGTGCCGCATGAGCGATCAGAGCCACGCGCGGAGCGACCACGACCTCGCGCCGGGCGAGGAAGAGCAACACAGCGTCGGCACCCGCATTCTCGGCTACGTCGTCGGCCTTGTCCTGGCTCTGCTGCTCACGGCGACGTCGTTCTTCATCGCGGGCACCGATCTGGTCTGGCAACCCTCCATCCCGGTTGCGTTGATCGTGCTGGCGATCGCGCAGATGGGGGTGCATCTGGTGTTCTTCCTGCACATCACGACCGGTCCCGACAACACCAACAACGTGCTGGCGCTGGCCTTCGGCCTGCTGGTGGTCTTCCTGGTGGTGGGCGGCACGGTCTGGATCATGGCGCATCTGAACGCGAACATGCCGCCGATGGACCAGATCATGCGGATGCAGTGATAGCACCGCCCAAAAAAGAAGAGCCGCTTGTTGTGACAAGCGGCCCAAGTCTAGGGAGGAAACGCCCAAGCAGGGCAATCAGGCCGGAGCCGGATTGCTGCCAAGGAAACGCCCGCGCAAGCGCTTGCGTACCTTTATGAGTGCAGCAACTCGCGAAGGGGTTCAATTCCGGATCAATACGGTCATGGACTACTACTCACGGATGCGTGAGGGAATTTTTCACTTCGGCCGGCGGCAGTTGTAGGCCTTGCGGAAGCCGGCCGCCTGGGCATCGTCCTCCGAGCAGAACCAGCGGTCCGGCTTGGTGGTCGCGGGGTAGCTCGGGCAACCCCGCAGATGATAGATGCCGATGTTGCCGGTGACGCGTGCGCGCACCGCGAGCTTTCCCTTGATGCTGCAACTCGGCGGCATCGTCAGTTCCTCCGGGAACAGCACAGCGCGAATTTCCTTGTCGCGGTCCGGACGGCAGGCGGCGCCCAGCAGTGCGCCGTCCTTCTTGCCCGCGCGGAAGTCTTGCGGCGCAACAAAACAGCCCTTCCAGATCCCGGCGGCGGCCGACTTGGCCTCGGCCACGGCCGGCTTGACGTTCGCCTTGATCGGCTCGCGGGCGACGGCAAAGCCGAGCTTGACCAGCTGCTCGTTCAGGCTGGCCTTGTCGCCCTCGGCCGTGCAGATCGCCCGGTGCCGTTTGCCAAAGCTCTTCTCCGGCCCGACATCGTCACAGCGCACGGAGCGCTTGTTGATCAGCTTCGCCAGCTGGTCGCGAGCCTCGATGCCGCAGGTCCAGGAATCGGCGTGGTCGTCGATGCAGACCTGGTCGAGCTCGGGCGCGTCGACGCCGTCAAGCCGGTAGGTGACGTCGCCAAGCTGGATGGAGTTGCCGTCGCGGACTGTCGCGGCGGCGGTCAGCGCGGAAGCCGGCTCGGAAGACGCCAGGACTCCGGACAAGGCGAAAAACAAAACGAGCGCAAAAGCGCGGGCGGCGGCAAAGACATTTCGGAAGGACATACGGTCTCGCTATCGATTGCTCGTGTGCCTGTTCCTAGCATCCGGATGTGGCGATACCAATGGTCTGCACCCTGCGAAGTGCGACATTCCGGCCCCGCGGCTTTACTCCCCGCCCGCTCTGACCCTATCGTTCCCAGGCCTTGCGGACCGTGCAGGCCGAATCGCCCGGGAAGCGGCGAGGGCGGGAGGAAAAGGTTGCGATGAAAGACCCCGTGGACGTCCTGATCATCGGCGCCGGCGCTTCGGGCGCGGCGGTGGCGTGGTCGCTGGCCGAGACCAAGATGCACATTCTCTGCCTGGAGCAGGGCGGCTGGATGAACCCGGCGGAATATCCCAGCACGGGCCGGGACTGGGAGGCCAAGTTCTACGGCGAGTGGTCGTCGAGCCCGAACGTGCGCGGCCGGCCCGAGGACTATCCGATCAACGACGACAATTCGCCGATCAAGGTCGTGAACTACAACGCGGTCGGCGGCTCCACGGTGATGTACACCGCGCACTGGCCGCGGCTGCATCCCTCCGATTTCAAGGTGAGGACGCTGGACGGCGTCGCCGACGACTGGCCGATCGATTACGACGCGCTGACCCCGTTCTTCGAGGAGAACGATCGGATCATGGGCACGTCGGGCTTGTCAGGCGATCCGCTCTCGCCGCTGACGCATCCGCCGATGCCGCAACAGCCGCTCGGATTGTCCGGCGCCATCATCGGCAAGGCCATGAACAAGCTCGGCTGGCACTGGTGGCCGTCGGATACGACGGTCGCGACGATGGACTATGAGGGCCGGGCGCGCTGCATCAATCTCGGCCATTGCACGCCGGCCTGCGCGCAAGGCGCCAAATCCTCCACCGACATCACCTATTGGCCACAGGCGGTCCGTGCCGGTGTCGAGCTGCGCACCCATTGCCGGGTACGTGAGATCACCACCGACGAGAGTGGCATGGCCTCCGGCGTGGTCTATTACGACAAGGACGGCGTCGAGCAGTTCCAGCCCGCGCATGTCGTCATCATCGCCTGCAACGGCGTCGGCACGCCGCGGCTTTTGCTGAATTCGGCGTCAAACCGCTTTCCGAACGGCCTTGCCAATTCGTCGGGCCTCGTCGGCAAGAATTTGATGTTCCATCCCTATGCGCAGATCTACGGCTATGTGAAGGAGCCGACCGATAGCAACCGCGCGCCGCCGACCTGCCTGTGGAGCAAGCAGTGGTACGACACGGACCCCTCGCGCGGCTTCGTGCGCGGCTATGGCGTCCAGTTCGTGCGTGGGGCAGGGCCGGTGTTCGAGGCTGTCGTCAGCGAGCAGAAGGGCATTCTGCCCTGGGGCGAGGATCATCACCGCGTCTTCCGCAAGCTGAACGGCCACCGGCTCGGATTTTCCGCGATCTGCGAGGATCTGCCGGAGGAGCATAATCGCGTCACGCTCGATCCCGTGCTCAAGGACAGCCACGGCATTCCCGCGCCGAAGATCGACTACACCATCAGCGAGAACAGCCGGAAGATGATGGAGCATGCGCTGGCGCGCGGCCGGGAGATTTTGGAGACCGCGGGCGCCACCGACATCTGCATCAATTCGCCGATCCCCTGGGGCGGCTGGCACCTGCTCGGCACCGCGCGGATGGGCACCGACCCGGAGCGCTCCGTGGTCAATGAATGGGGCCGCACGCACGACGTCAAGAATCTCTTCATCGTCGACGGCAGCATCTTCGTCACGTCGGGCGGCGTGAACCCGACCTCCACCATCCAGGCCCTCGCGCTCTACATCGCCGACCAGATGAAGCAGCGCCTCGCCAATTTGTTTGATTAAGGCCGCCATGTCCGCAGACAATCTCACGCGCACCCAACGCGACGACCTCCGCAGCATCGCCGCGATGATCGTTCCCGCCAGCGACGAGTACAAGGTGCCCGGCGCGGACGATCCCGCGATCCAGGCAGATATGCTCGCAACGCTTGGCCGCGATACCAAATTGGTCGCGGCCGCGCTGGATGATCTGGCGCGACTGGCAGGAGCGCCGCTCGCCGAGCTCGATGCCACCAGACGCGATGCGGTGGCGCAGGAGTTTCGCAAGCACGGCGGCGTCGCCGCCGCGACGCTCGTCCGTGTCGTGCTGCAATGCTACTACCGCGACGACCGCGTGCTGGGTTCGCTGGGGATCGAGCTGCGGGCGCCATTCCCGAAGGGCCATGTGCTTCCGGATGGGGACTGGTCGCTGCTCGATCCGGTGAAGGCGAGGGCCGGTACGCTCAGGCGGGCGCCCTAGCCATCTGGGCAGTCCAGCCCTGCGCGCCCGACGGGCACCTTGCGCGGCCGGGCACAGGCCACCATCTGTGTGAGCCTTCAAGGACTCTTGCCATGCTGGATTTCACCTCAGATATCGTCGATGACGCCGCGTCATCGCGAACGACAGCATCTGCGCCGGCCGATGACCGGGCGTTGCTGGACGCCTATTCCAATGCCGTGATCGATGTGACCGACCGGGTCGGCCCCGCGGTCGTGCGTGTCGAGACCGGGCCAAAAGTGCCGAACGGCCGCGAGCGCGGCGGGCTCGGCTCGGGCATCGTGATCTCGCCTGATGGCCTCGTCCTCACCAACAGCCACGTGGTCGGCACGTCGAAGGAGATCCGGCTGCGCGACGTCGAGGGCCATGTCGGCGAAGCCCAGGTGCTCGGCGTCGATCCCGATACCGATCTTGCGCTGCTGCGCGCCAACGGCGTGCGCCATTTGCCCTATGCCGCGCTCGGCAATTCCAAGACGCTGCGCCGCGGCCAGCTCGTGATCGCGATCGGCAATCCGCTCGGTTTCGAATCGACCGTGACCGCCGGCGTGGTCTCGGCGCTCGGCCGCTCGATCCGCTCGGTGAGCGGGCGCACCATCGAGGACGTGATCCAGACCGACGCCGCGCTCAACCCTGGCAATTCCGGCGGCCCGCTGCTGTCGTCGAATGCCGAGGTGATCGGCATCAACACTGCCATCATCAACGGCGCTCAAGGCATCTGCTTCGCGGTTGCCAGCAACACCGCGCAATTCGTGCTGTCGGAGATCATCCGTCACGGCTATGTCCGTCGCGCCTATATCGGCGTCGCCGGACAGACCGCGCCGATCCCACGGCGGCATGCGGTGCTGGCCGGCATCGAAAACAAGATGGGCGCATTGCTCGCGCAGATCGAGCCGGAGGGTCCGGCGGCGAAGGCGGGCCTGTTGCCTGGCGACGTCGTCATCAGGCTCGACGGCGTTGAGATCAACGGCGTCGACGATTTGATCCGCGTGCTCGACCGCGACCGCATCGGCCGGCGGCTCGCCATGGACGTGCTGCGCCTCGGCCGCCTGCGGGCGATCGATATCGACCCGATCGAGCGCAAGCCGCAGCGCTAGCGCCGAAGGGGCGAGGCGGGGTATGACGGTGTCATGCCTCGCCTTCGGAAACCCGCCGCGTGATGCCGGCGCATGAGACCTACGACGTCATTGTCATCGGCGCCGGTGCCGGCGGCATGACGGCGGCGGCCGTGGCCGCTGCGCAAGGCCTGCGCGTGCTGATGATCGAGAAGACCGCGTTCGTCGGCGGCACCACCGCCTGGTCCGGCGGCATGGTCTGGATTCCGGCCAATGCCAGGATGAGGGAGGCCGGGCTCTCCGACAGCGTCGCGGATGCCGTCCAATATCTGTCGAGCACGGTGCCCGAGCCCGCCAATGCCGGTCTGCGTGCCGCCTTCCTCGCGCGCGGGCCCGAGGCGATCGCCTATCTCGAAGCCAATACGGAAGTTCGCCTCCAGCCGGTGAAGGCTTGTCCGGATTGTTATCCGGAGCGGCTGGGCGCAACGCCCGGTGGCCGCGTGTTGGAGCCGGTCGGTTTCGACGGCACGCGGCTCGGCGGCGCTTTTGCGCGATTGCGGCCACCGTTGCCGGAGTTCACGCTGTTCGGCGGGATGATGGTCGATCCTCGCGACGTTCCGCATTTGCGCAGTGTTGGAAAATCGCTGCGCTCGACCCTGCGTGCGGCGCGGCTGATCTCTCGATATGCGCTGCAGCGGCTGCGGAGCCCGCGCGGCACGTTGCTGTATCTCGGCAACGCACTTGCCGCGCAGCTCTATGCTTCGGTGCTGGCGCGGCAGGTTGAAGTTCTCTTCAGCGCCGATGTCGAAGACCTCTCGATGCAGGGCGACCGCGTCAGTGGCGTGGTGATCCGTCACGGCTCGCGCGACCGGCCGATCGCAGCGCGCCGCGGCGTGGTGCTGGCAACCGGCGGGTTCTCGCACGACGCCGTATTGCGCAAGCGCTTTTTCCCGGCGGCGGCTGGATTCGTCTCGGCGACCAGCCCTTCCAGCACCGGCGACGGACTTCGGCTGGCGGCAGCGACAGGTGCCGCGCTCAATGCGGATGCGACCAGGCGGGCCTATTGGGTGCCGGCCTCGCTATTCCGCCGCGCCGACGGCAGCCGCGGCGTGTTCCCGCACCTTGTGACCGACCGCGCCAAGCCCGGCGTGATCGCCGTCAATGCCGCGGGCCGGCGTTTCGTCAACGAGGCGCTGTCTTACCACGAATTCGTGCTGGCCATGCTGCGCGACAGCAATGGCGAAGCGGACCGGCGGTTCTATTTGATCTGCGACCGCCGGTTCCTGTGGGCTTACGGCCTCGGCCGCATCAGGCCGTTCGCGCGGAGCTATCGGCGCTATGTGGCAAGCGGCGAGTTGATCGAGGCGCCTGATATCGCGGGCCTCGCGGCGAAGATCGGCATCAAGCCGCGGGTGCTGGCGGCGACGATCGCGAGCTACAACGAAGGCGCGAAGGAGGGGCGCGATGCCGAATTCGGCCGCGGCAGCACCATCTATCAGCGCCATCTCGGCGATGCCGCTCACAAGCCTAATCCCTGCGTTGCGCCCATCCTCCGCGCCCCGTACCTCGCGATGCGCATCCATCCGGCCGATCTCGGCACGGCCGTCGGCATGAAGGTCGATCCGCAAGCCCGGGTGCTGCGCGCTGACGGCACGCCGATTGCGGGCCTTTATGCCTGCGGCAATGACATGGGCTCGATCATGAACGGGAATTATCCGGGACCGGGCATCACGCTGGGGCCGGCACTGGTGTTTGGATATATCGCAGGAAGGCATCTGGCGGAGGGAAGCGTCACACGTGAGACCGCTGCAGGCGTGTCGGCGTCGGTTTAGCTATTTCCACCGCTGCCATGCTCCGCGAAAGCGGGGCATGCAGTACGCCGCGGCCCATCGGTTCAATCACAACCGCCTCGGGAGCTGGATCGCCCGGTCTATACATCAAGCCGGGCGATGACACTGAGTATGCGGCGAGACTCTGGATTGCTTCGTCGCATGGCTCCTCGCAATGACGGGGAGAGAGCCTGCGTTCTTAGCCGCTACTCCGCCGCCGCCGCAAAACGGCTGTTCTCCAGCTCCGCCTCCAGCCGCGCCGTCTCGGCCGCCGCCAGCTTGATGTTGGCCTCCTTGACGTGGCCGAAGCCTCGGATCGTCTCGGGCACGCGCGCGAGGCGTGCCAGCAGCGGGATCTGCTCTGCCTTCAGCCCGGCCATCCGCTGATCGATCATCGACAGATAATCCTCAACCAGCTTGCGCTCGGTCCGGCGCTCCTCGGTGCGGCCGAACGGATCGAGCGCGCTGCCGCGCAGGAACTTGAGCTTGGCGAGAACGCGGAAGGCATGGATCATCCAGCCGCCGAACTCCTGCTTCTGCAGCCGGCCCGTCGACTTGTCGCGCTTGGCGAAGATCGGTGGTGCCAAATGGTATTTCAGGGTGAAGTCGCCGTCGAATCTCTCCGAGACCTTCTTCGCGAAGCTGCCGTCGGTGTAGAGCCGGGCGACCTCGTACTCGTCCTTGTAGGACATCAGCTTGAACAGATTTTTCGCGACGGCCTCGGTCAGCTCGGTTGACGCGGGAGAGGCGAATGTTTCCGCCTTGCGTACCTTGGCGACGGCCGCGAGATAGCGGTCGGCATAGGCCTTGTCCTGATAGCTGGTCAAAAACTCCGTGCGCGTCGCGACGATGTCGTCGAGCGACTTCGTCGGCGCCGCCGCCCGGCTCTTGAACTGCAGCACGCTGCGCACCCGCGACATGTCGTGGGCGGCCAGGCGTCCCCAGGTGAAGGCGAGCTTGTTCATCTCGATCGCGGCGCCGTTGATCTCGATGGCGCGCAGCAGCGCCTCCAGCGACAGCGGGATCGCGCCCTTCTGGAAGGCAAAACCGAGCATGAAGGGGTTGGTGGCGATGCTGTCGCCCATCAGCGCGGCGGCTATGCCCGTGGCATCGATAATATCGAGGTTCTTGTCGCCGACGGCGTCGCGCAGCACGGTCTGCATCGTGCCCATCTCGAAGTCGAGGTCGGGGTTTTGCACGAAGCTCGCGGTCGGCTGCAAATCGGCGTTGATGTAGGCTTTGGTCACGCCACGTTCGGCGCGGCTGAGCGCGGTGGGGCCGGCCGAGACGATCATGTCGCAACCGAGAATGACGTCGGCGCCGCCGGTGGTGATGCGGACCGCGGCGATATCCTCCGGCTTCCGTGCGATGCGGACATGGCTCATCACGGCGCCGTTCTTCTGCGACAGGCCGGTGAAGTCGAGCGCCGAGCAGCCGCGGCCGTCGACATGGGCCGCCATGCCGAGCAGGGCGCCGATGGTGATGACGCCGGTGCCGCCGATGCCGGTGACGAGGATGTTGTAGGGCGCGTCCAGCTCGCGTGCGGGCGGCAGCGGCAAATCGGCGAACAGCTGGCCGGAATCGACGGCCGAAGTCTTCATGCGCTTGAGCGAACCGCCATGGACGGTCACAAAACTCGGGCAAAAGCCCTCGACGCAGGAAAAGTCCTTGTTGCAGTTCGACTGGTCGATCTGGCGCTTGCGGCCGAACTCGGTCTCCAGCGGCTGCACCGAGACGCAGTTGGAGGCCTGCGAGCAGTCGCCGCAACCTTCACAGACCAGCTCGTTGATGAAGGCGCGCTTGGCGGGATCGGGATAAAGCCCGCGCTTGCGGCGTCGGCGCTTTTCCGCGGCGCAGGTCTGGTCGTAGATCACGACCGTGAGACCCTTGATGTCGCGCAGCTCGCGCTGGACAGCATCGAGCTCGCGGCGGTGATGGATGGTCGCGCCTTGCGGGAAGTAGTTTCCTTGCGGGTACTTGCCCGGATCGTCCGAGACGATTGCCAGGCGCTTGACGCCCTCGGCCCAGACCTGATGCGCGATCTGCGCGACGTTGAAGGCCCCTTCGGCGGGCTGGCCGCCGGTCATGGCGACGGCGTCGTTATAAAGGATCTTGTAGGTGATGTTGATGCCGGCGGCCGATGCGGCGCGGAGCGCCAACAGCCCGGAATGGGTGTAGGTGCCGTCGCCGAGATTCTGGAAGATGTGCGTCTCGCTCGTGAAGGGCGACTGGCCGATCCAGTTCACGCCCTCGGCGCCCATATGCGAGATCAGATCGGTGCGGCGTGTCGGCATGCTCAGGGCCATGCCGTGGCAGCCAATGCCGGCCATGGCGCGGCTGCCTTCGGGCACGCGGGTCGAGGTGTTGTGCGGGCAGCCCGAGCAGAAGAAGGGCGTGCGCGCGAGCTTGATCTGCGTGCTGGTGGTGACAGGATTGTCGAAGGCCTCGAGCCGGGCGAGGCGCTGCTCCAGCACCGGGCTGTGATGGCCGAGCTTGCGCAAGCGTGCCACCAGCGCGCCGGCGACGATGGTCGGCGTCAGCTCGCCCTCGCTCGGGAGCAGCGGCGCGCCGCTTTCGTCGCGCTTGCCCGTGATCGTCGGGCGCCGCGATGCATCGATGTTGTAGAGGATGCGCATCAGCTGGTCTTCGATGAAGCCGCGCTTCTCCTCGACCACGAGCACGTCCTGAAGACCATCGGCGAAACGCTTGGCGCCGCTTTCTTCCAGCGGCCAAGTCAGGGCAACCTTGTAGATGCGAAGACCGAGGTCCTGCGCGTCCTTGTCGGTGATGCCGAGATCAGCCAGCGCCTGGCGCAGATCGAGATAGGCTTTGCCGGTCGCGACGATGCCGAGCCGCGCAGGCTTGGAATCGAGCACGATGCGGTCGAGCTGGTTGGCGCGGGCGAAGGCCTGCA
The DNA here is from genome assembly GCF_013408065.1 of Bradyrhizobium sp. IAR9. Taxonomy (NCBI): domain Bacteria; kingdom Pseudomonadati; phylum Pseudomonadota; class Alphaproteobacteria; order Hyphomicrobiales; family Nitrobacteraceae; genus Bradyrhizobium; species Bradyrhizobium sp. IAR9. The sequence goes on from NZ_JACBZW010000007.1 coordinate 339,062, forward strand.
CCGCCGCCATTTTCGGGCCGAACAGGCGCCGCTCCGCTTCCAGCGGCGGATCGGGCCAGCGGATGTTGAGGCCGCCGGGCGGCATCTCGAAATCGTCAGGGAGCACGATCTTGATGCGTTCAGGGTCGCTGTCGATCGACGCCGAACTCTCCACGGTTTCGCTGATCGCCTTGAAGCCGACCCAGCAGCCGGAGAAGCGCGACAGCGCAAAACCGTAGAGGCCGAGATCGAGATAGTCCTGCAGCGTCGCCGGATTGATCACGGGGATCAGCGCAGCCGCAAACACCTGCTCGCTCTGATGCGCCAGCGTCGAGGACTGGCAGCCGTGGTCGTCGCCGGCCAGCGCAAGCACGCCGCCGTTGAGCGAGGTGCCGGCGGCGTTGGCGTGCTTGAGGGCATCGACCGAGCGGTCGACGCCTGGGCCCTTGCCGTACCAGATGCCGAATACGCCATCGACCTTGGCGCCCGGAAACAAGCCGACCTGCTGGCTGCCCCAGACCGCAGTCGCCGCCAGATCCTCGTTCAGGCCAGGGACGAAGGCGATGTCATGCTGCTGGAGGTGCGACTTCGCGCGCCACAGCGCGTGGTCGTACATGCCGAGCGGGGAACCGCGATAGCCGGAGATGAATCCGCCGGTGTTGAGGCCCTGGAGCCGGTCGCGTTCGCGCTGCAACATGGGCAAGCGAACCAGAGCCTGTGTGCCGGACAGGAAGATCCGCTTCGATTCGAGCCGGTATTTGTCGTCCAGCTCGACCTGCAACAGCGTCATTTCGGCAGTCCTTGTGTGGTAGTCCGGCGAGGGATTTTGCGCCGCGGGAGGCTTGCGGCTTTGCGAAGCGAGAGATGCCAGTCAAGAGCATGGGCCGGCGAAGTCAATATCGCTGGCCGCATCCGTGGCGCTCCTGCTAGTCATGGCTTCCAGTGGAGAACATCATGGCTGCAAACGCATTCGACACCGAGATCACAGCGACGGCCGAGGCCCTGATTGGACCGTGGCGCCAGCCGCGTCAGATGCTGCAAGCGCAAACCTACGACGCGCACGCGTCCATTCACGACGACGCCACCGCGCAGAAGCTCGGCTTCAAGGGCGGCACCATCGAAGGCCCGACGCATTTCAGCCAGTTCGCTCCGCTCTGCGCGCAGCTGTGGGGACACACCTGGTTCGAAACCGGCTGCCTGTCCGCGCATTATCGCAGCGTCTGCTATGAGGGCGAGGAGGTGCAGGCGATTCTGTCGAAGCCACTGCCCGGGACAAGCCAGTGCCAGATCCAGATGGTCAAGCGCGACGGCACCGAGGTGCTGCGCGGCACGGCTTCGGTCGGTGAACCGCACGCAGCGACTGCGCTGGAGGCGCGCCTCGCCGAGCTCAAGCCGCTCGCCGATCCCGTGATCCTGCGCGACGTCAAGGTGGCGCAGACCGGCAAGCGACAGACGGTCCGCATGGCGTTCGATCAGACCATGGGCGACCTCTATCCGTTCTCGCTGCGGCAGAAGCTCGCCGTCATCACCGAGAATTCGCCTTACTATTCCGGCGCCGACAACCCCTGGGGCAGACCGATCATCCCGATGGAGATGCTGAGCGTGCTGTTCCAGTATCGCTCGAAGGACGATCCGCTCCCGGCCAAGGGCCCGGCCGTCGGCCTGTTCGCCGATCAGGAGATCCGGCTGATCAAGGGCCCGCTCTTCGAGGGCGAGGAGTACGAAGTCGAGCGCGAGGTGGTCGCGCTCTCCGGCAGCCGCCGCACCGAAAGCGCCTGGGTCAGGACACGCGTGTTCGACAAGGCGGGCAGCATGGTGGCCACCATGCTGCTGAACATGGCGACGATGAAGGACTCCTATGCGCCCTACGAGGAAGAGTATCGGCAGCTGTATGGGGTGTAGGAGCGATGGCTGCACCCTCTCCCCTTGTGAGGGGAGAAGGGAAGAATGCTGCCAATCGGCCGCCCATCCTTTAAGCAGATGCACGCGGCGAAGCCGTCGCACAGGGAATATGCAGACGCCGATCGCTTGCGTAACCTTCTGACTACACAACGAATTCCCTCGCGTCCGGCGCTCCACCGCAATTGTACACAATGGCACGGCGCTTGCAGAACTCCGGCAAAGAGAGTTCTCGCGAGGGGCGGGCGTCATGCTGGACTCGAGCAAGTCGACATTGGGCGTCATCAGCGCCGAGCCCGAGCCGATCAGGCTCGACTGGCCGAGCACCGCGCTTCTCATCATCGACATGCAGCGCGACTTCATGGAGCCCGGCGGCTTCGGCGAGACGCTCGGCAACGACGTCAGCCAGCTTGCGCGCGCGGTGAAGCCGATCGGCACCGTGCTGACGGCGGCGCGCGACACCGGCATGCTGGTGATCCACACCCGCGAGGGCCATCTGCCCGATCTCTCCGACGCGCCGCCGGCGAAAGTCGAACGCGGCGCGCCGTCTTTGCGCATCGGCGATCCCGGCCCGATGGGCCGCATCCTCATTCGCGGCGAAGCCGGCCACGACATCATTCCCGAGCTCTATCCGCTCGACAGCGAGATCGTGATCGACAAGCCGGGGAAGGGCGCGTTCTACGCCACCGAGCTCGGCGACGTGCTGGAGAAATACGGCATCGAGAATTTGCTGGTGTGCGGCGTCACCACCGAAGTGTGCGTCAACACCACAGTGCGCGAGGCCAATGACCGCGGCTACCGCTGCGTCGTCATGTCGGACGGCTGCGCATCCTACTTCCCCGAGTTTCACGAGATGGGCCTGAAGATGATCAAGGCCCAGGGCGGCATCTTCGGCTGGGTCGCAACCTCAGCCGCAGTTCTGGAGGCAATGAAGGTTTCGACCACATAGGGGTATTGTCATGAGCACATTGACGGGGACGGCCGGCAAATCTGACTTGAACAAGTCCGAGTTCAAGCCGGCGCTATGGACATCGGGCGACTGGAACGCGTTTTTCGGCTTCGGCACCAACATCCTCGTCAACATGCTGGTGCTCACGGGGCTGCTGCGCTTCGTCTTGAAGATGCCGGACAGTCTGGTGTTCGGCCGCATCCTGCCCGCGCTAGGGCTGATGATGTGCCTCTCGACCTTCTACTACGCCTACCTCGCCTACCGTTTGGCGCAGAAGACCGGCCGCAACGACGTCTGCGCGCTACCCTCGGGCGTCAGCGTGCCGCACATGTTCATCGTCACCTTCGTGATCATGCTGCCGATCACGCTGAAGACCGGTGACCCGCTCAAGGGCTGGTCGGCCGGCCTCGTCTGGGTGTTCTTCCAGAGCTTCATTCTCATGATCGGCGGCTTCATAGCGCCATTCATCCGCAAGATCACGCCGCGCGCGGCGCTGCTCGGCACGCTTGCCGGCGTCTCGGTCACCTTCATCTCGATGCGGCCGGCGCTTGAGATGTATATGACGCCGCAGATTGGTCTCGTCTGCTTCGCCATCATCCTGGTGAGCTGGTTCGGTGGCGTGAAATATCCGCGCGGCATTCCCGCAGGCCTCGTCGCGATCGCAGTCGGGATGATCATCGCCTGGGGTTCGAACCTGTTCGGTCTTGGCCTCGGTGGACTTAGCGTCAAGGGTGTCGGCGATGCCTTCGCCAATTTCGGCTTCTCGGTGCCGATTCCCGCCGTGGGCTACGTGTTCTCCGGCTTCGAATTCCTCGGCATCATCCTGGTCACCGCCATTCCGTTCGGCATCTATGACCTCGTCGAAGCCATGGACAATGTCGAGAGCGCGGAAGCCGCCGGCGACGAATATCCAACCACGCGGGTGCTCACGGCGGACGGCGTCGTCAGCCTGATCGGCTGCCTGATGGGCAATCCCTTCATCAACGCCGTCTATATCGGCCATCCCGGCTGGAAGGCAATGGGCGGCCGTATCGGTTACTCCGCCGCAACCGGCATCATGGTGATCGTGCTGGCCTGGTTCGGCATCATCTCGGTGCTGCTGGCCCTCGTGCCCGTGGTCGCGATCTCGCCGATCCTGCTCTACATCGGCATGCTGATCGGCGCCCAGGCGTTCCAGACCACGCCGGTCAAGCACGCGCCCGCGATCGTGCTGGCGCTGACCCCGCATCTGGCCGCCTGGGCCAAGCTGCAGATCGACACGATGCTGGGCTCGACCATGAATGCGGCGGCAACCGTCGGCGGCATGGCGGCCGACAAGGCCGACGCGGTGAAGGCTGCCGCGATCGCCGCGCTGCCGCAGCAGGGCGTGTTCTACCACGGACTGGAGGTGATGGGCGGCGGCTCCATCCTCGGCGGCCTCATCCTGGGCGCGATCGGCGTCTTCATCCTCGAGCGCGACTTCGAGAAGGCATCAGGCTTCGCGCTGGTCGGTGCGGTCCTGACCTATTTCGGCTTCATGCATGGCGAGGCCGTCGGCATCGGCGGCGGATTCGGTGTCACGCCCGCCGTTGCGCTGGCCTACGCCGCGATGGCCGCCGGCCTGTTCGCGGCCAGCAAGCTTGGCGCCGGCGGACACTATGCCGCCCATCCGGAGATGTCGGCCGCGCCGGCGGAATAGGAGAAGCGAAGCGGAGATTGCGGCCGGGGGGCGATATGCTGCCCGGCCGTTTCCTTTCAAGCCGCACGACAAGGCAAGTCAACCGAGCTGGTTGATCCACTCGCGGAATAGCTCCGGGCCAGCGTCGACGGCAGCTGCGAGATCGCGGGAGTCGCGCGCTGCGCGCGGCGAGTAGCCGAAGCGTTGCCGGAAGCTGCGGCTGAAATGGGCCTGGCTCACGAAGCCGAATTCAGCTGCGATCTCCGCATTCCAGCGGTCTTCGTCGGCGTCATCCAGCAGCACATGGATCGCCTCGAGCCGCCGTCCGCGGATGTAATCGGCGACGCCCGCCAGCGGCGTGAAGACCCGATAGAGCACCGAGCGCGACACGCCGATCTCGCGGCAGATGGTTGCCACCGAGAGATCGGGGTGACCGAGGTTCTGATCGATGAAACGGCTGGCGCGATGAAGGATGGCGATGTCGCGCCGGGCGAGCCCTTGCTCGCGCGGCCGCGCGGCCATGCCGAAACATCCGCGCAGCAGCCCGAGCGTCGTCTGGACCGCCTCGGGCGCCTCGTTCCCGTCCATCGCCGGAAGCCGTCGTCGCAGCAGTCCCATCTGATCGGCGAGCACGCGGCCGGCGGCGCCGTCGAGGACGAGCCCGTGCAGGTCGAGACCATCGGGCGCGGCGTTGACGATTGCATCGCGCTCGACGTCGAGGCTGATCGTGTCGGTCGCCGTGGCGATGCCGTCGAAGCGCCGGGTCAGGTCGAGCACTAGCACCTGGCCGGGGCCGGCCGAGATCGGCTCGCCGTCGACCTCGCCGCTCCAGGCGCCGCGACGGAGCAGCAGCAGCGCGAATGAGTTGCGGCCATCGGCCTTTGCCAGCGCGGCGGTGCGGGTGAAGCGCACGGGCCCCATCCTGGTGGATGCGGTCACGAGGCCGCCCAGCAGCCAGGCCTCGGCCAGAACCTCGAAGTCGTCGCTGGACGTGCCTTCGGGGACCGACACCTCGTAATGGGTGAGAATCGCGCGGTAGCGATCGAGCCGCTCGGCGGCGGGTAGCTCCGCTGTATCGAACCGCAGATACGGAATTTTCGTCATGCCAGGCCGCTCCCTCCGGCAGTTGGTCTGCAAATTGGGACGATCAGGCAAGTTTCCACGTCGTCGAACCGCAGTCTACGGACATGAATATTCATATTATCGCGCGCGGGCCAGACGTGAGTGTTTGCCGGCCCGCGCAATTTGCTAATGACTTGAAGGTGAGCGATGAGCGAGCAGGGGATGGCGGTTGCGTTGAAGCCGGCTGAGGGTCGGATCGTCGAGAGAAGGACGTCGGCCGCGAGGGGGGCTGCGCGCCGCGGGTGCGGCCGGCCCTTGCTCGGGAATTTCGCGGCTGCTGCAATCGCGCTCGCCTTCGCCTGGCTGGATGCCTCATCCGCGCGGGCGCAGTTCGTCTGCGTCGATGCCAGCAACAGTGCCGCCGGTGCAACCGCAAGCTCGTTTTCAAGCGTCGCTTGCGGAGCCAATGCAAGCGCGACGACCGAGGGCGCCGCATACGGCGCTTCGAGCGCTGCCGGTTCGGAGGCCTCGGCCTTTGGTGCCGGAAGCCTCGCCGCAGGCGGCATGAGCACGGCGCTGGGCTATCACAGCTATGCGGGCGGCTTCTGGAGCACGGCGGCCGGCGCCTCGAGTTCGGCCAGCGGCGCCAACGCTTCGGCTTTCGGCTACCAGAGTTCCGCGTTAGGCTTTGCCGGCACGGCGATCGGCTACCAGGCGGCCGCTGGCGCCTTTGCCAGTGCGGCCGTAGGCTATGGAGCGGCAGCAGGCGGCATTGCCAGCACGGCGGTTGGCAACGCCAGTCGGGCGCTCGCCGACAACGCCTTGGCGATAGGTGCCAGCGCCAACGTTTATGCAGCGGGCACAAACGGCACGGCGGTCGGCTACAATACCGGAGTGAATGGTGCCAACAGCACCGCGGTCGGCGCGAGCAACAGTGTCACCGGCAACAACAGCGGCGCGTTCGGCACCGGGCAGACCGTGCGCGGCAATGGCAGCTACGCCATCGGCGACCCCAATACGCTGAATGGCAACGGCAGCTTCGTGCTGGGCGACAACAACACCGTCAACGGCACCAATCAGGCCGGGCGGGGCGACAACGTCAATGTAGTCGGCTCCAACAATGCGGTGGCCGGCACGGCGAGCGCTGCCGGATCCTCCGTGTTCGGCTCCGGCAACACCGTCAATGCGCCCAATGCGCTGGTGATGGCGAACGCGGCGACCGTGACCGGCTCAGGCGGCATCGCAATCGGCAACACCGTTTCGGTCACTGGGGCCAATGCCTTCGCTATCGGCAACAATTCCAGCGCCGGCTTTGCCAATTCCGCCGCCTTCGGCAATGGCGCCACAGTGACCCGCGCCAACCAGCAGACGTTCGGCACGGCCGGCAACACCTACACTATGGCCGGCATCACTTCTTCGGCCAGCAAGGCTGCGCAGAGCGGCACGACCCAGCTTGTCACTTCCGATGGCGCCGGCAATCTCGCGACCACGACGCTTGCCAATCTCGGCATCGCCTCGGCCAGCGATCTCAGCGCCATCAATGGCCAGCTCGCCAGCATCAACGGCCGCCTCGACGACCTCAGCAGCCGGACCAGCAAGGTGACCAGCGGCGTCGCCATGGCCTTTGCCATGGCCGGCGTGCCGACGCTGCTGCCGAATGAGAGTTTTGCCGTGACCATGAACTACGGGACCTTCGAGCGGGCCAACGGTCTCGCGTTCAACGCGGCACTACGTCTCAATCAGAACATGCAGTTCAACGGCGGAATAGGTTACGGACCCGACCAGCGGGTCGCCGGCGGACGCGTCGGCTTGCGCATGGGCTGGTGAGTGTATGGTCGTATCGCCACGATTGATCATAGGTATGATCCTCATCGCAGCCTGCGCACCCATGCGTGCGGAGACGCAATCACCGCCTTCCGGCTTTGCGGATCGTTGGGCGGTTCAGCCCGCCGCGGCCCCGACACGACAGGGCGGGCCGCAGGTCACCGTCGAGCAGGCACTCTATCTGATCCGCTCCTCGCTCCTGACGTTGAATGACGCCAATCGCTCCGGCAATTATTCGGTGTTGCGCGACCTTGCCGCACCTGAATTCCAGGCCAGGAATAGTGCCGCCGATCTCGCGCTTGCGTTCTCCGACCTGCGGGCCCGCAAGTTCGACCTGTTTGGAGCCGCACTTCTCGCCCCGCGATTGTCGGCGGCACCCAACGTCAATGGCCGCGGCATGCTGCGGCTCAGCGGCACCATTCCGACGAGGCCGTTGCAGATCGATTTCGATCTGATGTTTCAGGATGTCGGCGGCAGCTGGAGGCTCCATGGACTATCGGTCGCGACACCCGCGGCTGCGGCCGAAGCCACCTCGCCGCAAGCGGAAGCCTCAAAGCACTAGTCTCAGGGCCGGACGGCCGGCGTCTCCATCGGCAAGCCGCGCGCCCGCGACATCAGATAAAGCTCGAGCGCGACCAGCTCGGGCGAGCCGTAATCATAGGCCTGGGCGCGGACGCCGCTCATGCAGCTGCGCAGCCGTCGCTCCAGCGATCCCAGCGTTTGCCATTCGAGGCGGTAGAGCGGATAGCCGGTCGGCTGTCCCTGCGTGATCGGCGCGCCCGCAAGGCGCTTGTCGAAATTGTCGTCGTGGCAATTGGTGCAGGCGAGGTTGAGCTGGCCCTCGCGCTGCATGAAGAGGTCGCGGCCTTGCTCCACGAAGGGCTTTGCTTGCGGATCGTCGCCGGCGGTGATCGCGACACCGCGCGATTGATGGGCGACGAAGGCGGACAGCGCCAGGAGGTCGCGGCTCTCGTAAGGCAGTGGCGAGGCCTGCTGATGATTGGAGCGGCAGAGATTGATGCGCTGGTCGAGCGTGACGGGGCGACTGAGCGCCTTGTCGAAGGCCGGGTAACGTGCGGCAACACCCTTCATGCTGGTGCGTGCATCGCCATGACAATCCGCGCAGGCTTTCTCGGCGCTGCCGGTCTTCCTGTCCCATAGCTGTTCGCCATCGAGCACGAACAGCATGCCCGGATTGGAGGTGTCGTCGTCCTGCATGGCGCGCGTGTCCGGGCCCATGAAGGAGTAGCCGGATCGGCGCGCATCGGGCAGGATCTCACCGGCGAGCAGGGCAGGCGCTGCGGCGAACAATGCGGCCGCTGCTATCGCGCGCCAAACGCTCATTCGACAATGATCGATGCCGACGCGGTGGAGGAATAGCCGTTGTCACCGATCCACTCGAACTCGAACTTGCCGCTTTCCCTGGCGACCGTGAAGAACGACAGATAAGGATTGGCCGCGATCGCCGGAAACAGATCGGCGCGGAAGATCTCGGCGCCGTTGTAGCGGCAGGAGAAGCTCGTGATGATGTCGCGCGGCACCAGCTTGCCGTCTGTGGTATGGCGGAAGCCTGTTTCCATGATGTGCGAGGTCAGCGTGCGGATCTCGATGACGTCGCCGCGCTTGGCCTTCGCGGGAACGTTGATGAGCGCGGCCATCAGTTCATCTCCTCGGTGCAGGCGGCCAGCGTCACGACCACGTCGGCGGCGACCTGCCAGAACGTGTCGTCGGACAGGTGGGCGATCGCAACCACCTTCTGGGTGTCGGCGAGGCGGATGCGGGTCGCGACCTGGGCGCGGCCGGTGGAGGGGCCGAAATAGAAATTGCCGATGTTCGGCTGCGGGTTCTTCTCGTTGAAGACGTGGATGCTCTTGACGTGGTCGTCCGCCGTCATCGGGCTTGCAACGCTCACCGTCATCGGCACGGTGTTGCCGTTCTCGACCAGCGGCGGAATGTCGAGCTTCACCCTGCCGGTGCGAATTGGTGCTTCGCCGACGACATTGCGGATTGCGATGTTGAGCATCGCGGGCGTCGCGTGAAGCGGACGCAGGGTGACGATCGGGATCGTCCCGGCGGCCGTCACGCCTCCGGCGAGGCTCAGAAATTGTCGTCGCGTGGTTGGCATGAACAGTCCTAGTCGCGAAGCGTTGCAAGAAAAGCCACGATGTCCTCGATCTCCGCCGCCGACAAGATCGGCTTTCCGGCAAAATTGCGTCCGACTCGTACGAGGTCGCCGTTGCGATAATAGGACGGCATGATGGTGTCCGGGTTGAAGCGCGCCGCATCGACCAGCCGAAGCCGCAACTGACTCACCGACCATCGGTTCCCGGCGCCTGTGAGGTCAGGCGCGAGATCTCCCTGGAACCGCGTTTCCGGGAAAGGGCCGGAATGGCAGAGGATGCAGGTCGTGGTGCGCGCCAGCACCAGCGCGCGGCCGCGCACGGCATCGCCTGGCGCGCCCGTGAGAGAAGCCGGGATGCCTTCGCCTACGATCTTGTAGGGCGCGGGTTCGTCTGCCTTGGCAAGCGAGGACAGGGCGAGGCTCGCCGCGATGAACGCAGCAACCGCAGAAATCGGACTGGGTGCACGGTGCCGCCGCGAACTCCGCTTACCTCTCCCGCTTGCGGGAGAGGTCGCCGCGCAGCGGCGGGTGAGGGCTTTTTCCTCTTGGGGAGTCTCGCGAGTGGAGACACCCTCTCCCCAACCCTCCCCCGCAAGCGGGGGAGGGAGCGCACCTAGCTCGTGGCGGCAACTTGGTCCCATCATCGCTCTAACCAAAGACGTCCGCCGTGATGATTTGAAACCAGCGCTCGGCTTCGGTCGCCTCGCGGGCGCGCAATTCGCGCGGGGCATCGACTGGGCTCGTCGCGCCGCCCTCGACCTCGGCAAAGATGTCGCCTTTCGGCTGATAATTGCCTGCAAGCAAAAATCCATAGCCTGGCGCGACGGTGTTGTAGCAGACGCCGGTCAGCCGTGGCGTCTCGGGTGCCCGGCCCGCGAGCAAAGCGACGATGGCAGCGGCGCAAGCCTTGCCTTGCCCGCTTGCGGCCGAGGCCGATTTGGGAATGCCGCCGCCGAGGCAGGCGTCGCCGATGACATGGATGTTCTTGACGAGCTTCGACTCGAAGGTCACGGGATCGATCGGACACCAGCCGGTGTGGTCCGCCACGCCTGCGATCTCGGCAATGCGTCCCGCGCGTTGCGGCGGAATGACATTGGCGACATCTGGCGTGTAGTTGCCGAACTCGGTGACAATGGTCATGGTCGCCGGATCGACCGAGGTCACGCGACCGCCTTGTGACAGCGCGATGCGCTCGATCATGTCGCCATAGAGCTCCTTCCACGCCCTCTCGAACAGCCGCTGCTGGGAGAAATTGTCCTTGGCGTCGAGGATCAGAACTTTCGAGCGTGGCTTGTTCGTCTTCAGGTAATGCGCAATCAGGCTGGCACGCTCGTAAGGCGCCGGCGGGCAACGCAAGGGATTAGCGGGGATTGCGATCGCGACCGTGCCGCCGTCAGCCACTGCCTCCAGCTGCCTGCGCAGCAACAGCGTTTGCGCGCCGGCCTTCCAGGCGTGCGGCATCTTCTCCGATGCGGCGTCGTCATAGCCGGGCAGGGCTTCAAAGTGGAAGTCGATGCCGGGCGAGAGCACGAGGCGGTCATAGGCAAACGTGGCGCCATCGGCGGCCGTCACGCTGCGCTTTTGCGCGTCGACGGCCGTCGCGGCCTGAGCAGCGACGGTGACGCCCTCGGCGGCGAGCCTGTCATAGCCGAACTGCTGCGCGTCGATCTCGCGCAAGCCGGCGATCACCTCGTTGCTGAAGGGGCACGACGTGAAGGTCTTGTTCGGCTCGATCAGCGTCACCTGCAAGCCCGCCTGCGCACGCTTGAGCGCCCGCGCGCAGGCCGCTCCACCAAAGCCGCCGCCGACCACGACGATGCGGCCTGCGGATTGCGCGCGCAGGATCGAGGGGACGGCAAACGATGTGGCCGCGGCGGTGATGCCGAGAACGGCATTCCGCCGTGTCACCGGCGCATTCATGAATCTTGTCCGCAAAATGCCGCGGCGGCCGTCGTGGCCGCCGCGGCTGTGCTTAGGCGAAGGTGATATTCTGGTCCCGCAGCGGCACGGAGCGGATGCGCTTGCCGGTCGCGGCGAAGTACGCATTGAGCACCGCCGGCGCTGCGACGCCGATGGTGGGCTCGCCGACGCCGCCCCAGAACCCGCCGCTTGGCACCATCACCGATTCAACCTTCGGCATCTCGTTGATGCGCATCGAGTTGTAGGTGTCGAAGTTGGTTTGCTCGATCTTGCCGTCCTTGACGGTGCAGCCGCCGTAGAACAGCGCGGAGAGGCCATAGACGAAGGACCCCGCGATCTGCCGCTCCACCTGCGCCGGATTGACGACGTAGCCGGGATCGGTGGAGGCGACGATGCGATGCACCTTGATCTTGCTGCCGTCGGTCACCGAGATTTCGGCGGCGCCAGCAACATAGCTGCCATAGCCCATGACCTGGGCGATGCCGCGATAAACGCCCTGCGGCGCCGGCGTCGTCCAGCCGATCTTCTCGGCGACCGCGTTGAGCACCGCCAGATGCTTGGGATGGTTGCCCATCAACTTGCGGCGGAATTCGAGCGGGTCCTGGCCTGCGGCCTGGGCCAGCTCGTCCATGAAGCATTCCATGTAGATCGCGTTGTGATTGACGTTGACGCCGCGCCAGAAGCCGGGCGGAACGTGCGGGTTGCGCATCGCATGCTCGACCAGCAGGTTCGGCACCGAATAGCCGAACGCCGCTTCGCCGGATTGGGCGACGCCCTGGAAGGCAGCTGGGTCCATGCCGTTCTGCAGCGCTTCGGGGCGCAGCGAGAACAGGATTGATTGCCCGGACAGGCGGTAGTGCAGCGCGACCAGATTGTTGTTGGCATCGAACGCGCCGGTCATCTTGCACTGGGTGATCGGGTGGTACCGGCCGTGCGCCATGTCCTCTTCGCGCGACCACAACAGCTTGACCGGGGTGCCCGGCATCTCTTTGGCGATCATCACGGCCTGGCGGACATAGTCGGTCTGGCCGCGTCGGCCGAAACCGCCCCCTAACATCACCTTGTGCACGTCGCACTTGTCGGCCGGCAGGCCGGAAGCTTCGAGCACCGCCGCGAACGCCGCCTCGCCATTCTGCGTGCCGCACCAGACCTCGCATTTGTCCGCGGTGTAGAGCGCGGTGGCGTTCATCGGCTCCATCGTGGCGTGGTTCTGGTAGGGATAGGAGTAGACGGCCTCGACCTTCTTGGCGGCGCCGGCAATCGCGGCCTTCGCATCGCCGTTCTTGTTGCCGACATAGGCCGGCTGGTCGTTGTTGAGGCCTTCGGCCAGCCACTTGGCAATCGTCTCACTGGAGACCTTTGCGTTGTCGCCCTCGTCCCAGACGATCGGCAACGCCTCCAGCGCGGTCTTGGCGTGCCACCAGGTGTCGGCAACGACCGCGACCGCGGTATCGCCGACCTTGACGACTTTCTTGACGCCTTTCATGCTGGCGATCTTGGCTTCGTCAAAGCTCTTCAGCTTGCCGCCGAACACGGGGCAATCCTTGATCGCGGCATTCAGCATGCCCGGCAGCTTGATGTCGGCGCCGTAGATCATGGCGCCGGTGGTCTTGTCGACGGTGTCGAGCCGCTTCACGCCCTTGCCGATCAGCTTCCAGTCCTTCGGATCCTTCAGCTTGACCTCGGCCGGCGGCGACAGCTTGGCTGCGGCCTCGGCGACCTTGCCGTAGGTCGTGGTCCGGCCCGATGGCGTGTGGGTGATGACGCTGTTCGCGGCCGCGCATTCGGAGGCCGGCACCTTCCATGCATCGGCGGCGGCCTGGATCAGCATCACGCGCGCGGTGGCGCCGCCCTTGCGGACATAGTCCTGCGAGGAGCGGATGCCGCGGCTGCCGCCGGTCGAAAAATCGCCCCAGACGCGCTTGCGGGCGACGCTCTGGCCGGGTGTCGGATATTCGGTCGTGACCTTGGTCCAGTCGCATTCGAGCTCCTCGGCGACGAGTTGGGCAAGGCCGGTCAGCGAGCCCTGACCCATCTCGGAGCGGGCGATGCGGATCACGACGGTGTCGTCGGGCCTGACCACGACCCAGGCGCCGATCTCCGGCGAGCCGTCGGCGGCGCGGACCACGGCGGGGCCGCCGAAGGGGAGGTCGAGGCCGATGGCGAGGCCGGCACCGACCGCGGCTGTGCCGATGACGAAGGCGCGGCGGTTGAGCCGCGGCGAGACATGCTTATTCATGTGGGGATTTCCTTACGCGCTTGCGATCGTGTGGATCGCTTCGCGCACCTGCTGGAAGGTGCCGCAGCGGCAAATGTTGGTGATGGCCTCGTCGATATCGGCGTCGGTGGGCTTCGGCTTCTCGCTCAGCAGCGCCGCCACCGCCATGATCATGCCGCTCTGGCAATAGCCGCATTGCGGCACGTCCTGGGCGATCCAGGCCTCCTGCACCTTGTGCAGCGCATCGCCGGAGGCGAGCCCCTCGATGGTGGTGATCTTCTTGCCCTCGGCTTCGCTGACCGAGACGCCGCAGGAGCGGGTGGCGACGCCTTCGATGTGAACCGTGCAGGCGCCGCATTGTGCAATGCCGCAACCGTATTTGGTGCCCGTCAGGCCGGCATTCTCGCGAATCGCCCAGAGCAGCGGCGTATCCGGCTCGACGTCGAGAGTGAAGGTTTTTCCGTTGATTGTTAGGTTTGCCATCGCAAGTCCCCTGATTGGCCCAATCCACCGATTGAACTCAGGGGCGCAATGTGTCCGGCAAACTGGAACTGTTCAAATCAACAGTCCGAGGGGTGAAATGCGAAGAATTACGCCGCTGAGGGAAGATTGTGGGGAGGGTGGTGTTTTGTCTCGCCCTCCATCATGGTTGATTCGGTCGGCCTTCCGCGGGCGCCAATCCATGGGTCTGAGGCGACGCCAGCCGTGAACGCCGGTTCCAGGCCCGGTCGAGGCCACGGCGACAGTTTGTCCCTTTTGCCGGGGTGCAAGACGCGGGCGCTTTGGTACACTGCGCCGACGCCAGAAGGAGTTCCATGAACGTGCCGAGTCCCAACGTACTGATGCTATACCCGCTGTTCTCGGCAGAGTCCTTCTGGACCTTTGGCGAATCCTGCAAGGTATTGGGCGTAAAGCGCCCGGCCGCTCCTTTGGGCCTGATCACCGTTGCCGCGATGCTGCCCGAAAGCTGGACGGTCCGGCTGATCGATTGCAACACGGCGCCCTTCAACGACGAGGATCTCGCCTGGGCCGATGTCGTCTTCACCGGCGGGATGATGCCGCAGCAGGCCGACACGCTGCGCCTGATCGAGCTCTGCCGCGCGGCCGGCAAGCCGGTGGTCGTGGGCGGCCCCGACCCGACTTCGAGCCCGCACATCTATGAGCGGGCCGACTTCCGGGTGCTCGGTGAGGCCGAGAGCGTCATCGACGAATTCATTGCGGCCTGGGAGGGTGGCGCGCGGAGCGGCACCTTCACCGCACCGAAATTCCAGGCGGACGTGACCAAGACGCCGGTGCCGCGTTTCGACTTGCTCAAGTTCGAGGACTATCTCTATCTCGGTGTGCAGTATTCGCGCGGTTGTCCGTTCACGTGCGAGTTCTGCGACATCATCGAGCTCTACGGCCGCGTGCCGCGGACCAAGACGATCGAGCAGATGTTCGTCGAGCTCGATAGGCTCTATCAGATGGGCTACCGCGGCCATCTCGACTTCGTCGACGATAATTTCATCGGCAACAAGAAGTCGCTGCGGCAATTCCTGCCTAAGCTCGCCGAATGGCAGCGGACCCACGGCTATCCGTTCGAATTGTCGACCGAAGCCTCGGTCAACCTGGCCGATGATCCCGAGCTGTTGGAGTTGATGGGGGCGGCGAATTTCTTCGCCATCTTCGTCGGTATCGAGAGTCCGGATCCGGCAACGCTGGTCGCGATGCGGAAGAAGCAGAATACGCGGCGCAACATCGCCGAGAGCATCCACAAGATCTACGCCGCCGGCATGCTCGTCACCGCTGGCTTCATCGTCGGTTTCGACAATGAGAAGGTCTCCATGGCGGACGCCATGATCGATTTCATCGAGGAAGCGGCGATTCCCGTCAGCATGGTCGGGCTGCTCTATGCCTTGCCGAACACGCAGCTGACGCGCCGCCTGGAGCGCGAAGGCCGGCTCCACGCGGGCCACGATGTGGCGCCGACCATCGGCGCCGATCAGTGCACGGCTGGAATCAATTTCGATCCGGTGCGCCCGCTCCGCGACATCCTGACGGACTACAAGCGGGTGCTGGAGCACGTCTACAGCCCGGCTGCCTATTCAGGACGCGTCGACCGCCTCATGACGCTGCTCGACCGGTCCCGGCAGCGCCACGAGCTCGCCGAAGGCGATATCCGCGCCAAGCTCGGTGCGATGGAGACGGTGCACAAGGTGGTCACCGCCCTTCCCGAGGCGCGTGGACCGTTGTGGCAAACTTTCATGAACTGCGCCAAGCGCGACACGACATCCGCGCGCATTGCCGTGCAGATGATCGCAGCCTATGCCCATCTCGGACCGTTCTCGCGCAAGGTCATCGCCGCCATTGACGCGCGCCTGGCGGCGCTGGACGAGCAAATCCCGAGTCCAGCCGTAGCTGTGGGCGCGACCGAGGCTCGACATCTGGCCTGACATCCGGAGAGCGATGGAACCGCCCACGACGCTTTAATGCGCTGCCCGGCGTGCCGTCGGCAATCAAACTGGCTGTCATGTGTGAGATCCCGGCTTGACAGCAGGACAACCTCAAGCTGATCGTCGTCAGGACGACCCGGGCCCGCCGCGATTTCGGCGTCTGGACGTTCCGCGCGGGCATTTTGAGTTGGCCCGCGAGGCTCAGTGTTCGTCTGCCATTGCGACCGACGTCATTGCCGGAAAAGCTCTAGCGGGGTTGGGCCATGTTCAGGAAGGTGATCCGCTGGTCGGTTGCGCTGATTGTCGTGGCGGTGCTGGTCTTCGCATATCTGCCTTCCTTCATCGCCGATTCCATCTACAAGAACGTCGACGACATCACCGATGGCGAGATGCCCGCCACCGTCACGGCCTTTCAATCGGGGCCGGACGTCGTCAGTACCATCGGTGGCAGCGGCGAGGGCCTGAACTGCAGCCTGCCGCCCTGGGCCAACATATTTTTCGACGGCGGCAGGGATTCCAACCAGAAGCGCCATCTCGTCCTGCAGCGCTTCAGGCAGGCCTGCGTCTTTCACGACCTGTGCTATCGCCATGGCCTGGCGACCTATGGCTATAACCAGAACGATTGCGACCGCATTCTGCAGAACGCGGCTTTTCGACTGTGTCTCTACATACGAAACGGCAGCCAGGAGAGCAGCGCGGCGCGCTGTCAGACCGACTCCAAGATGGTTCTGGCCGGCGTGAGCATCGGCGGATACGACGCCTATCGCGGCTGGGACCGATCGACCTATTTCGAGTTCGATTCGGACCCGTCGCGGTCGAACGGATTTCTGGTCAGCCGTGTGGTGGATCATCCGTTCAAGGCGGCCGCGCCGGCCAAATACGGCAGCGACCCCGATCAGGTCATTCTCATGTTCGAGAACGTCCGCTCCAATCTTGCGGTGACCTGCATCACCTGCGCGAGTGTTCCCGTTCTCGAGTGGACGACCGATCCCAACGCCGTCAGCGCCGAGTTGCGCTCGGTCGGCGTGACGCGGTTGCCGGAAGCGCTGCTCAAGCGCGAGCCCCTGCTGTCCGAAACCATGCCGGTCTGGTTGCCGCCGCGCCGTCGACACGCCGCGCCGCATCTCCTGGTCGACGGAGCGGGCAAGGACCGTCTGATCTGGATGAGCCGGAACAACCCGCAGGACAGCATGTCCTGTATCGTCGGCGCCGATCCGGCGCGCCTCCTCACCAATACCCTGCCGGCCCGGGATCTCTGCTCCGTCGATGCGGGCCCGTCGCTCAGCAGGGTTGAGGTCGACATGTTCGCGACCTCTCCGCTTCCGATGGAAGTGCCCGGAAGTCCGGATCTCGTCTACGCGACGTCGATCAGCACACAGAAGACAAAGGAGCAGCATCTGAGCTTCTGCTCCCGCTCTGCATCCAGGAAGGTCGAGGAGTCCGGAGGCGACGACCGGTCCAAATGCGTCACCTTCCCCGAACCGGAGGTTCGCAAGGGCGCGGCGCTCGGCGCATTCCAGAACTTTCCGCTGGTTCGCGCCGGACAGCAGATCTATTTCGCGCGGGACATCGATCAGCGGACGGATTCGCTGTTGACCGCCGCCTGGCAGCGCGCCTTCGGCAACAGCTTCTCGCCCGACGGTGCCTTGCTTGTGATTGACGTTGCGCCGCCGCTCGCCGCCAAAGGGCCTCTCTCGGCCAAGCTGAAGAAGATCGTCCGGTTCAACATCGACGATCGCTTCGATCCGATGATGCCGATCACGCGCAAGGCGGATGATTTGCGATTCCTGAGCCTCGAGGCGTCGAAGTCGAGTGTGCACCTTCGCACGATCGATTTCGCCAGGGACAACCCTTCCGTTGGCAATGCGCGGCTGACGATGGGCGACGGGGACGTGGACCTGGACCGCTCGTGGGCGGAGAGGCCCATGCTGGTGCTGGAGACCAGGGAGGCGCGACCGAGGACCAAGCTGGTGTTCTCCCGTGGGGAAATAGCGATCGAACCGGGCAAGCCCGACGTGTCCCGCGCGACGACCGAAGTGTTGACGCTGCAGACCCTGGTTTTCGAACGCGATGCCGCCGCGCCGTCGGATGCGCCGTTCGTGAAATCGGCCGGAGCTGCTTGCCGGGTCGTCTATGAGTTCGAAGCGAACCACACCGATTGGGCGTGCTATCGCGCTTTCGACCCCGACCGCGCGATGCGAGCCTCGCCAGCGACGCGGATGCAGGCCTCCCAGACGCTGGTTGGGCGGTTCAGCCAAGGCGGCGGCCATGGCCTCGCATTTCCCGATCTCTGCC
This sequence comes from Bradyrhizobium sp. IAR9, assembly GCF_013408065.1. Lineage (NCBI taxonomy): Bacteria > Pseudomonadati > Pseudomonadota > Alphaproteobacteria > Hyphomicrobiales > Nitrobacteraceae > Bradyrhizobium > Bradyrhizobium sp. IAR9. The sequence continues at coordinate 357,419 of NZ_JACBZW010000007.1, forward strand.
TGAAGTCGGAGCCGATCATCCTGACGCCGCAAGGAGGCACGTTTGCGCCCCTGAGCGAGACCGCGGGCTGGAAAGGCCCGCCAAAGCTGACACGGACGATCAAATGCGAGCCGCTCGATGCCGCGGCAATCGTGAGCCGTCCCATCGTGCAGAAGGCTCCGTGAAGGCAGGCCGGCCGATTGAGGCGCGCCAACGCGTTCGGTCTACTTCACCGCCAGCCGCAGGAAGCTCATCACGCTGCCGAGTGCGGCAAAGCCGGCGCCGAGCGCCAGCGCGACGGTTGCGCCGTCGTGACCGGCCAGCGCGAAGCAGAGCGCCGCGAGGGCCGCCCCCGTCGTCTGTCCCGTCAGGCGCGCGGTCGCGACGATGCCCGAGGCGCTGCCGCTGCGGTGCGGCGGCGCGCTTGACATCACCGCCTTCATGTTCGGCGCCTGGAAGAAGCCGAAGCCCATGCCGCAGATCACCATCCGCCAGATGATGTCGGCAATGGCGGGGTTGGCCGGAAGCGTTGCGAGCAGCGCCATGCCGAGGCCGAGCAGCACCAGGCCGATGCCGCCGAGCAGGCCGACCGCGTGCCGGTCGGATAGGCGTCCCGCGATCGGCGCCATGATGCCGACCACCAGCGGCCACGGCGTCATGAAGAAGCCGGTCTCGACCTGCGAGCGGCCGAGCACGTCCTCGAAATAGAACGGCAGCGAGACGAAGGCGAGGCCCTGCACGGCGAAGGAGCACACCGCAGTCGCGGCCGACAACGCGAACATCGGCCGGCTGAACAGGTCGATCGGCAGCATCGGCGCCGGATGGTCGGCGTGCCGGCGCGTCAGGATAAAGCCGAGCGCGAGGGCCGTGACCAGCTCGATGATCACGACCGCCGGCGACAGATTATGCGCGGCACTGCCGATGCCTGTGATGAACAGGCCGAGGCAGGCCGACGCCAGGATTGCGCCGAGAAAGTCGAACCCGTGATCGGCGCGCGGCGTCTTCGGCAGCATCGCAACGCCGATGCCGATCGCGACGAGGCCGAACGGGATGTTGACGGCGAACAGCCACGGCCACGGGCCGAGGGCCAGGATGGCGGAGGCGATCGTTGGCCCGAAGGTGAAGGCGGTCGCGACCACAAGCGCGTTGTGGCCAAAACCGCGGCCCAGCATCCGGCCGGGATAGACGAAGCGCACCAGCGCGGTGTTGACGCTCATGATGCCGCTGGCACCCAGCCCCTGCAGCATGCGCGCGACCAGCAAACTGTCCAGCGACCACGCCACCGCGCAGAGCAGCGAGGCGATGGTGAACAGGATGAGGCCGCCGAGATAGATGCGCTGGTGTCCGACGATCTCGCCGAGCGCACCCAGCGGCAAGAGCGTCGCCACCAGCGCGATCTGGTAGACGTTGACCACCCACACCGACTGCTCCGGCGAGACATGCAGATCGGCAGCAATGGCGGGCAGGGCGATGTTGGCGATCGCGGTGTCGAGCGAGGCCATCGCCAGCGCGGTGAAGATCGCGGCGATCGCCCAGCGCCGCTGCGCGGCGGGGAGGCCATCAGAGATGGTGTGGTCGGGCTCGCGCGCGGCGGCAGGTAACGTGATCGTCATTGCGTTGGCGCGTGGCTCCGGCGGCGCGGCTCAAATCGGTCATTTCGCATGTACTACGGCGGGGCCGCCTTCCACAGGCATATGCTTGCATGCTGTGTATGCGCGAAGGTGAGGCGATGACGGCTCGCGCTGGCGTATGATCGCGCCGCGGCTGCAAAAGTCAGGGGATCGCCATGCAAATCGTCGTTCTGCCCGGTGACGGCATCGGACCCGAGATCACGACCGCGACATCGGGCGTGCTGCGCGCGGCCTCAGAGCGCTTCCAGCTCAATTTGCGTCTGGAGGAGCACGCGGTCGGGCATGCGAGCCTGAAGCTATCAGGCACGACCGTGCGCCCCGAGCTGCTCGACATCGTCCGCGCCGCTGACGGCCTGATCCTGGGTCCGACCGCGACCTTCGACTTCAAGGACGAGGCTCATGGCGAGATCAATCCGTCGAGGTACTTCCGCAAGAACCTCGACCTCTACGCCAATATCAGGCCCGCGCGCACCTATGCGGGGCAGCCCGGGCGCCTCGGTGATTTCGACCTCGTCGTGGTCCGCGAGAACACCGAGGGGTTCTACGCCGACCGCAACCTGGAGCAGGGCAGCGGCGAGATGCTGGTCACGCCCGACGTGGTGATCTCGCTGCGAAGGATCACACGCCTCTGCTGTGAGCGCATCGCGCATGCCGCATGCCGCCTCGCGATCAAGCGGCGCAGGCACCTCACCATCGTGCACAAGGCCAATGTGCTCAAGATCGGTGACGGCATGTTTCTCGAGATCTGCCGCGCGGCGGCGAAGGCCTATCCAGGACTGAGCGTCGACGACATTCTGGTCGATGCCATGATGGCGCATGTGGTGCGCAGTCCTGATCGTTTCGACGTCATCGTGTCCACCAACATGTTCGGCGACATCCTGTCCGATCTTACCGCCGAACTTTCGGGAAGCCTCGGCCTCGGCGGCTCGCTGAATGTCGGCGAGCGCTACGCGATGGCGCAGGCCGCGCACGGCTCGGCGCCCGACATTGCCGGACAGGACGTCGCCAATCCCGTCTCGTTGATCCTGTCGACCGCGCTGCTGCTGGCCTGGCACGGCGAGAAGACTGGTGCGGTCCGCTATGAAGAGGCCGGGCACGCGATCGAGGCGGCGGTGGCGAAGGCGATTGGCGAGGGCAGGGCGACGCGGGCCATCGGCGGCAAGCTCGGCACGATCGCGGCAGGAGCGGCGATTGCGGAGATTCTGCAGGCGGAGTGAGCGGTGCTTGCACACTTTCCTCGGGGCCCAAGACAAAAAGTCGAAAAACAACCCCATGCACAGTAGAAGTCGCCTTGATTGATAAGGGATTTTCGAACCGCCTTGCGACGGCAGTCGCGGCTGCGATCAAGTTGAACCGTCGGGCAAAACACTGGCAGGATGCTAACGTGCTAGCGATCCCGAAAAAGACGTGGACGCCGGTGAACGTGCGACGCCGCCTATCAAGGCGGGCCACGTATCGGCTTGGCAAGCGCTGACCTACGATATCGCGCGCCGATCGCGGTGCCGCTGCCCGGGCCGGCCCGCCAAGGCTCTTGACCTCGTGATCTCCGAAAGTTTTCTGATCGGTGCCGATCAGGTGATGGACTGAAGTAGTTGGGTTCACGGCAGAAGCGTCATGAACTCGTAGACGACGACGGCAGCGCCGAGACAGCGCCGCCAGGGATTCACGCCGCGGAAGACCTCGTCGGCGCCCCAGACGACGAGTCCGCCCTTCATGACGATCGTCAAGCCGACGCTGACCTTGCCTGCGGCAGGCCAGATCCAAAGCAGAACGCCGGCAACGAGGACGATCCAAAGAAGAAGATTCGGCCACTGCGCGATAGTGATGGCACCTGTTTCGCGGCTCCGGAAGAACCAATCAGCGAATCGCTGTACCGAGCCAATCAGAGCGCAACCTCACCCTCTTCGCGGCCCTTCCAGTAAGTGATGCGGTTGGCTTTGACCTTGATCAGCACGATGCCCGGCGTATCAATGCCGCGGTCGAACCATTTGTCGAGATCGCTCGTCCAATGCTGTTGGAATGCCGCCTTGTCCCGGATTAGTTCGGCCGTCCCCTCGACGGCGACATAGATCCCCTTCGAGAACAGGCCCGCTTCCGACGAAAAGCCGAGCGCGACTTTCGGATTTCGCCTGATGTCCGAGACGGTGCGGGTCCGGTCATGGGCAAAGTAGTAAGACGTGCCGTCGTAGGCGACATCGCCGTTGTTGCTCATGGGGCGGTTGGCGATTTCGCCGTTCTCGGTGTGGGTCGAAAGAATGGCGATGTCGATGTCGGCCATTTCCTTCGCGATCTCGGCGAGCGATGTCTTGGACATGAATTTTCCTCCAGTGGGGCTGGAGCAACGGCGGGATGAGGCTACGCGTTCCTCGCGTTCTACTCATTGGAAACGCAAAACCGCCCCCGACATCAGTCGGAGGCGGTTTCGAATTGAATCGGATCAGTGGCCGGTGCCAGGCTTGGTGGTCTTCGGGGGCTTGCCGTCTTCCATGCGGCCCTCATTGCGAAGATCGCGTCCCTCTTGAGCCTTGCGCTGGCTCTCGGGATCCTTGCCGTGCTCGTTCATCTCTTCCTTGATGTAACCGGCGCCTTCCTTGATCTTGCCTTCAACGCTCATGATCTTCTCCTTCCATACAGGCGATAACGCGTTGGCGGACTTGGCGTTCCGGTATCATAACGGCGCAGATTGCGGGGAACCGAGTTGTGCCTTCGAACGCGCAGAATGGTAGAGCGCTTGCGAAACTCATCGTGCTGAGTGCTGAACGTTCGTCGACGGTGTCGCTGCGCATTGATGGCGTGGCTCGGACTTTCCGAGCTGTGGCGCTGGTGCACGACAGGCGCACTGCTCACTTATTTCCGCTGCATGGATCACGTCAGCAGATGGCAGCTCATGAGAGCCATCCGTTCAATTTCGTTTCGCTCTTCATCGTCTACGGAGTGGTTGCTGCCATGGGAGTGACGATTTGCGCCATGCAGTGGCTGCTGATCCGCAGGTGGTGGTTGAAGAAGCCGGCGGCGGATCAGTGATCGTGCGCGCGCCTCTTACGAGCATCATCGGCCGCTTTTGAAGGCAAGGAAGATGCTCGGCGCGCTGTCGCCGACATTGTTGTCGGTGCCTCCTGCACGCACTCCCGCACTGTATTGCCTTAGCAGGCTCGCCCAGGCTGACGACTAGGGGGCCGGGAGATCGGGTAGTTCCGAATGATGAATTGCGCGAGGTCGCGACAAGACGGCTAGTAAGAAATCGGCGGAATAAGCGATGTGGAGGTCAACGCTCGGGGTGGAAAACCGTCACTCGAACGCAAGCCCCAACGCCAACCAGGTCGCAAGAGACAAACAGACGCCAATTCCCAAATAGGGCAATGCAAGGCGCATCGGTCACTCCTCAGCTCCGAGACGCGAAAACGCCTTAACTTCGCATGTTCGCCGTGCACTGCCCATATTCCAAACGATGTACGAGGGGTGGTTTGCCGTGGACGACAACGTACCCGACCGCGCAATGCCAACAGGAAGCAGACGTGCCTGATTTGACGCCCCTTTCAGGTCGGACCCGGCTGATTTAATTTGACTCCGCATTTGGTTCAAAATATATAATTTATTTAATTATTTAATTGTGGGGCTGATGCCTGCCAAGTCCTTTCGCTCTCGGGATTTTCTTCCATGCCGAACCGCGAAACAGGCGGAGCAATCGCGCCGCTCTAGCCTTTATCTAAAGAGGCGTGATCGATGCGCCGACCGATTGATACTGCACCCAGGGACGGAGAAGACATCTGGGTGGAAGATGCGACCGGGGTCGTTGACGTCGCTCGCTGGTCGCCTCAAGCAGGCAAATGGGTCTCCAAAGACGGTGCTCCAATCAACGCCGAGCCGACCCATTGGTATCCCGAAGCTGAGGACATTGACCCAGAGGGCGAACCATCGGGCAATCCGCTCGCGGCGGCTGTCATTTTGCTTCCCGCGATCCTGGTTGGAGCGGCCTTACTGGGTGTGTTCGATACTTTCAGCGCACGAACGATGCCGGAAATGGCGCAAATCGGCGGCGAGAATGCCCTCCGCTTCGACCGACGGCCGGAAATAGGGGCGAGGTCGCAAGCGCTCCTTCAGCGCGAAGCGAACGGAGACCTAACGTACACGGTGCCAGCGGGCATGGTGCAGCCTGAGCCATGGCCCGATCGAGATGCTTTGCACAGTCATGCGCGCGCCAGTGAACCGGACGGGGCGCGCAGGGAACTTGAGGAGGCGGTCCAGCAGGCGCACGCGGCAAAAATTGCGGCGGACGAGTTGCGGCAGTCGCTGCAACAGGAGCAAGCGCGCAACGCTGCGCTTGCGAACGAAGTTGCCGAATTCCGCCGGCAGGTCGACGCCCGCGACGCAGAATCGCGGAAGGCGAAGGATGTGGCCGCGCAACAGAGAGAAGCGGCGCAGCGGCAGATCGCAGAACTAGAGCAGTCTCTGCAGCGCGAGCGGGAAACTAGCACCGCCCGCGCAAGGCAGGTGAACGCCGCACAGGCAGCGGCGGCGAGCGCTGAGCAGGAACGCCACGAGGCGCAGTCGCGCGCCGCCGCGCTCGCGAGCGAACTCGCCGGAATGCCTCGCCGCTTGCCTGTGACGGAAGCTGCGACTGCGGAGGAAAGCCCGGCGGAGGGGCTGGAGATTGCGGAACTGCGGCAGTCCCTGCAGCAAGAGCAGGAAAAGAACGCCATTCTGGTCACGGAAGCCAAAGCAGCGCAGGCAGCAGCTGCCGATGCCGATCAACAACGCCGCGCTCTCGAAGCGGCTCAGGCGCACGCCGCTGCGCTGGAGAGCGAACTTGCCGAAGTGCGCCGGGAGATCGAAACCCGCAACGCGCAATTGCGCGATGCCGAAAATGCGGTCTTGCAGCAGAGACAGGCAGCGAAACGAGAGATCAGTGAGCTGCGACAGTCGCTGAAACAGGAGCTGAGCAAAACCGAGGCCAGGGAGAGAGATCTTGCATCGGGGTGGCGCTCCACCCATGAGCGCGCCCTTGCCGAGCAAGCAAATGACGCGCCGGTCCTGCCGGCGACGCGGAGCGTGGAAGTGGCGGAGCCACCGACCGCCGCAGTCCAGAACGAGGCGGAGGCCCGTTTGCTCCCGCGTGCCAGGGCGCTGCTCGATCAAGGAAATATTGGTGCAGCACGCATTGTACTCGAGCTCGCAGCAGAGAAGGACATTGCGCAGGCAAGTTTCATGCTCGCCGAGACCTATGATCCGGCGGTTCTTTCCGCCTGGGGTACTTATGGAACTCGCGGCGAAGCGGCCAAGGCGCGCGAATTTTACGCGAAGGCACACAGGGGCGGTATTCGCGAAGCCAAGGAACGGCTGGATGCGCTCCGACCCTGAGAATGGGATTCTTGCAGTCCGAGAGACGAAAGCTTGCGGCGGCTGAGCCGGAAGGGAACGACATGAACAAGGCGCCAAAGTTACGCTCGTTGCTCCTGCTGGCTTGGTGGGTGCCGGTCGCTATGATGCTTCAAACGGCCTGCCTGGAAGCGCAAACGGCGAGAAATGCCAAGGCCGATGCACAGCTCGACCGACGGCCGCTTCCGAAAGAGAACGAAAAGAACCGGATGAACGCCTGGACGGTCGGGCTCGCCGGGGGCCTGCTCGAGGGCGCGCCGATCCGCCTTGCCGCAGAAATGGCTCGCGTCGTCGACGACGGAGCAGACCTGCATCTCCTGCCGATCGTCACCCGGGGGGCCACCGACAATCTGAACGCGCTGCTCTATTTGCGCGGCGTCGATACTGCCATCATCAATTCCGACGCGCTCGAGGAGTATAAGATTCAGGTACCGCAGATCCGGAGCCGCATCACCTATCTGCTCAATCTCTTCCCATCCGAGCTGCACATCTTTGTGCGGCCTGAGATCACAAGCCTGCAGGATCTTGTCGGCAAGAGGGTGAACTTCAACACCCTGGGCACCGCGGCCGCCTATTCAGGGCCACTGATCTTCAGCCGCCTCGGGATCGATGTCGAAAAGACATTCATCCCACATCAGGTTGCCCTGGAGCAGATGCGCAAAGGCGAAATGTCGGCCGTTGTGTTCATCACGTCGAAACCCGTCGATGCCTTCGTAAAGGGCCGCTGGGAGGCCGGATTCAAGTTCCTCCCGATCCGTTACGACAAGAAATTCGAGGACTATTATCTGCCCGCGACCTTGGACGCCAATGAGTATCCTAATCTGATCAAGCAGGGTGAGCGGGTCTCGACCATCGCGGTCCCGACAGCGCTTGTCGCTTTCAACTGGCCGCCAGGCTCCAATCGCTACCAACGCGTGGCTCGCCTTGTCGAGTACCTGTTCTCGCGCATCGACCGGCTGCAGGCACCAGGCTTCGATCCGAAATGGCAGTCGATCAATCTTGCGGCATCCGTCCCGGGTCTTAGCCGCTTCCAGGCCGCGCAGGAATGGCTGGATCGCAAAGCGCGCAGCGTACAGGCGAGGCCATGAAGACTGCCGCTCCGCCGCTCGCTGTCGCCTTCAACGTCGCCTGCGGTATCGCCTACGCGCAAAGTACGAGCGATCCCATGGAAACACTGAGGGCTTGTTCGGCGATGGAGGGACAAGCCCGGCTGGAATGTCTGCAAGGCTTATCGCGCAAGATTCCGCCGTCCAGCCGGAGTAGCCGGGATGCTGGCTGGATCGTCAGCGAGACGACTTCGCCAGTCGATTATCTGCCGGTCGTCACTGCCACGGCCACTTCTGTCGGTCGCTCGGACGGTGCCGCGATGCAGCTCGCAATCCACTGCCGCAGAGGCCGCACGGAAGTCATCGTCGCCGGACCGGCTCTGTCACGCAGCGCCAACGAATACGTGATCTCCTTTCGGCTGAATGCGGATACGCCAATGCAACTCGCAGCAGCGTCGCCGTCATTCGGCTCCGGCGTCGCTTTCGGGGGCGACGTCGTAAAATTGTTGAGCTCACTACCCGACGACGGTCACATCGTCGTGAGCCTTTTCACCCGCACTGGCCCGGCGCAAGACGGACAATTCCTGCTCAGCGGATTCGAAAACGTGCGCAAGAAAATGGCGGCTGCATGCAAATGGCCACATGTCGTCACCAGGCCAGGTAGGTGATGGTCAGGATATGGGAGACACGAGATGATCAATCCAAAATTGGCGCTGGCAGTCATCGGCGGCTTGACGATAGGGCTTCTGGTCGGACCAGGCGCGCAGGCGCAGCAGGACAACCAGTGGTTCCCGCAGGCGCGCGAGAAGAGCCAAGCGAGCAACGCGAAGCATCCGGGTGGACAGAAGCAGGTGAGCAAGCCGCGGCAGATTCACGCGATCAGGCAGGATCATCCCAACAACACGAAGATGGCTCAGGCTTCAAGAACCGAGAGCGCGAAAAAGTCGCACCGGCTGGTGCTGCAGGTCAATTCCAACGAACCTGCGATGATGAACCTCACGCTCAACAATGCGAGCAACGTCGCGCAATACTATCGCGATCTCGGTGAACCAGTGTCGATCGAGGTCGTCACCTTTGGTCCCGGCCTTCACATGCTGCGCGACGACACCTCGCCGGTAAAGCCGCGCATCGAGGTGCTCGCGATGAGCCATCCCGAAATCTCGTTCAAAGCCTGCGGCAACACGCAGGAAAACATGCGCAAGGCGGAGAACAAGGACATCAACCTGATCCCACAGGCAACGGTCGTGAAATCCGGCGTTGTCCGCGTCATGGAGCTGCAGGAGCAGGGCTGGAGCTACGTCAAACCGTGAGGTCTGGCGGCAAACCCAGGTCAATGCATTTGGCGCTTAGCGCGAGCTGAGCGCGCGCCTCGTCCTTCGAGACGACCGCTTCGCGGTCTCCTCAGGATGAGGCTAAGCAGCATCGGTGCTCGTTGAAACTGCAGCCGCGCACTCGATCGTCATCCTGAGGGCCCGCCAACGGCGGGCGTCTCGAAGGATGGCCACAGGCGAAATCACTCCCAAATGCGATAGCCCTGGGGGCAAACCGGACATGGCGAGCGTTCGCGGGTCGTGGATACAGGAGCCCAGCCCTAGAACTGATACCGCCGCAGCCCCCCGTCCACCGGGATCACCGTCCCGGTGATGTACCGCGCCACCGGCGAGGCCAGGAACACCGCGAGTGCGGCCAGATCTTCCGGCTCGCCCCAATAGCCGACCGGGATTTCCTCTTCCGCGAAGCGCTCGCGATAGTCAGGCGCGTAGTTGCGGCGGATCTGCTCGCTCATGATGCGGCCGGGAGGGATGCAGTTGATGGTGATGCCGTGCTCGCCGATCTCGCGCGACAGGCCCTTGGCCCAGGCGTGCACGGCGGCCTTGGCGGCGAACGCGGCGTTGAGTCCCTCGGGCTCGGACTTGCCGGTGATGTTGACGATGCGGCCCCATTTCCGTTCGATCATCTGCGGCAGCAGTGCATGCGCGATGCGGCGGTAGCTGGTGAAGTTCAGCGCGATCGCCTCGTCCCATTTGCTGTCGGGCGCATCGACCGGCAGTGGCCGGCTGCCGCCGGCATTGTTGATGAGGATGTCGACATGTCCGAGCTCCTTCACCGCGAACGCCGCGATCCGCTCTGCAGCGTCCTTCGCCATCACGTCCTGCTCGAGCGGCGTGATCAGCCCGGAGCCTTCCTCCTTCACCAGCTCGGCGAGCAGATCGGTGCGCCGCGCCACGCCGACCACACGCACGCCTTCGGCGGCGAGGCCCTTGGCGATGGCGCGGCCGATGCCGATGCTCGCGCCGGTGACAACAGCGGTTTTCGATTTGAGCCCGAGGTCCATGGTCACACGCTCTCTTGTTTGGTTCTTGCTTATTGCTGTCCGCTTCCTGCCCGTCCCGCGCGCCTTGCGAATTGCCTGAGCGGGACGAGCAGTGGTAACCAAGAGCGACCTTGAAGGAAACACGAAAAAGAAAAGGCGTTGAGCGATGGCCTGGGATCCGCAGCAATACTTAAAATTCTCCGGCCACCGGCTCCGGCCCGCCGTTGACCTCTTGATGCGGATTCCGGATTTTGGCCCGCGCGAGATTGCCGATCTCGGCGCCGGCGCCGGCAACGTGACAAAACTCATCAAGGAGCGCTGGCCGGAGGCGAGCGTGACCGGCGTCGAGGGCTCCGCCGAGATGGTTGCCGCCGGCCGCAAGGCTGCACCCGATGTCGAATGGTCCCACGAGGACCTCGGCCAATGGCGCCCCGCCAGGCAATACGACTTGATCTATTCCAATGCCGCACTGCACTGGCTGCCCAATCATGCGGCGCTGTTTCCATCGGTCATGGAGAAGGTGAAGCCTAGCGGCATGCTTGCGGTGCAGATGCCGCGCAACTTTCTGGCGCCGTCGCATGTGCTGATCGGCGAGACCGCACTCGATGGTCCGTGGCGATCCAAGCTCGAGCATCTCGTGACGCCGCCGCCGGTCGAGGGGCCGGCCTTCTATCACGATCTTCTTGCGCCGATGTCGGCCAACATCGACATCTGGGAGACCGAATATCTGCAGGTGCTCGAAGGCGAGAACCCCGTGAAGGAATGGACCAAGGGGACCTGGCTGACGCGCTATCTCGACGTGCTCGCAGGCGAGGAGAAGATCGCATTCGAAGCCGCTTATGGCGCGCGGGTTGCGAAGGCTTATCCGAAGAATGCGGCGGGGCAGACCCTGTTCCCGTTCCGCCGCCTTTTCATGGTTGCGCAGCGCAAGAGCTGATGCTCTGCCGCAATGCGACATAAGCGCTCGTTCCCCTGGACAGAAGCAGGTGCCGGGTTGCGTAGACAGCGCTCGTCAAGATAGCTTGGCTGCGGCAAATTGGGCTTAGGTCTAGTTGTTCGGCCTGCGGATTGCTGCCACTACTCAAACCGGAAAACAAAAAAGCACCCGGTTTGTCGAGGTTGTTGGGAGGTCTTCATGCGCAAACTGCTTCTTGCGGTCGCGGCGGCCGCGCTGATTCTGGCCCCTGCCGCTGCGCAGGCCCAAACTCCCATCGTCATCAAGTTCAGCCACGTCGTCGCCAACGACACCCCGAAGGGGAAGGGCGCACTGAAGTTCAAGGAGCTCGCCGAGAAATACACCGACGGCAAGGTCAAGGTTGAAGTTTACCCGAACTCCACGCTCTACAAGGACAAGGAGGAGATCGAGGCGCTGCAGCTCGGCTCCGTGCACATGCTTGCCCCTTCGACCGCGAAATTCGCGCCGCTCGGCATCAAGGAGTTCGAGGCGCTCGACCTGCCCTGGCTGTTCAAGGACGACCAGACCTATTCCAACGCGATGAAGGGCACGGTCGGCAAGTGGCTGTTCCAGAAGCTCGAGACCAAGGGCATCACCGGGCTTGCCTATTGGGACAACGGCTTTCACATGCTCTCCGCCAACCGCCCCTTGCTGAAGCCGACCGATTTCCAGGGCCTTAAATTCCGCATCTCCGGATCGAAGGTCGCCGACCAATATCTGCGCATCATGGGCTCGATCCCTCAGATCATGGCGTTCTCCGAGGTCTACCAGGCCTTGCAGACCGGCGTGGTCGACGGCTGCGAGAACACCGCGTCCAATTACCTGACGCAGAAGTTCTACGAGGTGCAGAAGGACATCACCGTGTCCTATCACGCGCATCTGCAATATGCGGTCATCGTCAATTCGAAGTTCTGGTCGGGCCTGCCGCCCGACATCCGCACCCAGCTCGACAAGGCGATGGCGGAGGCATCCGACTACACCAACTCGATCGCGCGCCAGGAGAACGAGGACGCGCTGGCCGAGATCAAGAAGACAGGTAAGACCAATCTGCATTACCTGACCGATGCCGATCGCAAGGCGTGGCAGGATGCGATGCAGCCGACTTATAAATGGGCAAAGGGCCGGGTCGGGCAGGAGGTGCTCGACCTCGTCGCCAAGGAACTCGACGTCAAGATGAACTGACGGCCGCGCCCTAACAAGAATAGCAACGGTCGGGGGTGATCGCACTCCCGGCCGTTTCGCTCTTGAATGGACGAGCCAATGCTGGGGGGACGAAGTTGCTGCGTGTTCTGAATCGTGTGCTCGATCATCTCGAGGAGTGGCTGATCGCGACGATGATCGCGGCTGCGACGTCGCTCATCTTCGTCGCCGTGCTGCACCGCTACGGCGCCGGGCTGTCGATCGATATCGCCAAATGGGCGGAAGCCCGCAATCTGACCTTCCTCGCCGTCCCGGCGCGCGCGGCATTCGTCTGGCTTGCCGCGCTCGATCTGTCCTGGGCGCAGGAACTCTGCATCTACATGTTCATCTGGATGGCGAAGTTCGGTGCCGCCTACGGCGTGCGGACCGGCATCCATGTCGGCGTCGACGTGCTGGTTAATATCCTGCCCGGCGGATCGCGCCGGCGCGTCATCACCTTCGGTCTGTTGTGCGGCGCCCTCTTCACCGCCATCGTCGCCTATTTCGGCGCCGCGTTCGTGGGACAGATGTGGCAGACCGGCCAGCAGTCCAACGATCTGGAAGCACCGATGTGGATGGTGTATCTCACCATCCCGCTCGGCTCCGGCCTGATGTGCTTCCGCTTCCTGCAGGTCGCCTGGTCGTTCCACCGCACCGGCGAGCTGCCGCATCACGACATGGCGGGCGTCGAGGGTGTCGAGGCGGATCCGGTGCATCCGGCGCCGGTCACGCATAGTCAGGTCGTCCGGGACGAGCGCAGCCCGCTCGGCTGGATCCTGATGCTGCTGCCGGTCCTGATCGTCGCCTTGTGCTTCGCGCATGCGGGTCACGTCATCACGCTGCCGCAGGGCTTGCGCGTCCTCATCGTGTTCGCGCTTCTGCTCTCCTTGATGCTGACGGGCATGCCGATCTCGATCGCGCTCGGTCTCACCGTGCTCAGCTTCATGTTCACACTGACCGACGTGCGAACGGAATCGGTGGCGCTGAAGCTGTTCACCGGCATCGAGAACTTCGAGATCATGGCGATCCCGTTCTTCATCCTCGCCGGCAACTTCCTGACTCATGGCGGGGTGGCGCGGCGGATGATCACCTTCGCGACCTCGCTGGTCGGCCATTGGTACGGCGGTCTGGCGCTGTCGGGGGTGGTCGCGTGTGCGCTGTTTGCCGCCATTTCCGGCTCGTCGCCGGCGACCGTGGTGGCGATCGGCTCGGTGATCCTGCCGGCGATGGTCGCGCAAGGCTTCCCGAAGCGGTTCGGCGCGGGCGTGATCACGACGTCGGGCTCGCTCGGAATTCTGATTCCGCCGTCGATCCCGATGGTTCTCTACGCCGTCTCCACCAACAGCTCGGTCGGCAAGCTTTTCATCGCCGGCATCGTGCCGGGATTGGTCCTGGCCACGCTGCTCGGCGCCACCACATTTTACCGGGCCTGGCGCAACGACTATCCGCGGATGCCGAAGGCAACGCTGTTCGAGCGCTTCGATGCCTTCCGCAAGTCGATCTGGGGCATCCTGCTGATCGTGATCGTGATCGGCGGCATCTACAGCGGCCTGTTCACGCCGACCGAAGCTGCCGCCGTCAGTGCGGTCTACGCCTTCATCGTCGCGGTGTTCATCTATAAAGACCTGAAGCTGAGCGACGTGCCGCGGGTGCTGCTGTCGTCGGCGAATCTTTCGGCGATGCTGCTCTACATCATCACCAACGCCGTCCTGTTCTCGTTCCTGATGACCTACGAGAATGTGCCGCAAGCGCTGGCGCAATGGATGATCGACCAGGGCCTGGGGTGGATCGGCTTCCTGCTCCTCGTCAACTTGCTGCTGCTGCTGGCGGGTAACGTGATGGAGCCGTCCTCGATCATCCTCATCATGGCTCCGATCCTGTTTCCGGTCGCGATCAAGCTCGGCATCGACCCGATCCATTTCGGCATCCTGATGACAGTCAACATGGAGGTTGGCCTCTGCCATCCGCCTGTCGGCCTCAATCTCTACGTGGCGTCAGGCATCGCAAAGATGGGGATCACAGAGCTCACGGTCGCGGTGTGGCCATGGCTGCTGACGATGCTGGGATTCCTGGTGGTGGTGACGTACTGGCCGGGCCTGTCGTTGTGGCTGCCGCGATTGTTGGGGATGTAGCGACGAGTTCTGAATCCCTCTCCCCTTGTGGGCCTGTTGCGTAATTCGCCAGTTGTGATTCCCTAGGGCAAAGCCTTGGGGGAATGACGATGGCGGTGAAGCGGACAGGA
>NZ_JACBZW010000008.1:0-350669 GCF_013408065.1 Bradyrhizobium sp. IAR9
GCAACGAAGCGCTTCATTCCAGCCCCCCGCAAATCGTGCGGGAATCATATCGCGCGAATCACATCAAGCGCAGCGTTTTCACACAGCCAGGGTCACAAGCGGCCCTCAACGGCCATCACCGTGAAGGTCCGCTCGGGGCCACAAGCAGTCATTGTTGCAGGCCACGAGTACATGACATCGCGCGAGCACGGCCTCCACCCTGGCTCTCAGCGCCTGATTTATGCATCCGACCTCCGCGCACGAGTTGCCGGCGCTCGTTAGGAATAGGTTCAAGCCGGTAGAAGCTCTGTATCATTTGATACGGAGATAAGAATACTTTTCGCCTGACAGAGGGGGCGTTACTTCGCTGATGGGCCACAACGTACAGCCCTGTCCATCCTTGTCTTGATCGCCAACGATCTGCATCAAGCAGACAGTTATACGGGCACCTTCAGCGTAGCTGATGCTTGGGTCGATTGTTTGGGCGATAAGCCGGGCTTCATCGACCATCGCGCGCCCACGCTCCTCGTCCCCGCACCTCATAAAGGCCAAAACGGGACATCAACAGGACAACGCTAAGTCACGGTAGCTTGTCGGCGGCCATAGCCCGATGCGCTTTTTTTTCGTTTTGCGTTGTTCGCGGCTTCAATCCCGATCCATCGCGGCAATGACGCCAAGAAACTAACCGCTAAAGAAAGAGGACTAAGCATCATGGGATTGGCCGTCGCGGAGACACGCCCCCTGTTGGGCAACAACTTGACGTCGGCTTCAGCTTGCGAGCCGCCACCGCTCCCATTGAGCGGGTTGCCCCGCCGGTTGCCGCTTAGCTTGGCAGTTTGAGTGCGCTGGAAATCTCAGCCACGGTCGCCTTCTCGGCGTCGCTGACAGCTACACCTCCAATACCCAAGACTCCGCCCTCGCTCGACGCCTCGGCAACGCTTTGGCTGATCTGACGCAACCAGTTCTTGAAAGCCACGGCGTCGCCGGGGGACTTCGCAGCGAGAATGCCGTCAACTTTCCGCAAAATTTGAATACAGGCGTCCTTCACTTCGGCAGGTTTTTTACCGCTCAGTTTTTCCTTCAGGCCATCTCGGGACGCGGTCCGTCCCTCACTTGTTGCAAAGTCATCGACAACGGCCTTGATGAGCGTGTTCGAACCAGTGTCCATTTTGGCTTTCGCGAGTAGCGTGCCGCTCGCAAAACTTTCTTGGAGTAAACCCCAGAGGCCACTTGGCTCGGCGGCGCTGACGGCGAGTCCCGGAGCCATCACGCTTTCCAAAAGGGTTTTCCATTCGTCGGATGTGAAGGTTGATTTGTCAGCCATGCCCATTTCCTTGCTCTTTGGATCAATCGTTCAGAAGCTGAAACGCGCCGCAACCGCCATAGTTGCTTGCTGGGTATCGGCGCAACGAGCGATTCGCGCCCGCCTTTACGCCTGGCGATAAAAGTCACGCTGAGATCTCAGTTCCTAAGCACATCGGCCGCGCTGGGAACACGTGGCTTGGACGAAAGGAACGATCCTCTGGGCTGCTAAATTTTTGCCCCGCCCGACGGGAAGATAGAACCCGGAAGCGGGAATTTCGCCGCGCACTACGATGTTGGATTGCCGCGGGGGCCAGCGTTCACGCATCAGGCCACCCACGCGTTCTCGAACCAAGGCGTTGCCCAAGAATTCGCCTTGCAATTGTGCCCGTCGAGGGTCGTAATGCTAAGATTGTTTGAGAATTTTATTCAGTCCTGTTGTGTTGAGGTCGTGATGAGTATTTCCGGTCGGATCTTCGATGCCGCTGTTGCTCTGCACCAACGTAGCGTATTTCTCGAACGTCAAATTTCTGAATTGGTTGACCTGCGAAACCGATTAGCGCACGCCCAGTTGCGCCGTTCGCGGTCAAGGTCGGGGCGTTTAGTTTCCAGTAAACTAGGTCGGCGCCGTAAGTGTAGGTAACCTTCCGGGTAACAAGCCCCGAGTTGCCAATTGCCCTTCATAGCCTCAATCTATGGGCAATTCGTGAGTCGGGGGGATTCATGGAACGGAAGCCATTTGAGACGATGTCTCTCGATGAGCTGTGGCGACTCCACACGGTCGTCAATGACATTCTCGCTGCTAGACTCGTGGCTAAAAAGGAAGAGCTTGAACGACGATTGGGGCTGCTCAACCGGGAAGACAAGCCGCCCAATTTATAAGATGCTTAGATTTTCTGACCATTCACGCTGACTAGCCCCCGAGCTTCGGCCGTCGGCGTCGCTGCACTAGTTAGGATTGGCGCAACGATAGCTCCTTCTAATCCTTGACTGGGGGCGTTGAGCAGGACAGCCCAGCGCCGCTGGTTGAGCCGTGTTGTTGAGCGCATTCCTTGCAGTACGCGATAGTTGCAGGCCCAAGTCGAGCGGCAGTGGGTATCGACATGCGCAGCCGACGTCTTCGCCTGGAGATGTTTCGAGCCCCTGGTGGGCGAACCCTCGAATTTGACGTCGGCATGAACCGAAGAGATGCTGGCACTGAAGTCGACGCCGCTGGCGGTCGTCGGACCTCGGCTGCGTCGATGGACGGTACGAGAAATGCAACCCAGTGGAGCGCGGCGCGATTAGGCGATGGTCCGCTTGGCCCTTAATAGCGGCTTTCCAACAAGCGCTGTTCAGGTCAGCTAGGGGCCAAAAGCTGACATCGCCACTGCTTCCGCTCGCTCCAATCCTATCGCGCCGCTCATTGAAGCCGCCACTCGTCGCTGATGATCCACCGAGAATATCTGAAGGCTTGTCGCTGAAGGCCCTGAAGCGGAATGCTAGCGCTCGCAGGAGCTGCTCACTATCCGACAACAAAAAGCCCCGGACGACGCCGGGGCTTTGAGCTGCTGATTTTGATCGGCTTGGGCAGATCAGTACTTCGCGACCACCGGGCCGCCGAAGCGATAGCTGACACCCGCACGCACGGTGTGGAACACCGGATCGTGCTCGTAGGAGAAGCCGGGGAAAGAGACGGTGGAGTTGTTCCGGAAGGTGCCGAAATCGGTATAGCGGTACTCAACACGGGCCGACCAGTTGGGCGTGAAGCCGTATTCCCAGCCTGCGCCGACTGTCCAGCCGGTGCGGGTGGTGGAGACGGTCTCGAACAGCGCGTTCGCGAGCACGTAGGTGTGGTCCATATCTGCCCAGGCCGCACCACCGGTCACGTAAAGCAGCGAATTGTTGAAAGCTACACCGAGGCGACCACGGATAGAGGCCTGAGCGTCGATCCGGAAGTCCGTGCCGTTGGTGTTTGCCAGGCGATAACCGCCCTTGACGTCGGCGCCCTCTATGTCGCCCTCGAGACCGAAGACGAATTGGCCAAACTGCCAGTTGTAGCCAATGTGACCACCGCCAACGAAGCCATCAGCGTTGAAGCCTTGGACGAAGCCAGTGGGGGCGCCCGTTGCGGTGACGAACTCACGGGTGCTGTTATCACCCCAGGCGTAACCGGCCTGCGCACCGATGTAGAAGCCGGTCCAGTTGTAAACGGCGGCGACAGGCGCCGGCGCCTTCGTGTAAGGCCGGGCGGCCAGATCGGCCGCTGACGCGCCGGCGGTGCCGAGGACAAGAGCGGCGGCGGCGATGGCGAGCTTTTTCATTATCTTCCCCAATTTTTAGACATGGAATGCGAGCAATTTGATGATGCAACATAGCCGAGGAGTCGCACTAAGCATGTCACCTGTACGCCACAGCAGAGATCATTTAAGCGGTTCCTAAAGGCGAACTTTCGGGTCGCGCAACCCGCCTCCCGCTCGCATCAATCGACCATGTTTCCCACCGGGAAGCCGGGTTTAGTCGCGGTCCGAAGTTCAGAATTTTGAGAAAAAACTCAAGGGCTTGAGTCAGCTTTGGAATGAAGTCGGACAAGTGCTCCATTCTTCACAAGCGCAGCCGGAGAGAGCGCGGCTGCGCCGTGGTAAGCGTGGTCCGGCTAAGGGCAGAGGCGGAAAGTGCGGCATGCGGACGCGGGGTCGCACACGGTTTGTAGAGCGAATTGGACTTTCCCTGTTCGACCGTTTCCATGAATGTTGCGACTTAGTGACTGCCAATGTCGCCTCCCCCATCTCGCAAAGAAGCTGAACCACGTTAGCGAGCCAGAGACTGACGTGAAGATTAACCTTCCCGAGATAGACCTTAAGACCGTGCAAACCCTTGGCAGCGTTGAGCTCCAAGACGAGCTCGGACGGCCCGTCGGCCAATACTTTTTCGGAAAGGGGCAGGGTCGAACCGTTTTCTTATTTGGGAAGTACAAGGGGACCTTTAAGACTCATGCAGAATGCCGAGCCTTCATCGACGGCGTGCTTGCGGTGATCCCCTCACCATTCTCCTGACTTTGCTTGGGCTCGTTACCGCAGTGACGACGGGCCAATAAAAACCGGGCGCCTCAAGTCGGCTTTGGGTCAACAGCGCCGTTCTGACCAGCGGCGTGGCGATTCCGCTATAGCTCCGACCCCGGTCACCGCAATGCCCCGTACGGAAGCGATGGGCCACAAGGCACATTTGGGCATACTACAACCAATGATATTCATCTTTGTTAAACTCGCCTGAGCGAGGGTCGGGCTATGAAGTACGTCTTGATCTGCACCGTCATTGGCTTCGTCGCGGGATGGCCGCTGACTTTATTGCTTGCTCGCAAAAAACCGACATTGGCTTGGTGGCTCGCTATAGGCTCCAATATGCCGACATTAGTGATGCTCCTTTCTTTGTCGTCCGGCGATTTGTACGTGTTCCTTGCGCTCGGGCTACTGGTAGGGCTTGGTCTCGGCGGTTTCGGCTTAGGCACGCTTTGCGGAATAGTAAATGCGAGCCTCTTTGGTACCGAGCCTCCAAGGTGGGCGCGTAAGCTTCGGCAAAAGATCGATGAGGCTCGGGGATAGTCTGCTTCGGGTCATTAGCGCCGTTTGGAGGATCGGCCGGGTGGTTCCGGTCTACCCCAACGAGCCGACAACTGAGGACGCCGTTCGAAGCTCGCCTTCGGGCCATAAACCGACGTTTCGCATGCACTGGCTACGCTCGGCCCGGAGGTGAGCAATCCGCTTATTCGTAGCTAAACCGCAGCGCGACGTCGAACACGGACGGCTACGCTGAGTGTCGTCGCTCTCTAAGGCGCCGCGCCGTCCGGGTTTGTAAGATCGATCTCAGATGAGGCTGAAGGTGATCGCGATTAAGAAGAACACGACCAGCCCGATGCCGACCAGCTTGAAGATGTAAGCCGCCTCAACATCGCGCCCAAGCCACTCGAAATCTGGCCCCCCTAAGACGGTTGCGACGAACCCCAGAACAAGGGTCGTGATCAGCAGGATCACGTAGATGGTGTCCGTTGATTGAGCTTTCACTGGCCTACGCCGAAGTGTCCCATCAGCATTCCATTGATGTCCCGGGGTCTTACGCCCGGCACGCGTGAGAGGTCTCCTGTCGGCCAGAGGCGGAAGGTTGAGTTGCGCCGAATTAGCTCTCGTTGTGAGGTCGAAACGGAGAACCCGTGCCGAAACGCTCTCGGAGAGAATACCGGCGATAGCGGGGGCCGTACGAAAAGCGCAGCCATCGTTCCCGCTGCTTTGCGATTGCCATCCCGTGACGGAAATAGACAGCGATGGTCGCGAGGATGGCCATAACGCCAATGATCCAGTGTCCGGACCAGAACAGCGCTATGCTAAAGAGCCAAACGACGAAACCCGCAACCAGCCAAAGAAGCCAATAGCCAAAATACGAGGGAAAATCCGGCATCTTGTTTATCGGCATGACCCCCATCACTCCGTCGCTGGACCAAGCTGCAACGCCCACCAACATACCTTAGGTTGCGAAATTTCCAGCTTGCGCTATAATGATTCCTTTAAATCGTCCTTTTCTTTAATTCGGATGGTAAAATGATTGTTCATGAGGCACGCAGGTTTGCCGTCGGCACCCATTTCAAAATAAGTGAGCTTGGAGCGCTTCGATGCCCGGATTTGGCTCACAAAACTGGCACGGTTGTCGAATTCAGCCAACGCACCGGCGGCGTTACAGTTCTCTTTGATGACGCTGCAAGACCAACAGTCCTACATTGCGACTACATAACTACGTTGTCGTAGTAACAGATTGCGAACGACCTGCCGCTCGGCGAGGGCGGCCTCGTGACCGGTCCACTACCGACAGCAGACCTAAGAGCGGCCGGAGCTTGGATCGTCTCCGGGCCAATAGACGACGTTCAGTCGCCCTCACTCCTCTCGGGACTGCGAGCGCGCTATTCTCTTCCCAGCCCCGCCGCCTTAGGTCATGAGGAGCTGAATAGGATGAAAAGGGATCGTCGTCTATATGCGCACCATTCCGCCGAGCATCTCTGCCGAGTTCAAAGGCAATCTGAGCTGATACGGACCGTGTCAGCAACGATCGAGGTCGTAGCTGCGCCGCCACGAAGCAGAACCGACAGATTGTCCTAACATCCCTTCAGTATTTGAAAAGTCAACATGCCAAGATCGAGGGGGCGTTCCTGACGCCAAGATCCGGTGCTCTGGCTGAGCGTTTTGGGCCGATTACTCAAAGTTAGTGAGAACAATCCAGTCCCTCAGGGACACCGCATACACCGAACGACGGAATTTCCGCAATGGGTCAAAACCGGCGACGCTCTGATTGAGCAGAAAATTTCTGCTTAGATCTCAAAGCCGACGTCTGCGCCTTTATGAGTAAACGCCCTAATATGGCGCAGCCGTTCAATGACGCAGGCTACTTGCCCTTCCAGTTCGGCGTGCGCTTGTTGAGGAAGGCGTCCATGCCCTCGCGAAAATCTTCGCTCATATAGGCTTTCAGGATCAGGTCCTCGCCCTCTTCGCGCGACAGCGTGCGGCGGATGCGGCGCACCGCTTCCTTGGTCGCTTCCAGCGTGAGCGGTGCGTGGCTGGCGACCAGCTTTGCGGTCTCATCGGCGCGGCGCTGCAGCGTCTCGACGTCGGGCACGACCTCGTTGAGGAGGCCAAGCGCCAGCGCCTCCGGCGCCTCGACGAGCCGCGCCTTGAAGATCAGATCCTTGGTGCGGGCCGGTCCGACCAGCGCGACGACGCGGCTGATGTTCGACATCGACAGGCAGTTGCCGAGCGTGCGCGCGATCGGAAAGCCCATGCGCGTCGTCTCGGTGCCGATGCGCAGGTCGCAGCAGGCCGCGATGCCGGCGCCGCCGCCGGTGCAGGCGCCGGCGATGGCCGCGATCACGGGCACGCGGCACTGCTCGAGCGTGCCGAGCACGCGGTCGATGCGGGCCTCGTAGTCGAGCGCGTCCTGCGCGGTCTTGAACGCACGGAATTGGGAAATGTCGGTGCCGGAGGCAAACGCCTTGTCGCCGGCGCCGGTCAGGATCAGCGCCTTGATCGAACGGTCGGCGTTGATCTCCTGGCATATCTCCGCCATGCGATCATACATGGCGAAGGTCATTGCGTTGCGCGCCTGCGGGCGGTTGAAGGTGATCCGCGCGATGCCGTCCTGGACGGAGTAGAGCAGGTCTTCGTTGGCAGTCGTCGGTGCGTTCATCGCGCGCTCTCTTCTCTTAAGTTCCTCGAGACCTGCCGAGGCGTTAAGCCACCTGAGCCTTGGTCATCGGCACCACGTCGCGTCCCTTCAGGACGTCCATGGCCGCCAGGACGCCGCCGCTCCGGTGCGGAATCTTGGCGAGATCCAGGCCCATCTCGACGCCGGCGAGCGTGCCCATCAGCATCAGATCGTTGAAGTGGCCGATATGGCCGATGCGAAACACCTTGCCCTTGACCTTGTTCAGGCCGGTGCCGAGCGACATGTCGAAGTTCTCCAGCACAACCTTGCGGAAGGCGTCGGCGTCGTGGCCATCAGGCACGCGCACGCCGGTCAGCGCCGGCGAGTGTGCAGCCGGGTCGGCGCACTGCGTCTCCAGGCCCCAGACCTTGATCGCGGCACGCGTCGCCGCGCTGTGGCGCTTGTGGCGGGTCCAGACGTTCTCCAGCCCCTCCTCCTCCAGCATCTTGACCGCTTCGCGCAGGCCGTAGAGCAGGTTGGTGGCGGGGGTATAGGGGAAGGTGCCGAGCTTGTTGAAGTTGATGACTTCCTGCCAGTCCCAGTAGGAGCGCATGCCGGGGTTGGCCTTGGCCACGGCCAGCGCCTTCTCCGAGACGGCGTTGAAGCCGAGTCCGGGCGGCAGCATCAGGCCTTTCTGGGAGCCGGCGACCGAGACGTCGATGCCCCAGGCGTCGTGCTCATATTCCATCGAGCCGAGGCCGGAGATGGTATCGACCATCAGCAGCGCCGGATGCTTGACGCGGTCGAGCAGCTTGCGCACCTCCAAGGGCGGTGTCACGCAACCGGTCGAGGTCTCGTTGTGCACGACGCAGACCGCCTTGATCGCGTGCTGCTTGTCGGCGACGAGGCGCTTCTCGATCTCGGCGAGGTCGGCGCCGTGGCGCCAGTCGCTCGGGATGAAGTCGACGTCGAGCTTGAACTTGTCGGCGATGCCGCGCCACAGCACGGCGAACTGGCCGGTCTCGCACATCAGGAGCTTGTCGCCGGGCGCGAACACATTGACCATCGCCGCTTCCCAGGCGCCGGTGCCGGACGAGGGGAAGATGATCACGGGCTGCTTGGTGCGGAACACCCGCTGCATCGAGGCGAGAACCGCAAAACCGAGCTCGGCGAACTCCGGACCGCGATGGTCCAGCGTCGGCATGTCCATCGCCCGCAGCACCCGGTCGGGCACGTTGGTCGGTCCTGGAATCTGTAAGAAATGCCTTCCAGTGTGCACGGTCATCGGCGTCCTTCCCGGTCTTTGAGGCTTGTCTCGACGTGAGCGTCGGGGGCCCGAATTCGGGGCTCCCGCGAGCCGCTCGCATATCACTATTCGCCGGGCTTGTCCCTCGCCCGGCGAGGTCCGTCAATGCACAAGAAGCAGGGCTCGCTTGCCAAGGGCCGTGACGGGAGGCAAGACGGTGCCGGCGAACAGGCGAAAGCGGACCATGGCGGCGGAAGTGGCTGGAAAATCACCGGAATCGGCTCAAAAGGGCAGCCTGGCGGCACGCCTGGCCCGGGAAATCACCGGCGATGTCCTGTTCGACCGCTTCAGCCGTGGCCGCTACGCCACCGACGCCTCGTTCTACCAGATCGTGCCGGTCGGCGTGGTCGTGCCCAAGACCATGGACGAGGCCTTGCTGGCGCTGGCGATCGCCCGCGACGAGGGGCGCAAGGTCACCCCGCGGGGCGGCGGCACCTCGCAATGCGGCCAGACCGTCAATGACGGGATCGTGGTCGATCTGTCGAAACACCTGAATCGCATCCTCTCGCTCGACGTCGAGGGCCGCACCTGCGTGGTCGAGCCCGGCATCGTGCTCGACGATCTCAACCGCCAGCTCAGGAAGCATGGCCTGTGGTTCCCGGTCGACGTCTCCACGGCCTCGCGCGCCACCATTGGCGGCATGGCCGGCAACAATTCCTGCGGTGGGCGCTCACTCCGCTACGGCACCATGCGCGACAACACGCTGTCGATGGAGGCCGCCCTCGCCGACGGCACGCTGAGCCGTTACGGCGAGATCTCGCGCGATCTCTCCGACCTCGACGCCAACGACAGCGCGCGCGCCCTGTTCCGCGACATGCTCGATCTCGGCACGCGCGAGGCCGACGAGATCGCCGCGCGGTTTCCCAAAGTGCAGCGGCGGGTCGGCGGCTACAATCTCGATGCGCTGGTGCCGCGCAATGCGCGCAACAACATGGCGCATCTGCTGGTCGGCTCGGAAGGCACCCTGGCCTTCACCACCAAGGTCGAGCTGAAGCTGTGGCCGGTGATCCGCAACAAGGCGCTCGGCGTCTGCCATTTCGGCAGCTTCTACGAGGCGATGGATGCGGCCCAGCATCTCGTCAAGCTGAAGCCGATCGCGGTCGAGCTGGTCGACCGCACCATGCTCGCGCTCGGCCGCGACATCGCGATGTTCCGTCCCATTATCTCCGCCGCGATCAAGGGCGATCCGGACGCCGTGCTGGTGGTCGAATTCGCCGAAGAAGACCAGGCGGACAACGTCCTCCGTCTCAAACAGCTCGGTGAGCTCATGGGCGATCTCGGTTTCGGCTGGACCAACGACAAACGCAAATGGGGCGGCGTGGTCGAGATCACCGACCCTGCATTGCAGAGCGGCATCGCCGATTTCCGCGCCGCCGGCCTCAACGTCATGATGTCGATGAAGCAGGAGGGCAAGCCGGTCTCCTTCGTCGAGGATTGCGCGGTGCCGCTGCCGCACCTCGCCGACTACACCGCACGGCTGAACGAGGTGTTTGCCAAACACGGCACCAGCGGCACGATGTATGCGCACGCCTCCGAAGGCTGCCTGCATGTGCGCCCGGTGCTGAATTTGAAGTTGGAAAAGGACGTCAAGGCGATGCGCGCGATCGCCGAAGAGGCCTTCGCGCTGGTGCGCGAGTACAAGGGCTCGCATTCCGGCGAGCATGGCGACGGCCTGGTGCGCTCCGAATTCCACGAGACGATGTTCGGCGAGCGTCTGGTCGCCGACTTCAGGGAGGTGAAGCAGCGCTTCGATCCCGATGGCGTGCTCAATCCCGGAAAGATCGTCGACGCACCGAAGATGGACGACCGCTCGCTGTTCCGCTTCAAGCCCCATTATCGCGTCGGCGAGCTGAAGACGAAGCTCGACTGGTCGGCTTATCCCGGCGCCGGCGGCGGCTTCCAGGGCGCGGTCGAGATGTGCAACAACAACGGCGCCTGCCGCAAGCTCGAGGGCGGCGTGATGTGCCCGTCCTATCGCGCCACGCGCAACGAGAAGGACGTCACCCGCGGCCGCGCCAACACGCTGCGCCTTGCGATCTCGGGCCAGCTCGGCCCCGGCGCGCTGTCGTCCGACGAGATGATGGAAACGCTGAAACTCTGCGTCTCCTGCAAGGCCTGCCGCCACGAATGCCCGACCGGCGTCGACATGGCCAAGATGAAGATCGAGGTGCTGGCCGCGCGCGCCGCCTCGCACGGCCTGACATTGCGCGACCGCCTGGTCGGTTATCTCCCGCGCTATGCCGGCCTCGCATCGCGCTTCGCGCCGCTGGCCAATTTGCGCAACCGCAGCCCGCTGCTCCGAAAGCTGCTCGAGCGCTTCGCCGGCATCAGCGCGCGCCGCGCCCTGCCCGCCTTCCGCAGCGACGTGTTTGCGCCGGCGGCTGACGTGGTCGGGCCCGTCGATGGCCGTGAGGTCGTGCTGTTCGCCGACACCTTCAACCGCATCTATGAGCGCGAGAACCTCGATGCCGCCCTGCGCGTGCTCACGGCCGGCGGTTATCGCGTGCATCTGCCGAAGGCGCTGAGCGGCGGCCGCCCGCTCTGCTGCGGCCGCACCTTCCTGTCCGCCGGCCTCGTCGATGAAGCCAGGGTCGAGCTCGATCGGCTGGTCGCTGCCTTTGCGCCCTTTGCCGCGCGCGGCGTGCCGATCGTCGGCCTCGAGCCAAGCTGCCTGCTGACGCTGCGCGACGAGCTCGCCTCGCTGCGCAAGGACAACGACGCCAAGGCGGTCGGCGCCCATGCGCTGACCTTCGAGGAATTTCTGGTGCGCGAGGCCGAGGCCGGCCGGCTGCAACTGCCGCTCGGCACCGTCGCTGAGAAGGCCGTCGTGCACGGCCATTGCCATCAAAAATCCTTCGGCGCCTTCAAGCCGGTCGAGCAGGTGCTGCGCCTCGTCCCTAGCCTTGCAGTCGAGACCATCGAGTCGAGCTGCTGCGGCATGGCCGGCGCGTTCGGCTATGGCGCGGACACCTATGATGCCTCGATCGAGATGGCCGAACTGTCGCTGCTGCCCGCCGTGCGGCGCGCAGACCCGACGACTCTCGTCGTCGCCGACGGCACCTCCTGCCGCCACCAGATCCATGACGGCACCCAGCGCGAGGCGCTTCACGTCGCGCGCGTGCTGGCGATGAGCCTTGATCGTGCCGAATCCAATTCCTCAACCAACTCAATCGCAAAGGAAACCAGCCATGGCTGACCTCACCCTCGACACCGCCCGCAAGATCCTCGACGCCGCCTTCGCGAAGGCCGGCGAACTCAAGCTCAAGCCGCTGGTCGTCACCATCCTCGACGCGCGCGGCGTGCTCAAGCTCGCCGCGGCGCAGGACGGCACCAGCCTGATGCGCGGCGAGATCGCCCACGGAAAGGCCTATGGCGCGCTCGCCATGGGCATGGGCTCGCGGGCGCTGTTCCAGCGCGCCCAGGAGCAAGCCTTTTTCATCGACGCCGTGAACACCATCGCCAAGGGCGCGCTGGTGCCGGTCCCCGGCGGCGTCCTGATCATGGACGGCACGACGCTGCTCGGCGCGGTGGGTGTCTCCGGCGACACCTCCGACAATGACGAGGCCTGCGCGGTGGCGGGCATCCAGGCGGCGGGGCTGAAGCCCAACGCGGGCTGACATGCCGTAGGATGGGCTAGCACTGTGGGCGCGCAAAGCGCGACCCGCAGGGCGTAACCCACCTCTTCTTTCTCTGCGGCAGCAGAAGCGGTGGGTACGCTACGCTAACCCACCCTACGAGTTGCGTGCGCGGTAGCGCCCCTCACCTTCCCGTCCAGACCGGCTTCCGCTTTTCGCTGAACGCCTTCAACCCTTCCTTGGCGTCCTCGGTCATCGCGAGCAGCGCGATCTGGCTTTCGGTGTAGGCGATGCTCTCGTCGAACGACATCGAGGCGATGGCACGCATGGCGTATTTGCCGCGACGGATCGCGGTCGGCGACTTGTCGACGATGCGGCCGATCAGCCAGTCGACCTTGGCATCGAGCTCGGCGGTGGGCACGACGTAGTTGAGCAGACCCGCGGCTTGCGCCGTCTTCGCATCGAACGGCTCGCCGGTGAGCGCCCATTCGTTGACGAGCCGCGGCGGCGCAATGGACTGCAGCAGGCTCAGCACCTGCATCGGAAACACGCCGACCTTCACCTCCGGCAGGCCGAAGACGACGTGATCGGCCGCGACCGCCATGTCGGTCATGCAGAGCAGGCCCATCCCGCCGGCCATGCAGACGCCGCCGACCCGCGCAATCGCGGGCTTGGTGGCGTTCTGTGACAAACGTAACAGATCGGCATAGTCGACATTTGGTTTGGAATGATCCATCGCGAAAGCCGCGCCGGAATTCTGCAGATCGGCGCCCGCGCAGAACGCCTTGTCGCCCGCGCCCGTCAGCACGATGACGCGGACGTCCTTGTCGTCGTGCGCGTCGCGATAGCCTTTGGTGATGCGGGCGATGACCTCGCCGTTCAGCGCGTTACGTTTCTCCGGCCGGTTGATGGTGATCCAGAACGCCTGCCCGCGCTTCTCTGTGATGATTGCTGTGGTGTCGGTCATGGTACGCTCGCTTCCTTGCCATCCATTTTGCAGCCATTTGCGGCAGGACGGGCGTCGCGCGCAAGGGCAATCTGCAACACCGTGTCACCATAGCGTGTGGGCGCAAATTCGCTTGGTGATTGAATTGCGGGTGACGGCCGTTATCCTGACTGGAGATTTTGATCACCGATGAGCCATTTCATGCGCGCCGCGACGATTTTGTTGCTGACAGGCTTGCTCGTGCTGGGCGCAGCGCCCGCAAGCCACGCGGCCGATGCCGCGAAACTGGCGCTGGTCATCGGCAATGCGAGATATCCCGACAACGAGTTCGTGCTGAACGAGGTCGCCAACGACACCCAGGACGTCACTGAAGAATTGAAGCGCGACGGCTTCGTCGTCGACCGGCAGAGCAATCTCACGGCCGACGCCATGCGGCAGGTGCTGGATCGCTTCTACGCCCGGATCGAACGTGGCGCGGTGGCGCTGATCTTCTTCGACGGATTTGCCATCCAGTCGAACCGGCAGACCTATTTGCTTCCGGTCGACGCGCAGATCTGGACGGAGCCGGATGTGGCGCGCGACGGCTTCAGCCTCGACACCATCCTCGCCGAAATGAACACGCGCGGCGCGGCGATCAAGATCGCGCTGATCGACGCCTCGCGCCGCAACCCGTTCGAGCGGCGCTTCCGCCGCTATTCGGCCGGCCTTGCCCCGGCGATCGCGCCGAGCAATTCGCTCGTGCTCTACTCCGCCGCGCTCGGTGCGGTCGCGGCCAGCGGCAAGACCGAGCACGGCCTGTTCGTCGCCGAACTGCTGCGCGAGATGCGTGCGCCGAACATCAGCGCCGAGCAGGCCCTGACCAACACCAAGAACGGCGTCGTCGCCGCCACCAGGCGCGAGCAGGTGCCGTGGCTGTCGTCCTCGCTCACCACGGAATTCTCGTTCGGAGGTTCGGTGACGCGGCCGCCCGACAACAAGATCGGCGACCCGACCAAGCCGGAGCCTCAGAAACCGGAGCCGCAGAAACCGGTCTGCGAGGTGCCGCAGGCAGAACCTGCCCCGAGCGCGAACGATCTCGCCAGGGATCCCGTCATCGCCGATCTCAGCCGCAAGATCGCGGCGAATGCCAATGACGTCGCCTCGCGCTACAAGCGCGGCCAAGTCTACGCGATCAAGCGCGCCTACGCGCCCGCCATGCAGGATTTCGACCTCGTGATCCGTCGCAATCCTGGGGATGGCGAGGCGCTCAACAATCGCTGCTGGACGCGCGCGGCGACCGGCGATCTGCAGGGCGCGCTCGCCGACTGCAATCTGGCGCTCCAGGTCGATCCCGGATTGAGCGATGCGCTCGACAGCCGCGGGCTCGTCAACCTCAAGCTCGGCCGGACCGCTGAGGCGATCAAGGATTACACCGACGCGATCCAGCGCAACCCGCGCTCCTCATCGTCGCTGTTCGGCCGCGGCATCGCCACCCGCAAGAACGGCGGCGACGGCGCCACCGATATCGCGCAGGCAAAGTCCATGAACCCGAACATTGCGAAGGAGTTCGCGGGCTACGGCGTCACCGAGTGCAGCCCCTAAGGGGTGGCCGCTTTCCTGATCCAGACCTTGTTGTCGTGGAACGCGGCCCCGCCGATCGGCGCCACGGCTTCGGCGCCCGTCAGCATGTTGATGCCGCGCCCGCCGATATGGTTCTTGTTGGGATGAACGGACTCCGCGATCAGCACGCCGCGCCGCACGCCGTCGAACAGCGTCGCCACCAGCGTGGTCTCGCCGCGGGGGTTGCCGAGCGTCACCGCATCGCCCTCGGCGATGTCGAGCGCGGCGGCATCCAGCGGATGGATCATCACGCTCGCCTTGCCCTCGCGTGCCTGCGAGGACGGCGTCTCGTTGAAGGTGGTGTTCAGGAAGCTGCGCGAGGGACTGGTCGCGAGCCGGAACGGATGGGCCTGGTCGGTGTGCTCGATCACCGCCCAATGGTCCGGCAGATCAGGCATCTTGTCGAAATTGCCCATGGTCACGCCGAACGGCGGATGCGCCCAATCGGCCCTGAAGTGGAATTTCCCGTCCGCATGGGCAAACCCGTCGAGATAATGCGAGGTGCGGAAGTCCGGTTGCAGATCGCGCCAGATGTCGGCCTCGAGGCCGCCGATGTCGCCGTGGTTGCTCAGCCTCAAGGTCGCGTCGATCAGTTCGCGCGGCGTCATCTCGAAACCCTGATGTCTGGCGCCGAGCCGCGGCGCCAGGGCCTGCAGGACCTCGTGGTTGGAGCGGCATTCGCCGGGCGGGTCGATCAGCTTCGGCCCGACCGAGATGTGCTGGTGGCCGCCGCCGTAATAGAGATCGTCATGCTCCATGAACATGGTGGCCGGCAGCACGATGTCGGCCATTTGCGCGGTCTCGGTCATGAACTGCTCGTGCACCGCGACGAACAGATCCTCGCGCGCAAAGCCTTGCCGCACCAGCGCCTGCTCCGGCGCCACCGTCATCGGATTGGTGTTCTGGATCAGCAACGCCTTGACTGGCCCCTTGCCGCGCAGGGCCTCGGCATCGCCGGTGAGGATACGGCCGATCTTGGACTGGTCGAGCGCACGGATGCTCTGGTCGATGGCGTCGTGGCCCTCGATGATGGTAAGGCGCCGCCGCCCTCATACTGCCAGGCGCCGGTCACCGCGGGAATGCTATTTGCCGCATGCATCTGGGTCGCACCATTACGGCTGCGCGTAAAGCCGTAGCCAAAGCGGAAGAAGGTGCGCTTGGTCTCGCCAACCGCTTTCGCGAAGGCTTCGATTTCGGCCACCGGCACGCCGCAAATCGCGGACGCCCATTCCGGCGTGCGCGTCTTCAGATGCGCCTCGAGCTCGGCGGGGCAGTCGGTGTATGTGTCCATGTAGGCGCGGTCGGCGTAGCCGTCGCGGAACAGGACATGCATGACGCCGCAGGCGAAGGCGCCGTCGGTGCCGGGACGCAGGATGATCTTGATGTCAGCCTGCTTCATCGTCTCGTTGTCGTAGATGTCGACCGCCGCAATCTTCGCGCCGCGCTCCTTGCGGGCGCGGGAGGCGTGCGTCATCACGTTGACCTGCGTGTTGACGGGGTTGGTGCCCCAGATCACGACGAGGTCGGACAGCGCCATCTCGCGCGGATCGACGCCGGCGATCTTGCCGGTGCCGATCGCGAATCCGATGCGCGCGACATTGGCGCAGATGGTCTGATAGAAGCGCGAATATTTCTTCACATGCGTGAGACGGTTGAGACCGTCGCGCATCACCAGGCCCATCGTGCCGGCGTAATAATAGGGCCAGATCGATTCCGCGCCGAACTCGCGTTCGGCTTGATTGAAGCGATGCCCGATCTCGTCCAGCGCCTCGTCCCAGGAGATGCGCGCGAATTGCCCCGAGCCCTTCGGCCCAATGCGGCGCATCGGAAACGTGACCCGCTCGGGGTGATGTATGCGCTCGGCGTAGCGGGCAACCTTGGCGCAGACGACACCGGCCGTGTAGGTCTGCTTTTTCGAACCGCGGACACGGCCGATGCTGCGGCCTTCGACCACCTCGACATCGAGGGCGCAGGCCGAGGGGCAATCATGCGGACAGGTCGAATGGCGGATTTCGATTTTGGCGTGCTGGTTCATGTCCCAGTTCGTAACACCAAAATACCAGCCAGCCGAGCGCATTTATCCGGCACGGCCCATGCGATTTGCTCAAAGCGCGCGCGCCGCGGGTTCCTGCTGCAAGCGCGAAGGCGGCGCAGTCACCCCGAAAACCGCGCGATAGTCCCTGATACAATCGGCTTTGTGAGCCGTCGACAGTCCGCATTCCCTGCCGCTACAGTGCCGGCCAACAAGAACGATATCAGGGAGGTGGGCATGATCGCCCGAAGATCCGTGCTGGCATTGGCGGCCGGCCTGCTTGCCGCATTCTCCGCAGCCCCCTCATTCGCGCAGGATTATCCCAGCCATTCGGTCCGTATCGTCGTGCCGTTCGGCGCGGGCGGGCCGGCCGACGTCGCGGCCCGGCTGATCGGCAACGTGCTCCAGGAGAGTTTTGGTCAGCCCTTCGTGGTCGAGAACCGCACCGGCGCCGGCGGCGTCATCGGCACCATTGAGGCCGCGAAATCACCGGCCGACGGCTACACGCTGCTGATGATGTCCAACACCCAGACCGCGAATGAATCGCTGCTGACGGCGGACAAGCGCAAATACGAGCTGATGCGCGACCTCGCGCCGATCGCGCCGGTGAATTATTCCGATCTCGTCATCGTGGTGAACCCGCAGGTCCCGGCGAAGACGCTGGCCGAGTTCATCGCGCTCGCCAAGGCGCAGCCGGGCAAGCTGAATTACGCTTCCTCGGGCCAAGGCACGCCCTACCACATGGCCGGCGAGCTGTTCAAAGCCATGGCCGGCATCGATGTCGTGCACGTGCCCTATCGCAACAGCGGCGAGGCGCGCAGCGGCGTGATCGGCGGACAGGTGCAGATGATGATCGACGCGGTGCCGGCGATGGCGCCGAACATCGCCGAGAATCAGGTGCGCGCGCTCGCCACGACAGGCAAGCAGCGTTCGACCGTGCTGCCGAACGTGCCGACATCAGGTGAAGCCGGTGTCGCAGGCTACGAGGCCACGATCTGGCTTGGCCTGATGGCGCCCGCGGGAACACCCAAGCCCGTGATCGACAAGCTCAATGCGGCCGTAAACGCAATGGTGAAGCGACCCGACATCGTCAAGCTCTGGACGGAACAGGGCGCCGTGCCCATGTCGATGACGCCGGACCAGTTCGACAAATTCCTGCGCGGCGACATCGAGAAATGGGCCGACGTCGTCAAGAAATTCGACAAGTCCTGAGGCCGTACTGCTCATGCCCTCCGTTCAATTCCGGCTCAACGGCGCGGCGATCGCCGTGGATGTAGATCCCGACCAGATGCTGCTTGATGTGCTACGCAGCCAACTCGGCATCACTGGGCCGCATTTCGGCTGTGGCGCCGGGGAGTGCGGCGCCTGCCATGTCATGGTCGACGGCCGCGCGATGGCCTCCTGCGACATGCCGATGTGGTCGGTCACGGACAAGGACGTCGTCACGGTGGAAGGCCTCGGGACAGTGGAGCAGCCGCATCCGCTGCAGCGCGCCTTCATCACCGAACAGGCGATGCAGTGCGGCTATTGTGTCGCGGGGATCCTGATCAGCGCGGCGGCGCTGCTGAAGCGCAATCCGTCCCCGACGGAAGCCGAGGTCAGGGCCGCGCTGGATCGCAATCTGTGCCGCTGCGGGTCGCACAACCGCATGGTCCGCGCCGTATTGCGTGCGGCAGCAGAGGTGGCGACGTCATGAGCGCGCCCTCTCCTGCCCCGAGGCTGCCGGTCAGCCTCGCGGCCAATCCCAAGCTGTCGTCATGGGTGCGATTCACCGATGACGGCCGTGTGGTGATCTCGCCCGGCAAGGTCGAGATCGGCCAGGGCATCGTCACGGCGCTGGCGCAGATCGCGGCGGACGAGCTCGACGTCGAGATCGTCAGGATCCAGATGATCCGCGCTTCGACGGCGACCAGCCCGAATGAAGGCGTCACCTCGGGCAGTCTCTCGATCCAGCAGTCCGGCCGCGCGCTGCGCCAGGTCTGTGCCGAGGTGCGCCAGCGCTTCCTTCGCGCGGCATCGGAACGTCTCGGCGTCGATGCATCGCGGCTCGATATCGATGACGGCACCATCTCGGGTCCCGGCAATGTCAGGACCAGCTATTGGGAGTTGATGGACGAGGTCTCGCTCGACCAGGACGCCACCCCAGGCCCGACAGCGAAGAGTGCCGCCGGGCGCACCGTCGCCGGACGCTCGGTCCAGCGTGTCGACATTCCCGACAAGGTGTTCGCGCGGCCGCGCTTCATTCACGACCTTGCGCTGCCGGGACTGGTGCATGGGCGCGTGCTGCGGCCGGATATCTCGGGCGCCAAATTGATCGCACTGAATGAGGAGGCTGCACGCGCCGTCCCCGGCGTCGTTGCGATCGTCCGCGACGGCGGCTTTGCCGGCGTCGTCGCCGACAACGAGGCGGCGGTGGACGCGGCCCTCAAGGCTCTGCGCAAGGGCGCGACGTGGTCGGCCGGTGAGCCGTTGCCGGATGAAGACGATCTGGCGGGCTTTTTGAAGAGCCAGCCGGTCGAGACCACCGTCATCGACGCCAAGGCGGCGGGGCCAGCGCACAAACCCGCCCAAACCCTCCGCCGGCAATACACCCGCCCCTACATCGCCCACGCCTCGATCGCGCCGTCCTGCGCCGTCGCACAATGGGACGGCGATCGTGTCCATGTCTGGACGCATAGCCAGGGCGTCTACCTGCTGCGCGCCGATCTCGCAATCGTCCTCAAGCTGCCGGCCGAGAACATCGTCGTCGAGCACATCGAGGGCGCCGGATGCTATGGGCACAACGCGGCCGACGACGTCGCGCTCGACGCCGTGCTCCTGGCCAAGGCCGCTGGCGGCCGTCCGGTGCGGGTGCAGTGGTCACGCCACGACGAGATGTCCCACGCGCCCTTTGGGGCGGCGATGGCCATCGAGATCGAGGCCGATCTCGACGCAGGCAACGAGATCACCGGCTGGCGCCATGCGATCTGGAGCAACGGCCATGCGGCGCGGCCGGGA
Source organism: Bradyrhizobium sp. IAR9 (assembly GCF_013408065.1). NCBI lineage: Bacteria > Pseudomonadati > Pseudomonadota > Alphaproteobacteria > Hyphomicrobiales > Nitrobacteraceae > Bradyrhizobium > Bradyrhizobium sp. IAR9. The sequence continues at coordinate 19,899 of NZ_JACBZW010000008.1, forward strand.
CGCGCGGCGCAGCCGGCGCTGCTCGCGGCAACCGAGATCGCCAATCCCCATCCCCGCATGATCTCGACCAATCCGCCCGCGGCCAATGGCGGCGGCGGCGATCGCAACTCCGTTCCGCTCTATGACTTCCCGGGCTGGACCATCACGAGCCACCGGCTGCTGACCATGCCGGTGCGGACCTCGGCGTTGCGGACGCTGGGCGGCCAAGGCAACGTGTTCGCCATCGAGTCCCTGCTCGACGAGATCGCCGCCCTGCGCGGCGAAGATCCGATCGCGTCCCGTCTGCGGCATCTGCGGGACGAACGGGCCAGAGACGTCATCCGCGCCGCGGCGAGGCGCGCCGCCTGGAAGCCGCAGAAGCAACCCGGCATCGGACATGGCGTCGGCTTTGCCCGCTACAAGAACACGGGCGCCTATTGCGCCGCGATTGCCGAGATCGAGGGCGCTGACGACATCCGTGTCAAGCGGCTGACGCTTGCGGTCGATGTCGGCGAGGCCATCAATCCGGACGGCGTGATCAACCAGATCGAGGGCGGCGCAATCCAGGCCACGAGCTGGGTGCTGAAGGAGCGCGTCCGCTTCGACCGGACGCGCATCACCTCGACCTCCTGGACCGACTATCCGATCCTGACCTTCAGCGAGGTGCCGGCGGTGGATGTCGAGATCATCCAGCGCCCGGAGATCGAGCCGGTCGGCGCCGGCGAGGCTGCGCACGGGCCGGTGACGGCGGCGATCGCGAATGCGGTTCACGATTGCCTCGGCGTCCGCGTGCGTGACCTGCCGATCACGCGCGACAAGATCATTGCAGCGATGGAGCGTGCGTCTTGACGACAATGAACGTTTTGAGCGGAGGCGCGGCACAAGGCCTGGTGCGCGGCGTCACCGAGGCCTTCAAGGCGCAAACCGGCCTCGGTATCGACGGCGAATTTGGTGCGGTCGGCGTGATGGCGGACAAGCTGCGCGCGGGCACGCCGGCCGATCTCGTGATCCTGACGCAGGCGCTGCTTGCGAGGCTTGCCGAGGAGAAGCTCATCGTCCCCTCCTCGATCACGGATGTCGGCCGGGTCGAGACCGCGCTGGCGGTCCGCAGCCGCGATGCCAAGGTGACGGTGAAGACCGAGGCCGATCTGCGCGAGGTACTACGCGGTGCCGATGCAATCTACGTCCCCGACACCAAGGCCTCGACCGCGGGACAGCATTTCGCAAAAGTGCTGGACCAGCTCGGCATCGCCTATGAGGTGGCATCGCGCCTCAAGATCTTTCCGAACGGTGCAACCGCGATGCGGGAGCTCGCGGCGTCCACAGCGACGCGGCCGATCGGATGCACGCAGGCGACCGAGATCATCGCGACAGACGGCATTGCCCTGTCAGGGGCGCTGCCTCCCGGCTGCGAACTCGTGACGATGTACACGGCCGGCGTGACCGCGCGGGCGGCGCATCCGAAGGAGGCGGCCGCGCTGATCGCGTTGCTGACCGGCGCAGATCGGAAGGACCTGCGCCAGCGCGCTGGCTTTACCGGCTAGATGCCGATGACGCCCTATTTGTGCAGCTGGGTGAGACCGGTCGGCGGACCGTCGACGGCGGTCCAGCCGCCATCGACGAACATCGTGCTGCCGCTGACATAGCTCGCGGCGTCCGAAGCGAGATAGGCCACGGCGGTCGCGACTTCGTCGGCGCTGCTCCAGCGGTTGAACACGGTATGGCCGGCGTAGAGATTATAGATGTCTGGCCGCTGCTTGAACGGGCCGGTCAGCGCGGTCTCCGCGATGCTCGGCGCGATCGCGTTGACGCGCACGCCGGCATGGCCGACCTCGGAGGCGAAGCCCTTCACCAGCAGGCCGATCGCCGCCTTGGTTGAGCCGTAGACGCCGAGGCCCGGCTCGATGGTCACCGCGCGCACCGACGAGCAGGCGATGATGCTGCCGCCCTTTTGCGCGACCATGATGCGGCCGAAGGCCTGGAAGAACCACACCGTGCCCTTGACGTTGAGGTTGAGGACACGGTCGAGATCCTCCTCGGTGTAGTCGAGGATGGTCTTGCGGATGTTGAGCCCTGGCGTCGTCACCGCGATGTCGAGCCGCGGAAATTTCTGCATCACCGTTTTGGCCAGCGCATTGACGTCCGCAGCGCTTGCGGCGTCACAGCTGGCTGCTTCAGCCCAGCCGCCCTTGTCGCGAATGCCGACGGCGGTCGCCTCCGCGGCGTCAAGCGCGCGATCGGCGCAAACAACGCGGGCCCCGAGCCCAGCCAGCGCCTCGGCCGACGATTTGCCGATGCCCGATGCGGCGCCGAGCACCACGGCCGTCTTGCCGGTGAGATCAAAGAGCTTGCGATAGTCAGTCACTGATAGCTTCTCCTGTAGCTGCTAGCCCTTGTAACCCATCAGCAGGCGGGGCAGCCACAGCGAGAATGCAGGGACGTAGGTCACGAACATCAGTGCTGCGATCAGCGCAGCGTAGAACGGCAGGATGGTGCGCATCACCGCGCCCACCGAAATGCCGCCGATGGCGCAGCCCACGAACTGGGTGGTTCCGACCGGCGGGGTGTTCAGCCCGAGGGCGCAATTGATCAGCATCAGCATGCCGAACTGCACCGGATCCATGCCCGCCTTCATCGCGATCGGCAGGAAGATCGGGGTGCAGATCAGAATGGTCGCAGCCATGTCCATGAACGTGCCGAGCACGAACAGGATGACGTTGATGAGCAGGAAGATGACCCAGGGCTGCGTGGAGACCTTGCTCATCAGGTCGCCGGCGAGGTCCGCTACCTCGTAGAGCCCCATCAGGTACTGGAACATGGTGGAGACGCCGATCAGCAGCAGCACCACGCCCGTCGTCTTCACCGCCTTGGCGGCGGCGCGCAGGAAATTGTTCCAGGTCATGGTGCGGTAGATGAAGAACGTCAGCAGCATCGTGTAGGTGACCGCGACGGCCGCAGACTCGGTTGCCGTGAAGACGCCGGACAGGATGCCCGCCAGGATGATGCCGACGATCAGAAGACCCGGCAGCGCGGCCGCGAGCGAGCGAAAAACCTCAGCCCAGCCCGGAAACTTGCCGGCCGGATAGCCGCGCTTTACCGCGACAGCGTAGGCGGCGACCAGCATGCACACCATCAGCACGATTGCCGGCAGGAGGCCTGCGGCGATCAGCGCGCCGATCGAGACCTTGCCGCCGGCTGCCAGGGCATAAATGATCATGTTGTGGCTGGTCGGCATCAAGGCGCCCACCAGCGAGGCGTGGGTCGTGACATTGACCGCGTAGTCGGTGTCGAATCCTTCCTTTTTCATCATCGGGATCATCACCGCGCCCATCGCCGACACGTCGGCCACGGGCGAGCCGGAGACGCCGCCGAACAAGGTGCAGGCGACCACGTTCGACATGCCGAGCCCGCCGCGGATGTGACCGACGAGATTCTTGGCGAGCTGCACGATCTTGTCGGCGACGCCGCCATGCAGCATCAGCTCACCGCTGAAGACGAAGAACGGGATGGCAAGGAACGAGAAGATGTTCATCCCCGACATCATCTGCTGGAAGATGACGGCGACCGGCAGACCCTCGTAGAGGATGGTGCAGATCGCCGAGAGACCGATCGCGAAGGCGACGGGGACGCCGAGGATCAGGAAGCCGAAGAAGGTGGCGCCGAGGATGATCAGTTCCATGAGGGGACGACCTCTTCGCCGCGCAGGAGAGCAATGATGTGCTCGATTGAAAAGGAGACGATCAGGACGCCGGAGGCGATCAACGGGACATAGCGGATGACCTCGGGCAGGCCGAGATTGGGGATCTTCACGGTCCCGACGGATGCGCCGAGAATCCAGCCGTTATAGGCCATCGCGACGCCAAACGCGGCCACCAGGACGTGGATGACGAGCTCGATCTTCTCGCGCGCGTGATCCGGCAGCATCACCAGAAGGCTGTCCATCCCGATGTGTCCGGCATCGCGCACGCCAACGGCGGCGCCGATCAGCGTGACGTAGAGGATGAGAACCAGCGCAAGGTTCTCCGTCCAGGTCGGGCTCGAATTGAGCACGTAACGACCGAACACCTGGTAGAACACGACGGTGACGATGAGGAGCAGTCCGCTCACGGACAGATACATGCCCAGGCGCGCGACGACGGCATTGACGCGCGACAGCAAGCCGGTCGCCGGGCGTGCCACGACTGCCCCCTGCTCGTGATCTGCGACGTGTGGGTCTGTCATTCCCGCGCCTCCTGGCGCGGGTCCGGTGTCGCCTTCGCGGCGACGCCGGACCCGACGCTGTGGTGTTACTTCGTGTCCTGGATACGCTTGACGAGGCCCTGCAGCTTCTCGTCGCCCGCGAACTTCTGGTACACCGGCTTCATCGCATCGACGAATTCCGCCTTGTTGGCGATCGTCACGACCTGAACGCCGGCGGCCTCGACGGTCTTGCGGGACGCCTGCTCACGCTCGTCCCAGAGCTTGCGCATGACGGGAACCGATTCCTTGGCCGCCTTGCGGACCATGGCCTGGTCCTCCTTGCTCAGCGTGTCCCAGACCTTCTTGGACATCACCAGGACTTCGGGCGCCAGGGAGTGCTCGGTGATGTTGTAGAACTTGGCGGCCTCGAAATGGCGCGACGACTCGTAGGAAGGCCAGTTGTTCTCGGCAGCGTCCACGAGGCCGGTCTTGAGCGCGGTATAGACCTCGCCATACGGCATCGGCGTCGGGTTGGCGCCGAGGCTCTGGATCATGCCGACCCACAAATCGGACTGCTGAACGCGGATCTTCAGACCCTTCAGGTCCGCGAGCGACTTGACCGGCGCCTTCACGGTGTAAATGGACCGGGCGCCGCTGTCGTAATAGGCAAGGCCGACCAGGCCCGCCGGCTCCATGGCCGCCAGGATCTCATCGCCGATCGGCCCGTCGAGGACGGTGCGCATGTGCTGGGTTTCGCGGAAGACGAACGGCAGGCACAGCGCGATGGTTTCCGGCACGAAATTGTTGAGCGGCGATGCGTTGATCCGCATCATGTCGAGCGCGCCGATCTTGAGTTGCTCGATGGTGTCCTTCTCGGAGCCCAGGGCTCCGTTGGGAAACACCTTTACGCCGAGCTTGCCGCCGCTCGCCGCCGCGAGCTGCTTGCCCATGAACTTGACGGCCTCGACGGTCGGGTAATCTGCGGGATGGACGTCGGCGGAGCGGAAGTCGCGTGCGGTCGCCAGCGGCGCTGAGAGCACCAATGCAACGGCTGCGACGATACCGGTGAGTGTCTTCATCTGGGCTTCCTCCTGGGTTGATTATGTCGTTGTCGGCAGGCTGCACGCCGCCTTGGGTCGCTCCCCTTCAGGTGTGAAGTCAAGCGCCAATGTCGTCCCTAGGGCGCGCGGCATTCCATGTCCAAGCCAAATCCGGCATTGATCGATGCAGCAGTTGCATCGATCAATCTGGCGCAATTCGCGTCGTTGTGGAAGCCGGCGGGACGGCTTGCGTCGCCGGCAGGTGACTTGACGCGCCCAAGACAGGCCCCTCAAGATGTCCGAAACAGCGGACTATCTCGAAGGAATGCCCATGCCGCGGAAGCTGATCGATATCTCGGTGCCGCTCAGAAACGACGTGACGGCCGATCCGCCGGGCAACCATCCGACCATCCAGTATATCGATCACCAGCAGGGCCTGCCCCGCATGCTGCAGTTTTTCGAGGGCCTCAAGGCGCAGGATTTGCCCGATGGCCAGGGCTGGGCCGTCGAGCAGGTCTCGCTGTCGACCCATAACGGCACCCATCTCGATGCGCCCTGGCACTTCCATCCGACGATGAACCGCGGCGAGCGGTCATGGACGATCGACGAGGTGCCGCTGGAATGGTGCTTTCAGCCCGGCGTGAAGCTCGACTTCCGGCATCTGCCCGACGGCTACGTGGCTGGTGCCGACGACGTCGAGAAGGAGCTGAAGCGCATCGGGCACACGCTGTCGCCGCTGGAGATCGTGGTCGTCAACACCAGCGCCGGCGCCAAATTCGGCAAGGCCGACTACGTCAATTCCGGCTGCGGCATGGGCTATGAAGCCACCATGTATCTGCTCGAACGCGGGGTGCGGCTGACCGGCACCGACGGCTGGAGCTGGGACGCGCCGTTCCTCTACACCGCGAAGAAATATGCCGAAACAAAGGATGCCGGCCTGATCTGGGAAGGCCACAAGGCGGGACGGCACATCGGCTATTGCCATCTCGAGAAGCTGCACAATCTCGACCAGCTGCCTTCGACCGGCTTCACGGTCTCATGCTTTCCGGTGAAGATCGAACGCGCCTCCGCGGGCTGGACCCGCGCGGTCGCGATCATCGAGGATTAAGACGGAGCGACTACTCGCCGTCGAGACCGCTCTCGGCGAGTTCGCGCAGCGCATCCGTATCGAGCACGACGATGGCGCCGTGCTCGAGCCGAACCCAGTTGCGGCCGGCCCAGGCGCGCAATTGCTTGTTGATGCTCTCGCGCGTCATCCCCACCATCTCGCTGATCTCCTGCTGCGTGATGGCGAGCGTGCCGCTGCCGGAGTCGAGCTTGCGCTCCTCGGTGAGACCGAGAAGTGCGCTCGCCAGCCGGCCCGGCAGATTCTGGAGGATGACCTGCTCGACCTGCTGGCTGGTCCAGCGCAGACGGGCGCAGAGCAGCTCGATGAATTTCATCGCCAGCGCCGGCTGACTCTTCACGAACGGCAGGAAGTCCCGGCGATCGATGATGTAGAGCTCGCAATTGGTGTTGGCGGTCGCATCGGCCGACCGGGGAGCGCCGTCGAGCACCGCGATCTCGCCGAAGATTTCTCCGGGACCGATCAGATTGAGAATGGCGTTCCGTCCATCGGGCGACGAGGAGGAAATCTTCACTGTCCCCGTGATCACCGCGAACAGATTGTTGCCGGGATCGCCCTTGGCAGCGATCGTCGCGCCGCGCTTCACGGTGGTGTGCTTGGCGTAGCGGCAAAGCTGATCGAGCGCTTCCGGCTCCAGATCCGCGAAGATCGGGTGCTTGCGCAGGACCGATAGTTTGTTGCCCGCCGACTGTCGGGGGTCGCCGGTCTTGTCCTGAGGCACGCCGCGGGGCTCCTAAGACTGCGAGGCACTGAGGTTCCTGCGTAGTCAACGTTATCAGGCTTTTCAACCGGAAAGCACCCGCGCGTTTTGTGGCAAATGCCGCGAAAAGGCCGCGTTCAAGCCGAAAGCCTGCATCCGAAGGCTGCGCCGATGCGGCCCGGTCGATGCAGAGTTGCAGGCAGCGCAAGCCGCGCTTGCGTTGAGGCGCTGGCGAAGGCCAAGCCGCCGAGCGTCGGCTGTTGGCGGGTCTGAGCGGATCAAGACCTCAGGAGGTCAGCGCTTGGAATCCGGATCGAGCCGGCCTGCACTGGTTTGCCGGTCTGCCCAGGCCAGAGCTGCGGCGAATGCGACGAAGATCGCGACGACGACGATGGTCACCAGCAACGCATCAGCGGGCATCATGTACCTCCCGGATTGTTGGAGCATTATTTGCTGCAGCCGCCCGGTGTCATTGATCGAGATCAAAAATTTCGGGGCGTTGCGGACGGACCATCAGGCTGCGGCCAGCGCCTCGGCACGGGCAGGATCGAGCAGGCTGATGCCGCCGTGAATGATCTCGATCACACCGTGACGCTCCAGCTTGGTGAAGGTGCGACTGACGGTTTCGATGGTCAGACCGAGATAGTCGGCGATGTCCTGACGGCTCATCGGAAGCGGAACGGTGTCGGACAGCCCCTTGAGCGCGACCTGCCGTTCCCGCCAGCCGAGCAGAAAGGTCGCGACCTTCTCGTCGGCCGAGCGGCGGCCGAGCAGGACCATATGGTCGCGCGCCTGGCTCAATTCGCGGATAGCCAGCTCGTTGATCCGCCTGAGTAGAAGCGGCCGGGCTTCGATGAAACGGCCGAACGGCGCCTTGGCGAACTGGCAGACGGTCACCGCGCCGATCGCATCGGCCGAAAAATTGTGCCGGCCCGATATGTTCATCCCGAGGAAATCGCCGGGCAAGGCAAAACCGACGATCTGCCGCCGGCCGTCGGGCAGCAGCTTGTACAGCCGCATGACGCCTTCGAGGACGTTGTAGAACGAGGTCGTGATGTCCTCCTCGGAGAACACGGTCTCGCCGGAGTCAAAATGAACGCGGCGTCCGAGATGCTCGAATTCCCTGAGCTCGGCCGCATCCAGCGACGAACAGACCGCCGCTCCACGTACGGCGCAATCGCTGCAGAAATGGCCGTTCGGCTCGATCGTGACCACGGAAGGCTTCATCCACCGCTCCCCGCGCCGGCTGCTCCCGACACCAGGCCGAGTCCACCGCGCGGGTGCATTTTACTGCACTGCGCCAAAGCCAATTGACAGAGATCAAATTTGAGCGGCGTCCCCGTCATATTCTGCGTACAGAGTTCGACGGGATCATTTTCCATGCTGCAAGCCGCCCTGCGTCACGGCCTGATCGGGCTACTTCTGATGATGCCGGCGCTGGCGGCCCCGACCGCCGAACAGCGCGGCAAGGCCTTCGCACGGGCCAATTGCGCACGCTGTCACGCGATCGACCGCGTCTCCCGCAGTCCGCTCGAGCGCGCGCCTCCGCTGCGCACGCTGCACCAGCGTTATCCGATCGAGACCCTTGGTGAGGCGCTGGCCGAAGGGATCTACACCGGTCACGACGACATGCCGGCCTTCGAGCTCAGTCCGGACCAGATCCACGATCTCCTGTCCTACCTGAAGACGCTGGAATAGAAGGCGTCACACCGCCTGCACGCTCCACCCGATCAGCTCCTTGGCGATGCGGCCAAAGGCTGCATCGAAGGCGGCGACTGCAGCGGCCGGCTCGACCTTGTCGAGCTTTTCGCTGGTCTCGACCAGTCGGGATGCCACCACCTTGCCGTTCTTGTCGACGATCCGCGCCGACAGTTCGATCTCCACCCGTGCCTCGCCCTCCGTGGCGATCCGAAAGCGCCGGATGTCGATCAGGAGCTGGTAATCCGCCTGACCGAGATCGCTCGTGCGTAGCGGGGCGTGGGCGATGTCGTAATTCTCGAAGCTGTCGATCAGGCGCGCCTGCACCAGTTTCGGAATGCTGTCGGCCCAGAGAAAATCCGCAAAACCCGGCCGGTCCCCGACGGGCGCGAACAGCATGCGCTGGGTCTGCAGCATTGCGACCGCGGTCGGCTCGGGAATGGCCAGGGAGGCGGAGAGCGTCTTGCCGGCCGGCTCGAGATTCTTCGGCGTACGCAGGTCGTAGGTGATTTTCTGCGCGGGCGTCCCACCGCCGGTCATCTTCTCCAGGCCCGCAATAATGCCGTCGAGCTTGCCGGTGTTGCGCGCGAGCCCGTCGGAGAACGTCTTGAAATTCGCGATGGTGTCCTTCAGTGGGCCCGAATTGTCCTGGAGCACCGTGTCGACCCGCCGCAGCGCATCGCGCGCCGCCTGCGTCATGCTCTGGCCGGCGCCGGCTTCGGCGATCAAGGTCACGGGCTCGCCTGCTTTGGCGACGATCGCGCCGCCCTCCAACGTCACCACCGGCACGCCGGTCAGGCCCTGGAATTCGAGGCCGACCCTGGTGTCGGAACGCACCGGGGTGGCGGTCGCAACCGAGATCGTCGCATTGACGAAGCGCGGGTTATCCGGCGCGAGCCCGAGCTGGGTCACCTCACCGACGCGGATGCCGTTGAACAGCACGCCGGCGCCGACCAGGAGGCCTGGGACCGGCCCCTGGAATTGCACATGATAGTTCGTGCGCGGCCCGATGCCGCCGGTGTTGTTCAGCCAGTAGACGAAGCCGAACACCGCGAGGATCGCGGCCAGCACGAAACTGCCGATCAGCACGTAGGGAGCGCGGGTTTCCATGTCTCATCTCATCTCGTGTTGCAGCATCTGCGAGCGCTTGCCGTGGAAATAGGCGCGCACCCAGGGATGCTCGGATTGCAGCAATTCGCGCATCGGGCCGATCGCCACGATCTTGCCGTCGGCGAGGGCGGCGACGCGGTCGCAGACCGTGGTCAGGCTCGCGAGGTCGTGGGTCACCATGAACACGGTCAGCCCCAGCGTCTTTTGCAGCGTCGTGATCAGCGCGTCGAAATCGCCGGCGGCGATCGGATCGAGACCGGAGGTCGGCTCGTCCAGGAACAGGATCGGCGGATCGAGCGCGAGGGCGCGCGCCAGCGCCACGCGCTTGGTCATGCCGCCCGACAGCTCCGCCGGATATTTGTCGGCGTCCTGGGCGCGCAAGCCGACCATCTCGAGCTTGGCGATCGCGATCTCGTCCATCAGCTCCTGCGACAGGACGAGATTTTCGCGCAAGGGAAACTGGACGTTCTGGCGGACCGTCAGCGAGGAGAACAGCGCGCCTTGCTGGAACAGGATGCCCCATGTCGTGGCGGCGCCGCGGCCGTGGCCGCCGGTGGGCTGCCCCATGACCTCGATGGTCCCACCTTGGCGCGGGATGAGGCCGATGATGGTGCGCATCAGCACCGACTTGCCGCCGCCGGACGCCCCCACCAGCCCGAGAATCTCGCCGCGGCGGACGTCGAGGGACAAATGGTCGAGCACGGTCTGGCGGCCGAATCCGACCACGAGGTCACGGACGCGGATCGCGAACTGGTCCTGCGATGCGTCCATCGTCACATTCCGATCGAGGCAAAGAAGATCGCGAACAGGCCGTCGAGCACGATCACCAGGAAGATCGACTTCACCACCGACGTCGTGGTCTGCCGCCCGAGCGATTCCGCGCTGCCCTTGACCCGCAATCCCTCGCTGCAGGCCACGATCCCGATCACCAGCGCCATGAACGGCGCCTTCAGGATGCCGACCTCGAAATGGGTGACTGAGATCGCCTCGTGCAGCCGGGCGATGTAGATCGCCGGCCCCATGTCGCCATAGAACTGCGCGACGAGACCGCCGCCATAGAGCGCGGCGATCGATCCGATGAAGGTGAGGATCGGCAGCGCAATGACCAGGGCCGCAACGCGCGGCAGGATCAGGACGTCGACGGGATCGAGCCCCATGGTCGAGAGCGCGTCGATCTCCTCGCGCATCTTCATCGAGCCGAGCTCGGCAGTGTAGGCGCTTCCCGACCGTCCCGCGACCATGATGGCGACGATCAGCACGCCGAGCTCACGCAGCACCAGGATGCCGACCATGTCGACGGTGTAGGACTCCGCGCCGAACCTGCGGAAGTGGAAGAAGCCCTGCTGCGCGATGATGGCGCCGATCAGGAAGGTGATCAGCGCGACGATGGGGATCGCCTGCCACCCGATGCGGTAGAGCTGATACACCAGCGAGGTCAGCCGCAGCGAACGCGGCCGGCGCAGCACGCCGATCGCGGCCATGAACAATGCGCCGAGCATCTGGAGGAAGATCGTGATGTCTTCCCGCGCATCGGCCGTGGACTTGCCAAGATCGCCCAGCCTCGCCAGCACCGGATTGGGCGCAGCCGTCGGGGCCGGCGTGTGGCGGTTGACCTGGCGCACCTCATCCAGCAGCCCGCTGAATTGATCGGCGACGCCGACGAATTCGGCCGATCTGCCCGATGTTGCGGCCCGGCGCGACAATTTTTCCAGGACCCAGGCACCGAGCGTGTCGAGCGCACTGACGCCCGACATGTCCAGGGTGACGACGCGCGAGCGATCGACGTCGGCACCGACCGACCGGGACAATGTCTCGAGCGTGACCACATTCGCGGCGGTCCAGGGCCCTTCGGGGCGCAGGTTCAGCGCGTCGCCGGACGGCGTCGCGAGCAACAGCGGTTCGTGGTTCACGCTTCCACCTCATCGGGACAATCGGTCCCCATTCAGACGGCATTTCTAGGCCAGCATATGGCGGCCGGCTTGACCTGTCTCAAGACCCGGACTGCGGCCACCGCTTGAGGCAAATCAAGCGCGAACGCACAGGTGCGCCTTAGGCTCGCTTTCATTCAATGGGGATAAGAGTCCATGTTCGACAGCGACAGGATGAGCGAAGAATTGCGGGCGCTGAAGGTTGATGTCACACGCTTGCTGAGCACCGCCGGCGAGGAGATGTTCGAGAGCTCGAAGGACCGCGCCGAGGCGCTCGCCGATCAGATCCGTGCCGCGCTGACCGAACTCGGCGAGACCGTGGACGAAGAGCAGGCGCAGCTCCAGGGTCTCATAGCGCAGCGTCCGATCACGTCGCTCGCCTCCGCCTTCGCGCTCGGCGTCGTTGTCGGCTTCATGCTGAGGAGACATTAGGTGAATACCGAGAATGTGGTCAAACATCTACGCGCGCTGTGGCGCACCGACAGGATCATCGCGGACATCAGGCTGCGCCATCTGCTTGTTGGCCTCGGCTTGCGTGCCTTTGCGGCGCTGATCGCGGCGTTCGGGCTTCTGATGCTGGAGCTGTCTGCCTATTTCGCGCTGGTGCAGATCTGGAGTGCGATTGCCGCGGCGGCCATCCTCGGCGCCGTCAATTTCGCCATCGCGGCCGCTCTCTTCGCGATCGCCGGCCGGGCTCCGTCAGGCCGCGATATCGAGCTCGCCAACGAGATTCACGACACCTCCATCGAAGCTCTTCAGCTCGAGGCGCGTGCGCTTCAGGCCCAGGTGTCGGGCGCGGTGCATCATCCGCTCAGCACGATCGTGCCGGTACTGGTGCCCTTGATCGCGATCATCATCAGGAACCTGGGGACGTCCTCCAAGTCGTCCGCCTCAGCGAATTCGGCTGAAGCGCGCTCCTGAAGCAGGGGCGCTCAGAGCTTCAATTTGACGTCGCAGATATCGGGCTCGGCCGGATCGGGCTTGACCTCGAAGCCGAGCTGCCGGCACATTTCGAGCATCACGCTGTTCTCCTTGAGCACGTCGCCCGAGATGACTTTCAGCCCCTCCGACCTGGCGTAGTTGATGATGAGCTGCATGAGCGCCCAGCCGAGCCCCCTGCCCTTGAGGTCGGACCGCAGCAGGATCGCGTATTCGCCGCTCTCGTAGATCGAATCCGAATGGAGCCGGACCACGCCGACCATTTCGCCGGTGGCCTCATCAAAGGCGATGAACGCCATCGCGCGCGCATAGTCGAGCTGGGTCAGGCGCGCGATGAACTCGTGGGTAAACTCCTTCATCGGTGCGAAGAAGCGCAGGCGAAGGTCGTGCGGCGTGACGTGACGCAGGAACTCGTGGATGGTCGGCTCGTCTTCGGGGCGCATGGGCCGCACGAAGATGCGCCAGTCGTCCTTGAGCTTGAGGCGGCGCTCCCATTGCGAAGGATAGGCGCGAACGGCGAAATTGGCCGGGCCGGAGCCGACAAACTTCCGCTGCGGCGGGCCGACGGCAACGCGGGCGTCGACCGCGGTCACGCCGGTTTCGTCCGCCAGCAGCGGATTGATGTCGAATTCGCGGATCTCGGGAATGTCGGCCGCCATCTGCGCCAGCTTGACCAGCACCATGGCCACGGCGTCCTGCTTGACCGCCGGCACATCACGATAGGCTTTTAGCAACCGTGACACGCGCGTGCGGTCGATCAAATCGCGGGCGAGCTGCAAGTCCAGCGGCGGCAGCGCCAGCGCCTTGTCGTTGATGATCTCCACCGCCGTGCCGCCACGGCCGAACACCACGACGGTGCCGAAAGTGGGATCGTTGGCGAGGCCCAAGATCAACTCGCGCGCCTTCGCCTTGACGACCATCGCCTGGACGATGACGCCGCCGATGCGGGCCTCGGGCCGCAGCTTTCTCGCCCGGGCGAGGATGTCTGAAGTGGCGGCCCGCACGGCCTCCGGCGTCGTCAGATTGAGCACGACGCCGCCGACATCGGATTTGTGGATGATGTCCCGCGACATGATCTTCAGCACCACGGTGCCGCCCTGCGCGAAGATTTCCTTCGCATAGGCCACCGCCTGCTCGACATCGGCCGCCGCATAGGTCGGCACCATCGCGATGTCGTAGGCCTCGAGCAGGTGCTTGATCTCGACAGGCTCGAGCCACTCGCGGCCATCAGCAATCGCGGCGGTGACGATCTGCCTCGCCCCCCTTGCATCCGGTACGAACGTATCGGGCATCGCGGGAGGAACCTGGCTCAGCTCCTCCACCACTTCACGGTGCCGGACCAGATGCATGAAGCCGCGCACGGCGTCGTCCTCGGTCGGATAGTTCGGCATACCGGCACCGGAAAGGGCCTGAATGATGTGCTGATCGGCGCCGACCCAGGCCGCCAATACGGGCTTGGCCCATCGGCGGTGCTGCTCGCGATATTTGCCGACGATCTCGGTCACGGTCGTGGCGATCTCGGCGGCCGAGGCGATCGCCGTTTGCACGTTGAGGACCAGGACCGCATCATTGTCGCGATCGGCCAGCAGCACCTCCAGCGCCGCCGCGTAGCGCGAGGCGTCGGCATCGCCCACGATGTCGACGGGATTTGCACCGGACCAGGTCGGCGGCAGAGCCGCATCGAGCGTCTTGCGCACCTCCGGTGAGATAGTCGCCGGAATTCCGCCGAGCTCGACCAATCGATCGACGGCGAGGACGCCGATGCCGCCACCGTTGGTCAGGATGGCGAGACGCTTTCCCGTCGGAGATTCGACGCGGCCGAGCGTCTCGGCGCAATCGAACAGCTCACGCAGATCTGAGACGCGCAGGACACCCGCGCGGCGGAACGCCGCGTCATAGACCGCGTCCGCGCCGGCGAGCGCGCCGGTATGCGTGGCGGCCGCCTTTGCGCCCTGCGCCATGCGGCCGGATTTCACCACGACGACGGGCTTGACGCGAGCGGCGGCACGCGCCGCCGACATGAACTTGCGCGCGTCCTTGATAGATTCGATGTAGAGCAGGATCGCGCGGGTCTTGTGATCCATCGCGAAATAGTCAAGCAGATCGGCGATGTCGACATCGATCTGATCGCCGATCGAGACGATGCCGGAAAAGCCGACGCCGCGCTGCGCAGCCCAGTCGACCATGCCGGCAGCGATCGCGCCCGATTGCGAGATCAACGCGAGGCTGCCCGCCCCCGGCATGTGTGCGGCAAAGCTGGCATTCAGGCTGACCCCGGGCATCATGATGCCGAGGCAGTTCGGTCCGATCAGCCGCATGCCGTATTTGCGGGCCGCCGCGATTGCAGCCTCGTGCAGAGATCCCGGTCCGTGGCCGAGCCCGGCCGAGACGATCAGCGCGCCCGCCGAGCCGCGACGCCCGGCCTGGTCGATGATACCGGGAATCTCGCGCGCCGGCGCGGTGATGACCACGAGCTCGGGCACGAAGTCCAAGCCGTCCAGGTTTTTCACCGCGGCGACGCCGCCGATTTCGGCATGGCGTGGATTGACGAGGCCGAACCGCCCCTTGAATTCGGTCTTGTGGATGTTTTCCAGAACGGCGCGTCCAACGGAGACCGGACGGGCGCTCGCGCCGACGAGCGCAACCGAACGCGGCGCCAGCAGATTGTTGAGACGATAGGTTGACATGAAAGCAAATGCGCCGGGTCAGCGGCGGTTCCGATGGTTGACGATCAGGCTGGAAAGATGGCGAGCCTAGTGCGAGATCATAACCCAGCACGGTGGCTGGCCAATGACGGTCTTTGTCACACCGCCCCACACGATCTCGTTCAGGCGTGAGTGATGGTAGGCGCCCATCACGATCGCATCCATGCCGTGGGAATTCGCCCAGCTTCCCAGCACCTTGCCGATCGAGCTGCCGTTGCCGGTCACCGTTTCGAAGGAGGCATAGACCCCGTGTTCCCTGAGATGATCGACGAGAGCCGCGCCGGATTGCACGACTGCGTCATCCCTGTCCTGCGTTACCGTCACCACACGGACCACGCTGGCAGCCTGAAGAATCGGCAAGGCGTCGCCGACCGCACGCGCAGCGCGGGCAGAATGATCCCAGGCGATCATGACGTTCTCGAATTCCGGCCGCAACTGCTCCGCATGCTGCTCCGGGCAGAGCAGCAGCGGCCGCCCGGATTCGAACAGGAAAGTTTCGATGATGTGCTCCGTTCGGCTGTCGTGCGGCTTCACGGGAAACAGCGTGAGATCGCTGAAACGGGCATGCTCGGCCAGGATCGCCGCGATCTCGTCCGCCGGCACCTTGCCCGTTCGGCTCTGGGCGCGGATGTTGGCGCGGGACGCCGCATTGGTGAAGGCATTGAGGAGCTGCTGCGTGTCGTTCGCCTCACGCGAACTGCCGGCCTCCGCGGAATCGCGGTCATGGGGCAGCATCACTTTCGGCCGCTCGAAAACGTCTTCCTCGAGCGCGAGCGCCGTGATCCTGGCGCCGAGGTCGGCGGCGACGGCCACACATTTCTCGATCGCAACCAGGGCCGATCCGCGCGGCTGGCCGACAAGCGGCAGAAAGACATCCTTGATGGGCATCGGGATTCTCCTTGGCCGCCACAATAGGCCGGCTTTGGTCGAGAGGCTTGATCCTCGTCAAGCCAAGAAAACCTCGTCCAGTCCACCAGTAACTGGCGTTAACCGACGTCAAGGACTGGCCGCGATCTGCTTCTAAGGATTACCTTGGTCGGCGGACGGGCCGCCTTCCGACGCATCTGGATGTGCCAGCGGGAATGACAAACGATTCTGCGACCCAGGACCGGATCTTTGCGGCTCTAACCGATTCTGCCGTGCATCCTGACGTGAGGCGGATCGATACGCACGCAGCTTCCGTGTTCCTCGACGGCAAGCGCGCGTTGAAGATCAAGCGCGCCGTGCAGTTTCCCTTCCTCGATTATTCGACGCTCGAGAAGCGCAAGGCGGCCTGCGAGGAGGAAATCCGGATCAACCGGCCGCTGGCGCCGCAGATCTACCACCGGGTCGTGGCGATCACCGAGGAGGCGGACGGCTCGGTGCAGGTCGACGGTCCCGGCCGGCCGATCGAGTATGCGGTGGAGATGGCGCGCTTCGACGAAAACCGGACGCTCGATCATCTGGCAAAGGCCGGCCCGCTGGATGCAGCCCTTGCCTCGGCTGCCGCCGACGCGATCGTCGCTTCCCACGGCGCGGCGACACGCGCCGACGGCGACGCATGGGTCGCCTCCATCCCCGCCCTGATCGACGGCAACAGTCACGGTCTGCGGACCGGCGGCCATTTCAACGCGGCAGACATCGAGAAGCTCGGCAAAGCCTCCCACGAGGCATTTTCGCGCGTTCGTCCGCTGCTCGCAGAGCGCGGCGGTCAAGGCTTCGTGCGCCGCTGCCATGGCGATCTGCATCTCGCAAACATCGTTCTGATCGATGACCGGCCGGTGCTGTTCGACGCCATCGAGTTCGATGCGCAGATGGCAACCGTCGACGTGCTTTACGATCTCGCATTCACGCTGATGGACCTGTTGCACCACGATCAGCCAGATGCGGCCAACATCGTCCTGAACCGCTATCTCGCCGTGACGCCGGCCGACAATCTCGACGCGCTCTCGGCCCTGCCGCTGTTGATGTCCATCCGGGCGGCGATCCGCGCCCAGGTAGCCCTGGCACGGCTGAAGCCGCCGCATTCCGATGACGCCGGCATCCTTGACCAGGCACAGCGTTATTTTGACCTCGCCAGGACGCTGCTCCATCCTGCCGCCCCGCGCCTGATTGCGGTCGGCGGCCTGTCAGGCACCGGCAAGACGGTCCTGGCGCTCGCGCTCGCGCCCGTCGTCGCACCGCCCCCGGGAGCAATCGTGCTGCGCAGCGACCTCGTCCGCAAGCAGATGTTCGGGGTCGAGGACACGCACCGCCTGCCGCCGTCCGCCTACACGCCGGAGCACGCGGCCCGCGTCTACGACACGCTGGTTCAGCACGCCCGGCGGGTGCTGGCGCAGGGCCATTCGGCGATCATCGACGGCGTCTTCGCCCGCGAGGACGAACGGGACGCGATCGCCACACTGGCGCGGGAGCGCAATGTGCCCCTGAACGGCCTGTTTCTGGTTGCGGACCTTGCGACCCGGCAGATGCGGATCGGAAGTCGCCGGGGAGACGCATCCGACGCCACGCAAGAGGTTGCTGCGCAGCAAGAGCACTATAATATCGGTCACGTCGGCTGGGCGACCATCGATGCATCCGGGACACAAGCGCAGACGCTCCAGAACTGCCGGGACGCGATCGCTGAAAGCAAATAAGGCAATCTGATTGGCGCGGACAAAGATGGCGCGACCCACCACGACCTCGACGGCCGTTCGCGCCACGCCGGCGGCGCGGCGCAATGCCCTGCCCGGCCGCCTCAGCCCCGGCATGGCCTGCGATACGGCGTTCCGCATCATCGCGCGCCGTCACCTCGATGCCGTGCTCGCCCAGCATGACGGCACCTGCCGCGGCGATCCCGACGCGCTGCACCAGATCCGGATCGCATTGACGCATCTGCGAACTGCCATCCGCTTCTTCTCGCCGATAGTCGACGACGCCCTGCGCCCGAAGGTCTGGGCCGAGCTAAAATGGCTGAACGGTCAGCTCGGCATGGTACGGGATCTCGACGTGGCGATCGAGCGGATCGTCGCCGAGAGTGGCGACAATCTCGCGGTGGTCGCCGAGCTTCAGCGTTGGGACGAAAAGCGCGCCGAGAGCCACCGCCTGCTGGCGCGCGCGCTGCAATCCGCGCGGTATCGCCGCCTTGTCGAGCAGACCTCGACCTGGATCGAGAGCGGCCCCTGGTCGACCCGGCGCAGCAAGGAAGCCATACGATTGCGCCGCTGCACGCTCGCCTATCACGCGACGGAGCGGCTGACCGAGTGGGAGACGGCGCTGCTCAAGAAGGCGCGAAAACTCCGCAAGCTCGACGTCGAGAAGCGCCACAAGCTGCGGATTCTCAACAAGCGGCTGACCTATTCGATCGAGTCGCTCCAGGACCTGTTCGCCGATGAATCGCTGACGAAACAGAAATCCATCCTCAAGAAATTGCGCAAGGCGCAACGGTCGCTCGGACGATTGAACGACGATGCGCGGGGACAGGCGCTGGCGGCGTCGTTGAACGGCGCCGGCGTCGAAGCCGGCAATCGATTCCGCAACCGCAAACGGGAAAAGAAGCTGTTGCGGACGGCGTCAACGGCCTACCGCAAACTGGACAAGACCAAACCCTTTCGCTCCTCGGACCTCGCACCGAATTCCGAGCCGGAGGTTTAAGTGTGGACGTAGTCCCCTGGCGCATCGGGCAGGCCGGGAGCGTCTCCAAGCCCGATCGGTGGCGGATCGCAAGGCGCGCCGGAGCGCGCCGCCAGCCATTTGGTCCATTCCGGCCACCACGACCCTTCAACGCGCGGAGCCAGCTTCAGCCACTCGTCCGCACCGACATAGGGCGCATCCTCGGCCTTGCTCAGCACTTGATAGCTGTGGCCGGGCTCGTCGGGAGGCGCGACGACGCCGGCATTGTGGCCGCCACTGGTCAACAGGAACGTCACGTCGGCATC
The DNA here is from genome assembly GCF_013408065.1 of Bradyrhizobium sp. IAR9. Lineage (NCBI taxonomy): Bacteria > Pseudomonadati > Pseudomonadota > Alphaproteobacteria > Hyphomicrobiales > Nitrobacteraceae > Bradyrhizobium > Bradyrhizobium sp. IAR9. The sequence goes on from NZ_JACBZW010000008.1 coordinate 39,199, forward strand.
GACCTGATAGTGAATCTTGTAGACGGATCGCCACGGCGCGACGTGATCGGCCAGTGTGCCGACCACGAACATGGGGGCGTGAATATCGGACAGCGAAACGTTCCTGCCGCCGACGTGATAGCGCCCGCCGGCCAGATCGTTGTCGAGGAACAGCTTTCGCAGATATTCCGAATGCATGCGGTAAGGCAGCCGCGTTGCGTCCGCGTTCCACGCCATCAGATCGCTTGGTGGCGCGCCCTCACCCATCAGATAGTCGTGCGACAGCCGCGACCAGATCAGTTCGTTGGAGCGCAGCAGCTGAAAGGCGCCGGCCATCTGGGTCGTGTCGAGGTAACCGCGCTGCCACATCATGTCTTCGAGAAAGGCGACCTGGCTCTCATTGATGAAGAGCGTCAGCTCTCCGGCCTCGGTGAAGTCTGTCTGGGCGGCAAGGAGAGTAACGGTGCCGAGGCGCTTATCACCGTCGCGCTCCATTGCGGCGGCAGCGATCGACAGCAATGTACCTCCCAGACAATAGCCGAGCGCATGGGTCTTCCGACCCGGAATAACGCGGCCGATCATGTCCAGCGCCGCCATGACCCCCAGCCTGCGATAGTCGTCGAAGGCGAGATCCCGATCCGCCGCATCCGGGTTGCGCCAGGAGATCGCGAACACGGTGAAACCCTGACCGGTCAGATATTTGACCAGCGAGTTCTGCGGCGAGAGATCGAGGATGTAGTACTTCATGATCCAGGCCGGCACGATCAGGATCGGCTCTGGTCGCACCTGCGCCGTGGTCGGACGGTATTGGATCAGCTCGATCAGCGCGTTACGGTAGACGACCTTGCCGGGCGACGCCGCCACCGACCTGCCGACCACAAACTGCTCGCCGTCCGCCAGTTTCGAGGCGGACAGCAGGCGCATCAAGTCGCTGCACCAGTTCTGCCAACCGAAGACAAAGTTCTCGCCGCCGCTTTGGAACGCCTTCTCCAGGACTTTCGGATTGGTCGCCGCGAAATTCGACGGCGCCAGCATGTCGAGCATCTGGCGCATCGAGAACTCGACGATGGCCTCATTGGCGTGCGACACGCCGCGCACGCCGGTCGCCGCGTCCCGCCACCAGCGCTCTGTGAGCAGAAATGCCTGCGCCAGCAGATTGAACGGCGCGGTCTCCCATTGCGGTCCGCTGAAGCGGCGATCGCGTCCCTGCGGCTGGATCACAGACCACGGCTTTTGCTCCGGTGACGCCGCGTGCGCGGCGGCTTCCGCCAGCCGGCCGGTGTCGCGCAGGATGCTGCGGACAATCTCCATCTGGCGCTGCGGCGCCGCAGCCAGATGCGAACTCCAGTCGAGCCAGGCGAGCGACAAGGCCAGCGGCGAAATCCCGCCTGTGAATCGCGCCAGCATCGCGTGAAATGCGCGGTCGAGAGGATATGGCTCCGATGCAGGCGGAGGATCGGCGGCGGCAGGCATTCCGGCGGGTGTTTCGGGGCTCACCGTCGAGGCTTCGGGAGCAGCGACGGAATTGACGGGAAGAGCCTGCGCCGCCGGCACTTCGGCCCGTGGAAAGATCTGCACGACGCTCATGGCTCAATGTTCCCGAGGGGCTTCTGGTCTACGTCGGCGGCAGGATATGACGAGGCTTCGCAGAGGCGTTGAGCTGCATCAAATCCGGGGCGCGGATCACGATTGCTTAATCAGGACGGACGGGCCTCGTCCGATTGACCTGAGTCAAGCCGCACCCTGATGTCCGAGCTAGTTTTCGCGCATCGAATTTCGATAGAGCCAGCGGAGTTGTCCATGCGCGCCCACCAGATCATGACCCGGTCGGTCATCTCGGTTACCCCCGACACAAGCATCGTCGAGGCGGCAAATATCATGCTGAAGCGGCATGTCAGCGGTCTCACGGTGGTCGACGATACCGGCAAGCTGGTCGGCGTCGTGTCGGAAGGAGATTTCATCCGCCGCAGCGAAATCGGCACCGGGCGCAAGCGCGGACGCTGGCTGCGGTTCATCCTTGGTCCGGGCAAGTCGGCCAGCGATTTCGTCCACGAGCACGGCCGCAAGGTCGCGGAGGTGATGACCGACACGGTCGTCACCATCACGGAGGATACGGCGCTCGCCGAGATCGTCGACCTCATGGAGCGGAACAACGTGAAGCGGCTGCCGGTGGTGCGCGGCGACAAGGTCGTCGGGATCGTATCCCGCGCCAATCTGCTGCAGGCGGTGGCGGGGCTCGCCCGCGAAGTGCGTGATCCGACGGCGGATGACGACCACATTCGCAGCCGCATCATCGACACCATGGAGAAGAACGACTGGTGCCCGTTCGGGCTGAACGTCATCGTCCGCGACGGCATCGTTCACCTCAGCGGCGTCATCACCGAAGAGCGCACGCGGCAGGCCGCGATCGTCGCAGCCGAGAACGTCGATGGCGTGAAGAAGGTGCACGACCATCTGTGCTGGGTCGACACCATGTCGGGCGTCTATCTGAACTCGCCCGAGGACGACGAGCTCGCCAAGGCCAGCTGACAAGGCAAGCTGACAAGGCGAGCTGAACCGGACGCGATTCAGCGTGGAATGACGGCGGTGGCCTCGATCTCGACGCGCGCCGCCTTCTCCACGAGGCGCACCACCTGCACCAGCGCCATCGCCGGGTAATTTGCGCCGAAGACGGCACGGTAGACCTTGCCGAGCTCCTTCAGCTTGGACAGGTACTCGTCCATGTCGACGACATACCAGGTCAACCGCACGAGGTGCTCGGGCCTCGCGCCTGCCTCGGCCAGGATCGCGGCGATGTTGCTCAAGGTCTGCGCCACCTGCGCGACAAAGCCGTCGGCAAGACGCTCTTCGGCATCCCAGCCGATCACCCCGCCCGTGACGACGATGCGCCCCTCAGCGGCCATGCCATTGGCATAGCCCTTCGGCATCGGCCACCCCGACGGCTGGAGCACCTGCACCCGCGAGCGGGTGTCATCCTCGGCTGCTGTCGGCAGCACCGCGAGTTGCGGGCCTTTCGGCGTCGTCACGGACAATTCTTCATCCTCTTCTCATTCCGCCGCGACGCCTGAGGACGTTGCGGCGGCCTGCGCCAGTTGCCGCAGGGCAAAGCGCTTCAATTTTCCGGTCTCGGTCTTGGGGAGTTGTGCCACGAATTCGATGGCACGCGGATATTTGTACGGCGCGATCTCGCGTTTGACATGTTCCTGCAACTCGGTCACGAGCTCTGCGTCCGGTGTCACGCCGGGCGTCGCGACGACATAGGCCTTCACGATCATGCCGCGCGCCTCGTCGGGGGCACCGACCACGCCGCACTCGGCGACCGCCGGATGCGTGAGCAGCGCCGCCTCGACGTCGGTGCCCGCGATATTGTAGCCGGCCGACACGATCATGTCGTCGGAGCGAGACTGGTACCAGAAATAGCCGTCGCTATCCATCAGGTAGGTGTCGCCGGTGATATTCCAGCCGTTCTTGACGTATTTGCGCTGCCGCTCGTCGGCGAGATAGCGGCATCCGGTCGGCCCGCGCACCGCGAGGTTCCCCATCGTGCCCGGCGGCAAATCGTGGCCGTCATCGTCGACGATCTTGGCCTCATAGCCCGGCACGGGCTTGCCCGTCGCGCCGGGGCGGATCTCGTCCTCGGTCGCGCTGATGAAGATGTGCAGCAATTCAGTCGAGCCGATGCCGTCCATCAGCTTGATCCCGGTCGCCTTGAGCCAGGCGTCGAAAGTCGGCTTGGGCAGCGTCTCGCCCGCGGAAACACATTTGCGAAGCGAGGAGATGTCGCGGCCCGGCAGCTTGCCGATCATCGCCCGGTAAGCGGTCGGCGCCGTGAAGCAGACCGTGGTCTTGTATTGCTCGATTGCCGTCAGCACGTCGTCGGGCGTCGTCTTCTCCAGCACCACGAAAGAGGCGCCGATATGCATCGGAAACAGCACACCGCCGAAGCCGAAGGTGAACGCGAGCGGCGCCGAGCCGACGAAGCGATCCTTCTGTTCGGCTCGCAGGATGTTGCGCGCATAGCCGTCGCAGACCGCGAGCATGTCGCGGTGGAAATGCATGGTGCCCTTGGGATCGCCTGTCGTGCCGGACGTAAAGGCGATCAGGCAGACGTCATCTGAGGCGGTATCGACGGCCTTGAACTCCGGGCTCGCGTCCGCGCTGAGCGCTTCGAGCGAGTCCGCCGCGCCATTGCCCCAATAAACAACTCGCTTGAGAATTGGCGCCGCAGCCTTTGCCTTCTCCATCTCCTCGGCGAGCTTTCCGTCGCACAGCGCGAGCGCAATCTCCGCCTTCTGGATCGGGTAGGACAGCTCCTTGGCGCGCAAGAGCGGCATCGTTGCCACGACGATGCCGCCGGCCTTGATCACTGCGAGATAGGTCGCGACCATCATCGGGTTGTTGGCCGAGCGTAGCAGCACGCGACCCCCGGGGATGAGACCGAGCTTGCCGACCAGCACGTTGGCGATGCGGTTCACCAGCGCTTGCAGCTCGCGATAGGTGTAGCTGACGGCGGGACTGATGACGCAGGGCGCATCGCCATGGCCCTGTTCGACCCAGCGGTCGAGGAAGTAACTGACGCAGTTCAGTCGCGGCGGATAGTGCAGCTCCGGCCGCGTGAAGATGAACTCGGGCCAGAGCTCGCGTGGCGGCAGATGCTGCCGCGCAAACGTATCGACATGGGCCGTCGCAGCGTTGCCGTCATGCGAGCCCGACACTTGAATCTTGGCGGCGTTGGCCATCGCACGCTCCTTTCAGCATGGATTGCACCCGGCAGCACGATCTGGGAAACATTTTAGGCTTAAAACAATTTGGCGCAATAGCGGATTTTGGGCATTCCGTGCTTTTTCCTGCGGCAAAAGGGATTGGGCGGCGGTGCTTACGGCCGGCGGCGCGCGGCCGATTTCTGCGCCGACGCCTTGGTCTTGGCGAGCAGCCGCATCAATTCGCGCACATCCTTCGGCGAAAGGTCGGCGAAGAGATCGGCGATCCAGGTCTCGTGCTCCGCGGCCATCTTGCGGAACTCGGCGCGACCGAGTTTCGTGAGGCGGATCACCTGGACCCGGCGATCCGTCTCCGAGGTACGACGGTCGAGATGGCCGGATTCCACGAGGCGCTCGACGAGACCGGTCACATTGCCGTTCGACACCATCATCCGCTTGGAGACATCGGACAGCGTCATGCCGTCAGGCGCCTTGTCGAGCTGCGCCATCAAATCGAAGCGGGGCAGCGTGACGTCGAACCGCTGCCGCAGCCGGCCGCGAACCTCGCCCTCGATCACGGTGGTGCAGGTCAGAAGGCGCAGCCACAGCCGAAGCTCGTCGGCATGGTCTTCCGGCGTTTCGACGGCCTTGGTCTCGGAATCGAGCATCTCGGTGCGTTCACTCTCGGCGGGCATTGGCGCCGGCACGGATTCCCCAACATTTTGAGCTTCAAATAAATCGACGCCGGCCGCAAGTCCAAAGCTGCAACAATCGACCGCACGCCAATTTCTTTAGGCTTCAAATAATTGGCGCGCCGCTTGCATGCGCCGCTGCCCGCGGGATGACGACACTTTGAGCGCTGCTTGCCGCGGCCGCCATCATCAGCATAAGCTTGGATCAGAGTACGCGGCTTGCAACGCAAGCCCTGATGTCACGGGGGACAGATCATGAAGACGCAATTGACCTTGGCCGCAACAGCCCTGCTGCTCGGCACCGCCGTGACCCCCGCTCTCGCCCAGGAGAAGATCAAGCTCGGGGTGATCGTGACCCTGTCGGGACCAGCCGCCGCGCTTGGCCAGCAGGTTCGCGACGGCTTTGCGCTCGCAGTAAAGGACCTCGGCAGCAAGATGGGCGGCCGTGACGTCGAGGTCGTCGTCGTCGATGACGAACTGAAGCCGGACGCGGCGGTGACCAAGGTCAAGGGTCTGCTGGAACGCGACAAGGTCGACTTCGTGATCGGCCCGATCTTCTCCAACATCCTGCAGGCGATCCACCGGCCCGTGACGGAATCGAAGACCTTTCTGATCAGCCCCAACGCCGGCCCGTCGACCTTTGCCGGCAAGGACTGCAACCCGTTCTTCTATGTGACCTCGTATCAGAACGATCAGGTGCACGAGATCCTCGGCAAGGTCGCGCAGGATCGCGGCTACAAGCGCATGTACCTGATGGTGCCGAACTATCAGGCCGGCAAGGATTCGGTGGCGGGCTTCAAGCTCGACTACAAGGGCGAGATCGTCGAGGAATCCTACATGCCGCTGAACACGCTGGACTTCCAGCCGGAGCTTTCCAAGATCTCCTCGCAGAAGCCCGATGCGCTGTTCACGTTCATGCCCGGCGGTCTCGGCGTCAATCTCGTCAAGCAGTACCGGCAGGCCGGCCTCGCCGACAGCATTCCGGTGCTCTCGGCGTTCACGGTGGATGAATCGACGCTGCCGGCGCAGCAGGATGCGGCCGTCGGCATGTTTGGCGGCGCCAACTGGGCGCCCAATCTCGACAATCCCCAGAACAAGAAGTTCGTCGCGTCCTATGAAGCCGCCTATAACGTCGTGCCCGGCACCTACGCCTTCCAGGCGTATGACGCCGCGATGCTGATCGACAGCGCGGTCAAGGCCGTGAAGGGCGACCTGTCGAACAAGGACGCGGTCCAGGCCGCGCTGAAGAAGGCCGACTTCACCTCGCTGCGCGGCACCTTCAAGTTCAACACCAACGGCTATCCGATCCAGGATTTTTATCTGACCAAGGTCGCCAAGCGTCCGGACGGTAAGTTCCAGACCGAGATCGTGCAGAAGGTCTTCGAGAATTACGGCGACCGCTACGCCAAGGACTGCAAGGCGGCGAACTAAGCCGCGCGTCGCGTTAAGGGAGGACTTCAATGAGCAGCGAGATCACCGGCATTACCCGGGCCAACGAGGGGATCCAGGGCATTTCCTGGAACATCCTCGGTCAAACCTACGTGCCGAAGAGCAAGACCGAGCACAGCTTCTCCTGGCACGCGACATTGCCGCCGGGCACGTTCGTGCCGCCGCACATTCATCCCGACCAGGATGAATATCTCTACATGCTGGAGGGCAAGCTCGACTTCATGCTGGGCAATTCCGAGTCGCAGGCGACCGCCGGCGACCTGATCCGCCTCGGCATGGGCGTGCCGCACGGCATCTTCAACAAGTCGGAGCAGACCGCAAAGGTGCTGTTCTGGGTGTCACCGACCAAGAAGCTGTTCGACCTGTTCTGGGGCCTTCACAACATGAAGGAACAGAAGCCGGAGGACGTGGTGGCGATGGCCGCCGAGTTCAACATCCACTTCCTGCCGCCGCCCGGCGCTGGCTAGCGGCAGGCCTTAAGCGCGCACCGCCGCAAGCCCCGGCACTGCGGCGAAGCCCGCCTTGGTGGCGTAGCCGCGCACGATGGCCTCGCGCTGGGAATAGCTCAGCACATTGTCGACATTGTCAAAGCCGTCGGGGGCGAGCTGCTCGACGGCGTCGATGACGCCTTCAGGGCCGCCGCGCCGGTTGGAGCGCACGATATCGGCCGTCATCGGCAGGCGCTTCTTCTCGTATTCGAGCAGAGCCTGGCGCGGATGCTCGGCGCGCACAAGCGCGTCCGCAAGGCAGCGCGCATCGAGGATCGCCTGCGAGGCGCCATTGGAGCCGACCGGATACATGGGATGCGCGGCGTCGCCGAGCAGCGTGACTCTGCCCGAGGACCAATAGGGCAAGGGATCGCGGTCGCAGGTCGGATATTCGTAGAATTCGGGCGTCGCCGAGATCAGGCTTTTGACGTCGACATAAGGCACCGAGAAGCGAGCGACGTGCGGCATCAGCTCCTCGCGGCGGCCCGGCCGCGACCAGTCTTCCTTCCGCGGCGGTGGCGCATTGCCCTCGCCCACCTTCACCAGCACGGCCCAGTTGGTCAGGCGGCTCGCCGGGCTCGATCCCTCCGCGATCGGATAGATCACCACCTTGGCATTGAGGCCGCCGGCCACGATCATCGATTTGCCGGTGAGGAACAGCGGCCAGTCGCGCGCACCGCGCCACAGCATCAGGCCGTTCCAGCACGGCGGACCTTCATTTGGGAACAACGTCTCGCGGACGCGGGAGTGGATGCCGTCGGCGCCGATCAGGATGTCGCCGCGCGCGGTGTGGACATGCGCGCCGGCACGATCGAAGAAGTAGGCGGTGACGCCGCCCTCGTCCTGCGTGAACGCGCCGAGGCGGCAGCCGGTGTGGATTGCATCCACTCCGAGCCGCTCCTCGACGGCGCGATGGATGACGCCCTGAAGCCGGCCGCGATGAATCGAGAATTGGGGCACGTCGTGGCCGGCGTCGATGCCGCGGGCTTCGCGCCAAACCTCCTGGCCGTGGCGGTTGAGATAGTAAAGCTGATCGGTGCGGATCGCGACATCGTCGAGCTTCTGGAGCAGGCCGAGTCCGGCAAGCTCGCGCATGGCATGCGGCAACGTATTGATGCCGACGCCGAGCTCACGAATGGTGTCAGCCTGCTCGAAGATCTCGCATCCGATGCCACGCGAACGCAGCATCAGCGCCGTGGTGAGACCACCGATACCGCCACCGACGATAATCGCCTTCATCGCCCTTACTCCACTCGAAATATGCCAGGCAATGAGGTTAACGTCGCACGGGCGGTTACTCCGCCGCAAGCGGCTTTGTCGCCTCCGCCTTGAGCTCGGCCCGGGTCTTGGGCTTAGCCTTAATGCGCAGCTCCTCCAGATCCTGGCGGTCGCGGACGCTGTTGCGGAAAATTTGATCCTTCCCGGGCAGATATTGGGGCGGGCAGAATGCGCTTTCTGCCCCGTACCAGGCCGCCGCCCTCATGGTGAAGAACGGATCGACCAGATGCGGCCGCCCAAGCGCCACGAGATCCGCCCGGCCAGCAGCCAGGATGGTATTGGCCTGGTCCGCGGTCGTGATGTTGCCGACGCACATCGTGGCGACGCGTGCCTCGTTGCGGACCTGATCCGAGAACGGCGTCTGGAACATGCGGCCGTAGATCGGCTGCGCGTCGCGGACCGTCTGTCCCGTCGAGACGTCGACGAGATCGACACCAGCCTCGGCGAAAGCGCGCGCAACCGCCACCGCATCGTCGCCGGTGATGCCGCCGTCAGCCCAATCGGTCGCGGAGATACGTACCGACATCGGCTTGTGCGACGGCCAGACCGCGCGGAGCGCCTCGAAGATCTCGCGCGGGAAGCGCAGACGGCTGTCGAGCGAGCCGCCGTATTCGTCCGTCCTGGTGTTCGTCAGCGGCGAGATGAAGCTGGCGAGCAGATAGCCGTGGGCGCAGTGCAGCTCCAGCATGTCGAAGCCGCAGCGCTCGCCGCGCTCGGCCGCCGCGACGAAAGAGTCTCGCACCGCATTCATGCCGGCGCGATCGAGCTCGCGCGGCACCTGGCTGTCGGGGAAATAGGGTAGTGGCGATGCGGAGAACACGTCCCAGCCGCCTTCGTCCAGCGGGCGATCCATGCCGTCCCACATCAGCTTGGTCGCACCCTTGCGGCCGGCATGGCCGAGTTGCAGGCAGATTTTCGCGGCCGAATTGCCGTGGACAAAGTCCACGATGCGCCGCCACGCCGCCTCCTGCTCGTCGTTCCACAGGCCGGCACAGCCCGGCGTGATTCGGGCATCGTGGCTGACGCAGGTCATCTCCGTGAAGATGAGGCCGGCGCCACCGATCGCGCGCGATCCATAGTGCACGAGGTGGAAGTCGGTCGGCACGCCCTCTTTCGCCGAATACATGCACATCGGCGACATCACGGCGCGGTTGGCGACCTCCATCTCGCGCAGGCGGAACGGCTGGAACAACGGCACCGCCGGCTTTTTGATGTCGACGTCAAAGCCGCTGTCGCGAACCTGTTTGGCAAATGACTTCTCGACCTCGGCCACGAAATCGGGCGCGCGGAGCTTGAGATTGTCATAGGTGATCGCCTTCGAGCGCGTCATCACGCCGAAGGCAAACTGCACGGGATCAAAATTCCAGAAGCGGTCGACATGCTCGAACCAGACCAGCGAGACGTCGGCGGCGTGCTGCGTCTTCTCGACCTCCTCACGGCGGCCCTGCTCGTAGACATCAAGCGCCGCCTTGATGCTGGGAGCTTTCTCCATCGCATCGGCCAGCGCAATCGCGTCTTCCATCGCGAGCTTGGTGCCGGAGCCGATCGAAAAATGCGCGCTCGCCTTGGCATCGCCGAGCAGCACCATGTTGTCCTTGACCCAGCGCTTGCTGCGGATCATCGGGAAATTGCGCCACATCGAACGGTTGATGAGCAGCTTGTGCCCATCGAGGAACCAGCCAAAAATCTCGGCCATCCGCGCGGCGGACTGGGTCTCGTCCAGCCCCGTGAGGCCAGCCCGCTCGAACGTCTCGGGATCGGTCTCGAAGATCCAGGTCGAGTGTCCGGCCTCATACTGATAGGCGTGGGCGATGAACGGCCCCCACTCGGTCTCCTGGAAGATGAAGGTGAAGGCATCGAGCGGCTTGGTCGAGCCCATCCAGGCGAACTTGTTGGAGCGGAGGTCGACCTCTGGCTGGAAATGATCGATGTATTTCTCGCGGAAGCGGCTGTTGATGCCGTCGGCGATCAGGACGAGATCGGCATCGGCGAAGCGGGATTCGTCGTCGACGTCCACCTCGAAATGCAGGACGACGCCAAGCTCGCGGGCCCGCTCCTGAAGGATCAGGAGCAGCTTGCGCCGCGAGCAGCCGCAAAAGCCGTTACCGCCGACCCGGTGGACCGTGCCGCGAAAATGCACGGCGATGTCGTCCCAGTAGGCGAACTCCTGGGTGATGCGGCGATAGCTCGGCAGATCGTGTTTTTCAAAATTGTCCAGCGTGGCATCCGAGAACACCACGCCGAAGCCGAAGGTGTCGTCGGCCCGATTGCGCTCATACACCGTGATGTCGGCGCCCGGGCGCTGCTTCTTGAGCAGGATCGCAGCGTAAAGACCCGCAGGTCCGCCACCGATGATCGCGACTTTCATGGGAGCCTCGCCAATTCACCCGGCCATGAAACTATTTTAAGCCTAAAATAATTTCGCGCAAGTCCCCCCTTGCTGGCCGGCTCGGACAAAGACGCCGTTAGTCGCCCCTGAAGACCGGCTTGACCTTGTTGGCGAAGGCCTCGAAGGCGCGCTCGAAATCGGCCGTGGTCATGCACAGGGCCTGGGCAACCGCTTCCGCCTCGATCGCCTCCTCCACCGACATGGCCCATTCCATCGCCAGCATCCGCTTGGTCATGGTGTTGGCGAAGGTAGGCCCTTCCGCGATCTGCTTGGCCAGGACCTGCGCCTGGGACAGCACCTGCTCCGACGTCACGATGCGGCTGAAGAAGCCCCAGCGCTCACCCTCCTCCGCGGTCATGAACCGGCCGGTATAGAGCAGCTCGGAGGCGCGGGACTGTCCGATGATCCGCGGCAGGATCGCGCAGGCGCCCATGTCGCAACCGGCGAGGCCCACCTTGTTGAACAGGAACGCGACCTTGGCCCCGCTCGCCGCGAGACGCATGTCCGAGGCCATGGCGACGATCGCACCAGCCCCGGCACAGATGCCCTCGACCGCGGCTATGATCGGCTGCGGGCAGGCCCGCATCGCCTTGACGAGGTCACCGGTCATCCGCGTGAAGGCCGTCAGCCCCTTGGTGTCCATCTTTACCAGCGGGCCGATGATCTCGAACACGTCACCACCGGACGAGAAATTGCCGCCAGCGCCGGTGACGACGATGGATTTGACCTCGTCGTCGAAGGCGCAAGCGCGGAAGAAATCGGTCAGTTCCCGGTAGCTTTCAAACGTCAGCGGATTCTTTCGTTCGGGCCGGTTGAGCGTGACCGTCGCGACGCCGTCGACCACCGCCAGCACGAAGTGCTGCGGCGAATAGTCCGCGAGCGGAATGGTGACGGGATTTGCTGGTCTGCTCATGCGATCTCCTTGGCTTCGTTGTTCCGCGCCTGCGCCATTCACGCTAGACCTCGCCCCCGGCCACGGCAATCGCCTGCCCGGTGATCGCGCCGGCGCCCTCGCCGCACAACCAGAGCACCGCGTCTGCCACTTCCCGAGGTGCGATCAGGCGTCCTTGCGGATTGTGTTTCGCGAGCTCTGCGATCGCCTGCTCGCGACTACGCCCCGTCTTGTTCATGATGTTCTCGATGCTGCCCGCGACGAGATCGGTGTCGGTGAAGCCCGGACACACAGCGTTCACGGTGATATTGCTTCCGGCCATCTCGATGGCAAGGGAGCGCACCAGACCGATCACGGCATGCTTGGCCGCGCTGTATGCGCTGACATAGGCGTAGCCCTTCAACCCCGCCGTCGACGCGACCGCGACAATTCGGCCATAGGGACGATCTTTCATGCCCGGCAGCACAGCACGGGCGGCGTGGACAACGCCCATGAAATTGACATCCATCATGCGCGCAAAAAGAGCGGCGTCCGACTTCGCGAATGGCGCCGATTCGGCGCTGCCTGCATTGGCAATCAGGATATCAATCGGCTGCCGCGCGCTGGCCTCGCTAATAGCGGCCTTCAACGACGTTTCGTCCGAAACATCGGCAACGGCCGCAAAATGCGCGGCGCCGGCGTCGACCGCCTCCGCAAGAGTCGCGGCATTCCGGCCAAGCACCGTCACGATGGCCCCGGCACCGACAAGAGACGCCGCGATCGCGCGGCCGATGCCGCGGCCACCACCGGTCACCAGTGCGTGCGGCGAGTGCGGCAATCCGGACATGCGCAGGCTCCCTCGGATCCAATGATCGTTCCTCCGATATATTTTAACCTTCAAATTTTTGCAACGAAAGCGGCGCTCGCCACGGCAAACGTCACGGCACGAGAGGGCGGCCCGAAAATTGCTTTAAGTATAAAATTATCGCTTCCCATCCCCCACAGGCCTGTTAGCATCAAGGGCCAAGCAAAAGGATGTCGCGTGTCGCAGCCTGCGCCAATGATAACAAAGGACGGACGCTTCGCCTATGAAGCCGCGGGCGATCCGAATGCGACACCTCTCATTTTCCTGCACGGCATCGGCGGTGCAGCGCGGGCCTGGCGGCGGCAACTTGCCACGTTCGGCGGCGGCTTCCGCGCAATTGCATGGGATATGCCGGGTTACGGCAGATCGGCGCCGCTCGCCAGCGTCAGTATTGCTGCCCTGGCGGAGGCGCTCCAGCAATTCATCGAACAGCTCGGCGCGGCCAGACCCATCCTGGTCGGTCACTCGATCGGCGGCATGATCGTGCAGAAATGGCTGGTGCAATCTCCAAAGCTGGCACGCGCGGTCGTGCTGGCGCAGACCAGCCCTGCCTTCGGCAAGGCCGACGGCGAGTGGCAGAAATCGTTCATCGCGGCACGGCTCGGGCCGCTCGATCGCGGGGAGACGATGAAGTCACTGGCGCCCTCGCTGGTGAAGGAGCTTGTCGGCGACGATCCCGATCCGAACGGGATGGAGCTTGCACGCGAATGCATGGGGAGCGTGCCCGAAGCAAGCTATCGTGCCATGATGCTGGCTCTGATCGGCTTCGATCAGCGCAGCACGCTTGCGAATATTTCCGTCCCCACGCTGTTGCTGTCGGGTTCCAAGGACAACAATGCGCCCGCGCCGATGATGGCAAAGACGGCGAGCTACATCCCTGGTGCCGAATATGTCGAGCTCGCCGGCGTCGGCCATCTCGCCAACCTCGAGCGCCCCGAGGCCTTCGACGAGGCCCTCGGCCGGTTCCTGAACTCTCTCGCGACCAAAGCGTAAGGTGACTGCGCAATGACCATGCAAGTCAGCAAGACGATCGGCACGACCGACAAGGTTGCACTGGATGCGCCGATCTTCGATCCCGTTGCATTCCGCCTCGGCGACGAGCAGGCCGGCATCATCACCCGCGCAAGGGAGATCGGCCAAAGCGTGTTCGCCGCTCGCGCTGCGACCTACGATCGCGAGGCGACCTTCCCGATCGAGAATTATCGCGACCTGCACCGCGTCGGTCTGCTCGGCATTGCCGTGCCCAAGAAACATGGCGGGCTCGGCGCGAACTACCAGACCTATGCTTTGGCGGCTGCCGAGATCGGCCGCTATTGCGGCGCGACCGCGCTGACCTGGAACATGCACGTGTGCTCGACCCTGTGGTCGGGGCCGCTCGCCGACGATCTCGACATGGACGCGGACACCCGCGCCGAGCACGAGCGGCGGCGCGCGGTTCACTACAAGCGCATCGTCGAGGACGGTGCGATCTATTCGCAACCCTTCTCCGAGGGCGGAGCGGCCGCCGCAGGCGGTGTCGCCTTCGGCACGGAAGCAAGGCAGGTCGAGGGCGGCTGGATCGTCAACGGCAAGAAGATTTTCGCATCGCTCTCCGGCCACGCCGACTATTACGGCGTGCTCTGCACCGAGATCGAGGAAGGCGAGAAGGCCTCGCGCCGCAACACGCTTTACCTCGCGATATCAGCCAAGTCCGAAGGCGTCTCGGTCGTCGGTGACTGGGACCCGCTCGGCATGCGCGGAACGGTTTCACGGACGCTTCTGTTCAAGGACGTGTTCGTGCCGACCGACTCTGCACTGATGCCGCGCGGCGTCTATTTCCAGGCCGCGATGCGCTGGCCGCACATGTTCCTGACGTTGTCGCCGACCTATATGGGCCTGGCTCAAGCCGCCTATGACTTCACCGTGCGCTATCTGCGCGGCGAAGTGCCGGGCATGCCACCGGTCAAGCGGCGGATGTATCCGACCAAGCAGATCGCGGTCGCGCAGATGCAGATCAAGCTCGAGCAGATCAAGGCGATCTGGTTCCAGGCCGTCACCGAAGCCTGCGCCAATCCGAGCAAGGAGCAGGTGCTGCGGGCCTACGCCGCGCAATATTCGGTGATGGAGGGTGCCAGCGAGCTCGCCGCGCTCGCGATCCGCACCTGCGGCGGCCAGGCCATGCTTCGCTCGCTGCCGCTGGAGCGGATCTATCGCGACAGCCGCTGCGGCTCGCTGATGCTGCCCTGGACTGCCGAACTCTGCCTCGACCGGATCGGACGCGAGGCGCTGTATGAGACCGGCGAGACGGACGACTGACGGTGGACCTCTGCAGTCTGATCGATCGCAACGCGGCGTTCGCGCCAGACAAGACAGCCATTGCCTTCGAAGGGGAACGGCTGAGCTATGCGGCGTTCGCCGCACGCATCGAACACACCGCGACGGCATTGAAGCAGGAGCTCGGCGTCGGCCGCGGCGACCGCGTCGCCATTCTGAGTCTGAACCGGCCGGACTATCTGGTTCTGCTCTATGCCTGCGCGCGACTTGGCGCGATACTTGTGCCGCTGAACTGGCGGCTCGCGGTCGCCGAGCAGCTCTTCATCCTCACCGATGCGGGCGCCAATGTGCTGGTGCTCGAGCAGGCATTTGAGGGCGTTCTTTCCGGGCTCGCCCGGACCGCGCCGGGGACTGCCGTCGTCGGCCTCGACTTCGCACCGCCCCGCGGCACGACATTCGAAAGCCTGCTGGCGCGCAGTGACGGCAGCAGCCGAAATCCGCACACCGATCTCTCCTGCCCGCTGCTGATCGTCTACACATCGGGGACAACCGGGCGACCGAAAGGAGCGGTGCTGCGCCAGGAGGCGCTGTTCTGGAACGGCGTCATGAGCCAGCACATGCACAACATGACGTCCGACGATCATGTGCTGACCGTGCTGCCGTTCTTCCACGTCGGCGGCCTCAACATCCAGACCACGCCGGCACTGCAGCTTGGCGCGACCGTCACGGTCCACGCGCGCTTCACGCCGGATACCGCGCTCGCGACCATCGAACAGGAGCGGCCGACACTCACGGTCATGGTGCCTGCAATCATCCAAGCGGTGAGCGAACATCCTGCCTGGGCCGCCACTGATCTTTCGTCACTCAACGCCGTCGCCACCGGCTCGACCATCGTGCCGCCGCATCTGATCGAGCGTTTCGTCGCGCGCGATGTCCCGGTGCTTCAGGTCTACGGCTCGACGGAAACCTGCCCCATCGCGATCTATACGCGCCTCGGCGGCGACCTCTCGCGGGTGGGATCGACCGGACTCGCCGGCCTGTGCTGCGAGGCAAAGATCATCGATCAGGCTGGCAACGAACTGCCGGCGGGCACGCCGGGCGAAATCGCGGTGCGCGGTCCCAATGTGTTCTTCGAATATTGGGGCAATGCGGACGCCACGCGCGATGCGTTGCACGACGGCTGGTATCGCACCGGCGACATCGGCCTGTGCGACGCCGACGGCTATTTCTGGGTCCGCGACCGCAAGAAGAACTTGATCATTTCAGGTGGAGAAAACGTCTATCCGGCCGAGGTCGAGCGCGTCCTGCTCGAACATCCTGATGTCAGGGAATGCGCCGTGATCGGCCGGCCGGATCCGCGCTGGGACGAGGTGCCGATCGCTTATGTGATACGGAGATCCGGCTCCCGGCTCGAAGCGGATGAACTCAAGACATATATCCAGACGCAACTGGCCCGCTACAAGGTGCCACGCGATATCGTCTTCGTCACCGACCTGCCGCGCACCGCGCTCGGCAAGGTCCAGCATTTCCTGCTGAAGCAGCTCGATGCGCAGTCGCGCGCGCAAGGAGAAGCATCTTGAAGATTGCAGTTCTGGGTGGGGGAAACGGCTCCTTCGCGGCCGCGGGCGATTTTGTGCTGTCGGGGCATGAAGTGCGGCTCTGGCGCCGCGATGCCAATCAAGTCGCGGCACATCGCGCCGCCGGCTCGCGCATCCTGGTCAAGGATCACAACGGCCGCCACGACGTGAAGCTCGCGCTGGTCACGACCGACATCGCCGAAGCTGTCAACGACACCGAGCTGATCCTGTGCCCCGCGCCTGCCTTCGCGCAGACTGATATCGCTCGCCTGCTCGCCCCGCATCTGCGGGACGGTCAGGTCGTATTTCTGCCGCCAGCGACATTCGGCTCGATGATCTTCGCAGAGGCCGCGCGGGAAGCTGGGAACCAGGCCAAGGCAAGCTTTGCCGAAACCGGCACATTGCCGTGGCTCACCCGCAAGCACGGACCGTTCGAGGTCGCGATCACCATCCGCGCCAAACGGCTTCCAGTCGGCGTGTTCCCCCTCGACCGGGCACCGCATGCGCTCGAGGTCATCGGACGCGCTTTCCCCGATACGATCGAGCCGTGCGGAGACGCGCTGTCCGGTGCGCTGATGAATGCAGGGCCGATCATCCATCCGCCGCTGATCGTGATGAATGCAGGTCCAATCGAACATTTCGAGCGCTGGGACATTCACAAGGAAGGGACGCAGGCCGCGATCCGCCGGGTGACCGACGCGCTTGATGCCGAGCGGATTGCCGTACGCGAAGCGCTCGGCTACGGCGCACCGCATTTCCCGCTCGCTCATCACTATGCGAAAGAGGGCGAGATCTGGATGTATGGCCGCGGCTCGCACGACCGGCTGACGGATTCAGGCGACTGGCGCGAGCGGATCGTGCTGACGGAGCACCGCTATATGCGTGAGGACCTGCGGCTTGGGCTGTCGCTGCTGGTCTCCGCTGCCGGCCTGGCCGGCGTGGCCACGCCGCTGGCGAAAGCTTTTCTGGCGATCGGTGGCGCGATTTGCGGCGAGAACTTTGCGCAGGGCGGCAGAACGCTTGAGACGCTGGGGCTCGACAATCTCAGCAAGGCTGAATTGCAGACGTTGCTTCGCAATGGATTTTGACCGATGACCAATCGCGCCAACATCGTCTGTCTGGGGGCTGGCCGCATGGGGCGCGGCATTGCCGTCGCTTTCGCCTACGCTGGGCATCAGGTCACGATGATCGACGTCAAGGCGCGCTCCGCGGAGGAGTTTGCCAAGCTGGAGGCGGACGCGCTCGGCGAGGTCGCGAAGACCTTTGCCAGCCTGTCCAAGCTGGGGCTGCTGACTAAGGCCGATGTCGATCCGCTCGTCGCGCGCGTCTCGGTGGTGCCCGCCAGCCAGAGCGGGGCAGCACTCTCCGAGGCCGGTATGGTTTTCGAAGGGGTTCCGGAGGTCGTCGAGCTCAAGCGCGAGGTGCTTGGGTCAGCCTCACGGCAGGTCCGACCGGACACGATCATTGCATCGACGACGTCGACCATCCTCGTCGATGATCTCTCCGGCGCGATCGTGAATCCTCGCCGCTTCCTCAACGTGCATTGGCTCAACCCAGCCTATCTGATTCCGCTGGTCGAGGTTTCGCCCGGCAAGGCCACCGATCCGGCAATCGTCGCCGAGGTCAAGGGACTGCTCGAAGGCATCGGCAAGGTCCCGGTCGTCTGCGCGGCGACGCCCGGCTTCATCGTTCCGCGCATCCAGGCGCTGGCGATGAACGAGGCCGCACGCATGGTCGAGGAAGGCGTCGCCAGTGCCGAGGAGATCGACAAGGCGATCCGCTACGGTTTTGGCTTCCGCTACGCGGTACTCGGACTGCTCGAATTCATCGACTGGGGTGGCGGCGATATCTTGTACTACGCCAGTCGCTATCTCGAAGGCGCGCTTGGCAGCGACCGTTACCGCGCGCCGGACGTCATCTCACGCAACATGCATGAAGGTCGGATCGGGTTACGCACGGGTGCCGGCTTTCTCGACTATTCGGGCATGGACGTTGACGCCTATCGCGTAAAGCGGCTTCAGGCCATGGTGGATCTGCTGCGCCATTTCGACCTTGCGCGTCCACCCGTGCTCGACCGCAATTAGCCGAAGACGTCCTGCAACACGCCTTCGCGAACGACCGCGACGCCATCGAGCTCGATGGTCGTTCCCATCATCGGCAGGTCGAAATGCCCCGCCGTGTAGCGGCCGGCGAACTCGTTCGCGCCGGTCGAGAACAGGAAATTGCCGGAGACGGCCCGAATCTCGGTGCCGTTGGTGTCGCGCTGGTCGTACATCGAAAGCGCTTCATAGCGCGCACCGGGGTTCATGCCGAAGCCGACATGCGACACGGCATATGCCTCGCGATCGCCCCAGGCGGCGAGATAGGCGCGCATCATGGCGGCATCCGTGCCTTCGCCTTCCAGCTCGACGACATAGTCGTCCTTCAACGTCATCTTCACAGGTGACGTCAGGTAGCGCTTGAAGGTGAGATTGATGTCGCCCGGCGCCATCACCAGCGTGCCGTTGATGGTCCCGCTCTTGGGGAAGCTGACGACGATTCCGCCTGGCCAATGCGCCAGCGTGCCGGGCTTGTCGGTCCAGCCCCAGACACCGACCGTGGACGCTCCGACCATGTCGACATCGAGCGCGGTGCCGGCCTTCGAGGTCACCCGCATCCGCTTGGTCCCGCGCAACATCTTGGCCGCCGCACGAACGCGCTTCTCGAGCGCGGGATCCGGCACCATCCGCTCCAGCGCTTCGGGATGCTCGTTCGAGATCACCAGGATCCGCGCACCGGCTTTGAGGATCTCCGGCGTCTCCACCGCGTGCATCAGGCCTTCGATGGTGCAATCCACCACGAAGCCGGCCTGCTGAAGTGCGCTGATGACTGGCCCAAGCTTCTGGATCGCCTCGCTCGCCCCCGTTGAGCGAACCGGAACGATGTTGCGGTTGCGCGGTGTGGGCATCACCACGTGAAACGGCCGCGCGCCCATGCGCAGCAGCGCGAGCTCCGCCAGATGCACATTCAACGCACGCGACTGGGTTTCCGAGAGGATCGCCGCGGTATCGCCGGCCTTGACGGCGCAACGTTCAAAGATCTCGCAAAATGCGTCGATCCATTTTGCCTCGATGCGATCAGCCAGCATGGTTCACTCCCGGTCTTCTGGTTTCTTCTTGGTCGGTTCACGCCTCGGGAAAGCCCCGCAGCAGGTACGAGCGCAACGCGCCGAGCAGGCCATTCAAGATCAGGCCCAGCAGCGAGATCGTGATCAGCGGCACGAACATGTCGACGGCCTGAAAAGTTCGCGCCGCGGTCACGAGCGCGTGCCCCAATCCGTCCGTCGACGTGATCATCTCTGCCAGAAACACCACGATGCAGGAAATGACAAGCCCGATCCGGCATCCGGTCAGGATCGACGGCATCGCCGCCGGCAGCACCACCTTTAAGAGGATTTCGTAGCGCGGTGTTCCCGCCGCCATCGCCGACCAGATCAGCTTCTGTTCGACGGTCGACGCGCCGTAATAGGTCGAGAGCAGAATGGGAAAGAGCGCGTCCGCGGCTACCAATGTGATCTTCGACCCGTGGCCGAATCCGAGCAAGAGCAGGAGTGCCGGATAGAGCGCGACCTTGGGCAGCGGCGCCAATACGCGGACGATCGGCCGAACCACGGCATTGATCGCCGGATTGGCGGCGGCGGCAATGCCGATACTGACACCCAGCACGACCGCAATCGCGAAGCCGGCAAACAGCCGGACCAGGGTTGCGGCGATCTCCTGCTGAAACGTCCACGTCACGAGTTGCTGGAGCAGCCGGCTGAAGACGAAGCCCGGCGGCGGCAGCAAGACCGCGGGCGCGAAGCCGAATGACACCAGGCCTTGCCACAAGGCGATGACCAGCACGATCGGGGCAATGCCGAGAAGGACGTTTGCGGAGAGAAAGCGCGACATCACGAAAAACTCAGCGGCATGTCGAACTGAGGCTCGGACCAACGCACGAGTCTGGCCCGAACCCTTTCAAAAATCGCGTCGAGACAGATACCCATCGCGCCCACGATGATGATCATCGCAAAGACGGTGTCGTATTGGCCCATGTCGAGCGCATTGAACAGGATATTGCCGGCGCCGGACTGGCGGGCGATCATCTCACTGGTGATCATCGTGATCAGCGCCAGCACCAGTCCCGTGCGGCAGCCGGTCAGGATCTCCGGCAGCGCCGCGGGCAACACGATCCGCACCAGGCGTTGTGCCGGCGAAAGCCCCATCGCGGCACCTGACCACAGCATCTTCTCTTCGACGGCCTTGGCCCCCTCGAAGCTGTGATAGATCACGGGAAGACTGACGCCCAGGAAGATCACCAATGTCTTGGTGACGTCGCCGACGCCCAGCCAAAGCATGATGATCGGCATCAATGCCGCCTTCGGCACCGGATAAATCACCATCAGGAGCGGATTGAAAAAGGCCGCGACGCCGCGGCTGCGTCCCATCAGCAGGCCCAGCGGAATCGAAACCAGCACCGCCACACCGAATCCGATCGCCATGCGGCGAAGCGAGGCCAGGATGTTGATCAGGGATTCATTGTCGCCGAGAATATCCGGAATTGCCCGGATCGCCTCGGTTGCCGTCGGGAAGCTGTCGTTCTTGAGCGCAAGCGATGCAACCTGCCACACGGCCAGCAACCCGATGCAGGCCAGCACCGGAGCGGCCCGTCTGATCAAGGTGGCCGACGACATCATGATGCCGGCCCGGCTTCGTCGCTTTCATCGAACATGCGCTCGATATCGACGACGTACTTCTGATAGCGGGGGTCGAGCAACAGCTCGTTGCGTCGGCGCGGTCGCGGCAGATCGATGTCGATCACCTCGCGGATGCGGCCGGGCGATTTCGACATCATCACGACTTTGTCCGAGAGAAAGACGGCTTCGTCGACCGAATGGGTGACGAACAGCACCGTCTTGCGGTCGCGCTCCCAGATGTTGAGAAGGTCGTTCTGCAGCCGCGTCCTAGTGTGCGCGTCGAGCGCACCAAACGGCTCGTCCATCAACAGCACTTCCGGATGGTAAGCGAGCGTCCGCGCCAACGCCACGCGCTGCTTCATGCCGCCCGACAATTCCTTGGGATAGAAGCTCTCATAGCCCTTGAGACCAACCATCTCGATCAAGGCCCGGCTTTGCGCTTCCGCCTCGGTGGCGCGCACTCCTTGCTGACGCGGGCCATACATCACGTTGCCCAGCACGGTCTTCCAGGGGAACAGCGCAAACTCCTGGAACACCGGTCCGCGATCCGGACCGGGACCCGTGATCGCATGTCCCTTGATCTTCGCCGAGCCGCTGGTCGGACTGACAAAACCGCCGACGATATAAAGCAGTGTCGACTTGCCGCAGCCGGACGGCCCAAGGATGGAGACGAAGGCGCCCTCCTCGATCGTCAGCGAGATCTCGGAAAGCGCCACATGATCCTTGCGCGCCGAAGTCTGAAAGACCTGCGAGACGCGGTCGATCTCGATGATTGCAGAAGCCGGCTCTTGTGATCTCACCGGTCTCACCCATTCGCTCGATCTCGCAGGCACTACCGTCATCCCGTCTCACTCGCGCGAACATTCCCCGACGAACCTGCTGAACGTTCTCCGCCAGCGGCACGAGCTTAGCAAGAAACCTGCCAGACAGGCGGTCGATTTCGCACCCGTGCGGTGCGTCATTCGAACCACGGCCATTCTGCCGGGCCTTCATGCGTCACGGCTCCGCCCGGCGCCTGCCCAACCAGTCGCGCATACTTTGCGAGCGCGCCCGCACGGTGACGCGGCGGACGTTGCTTCCAATCCCGTCGCCGCGCGGTGAGTTCCTGCTCATCGAGCAGCACATCCATCCGCCGGTTTGCGGCATCGATCCGGATCCTGTCACCGTCGCGAACGAGCGCCAGCGGACCACCAACAAATGCTTCGGGGGCCACGTAGCCGATGCACATGCCGCGGGTCGCGCCGGAGAACCGGCCATCGGTGATCAGGGCGACCTTTTCGCCCATGCCCTGCCCGTAGATCAACGCGGTGACGCCGAGCATCTCGCGCATGCCGGGGCCGCCGACCGGCCCCTCATTGCGGATCACGAGAACCTCGCCCGCCCTATAGCTGCGGTCACGAATCGATGCGACGCAGGCTTCCTCGTCCTCGAAAACGCGCGCCACGCCTTCGAAGAATTGACTCTTCAAACCGGCGACCTTGATCACCGCACCGTCGGGACAAAGATTTCCCTTCAGCACCGCCACGCCGCCGTCAGGCATGATCGGCGCGCCCGCCGCGTATACGACTTCTCCATCGGGCGCGTTGGCGGCGCCATACTCTTCGGCAAGCGTCCGGCCGGTGATGGACAGGCAGCCGCCGTCGATGTGCCCGCTCTGAATCAGCTCACGGATCACGACCGCCGCGCCGCCGATGTCGTAGACATCCTTTGCCGTATATTTGCCCCCAGGCCGCAGATTTCCGATCAGCGGCGTCTTGGCGAAGACCTCGCCCACATCGTCGATCGTGAACGCAACGCCGGCCTCATTGGCGATGGCGGGCAGATGCAGCGCGGCATTGGTCGAACCACCCGTCGCCGCAACGATCGCCGCGCCGTTCTCGAGGGACTTCCGCGTCACGATGTCGCGAGGCAACGGCCCGCCGCGTTCCAGCATCTCCATGATCAGGCATCCGGCGCGCCGAGATATCTGCGCACGCTCGGCATAGACGCCGGGCACCATCGAGACGTTGGGGATAGTCAGGCCCATCGCCTCCGAGACCATTCCCATGGTGTTGGCGGTGAACTGGCCGGCGCACGCGCCGATCGTCGGCAAGCAGGCACGCTCGATCCGCTCGAGGGCGGCGCCGTCGATCTCACCCGTCATGAAGCTGCCGACAGCCTCATAGGAATCGAGCACCGTCAACGTGCGCCCGTCCACGCGGCCCGGCAGCGCGCTGCCGCCGTAGATGAAGATGGAGGGCACGTTGCAGCGAACCATTCCCATCATCACACCGGGAAGCGTCTTGTCGCATCCGCCGTATCCGATCAGTGCATCGTAGGCCAGACCATGGACGACGGCCTCGATCGAGTCGGCGATCAGTTCACGCGAGAACAACGAGAACTTCATTCCCTCGTGGTTCATGCTGATGCCGTCAGAAACCGACACGGTCGAGAATTCACGCGGCGTGCCGCCGGCCTCCTCGATGCCCGTTTTGGCCGCGGCCACCTGAAAATCGTGGGTCATGTTGCAGGGCGTCTGCTCGCCCTTCATGCTGACAACGCCCACCATCGGCTTGGCAATCGCAGCGTCGTCCAGCCCCATTGCGCGCATGAATGCGCGGTGCGGGGCCCGGTCGAGACCGTCAGTCGTGACTCGTGATCGCAGCTTCTTCATACGTGCATCTTCTTCGTGCCTCGTCCCGGATGACCCGGGACGCCCGCGAGCACCTGGCTCGGATCACCCGCCTGGTGGCCTTACTGCAGCGGCGCGACGATCGTCGGATGCTTGAACTGCGCGACATCCAGCTTCGGCAGCATTCCGGTCTCGGCGTAGATGTCCAGCATCTTCTGGATTGCCGGGAAGTTCGGCGCCGCGCCTGGATCACGGCCGAAATCGTTATCCTTGAGCAGGTAGGTCTCGAGCACCGGGAGCGGCGCCTTCAGCACTTCATTGACGACCTTGAGAGTCTCCTCGCGGTTGGCCAGCGCCTTTTTCATGCCCGAGGTGATGTCACGGACATAGGTCTTGACCAGTTCCGGGTTCTTGTCGACGAAATCGGCACGGCAGGCTTCCAGGATATGCACGATGTTCGGCATGGCCTGGGACAGCGAGAAGAGCTTCCTTGTACCGCCCTTTGCCTCCGCCCGCGCGGCGAACGGCTGGTTCATATTCACCGCATCGACGCGGCCTTGGCGCAGCGCATCCTCGGAGACGGCAAAGCCGACCTCGACCAGCTTGATATCCTTGGCCGGATCGACGCCATTCTGCTTCAGGAGCAGGTTGAACGGGCCTTGCGTGCCGCCGCCAATCACGGAAATGCCAACCGTCTTGCCCTTGAGGTCGGCAATCGTCTTGATCGGCGAGTCATCCATCACGGCCCAGTAGACCGAGAAGCCGCCGGGCTTCTCGAACACGTGCTGCGCCACGATGTAGGCTTTGAGATTGCCGCCGACCACGCCATTGGCGAGGGAGAGCGGCGCCTGCGTCGCGCAGTCCAGCGCACCGGCTGCCAGGGCCTGCGTCATAGGCGCGGTGCCCTGGAATTGGGTCCATTCGATATTGTAGGTCTTGCCGATACTGGGAAACTCAGCCGGGCGGCGCATCATCCAGTACTTCGATTCCTCGGCCGGGATCGTCCAGCCGACGCGGATCGTCTGCTGCGCCCATGACGGGCTTGCCCCCGCGCTCACGGCCGCTGTCGCCCCCAAAGCCAGGATCCATCTCGAAACGGTTCGCATCGTGCCCACTCCGCTGCTCCGGCGCCGACCGGCGCCACCCAACCCCGACCGGGCTCAAATCTTTCATGGTTCAAACAATCAGGCAAGCCATGCGAGCGCGGCGGTTTTGCCGTCCGATACGCAATGTATGGTAAAGCCACGTCGCGCAGCGGCAGAAGGAGGCAACCTATGGCTGATGCGAGCATGGCAAACCCGCAACGCGTCGAGAGGCTCGGCTATCTCGGCCTTGGCCTGATGGGAACGCCGATGACCCGACGCCTGCTCAAGGCCGGCTATCAGGTCACTGTCTGGAACCGTTCGGAGGGCAAGGTGGCTCCGCTCGCCGAGGCTGGAGCCAGGCGCGCAGTCACGCCTCGTGATCTCCTGACGAACTCCGATATCGCCTTCATGTGCGTGACGGATGCCGCGGCTGTCGAGGAGGTGATCTTCGGGCCTGAGGGGCTCGCGGCAGCGCCCGGCGCAGGCAAGCTTGTCGTCGACTTCTCGTCGATACATCCCGACGCCGCCCGCGATCTGGCAAAGCGATTGAAAGCCGCCAATGGCGCCGGCTGGATCGATGCACCGGTTTCCGGCGGAACGAAGGGCGCCGAGGAAGGTACCCTTGCGATCATGGCCGGCGGAGAAGCAGACGAGATCGAAAGGGTGCGCCCCTACGTGCAGGCCATGGCGCGCAGGTTCACCCACATGGGCCCGACCGGCGCCGGCCAGACCACGAAACTCTGCAATCAGGTGATCGTGGGATGCGCGATGGCCGTGCTGGCAGAAGCCGCGCGCCTGGCCGTCAACGCCGGTATTGACGCCAATCGCCTGCCCGAAGCGCTCGCCGGCGGCTTCGCGGACTCGATCCCGCTTCAGCTTTTCGTGCCCAGAATGGTCCAGGGCATTCACTCGCCCCCGCTCGGTCATATTGCCACGATGCTCAAGGATCTCGATACGGTCGCCGACGTCGCGCAGGCAACGTCGACGCCGGTGCCGATGGCCACGCTTGCGGGCCAACTTTTCCGGCTCGCGAAGGCCGCTCGCGGCGCGGAAGCGGACGCGCTGGAGATTTACAAGCTTTCAGCGGCAGAGCGCTAAGCTGTCGAGCGCGATCTGAAGCACGTCAAGGCGACGTCTTGCGCTCGTCATCTGCGAGGAATCGGCCGAACGTCCCCCGCGCGAAGAGCAGCGGCTCCTTCGCACCGTAGGTATAGGCCTCGACCGCGCCGAGAAAGATCACGTGGTCGCCGCCATAATAGCGATTCACGGAGCGGCATTGAAAGTTGGCGACGCTCTCCGCAAGCACCGGCGCTCCGCCGAGGCCCGGCGTCCAATCCACACCTGTGAACTTGTCGTCCGACGATTTGGCGAATTTTGCCGCAAGCGCCTGCTGCGAAGCGCCAAGCACGTTGACGGTGAAATGGCTGGCGTTCTGGAAGATGGTCAGACTAGAGGAATAGACGACCAGGCTCCACAGGACCAGTGGAGGGTTCAGCGAGACGGAGGCGAACGAATTACAAGTCAGTCCGTAGGGCTTGCCGTCAGGCGCTGCGGCCGTGATGATCGCCACGCCCGTTGCATAGGTTCCGAGCGCGTTGCGAAAGTCGCGAGGATCGATCGACGAGCTGTCGCTCGCGAACTCATTGGCGGGATCGGGAGCGCCGGGCTGCTGCGGCAGATCATTCATCGGCCGGCCTCAGAGCGTGAGATTTTCGGACGGCAGGCCCAGCGCCACCCGTCCATAGTTGGTCCCGGCCGCATCGAAATTGAATGCGAGATGCGAGTTGATCGCGTGCGCATCGCGGAATTGCCGCTGCAACACGCCGGTCGTGAACAGACCGCGCGCGCCGCTTGCGGCAAACAGCATCGAGACCGCGTCCGTGCACAGGTTCACCGAAAAAGATCCGTCGCGCCGATAACGGGTCTTGGTCGCCATGCCAGGGATGTGACCGCGCCGCGCATCCTCCATGGCGTCGAGGCACGCCGACCGCATGATCAGGCGCGCAGCGTCGATCTTCGCCGAGGCCTCTGCGATCTTGATCTGGGTGCTTTGAAAATCGCTCAATTTGGCCCGGTTGTAGGTCGAAATACGATGACGTGCGACCTCCGTATAATCGTCGAGGCACGCTTGCGCATTCCCCAGCGCGACACCGGAGAGGACGTATGGAAACAGCGAGAACACGGGCAGCGTATAAAGCGGATTTGGATTGACCTTGCTTCCCGGCGTCGGGCCGCCTGAGAGGTCGCCGACGGCGACTGTCATATGGTCGGCCACGAAGACATCCCTGACCTCCACGTCGCAGGACCCCGTCCCGCGCAGTCCCGCGACGTTCCAGGTGTCCAGCACGCTGTAATCGCCTTTCGGCAGCAGAAAGATGCGATATTCGATGCCGTCCGCCTCGTCGTCGGAATAGACCACGCTTGCAAGCATGTTCCATTCGCAGGAGGCAACGCCGGAGGAGAATGGCCAGCTGCCGCGCAGCTGATAACCGCCCTCGACTCGCGTGGCGCGTCCGGCGGGAAAAATGAACGAGGATGCGATCAGCGCATCCGGATCACGGCCCCAGACCAGATCCTGCGCCTTTTGCTCGAACATGCCGAGCATCCAGTGGTGGCTCGCCAGATTGGCGAGATTCCACGCTACCGACGCATCCGCCTGTCCGAGCAGCTCAGCGCAGTCGACAAGAGCGACATAGTCGAGCTCGGCACCGCCGATCCGTGCCGGTTGAAGCATCCGGAACAGGCCGGCTTCATGGAGGTCCATCTCGGTTTCCGACGGGAGATGCCGCAGCTCCTCCGTCCGCGCCGCCCGCTCTCGTAGTCTCGGCACGAGGGTCCGGGCCTTTGCGATCATCGCCGAATAGGCGCGTTCGCCGGCTTCCGGCCCGGTGGGCTGACCCATGCTCGGCTTTCGACCAGGCGCCATTCGTGTCCCTCACTTTGGCGTATTTATGCGGCCGGCCCCTTACCAAATCAAGTCAATGCGGCAGGCATCATGAAGGCATCGATTCCGATGCCGCGCGATGCCTGTTGCCAGCGGACTAACGGCTCCGGCTTAAACCGGAGTCGAAGGCTTGCCCGAGCCAAAGACGCCCCTCCGGGTAAACTCCGCGATCCGATGCTCGTCATAACCGAGCATGCTGCGCAAGACGTCCTCGGTATGCTCGCCTAACAGAGGGGCCGCAACGGGATCGATCGCGCCGGTCAGGCTCATGGTAATCGGCGGCTCGATATTGGGCACCCATTCCGCTGTACGGTGCGGAATGCGACTCAAGCGATGGCGCTCGCGAGCCTCTGGCGCATTGAACCCCTCCTCGACCGTCCGGAGATAGCCGACCGGAATATTGGCCAGCTTCATTTTCGCCATCCAGTTCTCGAGCGTATCACTGGCAAAGACCTCTGCAATGGCTGCCCGCAAAAGCTCCTTGTTCTCGGAGCGGGCCTTGCGCGTGGCAAACTGCGGATCGGTGATGAGATCAGGCCGGTTCAGCACCTCGACCACGAGCCGGCGATACAGCCGATCGTTGGCGCAGGCCATGTAGAGCGGCCCATCGGAGGCCTCATAGACGCCGACGGTGGGAGACCCGCTCGGCGAATTGCCGAACCGGCCGGGGTTTTCGCCATTGATGAGATACGCCATGCCGTAAAAGCCGGTCATCCCTATCGCAACGTCGAACAAGGCGACTTCGACATGCTGCCCGCGACCGAGCCGGTCCCGCGCCAACAGCGCCATCAGGATGGCGTTACAGGCAGACATCCCCGTTGCCATATCCACGATGGGCGGCCCGGTACGAACCGCTGGGCCGTCGGCAAATCCGTTGAGCGACATGAAGCCGCTTTCCGCCTGCGTGATGGGATCGAAGCCGGGGCGCGAGGCGAACGGTCCGGAACGTCCGTAGGCGGAGATCGAGCAATAGACCAGCCGTGGATTGAGCGGGGCGACCGCCTCATAGTCGAGCCCGAACTTCTTCATGACCCCGCTCGAGAAATTCTCCACGACCACATCCGCCTTGCGGATCAGATCCAGCGCGATCTCGCGGGCCTCCGGCACGGCAAGGTCGAGCGCAATGCCGCGCTTGTTGCGGTTCAGGCTGAGATAGGCGGCGCTTTCTCCGCCAATTTCGGCGTGCTCGTAGGCGCGCGTGTCGTCGCCGCCGTCGGGATTTTCGATCTTGATGACGTGCGCGCCAAAATCGGCGAGCGTCTGCGTGCAGGCTGGGCCGGCGACGACACGCGTGAAATCGATGACCAGCAGACCGTCGAGCGCACTCGGCCCTTCCACCGCTCGCGACGAACGTTCCGGCAATTGAGGCTTGGTCGGCATCGATAGCGCTCCCTTACATCGGCTTGTGGTCGCCGAATTTCCTGCAGGAGCAAGCTTAAAGCCCGGCGCCGCCAACTTCGCAAGGGCCTCGCTCGCTTCACCTGAAACGCAAAAACGGCCCGGCAGCGTCAAGCTGCCGGGCCGTTAGATATTTGAGCGTATGGAGGCTGCGCGCATCTTGCGCAGCAATTCTAGTCTGAGAAGGTCACGTTCCGCATCACGGGAAACCACTCCAATTGCTCAGCGCAGCCACTTTCGCCAATAAAGCGTATGCGACCAGGCCCAGGGCGATTCGGGCTCGTACATCCGATAACCCGCATGGATGAAATTGTTGGCAGATACCGGATTGTCCGTCGTATCGGAGACGATGCTGTCCCATCCCAGACGCCGCCCTCGCGCCTCGATCGCTCGCATCAGCCTGAGTTGAAGTCCCCGCCCCCAATGCTGCTGCAAGACCCCGACGCGGCAAAAATATCCGCTGTTTCGCGCATGTGTCGACGGCACAACGCCGGCGAAGGCCACCGCGTCATCATCATGGTAGGCGAGCCACCACGTACCCGATTCGAACTGCGGCAGGGCCGCCCCACCGAAGAATGTCAGCCGGTGCAGATCGCCGAGAATCTCGGCAGTCTCATCATCGTCGGCATCGACGATACGAATTCTGTACATGGGATACCTATTGGCGGGGTAATCGGGAGCGCGCGACCTGCGACTCCGTAGCGGTCGAGGCTCACTTGCCCAGCACGACCTTGACACCGAGCCAGACCGCACCCATCAGACCGGTCGCAATGACTGTGATCACCGCCTTGAAGGTGTAGCTCTGCGCTTGTTCCACGCTCTTCCGCCAGCGCCGCAGGTGCTGGAAGTCAGCTCTGAGCTCTTTCCGGTCATCGTCTTCGATCCCGAACGAGGCCAGGACCGATGCCACCGCCTTCAATACGATGGCATCGACGCTCTCCTGCTGAACTCGGTGCTGCTCGGCCAGTGTCTCCGCGACAATCGCCCGGATCTCCTCGTCTTGAATCTTCACCGCTTGATGATCCTCGCAACATTCTCGAAGCCGCGCTTGGCGAAATAGAAAGAGACGACCAAATTGGCCTGAAGTCCGCGGAAGATGATGAGCCCGTCGCCGGGCGTCTCGATCTTGTCACTGAACAGCCTGAAGCCGTGGCCAAGGCGCAGGCTCGAGATCTTGCCCTCGATCAGACGCTTGGAAGATTGCGCCAGCGAACGCTGCGCCTCGCGAATGCAGACCGCGAGCGTGCCGCGCTCGGCCTGGCAGGTCTCGACCAGGAGCTCGCCGAAAAAATGCGATTTGCCCGAGCCGCGTCCGCCGTAAACGCCCTTGTAGCGCGCGGGTTTCAGCAGCGGCTCGAAGATCTTCGCCGTCGGAATTTTCAGGATGGACAATGGCTACGCTCGCTCGCCCTAGGGCAGGCCAGTGCGCCTGCGCCACATCGCGGACCAGTCTTCGGTGTTTGGAGTTTCAGGTTGCCCTTGCTGAGTTTGGGTCAGGTCGGGAGAGGCCGCGTTTTCAGAGAATGGCGGCCAAAGCCCGAAGAGCCCTCCTAACTATTTCTGCGCGGCAGTGGGAGCGTGGAAGAAGGGCCGACGTTCGGAACCTCCGGCGGCCTTGAGTCGAACGCGGATCGGCTCGGGCTTCCTGCAGGCATTCTCATCAGGATCCGCACGTCTTCAGGAGACGTTGCAGGCACCGCGCGGGGGCATTCCGCAGATATTGCCGATACTCCGGGATGTAAGCACACATGTCTGGCGTTGGTGTGGAGAATCTGATGAAGGAGGCCGTTCTTGTCTCTGATCGCGATCGTTCCGGATGGCGTTCTCTCGCCCGCATTCTCCACCCCAGCACCAACCGCGATCGAGACGAACACAAGATCAAGATATCCGGCAGCTCAGGCCTTCGGACCAGCATCGCCCTCGATGGCGTCTTCCGGGCGCACGATGACGCGCTCGACCCGGTGGACCAATTCCGGCACGCCGTCTTCGCCGTTCTCGATCGGCTGTGCCGCCTTGCCCCAGCCGCGATCCAGGATGGCGTTGGCCGCCGAAAGGCGCACGGCCGGTGTCGCGTCATCGCTGCGCATGATGCCGACGAGAACCCTCAGGGCCGTCCTGGTGTGGCTGCGCGCCAGCGAGCGGATCTCGGTCAGGCTCCGCGCCCTCGACGTCTTCCTGGCCGCGGGCTTGGGGGACGGCTCGCTTGCAAGCTCGCATTCG
Source organism: Bradyrhizobium sp. IAR9 (assembly GCF_013408065.1). NCBI lineage: Bacteria > Pseudomonadati > Pseudomonadota > Alphaproteobacteria > Hyphomicrobiales > Nitrobacteraceae > Bradyrhizobium > Bradyrhizobium sp. IAR9. Next base: position 70,712 of record NZ_JACBZW010000008.1, read on the forward strand.
ACATCCTCGCTCACGACAGCGTCTCCCACAGCACGATTGCGACCAGGCCCGCGAGCGCGAGCGATATCAGATAGGCAGTCATCATCCCTCCATAAGAAAGAAAATGCGCGGCAGATCGCGCCAGGCGAGGCGCGATCGTTTCGGGCGCGAACCCTATCTCCGTGTCTTCCGGAGACCGCAGCGGCGCGGGCAACTGGCCCCAGCGCCGCGGGCCGGCACGTTCGCGCGTGCACGGCCGGCAATGGTTCGGACGGCGGCGCGCCGATCGGCGCTCCAGGTTTGACGAGTGCGTGGCCGTAATGCGCCGCCGCCGTCCGATCTCGGAAACCGAGACGAAAAAACCCGCAGCGGATGTGCTCCGCGCGGGTGAACCAAACTCGTCTCGATGATGTCACTATGCCGGTGTTTTGCCCGACGTGTCAAAGCCCCGTTGAAATGAAACAGCCCGCTGCAGACATTCTCCGCGCGGGCTGAACCAAACTTCTTTCGATGATGCCAATATGCCAGTGTTTTGCCCGACGCGTCAAACGAACTTACCGGCCCGGCGAAAGTTAGCCGATCAGGAGGATCGGTGAGATGACATCTGAGAAGACGTCACCAGAGGCATCGCGACAATTGCCCGGAGCCAAGCCGCGCATCGACAAGGAGCGCGAGACGCAGGAGGCGATCATCGAAGACGCCGGCGAGACAAAGGAGAGCGACCGCGATCTCGTTCACGGCGATGGCGGCACCATCGACATTCCCGCCAAACCCGGTGATTTGTCGAAGGACGATTAGGCGGACCGGCGCCCGGGCGGGAACTTATCCGACGAGAGGCGCGTTGAATGCTTCGTCAGAAGGAACGTTCCTGTGAGCCGCACTGTCCTGGTTGTTGACGACGATCCCGCCGTCCTCGACGTGATCGTTGGCATGCTGGAAGATCTCGGCTGCGAGGTGATCAGCGCCCAAAGCGGCCTGGATGCACTCGAACGGCTCGAGCAGAACCAGGACATCTCCATCCTCATCACTGACATCAACATGCCGGGCATGGATGGTCATGAACTGGCCGAGCTGGCCAAGCGCGTCCGCCCGGAGCTGAAGATGCTGCAATTGTCGGGTCGCGAGCCCCGGCGCGGCGGCCTTCCGATGATCAGGAAGCCGTTTTCGTTCGAGGAGCTCGCCGACATCATGCAGCGGACCACCGGCATCAGCTGACCATCCGATGCCGCAAAAGAAAACCCGCCGCAGATTGCTCCGCGCGGGCTGAACCAAACTCTTTCGACGATGCCTTTATGCCGGTGTTTTGCCCGACGTGTCAACGTGGCGAACGCGGAGGAGGAAGTCCCTCCTCCCAACTCGACATGTGGTGCGCAACGGGCTTGCTTCAAGTCCCCGCCTCTGCCGTAGAACCCCCGACCCGGGAAACATCCAGAGCAACCAGCCGAGGGGTCACGACATGCCTGTACTGCTTCCGACGTCCCGTTCACGCCGCCGGCCACAGGGAGCCGACGCGCGGAACCAGATGCCGCCCGACCACGCCGTGGTGATCGCAGGCGGCGGCCCGACCGGGCTGATGCTGGCCGCGGAGCTCGCGCTCGCAAAGGTCGATGTCGCCATCCTCGAGCGGCGCGCGAGCCAGGATCTCGTCGGCACGCGCGCCGGCGGACTGCACGCACGCACGATCGAGATCCTCGATCAGCGCGGCGTTGCGGATCGCTTCCTGCGCGAGGGACAGATCGTCCAGCTCGCGGGCTTTGCCTGGACGCGGCTCGACATCAGCGACCTCCCCACAAGGCACGCTTACGGGCTGGCGCTGCGGCAGAACCACATCGAGCGCATCCTGGCGGACTGGGTCGAAGAGCTCGGCGTGCCGATCTATCGCAATGTCGAGCTCACGGGCTTCGCACAGGACCAAACCGGCATCGACGTGACGCTCTCCAGCGGCGAGACCCTGCGCGCAGATTATCTCGTCGGCTGCGACGGCGGTCGCAGCCTGGTGCGCAAGGCCGCCGGCATCGATTTCGCCGGCACCTCACCGACGCTCAGCAACCTCATGGCCGAGGTCGAGATGCGCGAGGCGCCGGAATTCGGCCTGCGTCATGATGCGCTCGGCTTTCACGGCCTCAGCAAGACCGAGAGCGGCCGCGTGCTGGTCGTCGTGACGGAAGCAACACTCGCGCGCACCGGCGAGCCCTCCTTGCGCGATCTCAGCGACGCGCTCGTCGCGGTCTACGGCACCGATTTCGGTCTGCACAATCCCGCCTGGATCTCCCGTTTCACCGATGCGGCACGGCAGGCCGTGACTTATCGCAAGGGACGCGTGCTGCTCGCCGGCGATGCCGCGCATATCCATCACTCCGTCGGCGGGCAAGGCCTCAACCTGGGTGTGCAGGACGCCGTCAATCTCGGCTGGAAGCTGGCGCAGGTGGTGAAGGGCGTCTCGCCGGACAGCCTGCTCGACAGCTACCACGCCGAGCGCCATCCCGTCGGCGCGCGCGTGCTGCGCAACACCATGGCGCAGATCGCCCTGCTCCGCCGCGGCGACGACGGCCTCAAGGCCGCGCGCGACACCGTCTCCGAATTGCTCGGCATGGACGAGCCGCGCAAACGTTTTGGCGCCATGATGAGCGGGCTCGACATCGCTTACGATCTCGGCGAAGGCCACGCGCTGCTGGGGCGACGCATGCCGGATCTCGATCTGACGGTCGAAGGGCAGAAGCTGAAGCTGTTCACGCTGCTGCACGGGGCGCGCGGCGTGCTGCTCAATTTCGGCAAGCGAGGCGGCATCGACATCGGCCCCTGGAAGAACCGGATCGATGTCGTCGATGCCCGCACCGATTGCGTATGGGAGCTTCCGGTCATCGGCCAGGTCACCGCACCGGACGCAGTGCTGGTGCGGCCCGACGGGCACGTCGCGTGGGTGGGAGATGAGAGCCAGCACGGGCTTGAGGAGGCGGTGAGGCGGTGGTTCGGACCGGGTGCGGCGGCGGCGTAGCGCCCGTACTCCTGAATTGGGCGCTAGTTCGGCGGCCCCTGATGTCCGCTCGTCTCTCCAGACGAGCACAAACAGCGGACATCATCGAAGGTCGCCGATGGGCCAGTTGCGATCACCCTCCTTACTCGCGCGGAACTGCAGCAGCTTGATCGACGAGATTGGTATTGGCCGCAAGTTTATGCGAGCGCGCAAAAACGATCCGAGACGTGGCAGGTATCTCGGCTTCGGCTCTACCGTCTTGGCCGATGAGGATCAATCCGGCGCCGCCATTTGCTACATTCAGAATAATCGGGTCCCCGCTCCAGGTCATGATCGGCTCCATTCCGATGATGAGGAACTCGCCCACGGGCTGGTCGAAATATTGGATGCGCAATTGTGGTCCGACCTCTGCCGGTGCGAGTTCAAAGCCGAGTTTTCGAGCCCGTGAGTAGAGGTCAGCTAACGTCACACTATCGCTCGTGAACCCAAGTTGCGTCGGGGAGACGAGTGCAAGCTCCATGTCTGTCTTCTGAGAAGCAGTAATAAAGGACGGTCGGGCAAGGATTTCGCCCGCTTGGCTGCCCACACTGCATCGCATGCTGTCCATTGCATCGCGCAGCTTAAGTGAGTCGGCGAACGTGCCTATTGCAATTGTCTTCCATATCGCAATGTCGCGCTCGGATTTAATAAGCCGTTGAGGCGCTTCGGACGCGCGTGTCTTGAATTTCAGCTGTCTTTCCAAAACATCGCGAGCTGCGCACTGGGCCTGCGCCGTACTGCTTGCGAGCTGAAGGATGCAAACTGAAAGGATTAAAACAACTAAGTAGTGGCACGCCGTGCTTCTGTTGTGACGATTGACTGAAGTGCATTGGGTTATGCTTTTTGGAATAGACATGGCGGAATCACTTTTTCGATCAAGCTGACAGAAAAAGCCCGCCTCCGAGTCAAGGGGAAGAACGGAGGGAAATGACGTCCATGAACATTCCCCGGCCGCTTTTGAAATGCGTCCGGAGGCGGGGCCTATGGCTTCAAGAATTCCCAATTTCCAAATTGCAGGCTGCAGTCCGTAAGCCTGATCAAGCCTGCCCATCAGAACTAAGGCACGATGTGAATGAAGCATAGCAATGTGGTTGCATCCGCTCAATATGCCAAAAGTCTGCTACGGATCGTTAGCGCGGCTTGGAAGGTCGGCCGGTTGCTTCCGGTCTACCCCAACGAGTCGACAACTGGGGACGCCGCCCGAACCTCGCCTTCGGTCCAGAAGGCGAATTACTCCGGTGATAAGCGCGGGGATTTCCGGCCCAGGCAGTATGTGCGCCGTCGCTCTCTCCCATTTGTCAACGTGGCTGACGGTAATCGCCCGGAATTGCTGTTGCGCGAACTATTGGATGGAGTCTTCCGGCACCAGCCATGATGAACGTGTCTTCGTAAAACTGGTCGTGGTGGTGAAGTTCGGCGCATGTGTGACCGGCTGCATTAGCGGTGTCATGGCGCGCGATATGGACTTCGAGGTGAACGGCGCCGTTGAAGTTACCATCGCCTGCACCTCTTCCCTATGAACCAATGGCCGGCCGCGCGCGACCGGCGACGGTGTCGTCATGCTGGCGGGCGCGCAGCCGCGGCAGACGATTGGACTGATGATCTGATCAATCGGAAAAGGAATTATCCAACAGAGGAGTATCCTATGAAGTTGGCTCAAATATCAGCGCTAGTCATTTGTCTGCTCGGCGCGCCGGGAATTTCGTTGGCCGCGGACGCCAAGGGGGACGTGCAGCAGGCTTACGCCGCTTGGGATGCCGCATTCAACAAGCACGACGCGAAAGCCATCGGCGCTTCCTATGTCGCGACGGCAAAATTGATGCCGCCCACACATCAGGTGGCGTCAGGTCCGGCTGAGATCGAGAGTTTCTTTGCCGGTCTCTTCGCGAACGGTGTGACGGGTCACAAGTTGGAGATGATCGACGTCGGCGGAGACGACAAGGTTGTATTCGGCACAGCAAAGTGGAGTGCCACGGGGAAGGACAAGGAGGGCAAGCCATCTCCGTTGGGCGGTTTGGCGATGCACGTATTCGAACGCCAGGCCGACGGCTCGCTCAAATTGAGGCTGCAAACATTCAACTAAAGCGGTCGAAGCTTCATCGGTCCGGTGAGGCGGCAGCCTCACCGGACACCAAGGGCTACTTGTCCCGGTGCGGCACCTTGAACCTTCGCGCGGTACCGATGACCCACGCACGTGGGCAGGGAAACGGAGGTTTCCATGACCAGTTCCAATGGACGCCAAGTGCATCTTTATCGGTTGATGGTAGCACGCACGGTGGGATTGTGTGCGGTCACATCTTTCGGCATCAACACAGCCCATTCACACGACCTGATGCGACCAGAACTGAACGCTTGGTTCAAAAGTCTCAAGAACAAGGCAGGTGAGCCGTGCTGTGATGGAGGGGACGGCCAATATGCGGAGGCCGAGTGGGATACAGCAAAGAATGGCTATAGAGTCCTTCTGAAAAATCCGCAGCGGCCAAGCGAACGCGGGCAATGGTTTGACGTGCCAAACTCTGTCGTGCTCAACCGGCAGAACCTCAGCGGCAGGGCGATGGTTTGGTGGTGGCCAACCTACGCCGATGGAAGAATGACTCCTTTGTGGCGCTGCTTCATTCCCGGACCGGAGGGATGATCCTCCTCCCTTGGCAAACATAGCATTTTTAAGTCCGCTACGAGACAGAAGCAGTAATGCTATGGCCGACTAGAACCCAACGAGCCGACAACGGAGGACGCCGCCCGAACCTCGCCTTCGTTGCTTACCAGGCGCGGGACCGAACGGGCGAAAGAACTCGCGCCAACCGGGTTGTACGCTCGCCCCTTTGTCCAACGCGCTGACATTCGTTCTGTTAGCGCTTGTGATGTACATTGCCTACACCCACCATCTATCGCCGGTCTCGCCCTTCACCGCGCCGCTCGCAGTGCTGATGCGGCCCGACGGGCACGTCGCCTGGGTGGGAGACGAGAACCAATCCGGGCTCGACAAGGCATTGATGCGGTGGTTCGGACCGGCTGCGGCGGCGTAGCGCCCGCTCCTGAATTGGGCGCCTAGGCGGCCCCAGATGTCCGATCGTCTCTCAGAGAGCACAAACAGCGGACATCATTGAAGGTCGCCGATGGGCCAGATGCCGACGTCAGCTGTATGTCAGCCGGATTTGTTAGAGGTGTTATCTTCGGGTCGACGTCTGATATGGCGTACTCCCAAGCCCGTGAAAGTTGCTTCGTGAAAGACGTGACTTTAGGTCTCATGATTGATCTGGCGAAAGGCCCTGTTTCGATTAGATCGCAGGGCTTCTTTGCATTTGCCTTTAGATTTGTTGTCCTTCTCGGTCTCACCTGCGTCCTTGGCCTCGCCGCTGTTGCAAACTCACATAGTGGTGGTCTGCGCGCTATTTGCATCCTCGGCGCTTCTGCAGGGGTGTTCTTGCTCCTGTCAAGCTCCCTCGCAATTCGCTTCTACGCAAAAGGGCTTCCAGAACTAACGTTGACCTCCGAGGGCTTTATCTATCATCCGGTCTCACCAACGCTGGTGCGGTGGGCAGACGTGATATCTTGCTCTGTGACAGCTCTGGGACCAACGTCGTCCGCGAAGACTTTAGTGATCGTCCTGAAGCCTGGCATCATTGAACATCTCGAAATGCCTCGTCTCATGCGTTTGATGTTTCTTCGTCAAAGCAGGTTTATGATCGGCGACGTTGACACGCCGATACATGAGTTAGCTGAGGTATTCGAACGGCAGCGTAAGATTGTGCAGGCTGCAAACACCAAAGTATGAAACGAGGATCCGCTTTGGGTCAGAAGCAGTAATGCTCTAGCCGACTAGAAGATTTCCGCTTGGCCCTCATAAACAGACATTCTTTTTATGAATACACGGCCTACGGCACGGAACGTCTCAGCGATAAGAAAGTCCGCGGCACCCCGCAGGCTCGATCCGAACTCTTCCGATGATGCTATTCTGCGGGTGTTTTTGCCCGACGTGTCAAACGAACGATCCGACGGCATACTCACCGCTCCGCAACCTCAACCTCTACTCTGGTCGAAGCAACGGCCGTATCCACCGCGAAAACCACTCCTCAGCGTCACTATGCGGATTGCCTGGACCGTCCACTCCGAAGATCGGGGGTGGAATGACGTAGCTCGGCTCGTCGGCGAAGAGACCGATCGGCTTGCTGGGTTGCGGTTGCGCGCTGCCAGTGGTCGCCGCGGTCCAGTTGCCGAACCGCTCGTTGAATTCCGTGGAAGGCAGCAGATACGGGACCGGCGCACTGCCGGACGTGAACACGCTGCCCGCGTTGGACTCATTGACGCGGGCGAGGCGCCGAACGTTTTCGGGCGCGACCGATCCGCCTGCAGGAGCGTCTGGTAATCTATCCACGTTTGCCGGCTTGGCAGGTACAGTGCCGCCTGGCGTGCCGGCCCAGCTGCCAAAGCGATCTGCAAAAGTGGTAGCGCGAGTCTCTGGATCGATCGAGGAAGCTCCGCCCACCTGCCGCCCAAATGTCGATGAAGCCGAAGAGCCGCGGCCACTGGCCGCGCTGTCGACGTTGAGTCCATTGCCGATGATGTTGAGCGGCGGCGCTCCTGTCGAGAACACTCCTCCGCTGGGAGCGGCGGCGCCTGTCATCGTGCCGGAACTGCTTTCCCCCGCAGTGGCAGCGCGCGTTAGCGCCAAGGCGCCCCCTATGGCAAGCAGCCAAGCGGGAATGGAGGGAGCCGCTATGCCGACAGCCGCCGCTCCAGCCAACCAAGGAAGCGCATTGTGCGCCACGGACGTGCCGCCGGCCAATGGGTTCTCGTAGAAGGGATGCGGCGTTCCGCTAGCCAGATCGTATTTAAAGATGAAGGGATCCTGAGGGACCGCCGTGGTGGGAGGTAGTTGTTCAAAACCTTGAGGATTGATCACCGGAAATCCTGGTACTCCCAACGTGGGAAGCGGATTACTTGGCGTAAATCCTTCCGGTCGATTCAGACCTTCTGTTGAAGGCGGGATAAAGCCGGGCAGTCGTACGTCGGCCGCGGGGGCGGCAAAGCCAGGCAGATGAGGGACAGGCCCAACAGGGGAGAAATGCTGCGAAATCCCTGAACTGGAGCCATATCTCTTCAAGAGCTCGATCTTGTCGGCGAGACTGAGGCCGCCGTCCGGCAAGAGGATGGGCGCACGCAGGGCGCCGTCCCATTGGCCAGCCGCATGGAGTTGGTCGACAGTGTCCTGCATCTGCTGAATGCTGTCCTGATTGTCTTTGGCATATGTCCTCCGGTTTGCGTACCAGTCTTCATTATTCTTGTTCGCTTCCTCCTGTGTCCTTCCCGAAGGTGTATTGGCAAGTAGATGCCCCCTTGCAAGCGCGTGCTTGGCCGCCGCGAGAAAGCCACTCATCTCGGCGTCCAGCTGATCAAGAGCAGCAGTGTCGCCTTCCTGAGCGGCAACAAAGGATGGGTGCTCCTGGAGTTCACCAAGAAACTTGCAAAATACTTTCCTGTAACTGCCGAGATGGCCGCCCGTATGAGGGCTTGATCCCAGCCCTTGAGCTGCTTTTTGATTTGATGGCAGGCTCATCAAATTCTTGATGCCATCGAGCCTGAAACGATCACCCAAGACCTTGAGTGTGACGTGGCCGGCAAGCTCCTGTAGCAAGATGTGATGGGTTTGTAACATGCTACCCTCTGGCATTGCGCCAATGCAATCATCAGCGGCGCGCCGAAACCTTCGGTGCCCGCATGCGAGGAGAAAAATTGAATCGCGAGGTTTGCCCGCGTGCCTGTGTGTTCTGACGGGCGAAGCGGCAGCTAGCGGCCAATGGCGACGCCGTGAATGACGACGGTCCGCTCAATGCAATTGCCTGAAGTAGGCCTCTGCAACGACGTGGGCTAACAATGCCTAGCTGCTACGGAAACGAGCCAATAAAAAAGGCTCGCGAAATAGCGCGAGCCGACTTCTCTAGACCATACTACTCTGCCGGTGTTTTGCCCGACGTGTCAACGAACAGGCCACGACAACAGACCCGCAAATTATCCTGCACCATCGGACGATGAGCCGCAGACGAACCCGAGTCTCTCGCCTTTTTGGTCGGCGATCTTCTCCAAGTAGGACTTCAATATCGGCAGCCGCGGCACATCAGGTCAATACTTCGTCGCATCGGTGAATCCAATGCCCCTGATCCCCGCTTCCTTGCACGCATCCTTCAGGACTTGGTCGCAGACGACCATGGGATAAAAGGCGAGCCTGAAAATATGAGCCGCCCCGACGCTATCCTCTTTGAAGACAAGACTGCTTCTTCTACTCAGATTGTAAACCTTACGATCGGGCGTGCGATACTCGATCTCAAGAACCGATTTTGCTTCGTCGACAGCATCGAGAACCCTGACAATATCACAAAGCCAATAAGCTGGCGCCGCACGGCCATCCCGGTATTGGGTCTCGCATCTGACAAAACGAACTCCCTCCAGATCCAATGTTTCGAGAAGGCTCTTCATCCGGTCGGAAACGAGCCGGTAGTCATGAAAGAGCTCCCAGTCCGCGGGAGCGCGACCGAGAGACTTGTCGATGACAAGTCGCGGCGTTTCAGGGAAAGACACGAAGCCCCGCTCCCGCGGCGGAATGAGAACCAGGCGTCCGCCTGTGAGAGTTGCGAGATTGTCCATCTCCCATCCCGGCGCCGTGTGAAACCCGCCGAGGCCGACGACATAAAACTTTCGATTCTTTGCCTTGGCCCGGCGCCTCTTTGGTAGGGAATCGACCATCAATCTTCACTCATTTACGAAGGTTATTTCGTATTCCGTGGCAGTGTTCCGATGCCGCCCATCTAAACAGAATCGTCCACACAGTAAAACACCGGCAGTCCGCCAAACGCATCGGAGTTCTTGTGACGAACCTGGATACGCTCGCTCGCGCTTGCCCCGATCGTGTCACCGTCCTTCACCACGCTGCCATGCTCGATCAGATAGACGGCAAGCCCAACCACCTTGTCGAACAACGCCGAAAGCGTGAGCTTGCCGGTCACGAACTCGATCTCACGCCCGACGAAGGCGGACAGTCCCATCGTGACCGCGGCGATCTTCGCGCCTGTCCGGAACGGAAGAATGTCGACCCATAGCCTAAAGGGGTAATCAGGATACGGTGCGAATGAATCGCGGGACATCTCGCACCAGAGATCGGCAGGCCGCGCGACCCGGCCCGCCCAGACCACGCCGCAGCACTCAGGCATCGTCGCAATCAACGCACCGATGACTGCGGTCGTGATGCGCGCGGCGACCAGCGGCTGTTCGCTCTTACCGAGCATCGATACGATCATATGACCTCGATGCCGGGCGGCCACCGCCTTGCTCTCCGGCCACGTCGTCGCAGCGCGTGCCCACAGTCCCTGATCGTCCGGGATGGGTGCCGGCATCGACATCACGGCGACAAGCTCGTTGCCGCAACGAATGAGCGGCGAGTTTGCTCGAGCCTGCGGTGCACGCCCGTCGTCCATCGTCTCCGTTGCCAACTCCGGATGTCGGGCGTGAAGGACCTCTGCAACCGCTGACATGTCCGGCGTCACCGGATTATCCAATAAGACCAAAGCGAGAAGGGAGCTACTCATCGACGACCCGCGGAAATTGGGGACGAGACGCGATCCGCTGCGCCGCTCGCCCAACAGTTGAAGTATTTCGACTACTTAGAACAAAACGGGAACATTGTCAACCAGCCTTTGTTTGCGTCATATTGTGCGGGCGCAATCCGAGTGTCGGCACAGCTCCCAAACGGTCCCCCATGTTCTCAATCCACCCCGACGATCTCACCTCCGAACCGACCCGCCGCCTGCTCGCGCTTCATCTCGCCGGCATGCATGCGAGCTCGCCGCCGGGCCATGTGTTCGCGCTCGACCTGTCGGGGCTGCAGGTGCCCGGGGTCACCGTGTGGTCGGTGCGCGAGGGCGATGACGTCGTCGGCATCGGCGCGCTGAAGGAGCTGGGCGATGGCGGCGCCGAGGTGAAGTCGATGCGGACCCACCCCGATCATCTGCGCCGCGGCGTCGCGGCGCTGCTGCTGGACCACATCGTGCGCGAGGCGAAGGCGCGCGGGCTGACCCGGCTGAGCCTGGAGACCGGAAGCGGCCCGGCATTCGAGCCGGCGCTGGCGCTGTACCACAAGCGCGGCTTCGTCAACGGCGAGGCGTTCGCCGATTACCAGGCGAGCGCCTTCAACCAATTCCTGCACCTTGCGCTTCGCGCCTGAGCCGGCGCGCGGACGCCATGACGAGACACGGCTCCAGCAGATTGGCGCGGCCACATAACGGGCGACGCCCGAGACATTTCAACTCAGATGGCAGCTCCGGCCAGCAAGAAAGTGCCGCCAAGTGCGACCATCACAAGTCCAGGCCAGTTCGATTTGATGCCGAAGCCGCCACCCGGTCTTTCAGGCTCCAGCGTGTCACGCCCGGAGCGAAGCCACCTTCCACCGCTGAATCGGCCTCGCCAGATGGGCTGAAACGCCATCTGGAGTATGCCGCCGAAAACAAGCAGCACACCAAGCCATATGAGGGTCATGCTCACCTCCTCTACCCGTGAACGCCGATAGTGCTGCACCGGAAACCTGGTCCATTCAGCGTCTATCGGTGGCTCTCGGAATCAGACCGACCTCGAAAGCCGCCGGACGCACCAGCGCGCCGCGCGCAGGCTGGGGATCGCACTCACCGAAGCTCAAGGCTATCTCCAAGCATCCCGCTTAGTCTTCGTCCGGCTCGCGCACGACCGGCGATTCGTCGGTTTGGTTCTCCTCCTCGTCTTGCTCTTCGTCCTCATCGTCTTCGTCGTCATCTTCTTCGTCGTCGTCAGGATCTCGAGGCGGCATCGTGTTGCTCATAACCGCGAAGACATGCCAGTCGATCCTGGCAGGAACCAGTTCGGGGCGTAGGGTCATGTTGTTGCTCCTCGGATGTGAGCCCTGGGCACTTTACCCCTTTTTCGGCGAGGCAGGTGACCGAGATGGTTCGCGTGCGAGCCAGAGCTTCCTTCCAGAGCTTCCTTCCAGAGCTTCCTTGGGGCCATCTTTCTCGCGCTCGGCACGAGCCATAGCCGTTTTGTCTGGGCGTGAGCTTGCGCGCCAACAGGATCGTGCTGCCTTCCGGTCCGGGGCAGACTGAAAAGAGACAGCCAATCGGACGCATTTCCGTCGATCCGCCATGAGCGGACACGATGGCGTCGGTCCGGCAGTTCATTCGGAGCCAAGAGCCGCCCTTCCCCCAGCAGTTTGTCCCTTCTCGGCTCCGTCCGAAACGGTATCAGCGTCGAGATCCTGATGCTAGATTTCCTGGGTCATACCGAACAGGAGGACGACATGGCTGATAGCGTCTACAAGGTCATAGAACTGGTCGGTACCAGCAGCGACTCGTGGGAGAAGGCGGCCGCCAATGCGGTCGAGCAAGCAGCGAAATCTCTCCGGGATCTTCGCGTTGCAGAGGTCATCAAGCTCGACATGCAACTGGATGAGAACGGAAAAGTTGAGGCCTATCGCGCCAAGCTCAACGTGTCGTTCAAGTTCGAGGGCTCCTAGCCTCGGCACCTCGGCCCCCACTTGCGGGGCGAGGATGGCTGATTGGAAAGGCGCGTTGCGCGGGCCCAACGGTCGGTGTGACCCATCCGGAGGAGGCCCTAGTCCAACCAGGGCCGATGTGCTTTGATGCGTGGGGGCGTGTAGCGCGTGGTGGCCCCATGTACATGGTCATTCGCAAGTACGCCAAGGTTCGTTCGGTCGCGGACGCTGCTCGCCGCGCCAGGAGCGGCGTCGGCGAGATCCTAAGGCAATCGCACGGATTCAAATCTTACTATGTGCTGGATGCGGGCGACGGTGTTGGTATCGCTGTGATGATATTTGACGACTGCGAAAGCGCCAATGCAGCGAATGCCAAGATACTCGCGTTTGTTCAGGCAAGTCTGCCTGACCTCGATCTTGGAGTTCCCGAAATCACGACCGGCGAGGTTTTGGTGCACATGGAGCCCAATGGGTCTTCGGGCATAAAGTAGCCGCAAGCGCCGCCAGTTGCGTGGGAGCGCCGCCCTTTTGCTGATGTCGTCGAATTTCGACCCCTTCGCGTTGTAGCGAACGGAATGCGTCTCATTCATCCGCCCATGGTCATCGCACAGGGTGATCCCATGGGCGGTCCAACCGCATACCGTCCGATCAAGTGCGCTACCTGGTTTTGTAGCAGAATGGCCGCAGGAGAAGCCGATCATGACTGACGATCAGGTCAATCTCGTCGTTCAGCACCTTTGCGAGCAATTGCACCTTGCGCTCCGATTGAAGAACAGCGAGGCACATCCACCAAATGCCAAGGATATTGGATTTGATGCTGCCTCTGTCAGAACCGTATTGCTGACCGGGTTGCGTTCGGCGGATGTCACGATCCGCCACGAGGCAGCCGGGGCGAGCGAAGAGCCGCCGTGGTCCTGAACGCAAAACGCGGGACAGAAGCTCAGCGCCAATGTCTCAGTCGGGTCATTCGCGACGGGACCAGACCGACAGCAAGTCCGGCGATGTCCATTGTGCCGCCGGAAGCGGAAGTAAATTCAGAGCAGGCATCAGTGGCCGGATTCGACAAGCACCCACGCGTCAGCCGGTATCCGCGTCCGGCTCCTGCTTTTTCGGTGGCGCCTCTGTTGTCTTGCGTCCCAGAAACGTATCGGGCGGCGACTGGTTCAGCAGTTCGCGGGCCTCGCGCAAAAGCTGTCGCATGTATTCTGCCTGCTCATGATCGGCAGGCAACGGCCGATAAACCCGCATCGGTATGCTCCTTCGCTTTGCAGGCGGGAGCACGCTGGGTCTCTCAGCCACCGACGCCTACGGACAAATCCTTGGCCGGTGATGTCTTGCAAACGACCAGAGGTCGCTTTGGTTCAAAAGTGAACTTAGCTCTCGTGTCGCACTCAAGATGAGTAAGTGGCTCAAAGGACTGAACTTGCACCCGAAAATTTAATTTGCGGACATACCAAATGATACAGACTCGGCGCCGCCGGCGGCGTAGCGTTAATTCATCACCGCAAGGCTCGTGGCATTTATCGGTGATGAGAACGCCAGTTTGCGCTCCCGCCTCCGCGAACAGGGAGATGCGCCATGCTGACGCGGCGTCGTTTCAAACAGACCAGGACTCTCAGCGAAAGACTCGCCGACGAAGCCACGCGCTGTCGCGAGGAAGCGCGCGCGCTCGCGCCGGGGCGCCGCCGGGAGATGCTGCTGCGCCGGGCGCGGCAGGACGAAACGGCCATGCAGATCGAGGCCTGGCTGCGCTCCCCCGGCTTGAGGGCACCGACATGATGCAGCAATATCGCGCTTACCTCGTCGGCGAGAACGGGGTCTTCCGCTCCGCCGAAGCGTTCGAGGCTCCGTCGGATTCCTCCGCTCTCAGCTTCGCACGACAGTACACCCGTCATGGCAAGGTCGAGGTGTGGCAGCTCGGCCGGAAGATCGCCGTGCTGGATCCCGAGCCGTCGCCGCCGGACGCGTTGACGCGTCAATGATCGCGTGATGGCGATCGCGAGGTCGGAGTCTCGATCTCGAACCAGAATGTCAGCTGCATGACGGGACCGCTGGCGTCGCGAACGTCGATCGCCATCGTCTGCCGGCCGCCCGTGGGCGGCGCGGAAAGAACGGCATCGCGTGCCATGTCGGCAAGCGACTTGGCGGCCTCGGCCCGAACGGCGCGCGGGCTGGCCAATTCCAGCCCTTCCTCGTCGAGCGCAATTCCCTGCTGGTCGCGAAGGTCGAAGTAATAACGCGGCATCGTTGCATCCTTTGCCCTAATAGGCCCGGGACGGGCAAAGGTTTCCAAATGCGACGAAAAATTCGCTTGGGATCAACGGGTTCCGGGAACGCCGCCGAGGTCATCCGGCAGGACGGGACTTTGCCTGGCTGCGCAGCCCCCTATTCCTCCGCAAGCTTGTGCTCGATATAGGCATCCACCGTCTCGGCGAACGAGCGCTGCACGCCGACCGCCACATCGTGCTGGTCCAGTGCGTCGCGCTGGAGCACGCGCAGGCCGCGCCCGCGGGCTCTGAGCGGCGCCGTGTTCAGATACTGATCGATGGCACCTTTGGCGAGCGGGATGGCCTTGGGATCGCCCCTGGCGATCAGGAGCCTGAGCAGGCTCTGGCATTCGGCCAAACCTGGCATGGGTTCAGCCTCTCACCTTTGCTGCGATTTCGGCTTCGGCCGCTGCACCGGCTGGGTGTGGGTGCCGAACAGCGCCAGCAGGAACGCGACTTCTTCCTTCGAACCGATCTGGATCATGACTGTCTCTCCTCTTCGCTCCGTTGGTCGGGACGAGCGGGCGCGGAGTTCAGGACGATCTGGTTTCAGCAATGTTTCAGCCGTGTTTCGTCGGACGGGGGCTCGGGGTGCCGCCTGCTTGTGTACAGAATTGAACATGGTCACCGCGAGGTCGTCTGCGCGGCAAGCGGACGAGGCGTCACATACAATAAGCCCGCGCGGATCGCTCCACGCGGGCTTTTGCTTGACGCTTGCGTAACCTCACTTCGCAAGGGGTCGTGGGCGCGCAGGCACCCTCGGCATCCATTCTCAGTGCATGTGGCCAATCAGATAAACGCCGCCACCGATCACGATCACGGCCGGGACGGCCCAAAGCAAAAGTACAGGCATCTGTCCTTCTCCTCAGTTCGACGTGCAGACCTTGACGGTCTTCATGCCGGCCTCGGCTTCAGTCCTGGTCTTGTACACGGTGTCACCGCTGACGACGGTCGTTTCCGTGCTCGTCGGCTTCGATTCGGCGATCGTGCACTTCTTGGTCTTGACGTCCTGCACCACGTAGAACGACTGCGCGAATGCGGGAGCCGCAAATGACGTCAACACGGCAGCGGCAATGATGGTCTTGATGTTCATCGTGTCCTCCTCCAGCAGTCCGGTCATCCGGACCTGTCTTCTTCAAACATACGAAATTACCACTTGTTCCCGATCTCACCTGAACCAAGTCCCCGCTGCCTGCGTTGACGCGGAAACTGGAGGCTTCGATGCTGGATGTGAGACTTGTCACGACCTCGCTGGCGATGCTGATTGCACTCTTGTCCGTGGCTCTGGCCGAACCTGCCAGGGATCAAGCCCGGCCTGCTGGTCAAGGCTCCACTGAGGCTCGTCCGATCCGCGTCATCCTTCCCGCACCTTGGGAGCCCGCCAGGACGCAAGCCGACGCACAATCGTCGAAGTGAGGCGGCCGCCGTTCAATCACATACGGGCCTTCGAACCAGCCGTTTTCACGGGCTTGCGCCTCTGAATCACAAGCCGCAAGGCGATGCCGTGCTGCCAGGCACGCACTCTCACCGCCGCTTCGCTTCGATTGAGCTCGCTTGCAATCTCGTCCGGCCGCCGGCCTGCTTCGGCCAATGCCTTCAATCGCTCGTGGTCTTGCGCCGTCCATTTCTTCAGCAGCGGGTAGTCAGATTGCATGATGGGAGCCGTCTCGATTTCCCGGCGACAATGGGCCGGAGCAGTTGAAGTTCCGAAGGCGAAAAACCAGTTAAGCCGCATGGGAGCGACCCCAGGCACCTCCGGGGCTGGACGTGGGGAGCGAAAATGCCGGGGCCGCCAGCGCGCCAACTCAACGCGCGCGCTCCGGCCATCATCCGCCCCTCACGCCTTCGTGCCGTATCAGTTGATGCGGCGGCTGAAATAAATCTGCCAACGGCATCCGCACGGCGCGCATAAACGGGACAAACTGGCAGACGTTCCTAATCTGGTTCGATGCACACGCACATTTCGCGCGAGACAGGCTGCGGCACTCGGCATCTGCAAACGGAAGCAACCAATTCGAATCTCACTTGTTGTCGCCGGCACTTTCACCTGCTGGAGGACAAAAAAATGCGACGTCTTACTCTACTTGCCACGACCATGCTGCTGCTCGGAGCGGTGCCCGCCAGCGCGCAATCGCAGCCTGCCCAGAGTGGGCCGGGCAACAACGCCGTCAACAGCTCGGACCAGAACAACTCGAACAAGCCGGTCGCCGGCCGCAACAGCTTCACCGAGGGGCAGGCCAAATCGCGGATCGAGGATGCCGGTTATTCCAACGTCTCCGGCCTGCACAAGGACAACGAAGGCGTCTGGCGCGGCAAGGCCGACAAGGCCGGCAGCAAGAGCGACGTCAGCGTCGACTTCCAGGGCAACGTGAACCCCACCAAGTAACAAGCAATCACGAGGAGACCGAACAATGACAGTCACCATCTCACGTCTTTACGACAATTACTCCGATGCCGAACGTGCCGTGACCCGGCTCGAAGGCGCCGGCGTGCCGCATTCCGATATCAGCATCGTCGCCAACAATTCGGACAATTGGTACGGCTCGCGGTCCGGCAAGGTCGACCGCGATCGCGACGGCGTCGACGATCGCGCTGAAGGCGCCGGGACCGGAGCCGGCATCGGCGCCGGCCTCGGCGGCGCAGCCGGCCTGCTCGCCGGGCTCGGCCTGCTGGCAATCCCCGGCCTCGGGCCGGTCGTCGCGGCAGGGTGGCTAGCCTCGACCGCTGTCGGCGCGGCTGCCGGCGCGGCCACGGGCGGCATCGTCGGCGCCCTGACGCAGGCCGGCGTCTCCAGGGAAGATGCCTCGCGCTATGCCGAGGGCATTCGCCGCGGCGGCACGCTGGTGTCCGCAAGGGTGCCCGACCAGGACCGCTCACGCCTCGATGCGCTTCTCCACGATAAGTCCGTGAACCTTCAGGATCGCAGCGCGGCCTGGCAGAAAGCCGGCTGGACCGACTTCGATGCCGCAAGCCCGCCCCTGTCTCCCGAGGACATCGGCCGCGAGCGCGAACTCTACGGTGTGGGTACGCGGCGATAGGCCAGCCCAGAAGGCCCCGCGGTGCGGGGCCTTTTTTTCCTTTCGAGAGCCGATCCTCATATCGATGCCACGCATCAAGTCGGGCAGTAGCAATCGCGAGACATTTCCTGCCATTCAACCGCTTCAGTCGGCGGTTGTTCAGGCGCTTCACCGTGTGGGCCCGCCCCAGTTCTCTTCATCACCCGCTCGGCTATAAGCACTCGCATGCGCAATTCTTCCAGTTCAGCGAGTTGTAGAATGAGCACTTCAACTCGTTCATGAAGAAGTGCGACATCGTGTGCGCAGACAAAGGAATGCATTGTCGGTCCCCACGTTTTCGGTATTTCAGGATTTGGCCCAGCGCTGGACCGGGAAATTCTGGCAATTCCGGCGGGGGCGCGCACTTACATTCAGCAAGGTGCACCGCACTAACGAAGGCCTGTTCCTGCTCCGGAACAAGGCGATCCGTCCGCTTTCCGACATTTGACTCAAATGCAACCTACCGAATTCGGCAGGATGCAATCTCTTCGCGCCATGCTGGGACATGTGCTTGCGCGAATGCAATCGGGAAAGCGTCGGAGAGATTGCCATGTACTACGTCGCCGCTGCATTGCTGGTGCTGTCGGGACTGTTCTACTCCGCGAGCCATCACGAGATCGGCTCGTTCGGCGTCACCATGTGCAGCTATGGCGGCGCGTTCTGCGATAACCCGCTGATCGTCTTTTCCGGCGCGGCGCTGGCCGCCGCCTGGGGCATGTTCGTCAGCGTCAAGTAGCGCGGCCGACGACCTTCATCCCCAACGCTCAAAGTCCCGCCGCCGACACAAGCGGCCTCGCGGACTAACTTGCGAGAATCTGGGCTGCGGGAATTTTTGCGATGATGGCAATCTACACCTGTTTTGCCCGACAGTCAAGTCGACTTAGCATTATCAGAAATCGATAGGACGCCGGCGCGGCGAGGAACTTTCGTTTCCCGATTAGCATTTGCATAAAAGCACCCGCCCGACGAGGTCCCGTTCATGAGCGACAGCGCTCTCACGCCGACGAAATCCGCGCCGTCGCTGCTGCAAAGGCTGGGGCCGGGCCTCATCACCGGAGCTGCCGACGACGATCCTTCAGGCATCGCCACTTATTCGCAAGCCGGCGCGCAATTCGGCTACGGGCTGCTGTGGACGGTGTTTCTGACCACGCCGTTCATGATCGCCATCCAGCTCGTCAGCGCGCAGATCGGCCGCGTCACCGGCAAGGGGCTCGCCGCCAACGTCATGCAGATCGCGCCGCGCTGGGCGGTGCTGGCGCTGGTCGCCATGCTCGTCGCCGCCAACACGTTCAACATCGCCGCCGACATCGCCGCGATGGCCGAGGCGCTTTCGCTGGTCATCGGCGGCCTCAACCACGAGCACGCGCTGATCTTCGCGGCGGGCTCGACCCTGCTCCAGGTCTTCCTGCCTTATCGCCGCTATTCCCCGGTGCTGAAATTCCTCACCTTGGCGCTGTTCGCTTATGTCGCCACCGCCTTCACCGTCGAGATCCCGTGGAGCACGGCGCTGCTCGCCGCGGTGTGGCCGAAGGTCAATGTCAGCGCCGACTATTTTCTGATGGTCGTCGCCGTGCTCGGCACCACCATCAGCCCCTATCTGTTCTTCTGGCAGGCCTCGCAGGAGGTCGAGGAGATGAACCAGGGCAAGCGCGACAAGCCGCTTCGCGACGTCAAGCGTGGCGCCGGCCCGGAGCTCGCGCGCATCAGGGCCGACACCATCTCCGGCATGCTGCTGTCCAACGGCATCGCCTTCTTCATCATCCTCACCACCGCATCGGTCCTGCACGCCAACGGCATTACCAGCATCGGTTCGGCGACGGAGGCGGCCGAAGCGCTGCGGCCGCTCGCCGGCGACTTCACCTTCGCGCTGTTCGCGCTCGGCATCATCGGCACCGGCCTGCTCGCCATCCCTGTGCTGGCGGGCTCGGCCGCTTACGGCGTCGCAGAGATCTTCGGCTGGCGCGCCACGCTGGAGGCCAAGCCCGATGAGGCGGTCGGCTTCTACACCATCATCGCCGCGGCAACGCTCATCGGCTTCGGCCTCGGCTTCACCGGCATCGACTCCATCCACATGCTGGTGTGGAGCGCGGTGCTCAACGGCATCGTCGCCGTGCCAATCATGGCGATGATGATGCTGATCGTCTCGAGCCGCGCGATCATGGGCCGCTTCAGGGCCCGGTCATGGCTGATCGCGCTGGGCTGGCTCGGCACCGCGCTGATGGCGCTGGCCGTGCTCGCTCTGCTCGGCTCGTCGGTGATCGGTCGAGGCTAGAGCGGCGACAACGCCACCGAGATCTGCGAGGCGGCTCCACTCATCGTGAGCGAAGTTACGGCGTCACGGGGTTGACGGTCGGCGACGTCTTGGGCCCCGGCCGCGACGGCTCGATCGGCGATTTCGGTTTGGTCGGGAGTACCGCAGCACCAGCCGCCCGCGCCGCTTCTCCCGTGGTCGCATACATCGCAATATGGGCCGGCTGGGTCTTGGCGCGGCTCCAGGGGCCGTGATCGACAATCAGCATTGCCGCAATCGTCACGCCAGCCACGATCAGCGCGATCACACCGGGATGGCGGAGGGCGGCAGAGATGGAGCTCGCGAAACGAGTATTTGTCATCGAAAGATCCGCTGTTGTCCTCATGCAGGGTTAATTCAATGGCGCCCCTCCCGGTTCCCCCGCCCCCTTGGGGACGGGCGGTTCCACCCTGCAGAGGCCACGATCCTGCGGTCGGGAAATCGACCCGGCCCGGCACCGCATTGCCGAACCGAGTGAATAGCTTCACGCGGCTGAGTGTGAAGCGCCGCTGCAAGCGGCTCCGATGTGGGTCGGCATGAAAAGGGCCTCCAAATGGAGGCCCTCGATCTCGATAACGTTTCGTCCTGTCAGTTGTAGTCCGAATATTTGAACTGCGGGAGTGCCTTCAGCTGCTCCTTGTTTCCGCTCATGACGGCGTGATCGGGGACCCAATCATTGGTGTTGCGGGTCGTGGCGCTGGTCGAAGCCGCGCCGGTCGTCGTCTCGCGCGGGGTGGTCGAAGTGCTGGTCGAGCTGGTCCGGACCGGCTCTTCCACGAACTTCAGTTTGTCCATCGAAACGGCGATATCGTGCTCGCCCATTCCCAGGAAGCCGCCGATGCCGATCACCACTGCGTTGATCTTGCCGCTCTTGTCGACGAGCAGTTCGTTGATGTCGCCGAGCTTCTCGTTGGCTTCGTTATAGACGTTCAGGCCCATGAGCTTCGAGGCGCGCCAATTGTCCTTGAGCATCATCTTATCGGCCGGCTGTGCGGTAGCAGCCGGAGCCGCTCGATCAGCCGGCGGAGTGGATTGCGCGAACGCAGCGCCGCCGATCAGAGCGCTGCTGATCAGAGCTGCGGCGAAAGTGGTTTTCATCATCGTCTCCTCCAGTGAGTCAGCATCCAGATGGATGCCTGGCCGCCAACGCCTGGATATTCCACTTGTTCCCGGTTGGGCACTCAGGGAGCGGAGCCGCAAGCCCGGCGATCCGATCTAGCTCCCGAATATGATGCGCAAGGCGATCACGATGACTGCCGAGACGAGAAAGGAAATCGCCAGCAGCGTCCAACTCGGCCTTGTGCTTCCGCGGGCAACGCGGGCAACGAGCATCTTCATGTCCGTCAACATTCGTCCTTGGGAAGCCGGTGCAGGTAGGCTATCCCGAAGCTGGCGAGTTCTTCGGCATCGCTTTCGCGCTCGTCCATCTGCAAAAAAAGACCGCGCTCCGAACGAGCGCGGCCTTTTCCTTTATGACACTTGCGATCTTTTCCGCTCACCACCATCCGCCGGAAAACGGGTCGTGCCGCTCGAAGGCAAGCCGTCGCTCGGGTGACCTTTTCGATGATTTGGCCGAGCGCTTCGGATGCGTACGGGCCTCTGCGGAGACGCGCGGAGCCGATTCTTTCTTGGTCTGACCGGACGGTGCTGCAGGCATGGCGGCCATGGCTTCACGCATGTGCTGCCGCGGTTCTTCAGGAATCGGATCGGCCTGCGCGATCTCAGGCACATCGGCGCGCAGACGCGTATCGAATACGATCTTCTCCGGTAGTCTTCTTGCCGACGTGATTCGGATGATGGTTCTGTCAGGATCTGCCGTCGCTGCAGGCTCGCCGGGAGCCGGCAAGTACCGGTCGGCAGCGAACAGCAAGGTCACCAGGAGCCCGCCGACGCAGACGAAGTATCGAATGATCGGCATGACGGCCGCTCGCAAACAAGGGTGAGGTATTCGGGGGGGGCCGGACAGGAAGGGGGCGGGCCGCCGGCTCAGCGACCCGCCACCCGGGACTTAGTCGATCTCTTGGACGACCGTGCGCGTCGACGGATCGACCAGCATCACGCGTTCGCCCGAGTAGACGTAACGGTACCTGGTGAGCGAGGGCCCCCAATCGGCGGGCACGGCCTCAAGCTCGACCTCGCGCGGCACCGGCTGGCCGACCACGATTTTCTCTCGGGTCTGCACCGGACGTACCTTGTGTTCGGTGACATAGGTACGGATCTTCGTCCGGTATTCCGGCTCGATCTGCACAGCGGCCGCATGGCCGGTGCCGGTGGTGGTGACGACCGTCGACTGCGCCAGCGCGCCGGTCGAGATCAGCGCAGCAGCCGCGCACGTCAACATCAGCTTCTTCATGGGTATCTCCTCACCGCAGGATGCGGCGCTGCGAAAACCCGCGAATTGGTGACAAGGTTCCAAGATTTTGCCACTTTTTCCCGATGCGACCTCGCGGGACCGAATTTGGCCGAACGCAATCGGGCTCGCGCCGCGTTCGCTAAGGTCGCACCGCCGGCTGCGGCGGCGCAGCGGGTTGCTGCGAAGGTGCGGCGGGCGGCTTGGGCTGCTCCGCCGGCGCAACAGAATCTCCTCCGCCGTGTGGCACACAGGTGCCTACGTTGCTCAGCAGTCTTTTCGCCTCGAGATCGCGGGCTTTCCTGTAGTCGCTACGCCGGTCGATTCTTGCTGCGGCCACACGGTCCCAGGCATCGAACGCATCGGCGTAGTGCTGTCGCATTTGCGCCTCGGCGGACAGGCAGTCACTGAACTTGTCGAATACGAGATCGGTATTGACGGGGGCGACGCCACCCACGAGGACCACAAGCATCCATTTCATGGTGTCCGCCTACGTTCGCGCCCGCGCATCGGGAACGGTGTTATGTCGGCAAAGTTCCGGCCGGGTCACCAGCCGATCTCTCTGACAAAACATACCGATGCGCCCCGAAGGAGAGAGAACTGCGTGCACCATCGATATCCAATCTGCCGGAGCAGAAAAAGGCCTCAGCTCGCGGGGATATCGGGGGCGTTCGAGCTGAGGCCATACGGGGTCGCCCTTGGGGAAGGGCACCGGGAAAACTTGGCAATCGAGGGAATGTTCCGGCCCAATTTTGAAGGCGCGAGGTCCGCGGCAAGAAGCTCGATCACTCGCCTGGAGCGATCGCGTTGCTCGGCGTCGGCCGGTCGGTGATCTGCTGGCCGAACAGGCTGCCGATCAGCTCGACGGCCGTGCGCGCCGTCCGGCCACGTTCATCCAGGAACGGATTGAGCTCGACGATGTCGGCCGATCCGACCACGCCGGAATCGTGCAACAGCTCCATGATCAGGTGTGCCTCGCGATAGGTCGCTCCACCCGGCACAGTGGTGCCGACGCCCGGCGCCACGCACGGATCGAGGAAATCGACATCGAAGCTGACATGCAGCACGCCGTTGTTCGCCTTGACCCGCTCGATGACGCGCCGGATCAAGACGGCGACGCCGAACTCGTCGATCTGACGCATGTCGACGACCCTGATCCGGCGCGCGCGCATCAATTCGTTCTCGAGCTTGTCGATCGAGCGCGCACCGAACAAATCGAGCCTGTCGGGGGTAATCGAAGCGCGCGGATCGTCGCCGAGCAGGCCGTCAAGGCCGGGCTCACCACACAGGAACGCGGCCGACATGCCGTGCATGTTCGCAGTGATCGTCGTTTGCGGCGTGTTGTAGTCGGCATGGGCATCGAGCCAGAGCACGAACAGCTCGCGTCCCCGCTCCTGCCAATGACGCGCCATGGCATTGACCGATCCCATGGACAGCGTGTGATCGCCGCCGAGAAAGATCGGCAGCGCGCCGGTCTTCGCAATCTCATAGCCTTTGCGGCTCAGAACGCGCGTCCAGCGCTGGATCTCGCGGTAGTGATTGGCGCTTTCCGGCGGCCTGTCGGTGAGGTCCCCGACTTCGGCCACGGAAAGATCGCCGTAGTCGACGACCTCGAAATCCAGACTTTCGAGCACTGTCGCAAGGCCTGCGGTGCGCAGCGCTGCGGGGCCCATCAAGGTGCCGCGCTGCGAAGCCCCCATGTCGATGGGAGCGCCGAGCAAGGCGATGTGCCGGCCTCGATCCGTCATGGTCCGATCGGTCACGGCTGTCTCCTGACATCAGCAAGCCACCGCCAGCCTAACAGAGATTCGCACCCGTCGTTTCCCGGGGAAGATCCGCCGTGGTCGTCCTATCGTCCGGAACAAAATCCCGCGCGCTGAATTGCCCATCCAAGGCCGGCACCCGCCGTAAACCACGGCGCCTGTCGCGGATAGCCAAAGGTCATCAAGACCCGCTGTTCAGAACGAGCGCTCGCGCGGATAGCCAAAGGTGCCGGCCCATCGTCAGGTCTGGAGGTCGCGCACTTGAGCACGGAGATACCGCAATCCACCTCGCAACCCGGCATGGCCGAACGTGCCATCGATACCGCGGCGGACGTCTCCCGCACGGTGGGTGAAGTCGCCGGAGGCCTGCACGCAGCGGTCGATCGTCTCACCTCTGCAATCGAGCAAGCACGAAAGCCCGGCGGGGCGCTCGCGACGGTCGCAGCGATCACGCGCGAGGCGCCGCTTGCGAGCCTGTTCGTCGCTTTCCTCTTCGGGGTCGCGGTCGCGCGGCGGCGATAGAACGAAGCCGCCCTGCTCAGGCAGCGCTGACCGCGTCGAGCTCGGCCGCCAGGAATTGCTTTTCAAACGCCTCGGCCGGCATCGGGCGGCCGAAGAAATAGCCCTGCCCTTCCGCGCATCCCATGCTGACCAGGAAGTCGGCCGTCGCGCGGTTCTCGATGCCTTCAGCCACGACCGTGAGGCCGAGCTGCTTGCTGAGGCCGATGGTCGAGCCGACGATCGCGGCATCGTCGGAATCGGCGAGCAGATCGAGCACGAACGAGCGGTCGATCTTGAGTCCGTCGAGCGGAAACTTCTTCAGATAGCTGAGGCTCGCATAACCGGTGCCGAAATCGTCGAACAGGACGCGCACCCCGAGCTCCTGAATTCGCTTGAACATGTCGAGCACGCGGCGTTCGTCATGGATCAGGATGTCTTCGGTCACCTCGATTTCGAGCAGTGACGGGGTAAGCCCCGTCGCTTCGAGCAACGCCGCGACCGAATGCGCGAGATCGCCGGAGTGAAGCTGCGAGGGCGACAGGTTGATCGCGACGCGCACGCCGTTGCCGGACAGCTCCCAGGCGCGCGCCTGACGGCAGGCGGTCTCCATCACCCAGTTCGCGATCCGCTCTGACAGTGCGGAAGTGTTGACCACCGGCATGAACTCTCCGGGCGAGACGTAGCCGCGCACGGGATGCCGCCAACGGATAAGCGCTTCGGCCCCGACAAGGCTGCCGTCGATCAGACGGACCTGGGGCTGGTAGAACAGCTCGAACTCGCCGCGATCCGCAGCAAGCGCCAACGCGCTCTCCAGCGTCAGCCGGTTCTCCAGCTCCTGCCTGATCGCAGCCTCAAAGATCACATGGCTGCCGCGCCGCGTCATCTTTGCCTTGCTCAACGCCAGATGAGCATTGCTGAGAAGTTCATCGGCACCCTGTCCGCCTTCGCCATAGACCGCGACGCCGATGCTGATCCTGACACGATGCTGGCGCGTACCCGTCGCGAGCGGCGTTTCGAATGCACGCGCGATCCGCTCGGCGAACTTCGCGACCGGCTCACCGCCATCCGCGGCTTCGCGCGCAATGGCGAATTCATCTCCGCCGAGCCGGGCGACGATCGCCCCATCTCCGGCCCGGCCCTCCAGACGAATGGCGACCGCCTGCAGCACCAGATCTCCCGCCGAATGCCCCAGCGTGTCGTTGATGCCCTGGAAGCCGTCGAGCCCGATGACGAGCAACGCGACTTCGCGAGGCCGTCGCTCCGCATCCGCGACCATGCCGGCCAGGCCGGCATGCAGCGTGTTGCGATTGGCAAGGCCGGTCAGTGCATCATGTTCGGCGAGATATTTGACGCGTTCGGCTTCGCGCTTGCGGACCGAGATGTCACGCAGGATCGCGCCGTACTGAAAACCCTCCGTTCCCTGCCAGCCCGAGAAGCTCGCCTCGACAGCGAAGGTTTCACCATTCTTGCGCCGGCCCTCGAACTCGACGACGACCGCTCCGCCCGGAACCAGCAGCGCCTGGCGCGCGGCGTCATGCATGGACGGCCTTGCATGGCCGTCCGCCGGCACGGCGCACAGCGTTTCGAACGGACGGCCGATCATCTCCGCCGGCGCGTAGCCGAAGATCGCGCTGGCGCCGGGATTCCAGACCGTGATCCGGTGATCCTCGTCGGTGCAGACGAGACCGTCACCGAGCGACATCGCGATGCGGTGAAAGCGGCTCTCGGCGATGCGCCCCAAGAGACTACGGAAATCGATTTCGTCCAACGCAATCGCAGCCAGATAGGCGACGATCGCGATGTGGAATAGCGATGTGTCGATGACGAAGGGCCATCTTGCCTGCACGAGGGCCGCGACCAGCTCGATAGCAGCCCCGGAGGCGATCAGGACTGCGACGCGAATTCCTGGTGCGAAGCGGCGCCACGAATACATCATCAGCAGGCAGATCAGACCCAGGCCCAGGATCATGCCGATATCGGATGTCCAGTGCAGCATCCGGCTCTGGAGGATCGATTCTGCCGCAAGCGCCTGCAGGACCGGCCCCGAGACGAGCTTGCTGTTGGGAACGCTGAACCGGTCGCCGAGCTCGAGCGCGGTGGCGCCGACGATGATCTTCTTGCCTCTCACCTTGTCGAGAGCCGCAGTATCGCCGCGCAGCACGTCGGCATAGGAGATGCTCGGAATGGAGGCCGCACGAATGCTGAAGTCGATCAGGAAGGGCGGCCGCCGGTTGGCGTCCTGCCCGGCCAACACCACGGCCATCGACGGCATCAAGGCATCGCCGAGCTTCTCGCCGAACGGATAGCGGCGAACGAGTCCGTCGGATTCGACAGCGACGTTGACGACGGCCGGCCACGACTGGTTGCTGAACGGCTTCAGGGGACGATTGACGTGGGCCGCGCCACCATTCGGCGTCGGCTGCTTGAAGGATGGCAGGATCGTCGAGCCGCCGGCCTCGCGAAGGGCGTGGACGAAGGCCTCGTCGGAAGCCGGATCCGAGGGTGCGCTGAAATCGACGTCGAACGCGATGTCCCCCGCGCCCGCCGCCTCGAGCCTGCGCAACAGCTCGGCGTGGAGCCGGCGCGGCCACGGCCACACCCCGATCTGATCGATGGACGGTGCGTCGATGGCCACCACGACGACATTGCCGCTGGCCGCACGCGATTGCCAGCTGAACCGCAGATCGGTGAGCGCGTTGCGAAGCGCACCATGCCATCCCGTGGACAGCACGATCGCAAGCGCGATCACGACGAGAATATGCGGCCGATAGCGTTTCAATCCACCCTCCTGCGCACCCGCTTCTGCAGGTACGCCCCTCATCCCCTAGGAAATCGCTTTAATGTCTGTTGTGGCCACGGCCATTGCTGCCGTTGCCGGCGCCATTCCCATTCCCGTTACCGTCGTTGCCCCAGCCATTGCCGGTGGCGCCGCTGTTGCCGTTGCCGGCGCCATTGCCGTTGTTGCCATTGCCGGAATTGCCGTTGCTGTCGGCGTTTCCGTTGTTGGCGGCAGCTGCCGCTATCGCGGCGCCTGGGTTCGACGAGCTGCTGCCAGCCGTTGCGGCACCGCTTGTCGTCGCCGCAGTCTGGACGGCGCTGTTGGACGCTGCCGTGCTGGTCTTGCTGTCGCTCCAGACCGTCTCGGCACCCGTGCTGGCGTTGGCGTTGCGCACCTGTCCAGGTGCCACTGCGCCGTGGGCGAGCCCATTCGTGACCTTGTGGACATTGAGTTTGACCTCGCCGAGCGAGCTCGAGATGCGCACGACGGCGGCCTTGGAGACATGACCTCCAGCCGCCTGATGCGATGCCTTCGGCGCGCCAGCCGCCTTGGTCCCCTTGTCGATCGGACCGAGCGCATGGATCGCATGGCCACTCGCGGCATTGCGCGGCGCCGACAGGCCCGATTTCGGGACGGGGACACGCTCGATCGTCGAGGCGCGCGGCTTGCCATGCTCGATAGGATTGAACGTCCCCGCGCCGCTCAAGCTGAGACCGGGCTTGCCGTGCTCAAACACGGTGGCCGCTTGTCCCGGCATGACCTGGGCAATCTGTCCCGTCTTGAAGTCGGAGACTTCGACCTGGCCGCGAAGCACGCCGACCTTGGTGCTATCAGCTCCCACGGTGACGCTGAACTGCGTTCCCTTGACCACGGCGGCGAGATAGGGCGTCTCGACCTCGAAATGCTTGACGTTGCGCTTCTCGACCTCGAGCAGGATCGATCCCGCCCGCTGGATGATGGTGGTCGTGAGCCCCTCCTTCTTCTCCGACGGCAAGCCGACCACGGAGTTGGGAGAGATCAGAATGGTTTCCTCGCCGCGGACGAGCAGCACCCGGCCGTTGCGTCCGGTGCGGATGGTATTGCCAGGCTTGAGCGTCTCTTCCCGGTTCAGCGACACCGGTTGCGCGCCCTCGGTCGCGATCCACACCTCACCGGTGGCCTTGCTGACCGACCAGACGCCATCCTCCGCGGCGAACGCACCGGAAGCCGTTCCAAGGGTCAGCGCCGCCACGAAGGCACACCGCATTCCAATTCTGCCAAGCATGACGATCCTCAGTCCGCGTTACGCGCGGGCCCTGAGGGGTAATCCGAAATCACTCAAGAGAGGCTTAGCGGGAAGCGGCCAGTGCAGTGGCAGCATTAACCAATCATTGACCATAAAAAACTATGAAAAATCATGCGGATAACGAACCCTTACCGCCCCACCGCAAAGTCTCCGTCAAACTACGGAGGCAGATTCGCGACGTGCGTCGAGCTGCGGCATCTCATTACCGCATTGGCAGTGCTGGTACCGATCTTTGCGGGAATTTCCCAGGGGTTCGCACAACAGGCGAACCAGCCCGGTTTCGATCCGCGCCAGCCCGAGAAATATTTCGATAACCAAAGCGAGCGGGAATCGCTGAGCCGGCCTCCGGTCCAGCTTCCGAGCGTCGGACAGCCGAACACCGGCGGGGATACGAAGCCGCAATTCGTGCTGCGCGGCGTCAATGTCAGCGGCGCCCAGGCCGTCTCCCAAGATCGCATCGCCGCGGTCTATCAGCCTTATCTCGGCAAGCAGGTTTCGCAGGCGGATCTCGCCGCGATCGCCGGCGCGATCAGCGATCTCTACCGCGCCGACGGCTTCCATCTGAGCCGGGCCATCGTCCCGCCGCAGGACGTTGCCGGCGGCCGCGTCCGGATCCAGGTGATCGAAGGCGCCATCGTGCAGGCGGAGCTGAAAGGCGACGGCGCCGAGCAATTCGGCGTAAGGCCGATGCTCGGACCGATTCTGGCTGAGCAGCCGTCGCGCCTCCCCACCCTCGAACGTCAGCTCTTCCTCATCAACGGCAGGCCGGGCGTCCGGATCACCGATACTGCGCTGGAGGAGATCGGTGGCGCGACCGGCCACTTCCGTCTCACAGTCTATTTGAAGACCTGGCACGTCTTCTCCTCGTTCGGCCTGGACAATCTCGGATCATCCTCGGTCGGCCCGTGGCAGACCTACGCGACCGGCGCGTTCAACTCCTACCTCACGCCCGGCGACACGCTGGCGGTCAACCTGTCGACCATTGCCAACGACCCACGCCAGCTCGGCTTTGCGCGGCTGTCCTATGACGCGCCCGTCGGCGTCGACGGCGTGCGCCTCGGCGCTTCCGTCCTGTACAGCGCGGTTCGGCCGGGCGATGCCCGCCGCCTCGACAGCGACATCACCACGACCGAGGCGTTCGAGGTGCGGGCCAGCATCGTCCCGCTCCAGTCGCAATCCTCCACGCTCACGCTGACCGCGGCGACGACGTTCAGCAACGTGTCCGAGCACGACCTCTACGGCCCCTGGTACAATGACCATATCAGGACCGCGAGCCTGACCGCCGACTACCGGCTGCAGGATCGCTTCGGCGGCACCAATCTTGCGACGCTGACCTACCGCCAGGGCCTCGACATCTTCGGCGCCTCGCATTTCGACGACGCCCTGTTGTCGCGCGACGGCGCATCCTCGAACTTTTCGGTGCTGAACCTCTGGTTCACGCGCTACCAGACGCTCAATGATGCCTGGTCGCTCAAGCTCTCCGCAGCGAGCCAGACGGCATCGCGGCCGCTGTTCACCTCGCAGCAATTCTATCTCGGCGGTGCGGCCTTCGGCCGGGGCTATGGCGCAGCCGAGATCAGCGGCGACAACGGTCTTGCCGGCTCGCTCGAACTGCGCTTCGACCAGAAGCTCAACTTCCGCTACTGGACCGGCTATCAGCTCTATGCCTTTGGCGACGCTGGCGCAGTCTGGAACGACGGTTACCGCCTGAGCGACGGCCTGTCGCTCACCTCGGCCGGCGCCGGTGTGCGCTTCTTCCTGCCGGACGATCTCCAGGCCGATCTCGGCGTGGCCGTGCCCCTGAGCTACCGGGCGCCGGACAACGAGCGCCGCAGCCCGCGCTTCCTGTTGACCCTATCGAGCGCGTTCCGGCTCTGCCCCGAACGCGGCAAGTCTGGCTGTCTCTAGCCGCCCGGTCGTTCGCGCGGTAAGCCGGCGTGCAGCCCTTTTTGCGGCCTTGTTCACAGACTTGCCTAAATTTAATCCCGTAACCTGCTCACGGTCGCTCGATCCGGGAGTTCCCAATGACCATGTTCAGCCAAACGTGATTTGAGACGAGATCATGACGAGGGTGTTTGCAATCCTGGCGTTTCTCTGTGTCCTCGGCGTCGGGGAATATTTTGTCGTCAGCCGGTTCGCGATCCGCCATGAGACTTTGACCCTGTACGACGCCGCGCGGCAGCGGCCGATCTCGGTCGAGTTGGCGGTGCGGCGCGATTACGAGACCAAGGCCAATCTCGGCCTCTGGAAACTCCCGCTCGCCATCATCAGCAACGGCAACACCGTCAAGGCCACCGAATATTCCTTCCTCGCCAACGTGCTCGCCGCGCGCGGCTATCTGGTTGCCAGCATCCAGCAGGATCTGCCGAGCGATCCGCCGTTGATGACCCATGTCGGTGAGCAATATGTCGGCCGGCGCGAGGTCTATATCCGCTGCGAAGCCAACATTCTTTTCGTGCTGGACAAGCTGAAAAAGCAGCAGGAGAACGTCGATTACGACCACGTCACCCTCGTCGGCCATTCCAACGGCGGCGATGTCTCCATGTATGTGGCCCATCAGCATCCGGAGCTAGTGTCGAAGGTGATCACGCTCGACAATCTGCGGGTGCCTTTCGTGCTCAGCGACGGCATGAAGATCCTGTCGTTCCGGTCGAAGGACCCGCATTTCGTGACCGATCCAGGCGTGCTGCCGACGCCGGAAGAAGCCAAGGCGCGTGGTATCGACATCGTTCACACCGGCGCGCAGCACACGGAAATGAGCGATCGCGGTCCCAACGCGGTCAAGGAGAAGATCCAGGAAACGCTCGACCGCTTCCTGCGTGACAGCGCCAGCAGCGCGCTCGCGCCGGCTGATACGAAAACCCCGATGATCATGAACCCGGGCGACTATTAGCCGGGAACGCTTTGCGACAGATCAAGGCGGCTCCGAGGCGCCGGGATAAAAGGGCGATATGGCCTCGGAGAGACACGTGTCGCACTATATCGAAAGTCTTGATACGAAAGGTCTCGATACGAGAAGTCTCGTTACGAAAGATCTTGGCCTGCCCGCGGCGAGGGTGCCGGCTTTCGTACGGCATTTCTATCGTTCGGTCCGCAAGCTGCTGCGGTCGATCATCGCCCGCATTGATCTCTCGCAATTTCCGGGATCGTGCTGCGGATAAGCATCGTGGCCGCCAATCAATGTATGAAGGTTGCCCTATGCACCAGCATTTAAGACGAATTTGCCTGCTGCTTGCCGTGACCTCGAGCTTCAGCGCGTCGTCCGCTTTCGCGGCCGACGCCGGTCATGGTGCCGACCTCGCCAAGCGCTGGTGCGCAAGCTGCCATGTCGTCGCGAACGGCCAGACCCAGGCGAGCGCCGACGTCCCCTCCTTTATCTCCGTCGCGCGCAGGCCGGACTTCAGTCCGGAGAGGCTCGCCTTCTTCCTGCTTGATCCGCACCCGAAGATGCCGAATTTTCCCCTGAGCCGGACCGAAGCCGGCGACATCGCGGCCTACATCGCATCGCTGCGCTAAAGCGTCATCCGGAAAAGTGCGCAGCGGTTTTCCGAAAAGATCATGCTTGAACAGCGCGATGGCGATACATGCTGATCGCATCGCGCTTTGGTCGCGCGCCGGGCACGACGCTGCTGCAAATGCAAATCCCTGCCGGAGGACCGGCAGGGATCAGCAGAAGGGATGACGGACGACGAATGTGGTCGTTCGGTGGCCTGTCATCGACCTATAGTGCGCACTCAGAGAATCAGGACTTCCCCTTGCCCGATTGCATGAGACTGCCGGTCATCTGGCGCATGTGATCTCCGGCGCTGGTGAACTGGCTGCGCAGGAAATCGGACTGGATTCGCATCGCTTCCTGAAGGTCGGTGGCATGAACCAGCTTGCGCGCATGCTCGAAGGCCGACTTCATGTTCTGCTCAGTGAAAACCAGCGCCTGCTTCGACACCTCCGTCCCCGGTCCTGGAACGGACGACATCGATTTGGTGGCGGCGTCGAAAAACATGCCGAATGCTTTCTCCGCCTGATCAATTGTCTTCTCGGCCAGGTCGCGCAGTTCGGCCGGAACTTCGAGCTTCGGTTCGATCATGGTCGCACTCCTCCCGTTTTCCCAATTGAATACCACACTTGCCGGATCGCCTTCCAGCGGCCAGCCGCGTGGAAACGTCGCCGGCAGTCCGGCTCCGGCGGGAAAACGAACGGGAAAATGAAAGAGACGGCGTAAAGCCGGCGCGCGGCCGGGCTCAGGACAAGGGGTGCTCGGGCAGAACCTCTTCGGTGGCGAGGTCTTCGACCAGCTTGATGACCTCGAAACGCTGTCGTGGCGCGAGCTTCAGGAACGCGCGGAGCAGGCGCAGGCTTTCGACCGTACCGCTCGCGGGCGCGCCGAGCTTGAGGTGCAGTTCAGCCGCGAAATTGAAGTTTTTCATCTCGCACCTATGACAAGCATCGGCTTCGTGACCCGCTCAAGAACCGAACGCCATAACAAGACGCCATAACAGGACCTATGGCGACGAATTCTCGGCCGGGTGGGCCCCGGCAGTTGGCACGCCGAACGACATGTCCAAACGACTAGCTCAACCGATTGGTTGCAATTATGTCAAGGAACAACCCGTCCGGCAAGCCCAACAGTAGCTATAGCGGTGCTTCGTCTGCATCGCACCACGGCAATTCCGGATAACAGGTATATCGACCGCAGTCACCCACCTGCGTCAAGAAGCGTCATCAATCACACACACAGCCTTGATCGCCATCAATCGGCATAACGTTTCCGCTTGTTTCCGAGATGACGGACATTCGGCTGCGAATGAGTTTCTCAGCGCCTACACGTAATTGTTGAGTGCGGCCTCGGCGGTTGTATTAACGGCGAAATAACGATCGATCTCGCAAGCCGGATATGTTTCCGCGTGAACCGTTGTCCATGAACGAACGACCAAGCCGTTGCGACACGGCCACGCAGACAACGGGCGCCATGGCTGAAAACTCTTCGATTCGGGCGCGCCTCAGCACCAAAGGACGACGGCATGCTTTCTCGCTGCGATCTCATCAAGGGCGCCGCGGTCGCGCTTTTCACCCTCTCGATACAAGGCGCATGGGCGCAGGAGACCAAGATGAACCTGTTCAAGATCGTCACCGTCAAGGACGAAATCGTGGTCGGGTTGTCGGCGGAGGAGCTTCAGGCGCTCGGCGGCAATGATGCGAGCGCGGTTGCGCACGCGCTGGCGCAGAAGGGCGATCTCACGGTCTGGCAATATAACGTGCATCGCGGCCCGAACGGCGAATTGCAGCAGGCACCGACCGCCAGGATCGGGCTTTTGGCGAACGCCTCGCTCCGCGTCGAGCCCTATACGACACCCTACCAGATCGTACCGCATCCGTGAGCGGCAGACCGGCACGCCCGCGGCCAAAACCGCGGGCATGCCATGGTCATCTGCGCCGCCCTGCCTGCTGTTTCCCAGTTTCCGTCGCAAAGCCGTAAATCAGTGCCAGCCGGTCCAGGCACTCGCGAAAGCGTCGCGCGAAATAGTCGTTCCAGCGCTGCGTACGGACGGCGCGACGCTGCCCGATCTGATCCATGGTCAGGCCCAGCACCAGCACGTCGTGCACCAGCGCAGCGCCGTCGGTCCCGAGTTCGCGCTCGACCTGGTTCAGCCGCAGCACCGCCTGGCGCTGGCTCTCGGTCACCGGCTCGCGCGTGCGCGCGCCATCGACATATTCGCGGGTCGGGTCCATCGCCTGAGGGCCCCGCTCCGCTTTCTCCCAATCGTTCTGGAAGGCGCGCCCGCCGAGATATTGCGCCTCGTCGATCTGGTGATGTGCGTGCAGCCGTCCCAGCGGATCGCCGCGGATCGACCGGATCGCCACGATCTTCTCACCGGCATCGAGCGCCAGCGGATTGTCGACCTCGACCTCCGCCACTTCGGCATTGAACGGCACGTCGCGGGACCGCCGGTCGTAGATCTGCGCCAATTTGTAGGACTTGTTGCGTCGTGCACGAGCCACTTGGATACTCCTTGCGAAATTGACGATGGAACGGGTGAGAGTTCAGGCCGCGAAGACCAGCTTCAGCACGACGGGACCGGGGACACGGGCGGACGCCGCCCCGGAGCGACGCGTCAGGCCCGCATGCGGCGCGCAATAGCTGGAGCCCGGCTGGCGCGGATGGCCGCAGAAGCCGATCTCCTCCCCGTCCTTGTCGCCGCCATAGGGATAGCGGCAGTCGGCCGGATCGAGGTCCACCAGTTGGATCAGGCGCGGCTGAACGCCGACGCAGCGCAGCTTCACCTGCACCGCAGGCTTCACTGCGGACTTCGGCGGCACGCTCAGATTCGGTAGCACCGCGCGGCGCGGCGAAACCGGAGCTTCACCGGGCAAATATGGCGCGACCGATGGGCTCACGATCCATTCCGGTATGACGAGCCCGAGCCGCTTGGCGCGGCCGATCACCGCATTGCGCGTGTAAGCCGTTCCAAACCTTGCGTTTATCTGTCTTCCGATCTCCGCATAAGACATGCCTTTGAGAAAATAGTCGCGAAGCGCGTCGGAATGCTCCGACGGCCAATGGCCCGGTTCCATGCTGCTGTCCTGTGATGCGCCTCCTCCGATCGCACGACCGGGGGCGAAACGGACATTCCGGTATTCCGAAGCCAAAGTCAAGCGATAATTCTGATATTCATAATTGCAATAATTCCGAATTTCGGATTACAAGAGCGAGACGATGGGTAATCGAGGGAATCACCATGTTGGACGTTGCAATGATCGAGCGGGGCCTGGAGAAGACGGGCAAGAGCAAGGGCGGCCTCGCGGCGGCCATGGGCGTGCGGCCCGGCGCGGTCTCGGAGATCCTCGGCGGCGAACGCCTGGTGAAGGCCTCGGAGATCATTCCGATCATGGAATATCTCGAGCTCAACCTCGCGCCGATCATGGGCCGCGTCGGTGCCGGCGCCGT
Source organism: Bradyrhizobium sp. IAR9 (assembly GCF_013408065.1). NCBI lineage: Bacteria > Pseudomonadati > Pseudomonadota > Alphaproteobacteria > Hyphomicrobiales > Nitrobacteraceae > Bradyrhizobium > Bradyrhizobium sp. IAR9. The sequence goes on from NZ_JACBZW010000008.1 coordinate 106,449, forward strand.
GATCGAGCCGGATTACGAGCAGGTCCCCCCGGAGGGTCTCGGCGACATCGCGCTGCCCTTCCCGATCATGGAAGAGACTGTCGCCTTCGAGATCGTGGGTGATTCGATGCTACCCAAATACGAGAGCGGCGACGTGATCGTGGTCTACAAGGATCAGCGCCATCCGCTGTCGAGTTTCTACGGCGAAGAGGCCGTCGTCCGGCTCAAGACCGGCGAACGCTATCTGAAAACGATCGAGCGGGGGAAAAGCCCGTCCCTCGTCAATCTCACCAGCTTCAACGCCAAGCCGATCGTCGGCGTGAAGCTCGATTGGGTGGGTGAGATCTGCCTGTCCATGCCCAAGGGCCAGCTCGAGCGGCTGCGCGCCAAGTCGGCGCGCCCTCGCAAGAAGGGCAAGTGAGGCCTCGCACGGCCGACGATTTCGCTTTTTCGAAATCGCCCCTTGACTTTATTCTGTTTTTCGGAAATAATCTGCCGCGCGCCCGCAATGGGGCGCGGCAGAGTCGTTTTGATGCAATATTTCGTCGTGATGATCGACTACGGACGGCGAGGCCGCGAGGCGGTCGTCGACCCCGAAATCACAAGGCGTGAGGTCATCTCCTCATCGCCTCGGGCGAATACCGGAATGTCTCGTTCATCCACGAGATCGCCGGGAGTTCGGTCGAAGACGTCACCGAGGCGATCCTGACCGAGGCCACCCTGCCCCGGATCCCGCCCGAAGACGTCGACCTCCAGGCAATTCGCCTCGATCACGCCCACGATCTGCGCAAGCATGAACGGACGTGACGCGGGCCCGGACCTTACACCAGAAGAACGGTCGATCCCGTGGTCTTGCGTGCGGCGAGATCGGCATGCGCCTTGGCGGCGTCCTTCAACGGATAGGTCTGGTGCACCTCGATCTTGACCGCACCGGACTTGACGACGTCGAACAACTCGCCGGCCATCGCCACGAGGTTCTCGCGCTTGGCAGCGTAGGTGAACAGAGTCGGCCGGGTGACGTAGAGTGAGCCTTTCTGGGCCAGGAGGCCGAGATTGAGCGGCTCGACCGCGCCGGAGGATTGGCCGAACAGCGCGGCGACGCCGAGCGGGGCGAGGCAATCCAGCGATTTCAGGAACGTGTCCTTGCCGACGGAGTCATAAACCACGGGGACCTTCTTGCCGCCCGTGATCTCGTCGACCCGCTTCACGAAATCCTCGCGGGTGTAGATGATGACGTGGTCGCAGCCATGCGCCTTGGCAAGCTTGGCCTTCTCGTCGTTGCTGACGGTGCCGATCACGGTCGCGCCGAGGTGCTTGGCCCACTGGCCCAGGATCAGACCGACGCCCCCGGCCGCGGCATGCAGCAGGATGGTATCGCCGGCCTTCACCCGATAGGTCTGCCGGATCAGATATTGCGTGGTGAGGCCCTTCAGCATCATCGCCGCCGCGGTCTTGTCGTCGACCCCGTCGGGCAGCTTCAGCAAGCGGTCCGCGGGGATCAGCCGCGCCTCGGAATAGGCGCCGAGCGGCGAGGCGCCATAAGCGACACGATCGCCCGGCTTCAGATCGGTGACACCGGGCCCGACCTCCTCGACGATTCCGGCCGCCTCGCTGCCAAGCCCGCTCGGCAGTTGCGCCGGATACAAGCCGGAGCGGTTGTAGATGTCGACGAAATTGAGGCCGACGGCGGTGTGGCGGATGCGCGCTTCCCCCGGCCCGGGCTTTCCGACGCTGACCTCCTCCCAGACCAGGACTTCCGGACCGCCGGTCTTGTGAAAACGAATGGCATGCGTCATGGGCGTTGCTCCCTTATCGTTGGTTGAGGGCCGAAAAAACCGGATTGGCCGCAGAAATAGGCATTCGGTCCGCCCGTTACAGTACAGACACGTAACAAGAATGTCACAGCGCGCGAGAAACGTCCGCCGTTCCATCTCCGTTCGAAAGAGTTGATGATGCGCCTGGAGCGGCCGGCAGTAGCTTCTGCGCGGGGTTTGGTTGTCGCCTGCGAAGGAGAGCCGAGATGCCAGCTTATGTACAGCATCATCAGGACATCGAGATCGCGCCTGTGAATTGCCCGACGTGCATGGGGTTCCTGCCGATGTATGTGCGCGAGGTCGAACCGCATTGGAGCCTCGCCAAGATCGACTTTGTCTATGAATGCGCCGATTGCGGCGCCGAGGTCAGACAGACGATCCGCAAGCCGGAGCTGCTGCGGCACTGATCGCGCGAACGGCGAGCCGCGCAAATATTCGCGCCGACACGTATTTGCGTCGAGCGGAAAAAGCGCCGTCCGTGCGGGTCTGATGCCTCCCAAACGAGGCTTGTTCTTTGCCGGGAACGCAGGCAGAACAAGCCTCAAGCAAGACCTTTGGGAGCGCCCTTTCGTGGCTGATCAGAAGGCCTCGACCTCGATCGAGGCAGTGGAGAGCGGCCTCGCCGCGCAGGGCTACATCGCGAGCCGGCAGATCGCGACCGCCGTCTATTTGTCGCAGCAGATCGAGAAGCCGATCCTGGTCGAGGGCCCTGCGGGCGTCGGCAAGACCGAGCTTGCCAAGGCGATCGCCGCCTGGCGCGGCATGAAGATGATCCGCCTGCAATGCTACGAGGGTCTCGACGAGGCCAAGGCGCTCTACGAGTGGAAATACGCCAAGCAGCTTCTCTATACGCAGATCCTCAAGGACAAGCTCGGCGAGGTCCTCGGCGGCGCCCAGACGCTGCATGCCGCGCTCGACCAGCTGCACGATTTCGGCGACGTGTTCTTCTCCAAGGAATTCGTCGAGCCGCGCCCCCTGCTGCAGGCGCTGGAGCAGCCGGGCGGCTGCGTGCTCCTGATCGACGAGATCGACAAGTCGGACGCCGAATTCGAATCCCTGCTGCTGGAGATCCTGTCCGATTTCCAGGTCACGATCCCCGAGCTCGGCACCGTCTCGGCGATCACACCGCCGACGGTGATCCTCACCTCCAACAGCGAGCGTGACCTCGGCGATGCCCTCAAGCGGCGCTGCCTGCATCTGCATATCGGCTTCCCCGAGCAACGGCTCGAGGAGCGTATCGTCGAAAGCCGGGTGCCCGGCATCGCGCAGGCGCTGCGCCGGCAGATGGTCGGCTTTATCCACGAAATCCGCTCGCTCGATCTGAAAAAGCTGCCCTCGGTCAGCGAGACCATCGACTGGGCGCGCGTGCTGGTGCTGCTCCAGGCCACGGAACTCGACACCGAGATCGTCAAGGACACGCTCAACGTGCTCCTGAAATACGAAGCCGACATCGAGGCCGCATCGCCGCAGGTGACGACCTTCATTGCCAAGGCGGCCCGGTCCAACGTCTTCGGTTGACGCCGATGCGCGAGAACCTCCATCGTTTCTTTCGGGCAGCACGCGGCGTCGGTGTTCACGTCTCGCCGGCCGAAAGCATCGATGCGATGCGCGCGGTCGCGAAAGTCGGCATCTCCGACCGCGCCGTCCTGCGCGATGCGCTGCTGCTGACGCTCGCCAAATCGCAGGACGAGAAGCTCGCGCTCGGCGACTGCTTTGATCTGTTCTTCAGCCAGCCGGAGCCGCGACAGGATCAGACCGAAGCCAACGGCGAGGAGAGCGCCTCGCAGGACGTAGATCAGTCGCCCTCCTCCAGCTCGGCCAGCGAGGCGGGTGAAGGTCAGCCTCCTGAGAGTCTGGGTCCGCTGGCGCAGATGCTGCTGTCGCAGGACCGCAATGCGATCGCGGCCGCCATCGCCGGCGCGTCCGGCGCCGCCTCCCTGTCGGACATCCGCTATTCCACCCAGCGCGGGATCTTTTCCAGCCGCATCCTCGACGCCATGGGCCTCCAGCGCCTGCGCGACGATCTCGACGCGCTGACTGCGAGCAACCCGGCACTGGCCGAACGTCTGCGCGCCGCGCTCGACGCCTTGCGCGAAGCCGTGCGCGACACCGTCTCGCAGGGGCTTGCGCTCTACGCCCGCGAGGAGGCCGAGAATCTCCGCAACGAGATCCTGCGCAACGCGCCGCTCGCCCGCATCGAGCGGCGCCAGGTCGCGGAGATGCGCGCCCTCATCCGTCAGATCGCGCGCCGCCTGCGCGAGCGCTATTCGAAACCGCGCAAGCGCCAGCGCCGCGGTCATCTCGACGTCCGCCGCACACTGCGCCGCAATGCGGCATGGGGCGGCGTGCCGTTCCTCACCGCATGGAAGCGCAAGCATCGCGACCGGCCGAAGATCGTGGCACTATGCGACGTCTCCGGCTCGGTCGCGCAAGTTTCCGATTTCTTCCTGCTGCTGATCCACTCGCTGCACGAGGTGGTCGACGACGTCCGCTCCTTCGCCTTCTCCTCGCACATGATCGAGGTCAGCGAGATCCTGGAAAAGAAATCGCCGGAAGAGGCGATGGCCGAGATCATGTCCAAGGTCGGCTTCGGCTCGTCCGATTACGGCTCTTCGCTGGTCGATTTCGAAAAGGACTTCATGGGCACGCTGACGCCGCAGACCACGGTTATCGTGCTCGGCGATGCTCGCAGCAACAATCTCGACCCGCGTGCCGACATCCTGCGCCGCATCTCCGAGCGCTCGAAGCGGCTGGTCTGGCTCAATCCCGAAGGACGGCTCGCCTGGGGCTTTGGTGATTCCGAGATGCCGCGCTATACGACCTTCTGTACGGTCGTGCGCCAATGCGCCACCGCGCAGCAGCTCGAGCGCGCGGTGTCAGATATCGTGGCGACTTATCAGTAGGTTTTGCCCGCGGCTAACGTCAGCTCCGCGCAAGCTCCACTTGGCCGACGTTACACTCCCGGAAGTGATAGGCAATTTCGTCGAGCGCGCGCTGCTCCCATTCCTCGGCTTGCGCGAGCCAAAAAACCCGGCGATTGAAATCGAGCGCGGCACGCTCCCGGCACAGGGATTCCTGACTGCGAATTTCGACAAGCCTGTTCATGCACTCCACTCCTGCAGCGTGAAGTCATTCCCCGGGAATCACCGTAACAGAGTCCTCAACCTTTCGCCTCACGATTTCTGTGCATATTGCGACGCAGAATGGGACAGCAGCGTTTCCCGTGCGTCGCGGCAACTTGCAGTGCAACATCAATCCAAAATCATCAATATGTGATCGAAGCTCGGGACGATATTCGCGGTCGAACGATCTTTACTCTTGTGGCGCAATGAAGTGCGGCAATTCGTGAAGAGAGGTTCTAAACTGCGCACCGAATTCCCGACTCATTGTCGTCGCATGGTCTTCATGCAGCGCCGCTAACAGAGGCGCGCGAATGGTACTATCGCTTGAGGCAACATGAGCAACGACGTCGACTTCGATCTTTCGCCGGACCAGTGGGAAGCTCTGCGCACACTTCGCAACCCCGTGTCGGGCGGTCGCCTCTCCAAGGCCTATCTTATCGAAAGTCTGGTCAAGTTCGGCCTCGTTGTCGTCAATGACGGCGTACCCGTGATGACGCCCACCGGACGCAAGGCGCTCGTGCGCGGATCATGCCGGCTACTGGATCTTGCGGCGTGACAACGCCTTTCGTTTCGGCGAAGGCATAACGGCTGACCGCAGGTCCCGCGCTCCCGACGCAGCAGACGACGCAAGAAGCGTTGCGTCGCTCCCGCGATATCAGAGCGATGTCCAGCGTCGCTTTCCGGACTCCCGCGACAATCTGGCACGGTTGTTGCTCCTGTTTGACGTCCACGTCGCGTCAAACCGGGGGAATCCACCATGTCGACCATCACCGCGGCACCCGCCGCCGAGCCGAAGCCGCTCTACACCTCGCTGTTCGTCCAGGTCCTGGCCGCGCTGGTGCTTGGCGTCATCCTGGGCATGGCCGTCCCGGATTTCGCGATCGGGCTCAAGATCCTCAGCGACGCCTTCCTGAAGCTGATCTCGATGATCGTGGCGCCGATCGTGTTCTGCGTCGTCGTGCACGGCATTGCCGGCGCCGGCGACCTCAAGAAGGTCGGCCGGGTCGGCGTCAAGGCGCTGGTCTATTTCGAGATCATGACGACCGTTGCACTCGTCGTCGGCCTGTTGCTCGCTTATCTCTTCGGCCCCGGCCACGGCATGAACATCGATCCCTCGACGCTGGATGCCAAGGCGCTGAACACCTATGCCGACAACGCCCACAAGCTGTCAGGCGGCGGCATCGGCGCCTTTCTGATGAACGTGATCCCGACCACCTCCTTCGATGCGCTGTCGCGCAACGACGTGCTCCAGGTGCTGTTCTTCGCGGTCCTGTTCGGCGTCGGCCTCGCGCTCGTCGGCGGCGAGAAGGGCAAGCTCGTCACCAGCCTGATCGATGCGGCTTCCACCGTGCTGTTCCGCGTCATGGGGCTGATCGTCCGCGTTGCCCCGCTCGGCGTGCTCGGCGCGGTCGCCTACACTGTCGGCAAATACGGCGTCGGCTCGCTGAAGCAGCTCGTGTCGCTGGTGATGCTGTTCTACGTCTCGGTCGGCATCTTCGTGCTGGGCGTGCTCGGCGGCGTGATGGCCCTCGCCGGACTCAACATCCTCAAATTCCTCGCCTACCTGCGCGAAGAGCTGACCATCGTGCTCGCGACCGCCTCCTCCGATGCCGTGCTGCCGCAGATCATGAAGAAGCTGGAGCGGATGGGCGTGAAGGATTCCGTGGTCGGTCTCGTGATCCCGACCGGTTATTCCTTCAACCTCGACGCCTTCTCGATCTATCTGACGCTGGCCGTCGTCTTCATCGCGCAGGCGACCAACACGCCGCTGTCCTTCGGCGATCTTCTGCTGGTTCTCGGCGTCTCTCTGATCACCTCGAAGGGCGCGCATGGCGTGCCGGGTTCGGCCATCGTGATCCTGGCCGCGACGCTCAATGCGGTGCCGAGCATTCCTGCAATCGGCCTCGTGCTGGTGTTGTCGGTCGACTGGTTCATCGGCATGGCCCGCGCACTCGGCAACCTCGTCGGCAATTGCGTGGCGACCGTCGTGGTCGCGGCCTGGGAAGGCGATCTCGATCGCACCAAGGCGGCCAAGGTGCTGGAGGGCGGCGAGCTGGTGGACGTGACGGCGGGATAGCGCCCTACGGATCAGTCATTCCATTGGAGGAGCGGCGTTCCATACGCTCTCCTCCAGACCGACAGGAAGCGCGGAAACCAGGAATGGGCCACGGCGCCCTTGTAGGCCCAGGTGCGATACTTCAGCCCCTGTTCCGAGATCAGCTCTTGATATCCGCCGTGTACTTCGGTCGCGGTGCGAATGTCCTTCAATATGCCTTGCGCGCAGGCCCGGTAGCGATCACCGCCGGAGACCTCGTCGTAATCGAGCATCCGGTCCGCGAACTCGACGTTGAACGTCGGCCAGGATGAGCGCCCCTGATAGGCGGGGGCCGCAATCTTGTGGATGATCTTGTTCCGCGGATTATCCGCTGACACCAGGAAGTGGAACGTAGAGGGTATGCGGAAGCGCGGCTCCGCAATGATCAGATCCGCCGTGGCCGCGAACAGTGCACGTTCGCCGGCATCGGTCATGTCCCAAAAGCCGCGATGCACGCCGACGAAGTCCAGCGCAACCGAGGACACCGGCGGGCCCTTCGGACCATCCAGGGAATGCCTGATGTAGCCGTCTTTGCCGAACAGATGGAGCAGGTCTTTCTTGTACTGCGCGAGGCCGCGTCCAAGCAGCCGCTTTAGCTCGCTCTCGTCGACGATGCCGAGCTGCACGCTCCACACGAAGGTCGTGTAGACGCAAGCATTGGTGACAAAGCGCCTGCGTTCCGCACGGGTATCCGTTGCAGCGGAGCGAGAGCCGCGGGCATCACACAACAAATACCTGGTGCCGTCATCGTCGAACGGCTCGAGCTCGCTTGCGAGCTGGAGGATCGCACGCTTCAGGTCGCCGCCATATTCTGCCAGCAGCAGGCGGCCGGCATGCGCGCATTGCGACATCGCCAGATAGGACGGCGCCCTCTGATCGGCCGAGATCATCTGCTGCAGGCCGGCCAGAATGCCGAGCAGCGTATCCGAGGGCTGCGAGAAATAGTTCACGCCGAGGTACCGGCCGCGCCCCGCCGGGACGATGGTCGTCGTGACGACGTCGGCGCGAACCGCCTCCAGCAACAGACGGATGCTCTTGTCGAGCAGCCGGGCCCGCCGCACTGCGTCCTGCGCATCCATGATGGTCTCGGGGTCGAGAACATCAGGATAGAACCAGGCGAAGTCACGGGGATAATAGGCGGATGCGTGCGGCGCGCCCGTGACGAGGAAGGCCTCGGTGACCGAAAAGGCGCTGTCCATCGAGTGCCGGTAAAGGTCCTCGATGGCCGACAACGAATGGTGCGACTTCCTCAGGAATCGATCACCGAGAAAATTGACCGCCTGGAGGGCGTTGGCGAAAAACGTCGCGGCCGCGCCTTGGTAAAATCGGTTTCCGCGATCTGAGGGCAACGAGATATCGCTATTCATATGTGGCTAAGGTCACTCCGATGGTGCGGCCACCATCCGAAGCATGGCTGATTCGTATTTCGTCCAGATGACGTACCGGCTTCCGGCGGGGCACCTTACGACCTGATCGGGCTAACCTTCCCGCGGCCTGAAATTCTCGATCACCCGCAGCAGCACCCGCGCACCGGCGTCGGCGTCGGCGAGCTCCACATGCTCGTCCGGGTGGTGGCTGATGCCGCCGCGGCAGCGGACGAAGATCATGCCGACATCGGCGATGTCGATCATGGCCATGCCGTCATGCCCCGCTCCGCTCGGCAGCTCGAACACGGAGAACCCCTCAGCTCCGATCGCCCGCGCGATCTGCTCCTTGAGCCACGGCGCGCAAGGCGCGGTGCGGTTCTCGTGGGTGACGTCGAGCTGAAGGGCCAGGTGCCGGCGCTTGGCGATCGCCTCGATCTGGCGGACGATATCGGCGACCGCGCGCTTGCGGTGCATATCGGTCGGCGCGCGCATGTCGATGGTGAACGACACCTCGCCCGGAATGACGTTGGTGGCGCCGGGCCTCGCCTGGATGTAGCCGACGGTGCCGACAAGGCCGCTCTCGTCGGTGCGGCAAAACTGCTCGATCGCGCCGATGCATTCGGCCGCGCCCGTGAGCGCATCACGCCGAAGCACCATCGGCACGGTACCGGCGTGCCCCGCCATGCCGGTCAGCCGCGCGGCAAGCCGCGTCGCACCGGCAATCGCGGTGACGACACCGACAGGCAGATCCTGCGCTTCCAGCACCGGCCCCTGCTCGATGTGCAATTCGAGATAGGCAAGCAGCTCGCGCCGTGTCCGCGCGGCTGCTCCGATATGATCGGGATCGAGGCCGAACTGTACGAGCGCATCGCGCATCGACACACCGTCGCGGTCGCGCACATTCAACACACTCTCGTCGAAGGTGCCGGCCACCGCACGGCTGCCGAGCAAGGTCGAAGCGAAGCGCACGCCCTCCTCATCCGCAAAGCCGACGATCTCGATCGCGAACGGCAGGCGCTTGCCACGGCGATTGAGATCGGCAACGCAGGCGATGGCCGTGATCACCCCCAACGGCCCGTCCCATTTGCCGGCATCGCGTACGGTGTCGTAGTGCGACCCGAGCATCAGGCAAGGCGCGCCGGGCCGCTCGCCTTCGTAGCGGCCGCAGACATTGCCGATCGCGTCAAGGCGCGCGCTCATACCGGCCTCGCGCATCCAGCTCAGCAGGAGGTCCGCTGCCTTGCGCAACTCCTTGGTGAGATAGATGCGGGTGAGGTTGTCGCCGCCTTCCGAGATCGCAGCCAGATCGTTGATCCGACGCACGATCTCTTCGCCGAGCGATGCATTTTGAACGGCGTTGGCGGCACCCATCTCGACGAGCTTTCTCTTCTCTGGACCGCGGCAGCGGCTGTCCTGGCGACCATCGGTACACGTTCGGCGGCAAATCACGCACCGGCGCCCGTCCCAACCGCCGCGTGGTTAGCATGAATGCGCGTACGCGGCAGGCTGCGTCGCGCCGGTCATGCACAGGCGCGGCAACCGTTCACCCAATATCAGGACCCGAACCGCCCGTATAATCAATATTTTCAATCGCTTATCCGGAATATACCGTCAATAAGCCGGGGGCGGCTGGTGGAGAATGTTCCACGGCGAATTCGTGTATGAAGGACGAACCGGCGAAGCCGGTCTCGCCGCGATCGGTCGGCGCATGGCGGGGCACTGACCGCGGAGGATTGATGGCCGGCACATCGAAGCGTGACGAGCAGTTGCTGCGTTTGTCCTTCGCGGTCGCCCGCCGCTCCCTCACCCATGGCAACCACCCGTTCGGCTGCATCGTCGTCGATGCGGACGGCAGGGTGCTGATCGAGACCGAGAACGGCTACATGCCGGATCATGACGGCACCGCGCATGCCGAACGTCTCGCGGCCACCCAGGCCTGCCGCACACTCAGCCGCGAGGTGCTGGCGACAGCGACGCTCTATTCCTCGGCAGAGCCCTGCGCGATGTGCGCCGGCGCGATCTACTGGGCTGGCATCGGCCGCGTCGTCTATGGGCTCAGCGAGCATCGCCTGCGCGGCGTCACCGGCAACCATCCTGACAACCCGACCCTCGACCTGCCGTGCCGCGAGGTCTTTGCCAGCGGCCAGCGGCCGACCGAGGTCGTTGGTCCGCTGCTCGAGGACGAAGCCGCAGCGCTGCACGATGGTGTCTGGACGAAGTAGGCGTTACCACAAGTTCGGATCTGTAGGGTGGGCAAAGGCGCCCTTGCGCCGTGCCCACCATCGGATTGCTACGGCAGCAGAAGTCGTGGGCACGCTTCGCTGTGCCCACCCTACGGCTGCCACGTGTCAATCAGTCAGAACTTCACGGTGATACCGGAGTAGAGCGAGGATTCGGTGCACGACCCCGTGCTCACCGTCCGGCCACCGACCGCCGTGGTACATCCGACGGCAAGGTTGTGATCGAGACCGAACTTGTTCTGCCAATAGCGGTAAGCCACCCAGACGTCCACGAAGTGCGAATATTTGTCACCCCAGGCGGCCTTCGAGGCATCGAGGGTCAGCCGGATCGGCTCCGAATTCAACTCGACCGCCGTGTTGTAGACGCTGTTCGCGGGGCTGTAGGGAAGCGGCTGGGTGTCGGTACCCTTCTTGCCGTACCAGCCGGCGCGACCGCTGATCGAGAAATACTGCATGTTCGGCGGGAGGAAGCCGAGATCCATGTAGTAATTGACCTCGACCGCCCAGGTCGGCTTGAACGAGGTGTTGCCGTCTGCAAGACAGGTCACGCCGGGAACGCCCGCACCGAACAGTCCGCACTGGCTGAATGAGTTGTGATTGGCGAACTCCCAGTACACCAGCGGCGCGACGTTGATGTAACCCTTGTAGGGCAGATCGAACGCAAACTGGAGACCGCCGACGACGTCGCGCTTGGCCGCGCCGAAATACCGGTTTTCCGTGTTGGCATCCATGCCAACCTCGAACGAGATGTTGTGAAGCGGCCCCGCGGTGAAGGCCTTGGTGTCGAAGAGCTCATTCCAGCCGAACGTCGAGCGGAACAGTCCGTAGATCTCCGTTGCACCGGCGCACGTTGCCGGCGCGCCGAAGATCGTGCCCGCGTTGGTGCAGGGCGCAGACGGGTCATTGTGGTCGGACTTGAACATCGAGATGGTGAAGAAGTTCGTGCCGTATGCCCAGAGATCGAAATGCGTGAACGAGTAAACCTGCTTGGTGGTCTTGCTGTCGATCGACCCATCCGGCCGGAACGACCATGCACCGGGCTGCGAGGCGTTGAAGATGTAGGAGAAGGTGACGCGGTTATCGATCACCAGGAAGAACGGGAGATCCGCCGCCTTCTTGGCAGCCTTGACCGGCAGATCCGCCGCGAAAGCCGGGCCACCGGTGGCCAGCGTGGCAAGTGACAGCGCCGTTGCTGCAATTGCCCTGAAACGAAACGACATCCTGAATACCCCCAAGTTTGGACACGTCAATGAACGCCCTTGGGTGCGAGACTTGCGCCGATCTCCCGGAGGGAGAAGCCTCAACTTTTTTCAAGGCGTGCCGCTTGTTTTGGCAAGGGGCGGCGTTTCTTCGTGGGATTTAGGAGGTTTTCTTGCAGCGGGCATGCGGCCCGCATGGCCGGCTATTGCCGGACATTCCCGTTTGATTTCGCTCTTCTTTCATGTCGAGCGGATGTTGGGGGACGGACGGTCAGGGGCCAATGTTGCGTCGATCCGCAATGCATAAGTGCGATGGCGCAACTTTGCTCACTGCGACGTCAAGGCTGCATAGCGGGTTCCGATTTGCCTTGAACCGTCACAAATCTGCAACAGGCGCCCGCAGAAGCCGCGTCCGTAAGGCAATGTGCGGGCGCCTGAACACGGGACTTCGTCCCGGCGAGAGCCGGCGCGCTGCCACAAGCTGCCTGCCAAAGCGTTGAGCAAGGGATGACGCATTTTCCCACCTTACGCCGGGGTTCAAACTGGCCCACTATTGGGGCATTTCACCATGCAAGCGCATCAGCGAATGTTGGATTCGACACCTGACGGCCTGAATTCCGGCGAGTCCCCGCTGCTGCGGACGATCGGACTCACCAAACGCTATGGCGATTTCCTCGCCAATGATTCCATCGACATCGATATTTGGCCAGGCGAAATCCACGCGCTGCTCGGCGAGAACGGCGCCGGCAAGTCGACGCTGGTCAAGGCGATCTACGGGCTGATCCAGCCGAGCGCTGGCGAGATTCGCTGGCAGGGCCGACGAATCCTGCTGTCCGGACCTTCGGAAGCACGCAGCCTCGGCATCGGCATGGTGTTCCAACACTTCTCGCTGTTCGACAATCTCACCGTCGCCGAGAACGTCGCGCTCGGCCTCGACGGACGGGAATCCTTCAAGGACATGTCGGCGCGATTGGAGCAGGTATCGAAGGCTTACGGCCTTCCGCTCGATCCCAAACGCGAGGTCTGGCAATTGTCGGTCGGCGAGCGCCAGCGCATCGAGATCGTCCGGGCGCTGATGCAGGATCCGAAATTCCTGATCCTGGACGAGCCCACCGCCGTCCTGACGCCGCAGGAAGCCGATCAGTTGTTCGTCGTGCTGGAGCGGCTCAAGGCCGAAGGCCGCGCCATCCTCTACATCAGCCACAAGCTCGAGGAGGTGAAGCGGCTCTGCGACACCGCCACGATCCTGCGTGGCGGCAGGAAGGTCGAGACCTGCAATCCCCGGCGCGAGACCGCCGCTTCGCTGGCGCGCATGATGGTCGGCGGTGAGATCAAGGAAGTGAAGGCGGCATCCGGCCGGACAACCACCGTGCCGCGGCTCGTCGTCAACGATCTTTCGCTCGCGCCGAGCGAGCCGCATGGCGTCCGGCTCGAGCACATCTCGTTCGAACTGAAGGGCGGCGAGATCCTGGGCATCGCCGGCGTCGCCGGCAACGGCCAGGAGGAGTTGTTCGCCGCGCTGTCCGGCGAGCGGTTGTCGAAGGACCCCGGTACCGTGGTGATCGAAGGCATTGCCGCCGGCCATCTCTCCATCACGCAGCGACGCAGGCTCGGAGCAGCTTTCGTTCCCGAAGAGCGGCTCGGCCATGGCACCGCGCCGCGCATGAAGCTCTCGGAGAACGCGCTGCTCACCGGACATGCCGCGAGCGGCATGGTCCATCGCGGCTTCATCAATACCGCGGCCACGCTGAAGACCGTCGACCGCGCGACCGAGACATTCGACGTCCGCAAGGCCAAGCGCGATCCGGAAGCCGCATCCCTCTCCGGCGGCAATCTGCAGAAGTTCATTGTGGGACGCGAGATCCTGCGCAACCCCGCTGTGCTGGTGGTGAGCCAGCCGACCTGGGGTGTCGATGCCGGCGCCGCCGCCGTCATTCGCCAGGCGCTGCTTGATCTGGCAACCGCGGGCGCCGCCGTGCTCGTGACAAGCCAGGATCTCGACGAACTCGCCGAGATCGCCGACCGCATCGCCGTGATGTTCCACGGCAAGCTGTCGGCACCGCTCGCGACCCGCGAGGCAACGCGCGAAAAGCTGGGCCTTCTCATGGGCGGCAGCAGCCTCGAGCCAAAGGAGGTCGCGCATGCAATTGGTGCTTGAGAAGCGCGCCGAGCGCTCGGGCACGATCGCGCTGGTCTCGCCGCTGATCGCGATCGGCCTCACCGTCGTGACCATGGTCATCCTGTTCGCGATACTCGGCAAGAATCCCCTGCTCGCCCTGCACGCCTACTTCATCGCGCCACTGACCGACGGCTATTCGTTGCAGGAGATCGTGGTGAAGGCAACGCCGCTGGTGATGATCGCCATCGGCCTGTCACTCTGCTATCTCGCCAATGCCTGGAACATCGGCGCCGAAGGCCAATTCCTGATTGGCGCGGTGGCGGGAAGCTGGATCGCCGTGAAGACGCAAGGCACCGACGCCGGCGCCTGGGTGTTGCCGGCCATGCTCGTCCTCGCTGCCGCTGCGGGCGCGCTCTATGGGCTGATCCCGGCGATCTGCAAGGTGAAGTTCGGCGCCAGCGAGATCCTGACCAGCCTGATGCTGGTCTATGTCGCCGACCTCTTCCTCGATTATCTCGTGCGCGGCCCCTGGCGCGACCCCAACGGCTTCAACTTCCCGACCACGGCCGAGTTCGATCCGGTGGCGACGGTGCCGTTGCTGATCGAGGGCGGCCGGCTGCATCTCGGCTCGATCATTGCGCTTCTAGTCGTCGCCGCGGCTGCAATCCTGCTCGGGCGAACCATCAAGGGGTTCGAGATTCGTGTCGTCGGCGCGGCGCCCCGCGCGGCCCGGTTCGGCGGCTTCAACGCCAATCAACTGATCATCCTGACCTTCGCGATATCAGGCGCGCTCGCAGGGCTCGCCGGCATCATCGAGGTGGCAGGTCCGGTCGGACATCTCCAGCCCGGCATCTCACCCGGCTACGGTTTTACTGCGATCATCGTCGCCTTCCTCGGCCGGCTGAATCCGCTTGGAATATTAATTGCAGGCCTTTTCCTCGCGCTGACTTTTATCGGCGGCGAGCAGGCGCAGATCGCGATGAAGATTCCATTGGATGTCACCAAGGTTTTTCAGGGCATTCTGCTGTTCTACGTGCTCGCCTGCGATTCCCTGATTCTCTATCGCTTCAAGCTGAGCTTCCCGAACCGTCAGGTGGCCCGTGGAACTCATTGAAGCCATCATCCTGGCCGTGCTCGCCGCGTCCACGCCACTCCTGATCGCCGCGACCGGAGAGCTCGTGACCGAGCGCTCCGGCGTGCTCAATCTCGGCGTCGAGGGCATGATGATCGTTGGCGCGGCCTGCGGCTTTGCCGGCGCCTGGCTCACCGGATCGGTCTTCGTCGGCGCGCTGTTCGGCATCATCGCGGGCACGATGATGTCGCTGATCTTCGCATTGATGGCCCTCGGGCTCGCCGTCAACCAGGTGGCGACGGGACTCGCACTGACCATCCTCGGCGTCGGGCTGTCCGGACTGATCGGCGCCGGCTTCGTCGGCGAGCGCATCACGCCGGCGGTCCATCTCGCCATTCCGGGCCTCACCGACATCCCGCTGGTCGGGCGCGTGCTGTTCGGCGAGGATGGCTTCGTCTACTTCTCGATTGCACTCGTCGTCGGCGTCTGGTGGTTCCTGTACCGCACGCGGGCGGGATTGATCCTGCGCGCCTGCGGCGACAACCACGTCTCCGCGCATGCGCTCGGCTATCCCGTGCTGCGTATCCGCACCTTCGCGGTGATGTTCGGCGGCGCCTGCGCCGGCCTTGCCGGCGCTTATCTGCCGCTCGCCTATACGCCGTTCTTCATTCCCGGCATGACCGCGGGCCGCGGCTGGATCGCACTGGCGCTGGTGGTGTTCTCATCCTGGCGGCCGGGCCGGCTCGTGATCGGCGCCTATCTCTTCGGGGCCGTGACGATCCTGCAATTGCATGCGCAGGGCTGGGGCATCGGCATTCCCTCGCAATTCATGTCGGCGCTGCCTTATCTTGCGACGATCATCGTGCTGGTCCTGCTCTCCCGCGCGCGCAGCGGCGGCTCGACCGCACCGGCCGCGCTCGGCACCGTGTTCGTGCCCGACCGCTGAATTTCATTTCCGCGGCGCGCGCGATGGGGCGCGCACGTTGCGGATCGTGGCTTTCCCCTGATGTTTGGAGATCGATGATGAGGAAATCACTTCTTGCGCTGGCCGCCGGACTCCTGCTCGCCGGCAGCGTCAGTGCAGTCTCCGCCGCCGACAAGCTGAAGGTCGGCTTCATCTATCTGGGTCCGATCGGAGATTTGGGCTGGACCTATCAGCATGATCTGGCGCGGCAGGCGCTGGTGAAGGAATTGGGCGACCAGATCGAGACCACCTATCTGGAGAACGTGCCAGAAGGCCCGGACGCCGAGCGCTCCATCGAGCAGCTCGTCCGTGCCGGCAACAAGCTGATCTTCACGACCTCGTTCGGTTACATGGATCCGACGCTGAAGGTCGCGAAGAAGTATCCGAACGTGCATTTCGAGCACGCCACCGGCTACAAGCGCAATCCGAACATGTCGACCTACTCGGCCAGATGGTATCAGGGCCGCTACATCCAGGGGCTGATCGCGGCCAAGATGTCGAAGTCCGGCGTGCTCGGCTATATCGGCTCGTTCCCGATTCCGGAGGTCGTCTCCGGCATCAACGCGACGATCCTGGCGGCGCAGACCATCAAGCCTGACATCAAGGTCAAGATCATCTGGGCCAACACCTGGTTCGACCCTGGCAAGGAGGCCGACGCCGCCAAGGCGCTGATCGACCAGGGCGCCGACGTCATCATGCAGCACACGGATTCGCCCGCCGCGATGCAGATCGCCAGCGAACGCGGCAAGCTCGCCTTCGGCCAGGACTCCGAGATGATCAAGTTCGGGCCCAAGACCCAGCTGACCTCGATCCTCGACACCTGGGGCCCCTATTACATCGAGCGGGTCAAGGCCGAGCTTGCCGGCACTTGGAAGTCCCAGGACAGCTGGGGCGGCCTCGACAGTCACATGTTCGCGATGGCGCCCTACACCAACATGCCCGACGAGGTAAAAAAGCTCGCCGAGGATGCCCAGGCCGCGATCACTACAGGCAAGCTGCATCCGTTCAAGTGCCCGATCGTTGGGCAGGACGGCAAGCCGGTCGAGTGCAAAGGCGGCGATCACCTCGACGACGGCCAGATCCTCGGCATGAATTTCTACGTCAAAGGCATCGACGACAAGCTGCCGGGCAAGTAGCACGCTTCTTGCTTGGGCTAGATCACCTGCTCCTCCCGGAGGAGGTTCGGAGGGGGTGGCCAGAAGCACCCGGCACTTGTGGTCGCCCCCTCTTTCATCCCATCCGCATGAGCCGCGCCGCCGAGCTGTGACGGCGGATGAGGTCTGCCACATCGAGGCCGGGGATCGCGCCGTCGATCACGGCCCATCGTCCCCCCACCATCACCCGGTCGGCCCGATGCGCCCCGCACAGCACCAATGCGGCCAAGGGGTCGCCATGGCCGGAGAAGCGCAATTCGTCGAGCCTGAACAGCGCGAGGTCCGCAGCCTTGCCGACCGCAATCTCTCCGAGTTCCGGCCGGCCGACGCAGGCTGCCGACCCCTTGGTGGCCCAGCGCAGCGCGTCCTTGTGGCTGACCTTGGCCACGCCATAACGCGCCCGTTGCAGCAGGAACGCGGCCCGCACCTCCTGCATCAGATTCGATCCGTCGTTCGAGGCCGAGCCGTCGACACCGATCCCGATCCCGACGCCGGCCTCCTCCATCTCGCAGACCGGGCAGCAGCCGGACGCCAGCAGCTGGTTGCTGCACGCGCAATGGCTGATGGTCGTCTTCGCCTTGCCCAGCCGCTTCATCTCGTCGGCATTGAAAAATATGCCGTGGGCGAGCCAGGTCCGCGCATTGAGCCAGCCGCATTGCTCGAGATAGTCGAGTGGACGGCAGCCATACATCTGCTGGCAAAATTTGTTCTCGTCCTCGGTCTCGGCGAGATGGGTGTGCAGGCGCACATCCAGCTTGTCGGCGAGATCGGCGGTGGCGCGCATCAGCGACGTCGTCACCGAGAACGGCGAGCACGGCGCCAGCGCGATCTGTACCATCGCATCGGCGCCGCGCTGGTGGTGCCTCGCCACCACACGCGCACTGTCGGCGAGGATCGTGTCCTCGTCCTGCACGACGCTGTCAGGCGGCAGGCCACCGTCCCGCTGCGACAGGTTCATCGAGCCGCGCGTCAGCAGCACCCGCACGCCGAGACGACTTGCGACGCCGACCTCGATATCGACGGCGTCCTCGAGACCCGCGGGGAAGACGTAGTGATGATCCGTCGTGGTGGTGCAGCCCGAGAGCAACAGCTCGGACATCGCCACGGTGACGCCGAGCTCGAGCGCCTCAGGCGTCAGCCTCGCCCACACCGGATAGAGCGCCTTGAGCCAGGGGAACAGCTCCCGATCCATCGCCGCCGGCAGCGCCCGGGTCAGGGTCTGGTAGAAATGATGATGGGTGTTGATCAGGCCCGGCAGCACGACATGTGCGCTCGCGTCGAACACCGCGACATCAGCGGTCGCAGGCGTGGCGCCGGCCGGCACCAGCTCGACGATGCGGCCGTTGGTGACCACGATTCCGCGCTCGGCACCGTCGGCGAGGACGGCCAGGGGATCCCTGATCCAGATCGGCTTTGTGTCGCTCATGATCCCGATTCTCCTCATACCCGCTGACAGGCCAGCCAGGTAAACGCTGGCTCGATCACCTTCGCGCCACGACTTGCTTGTTGCGACTTGGCTCCGGTCTTGCAAGAATCATCGACACGATTCACCGGCGGAAGCTTTGGCGCAGTCATGGATTTGAATACCATCACGACAGTGGCCCGTCCGCAAACACGGACACAATTGCCGGCCTGGACGGCAGGCGACGCCTGGCTCGCGGGCGGCACGTGGTTGTTCTCGGAGCCGCAGGTCCATCTGAAGCGGCTGATCGATCTGACCGATTTGAAATGGCCGGCGCTGACGATCACAGACAGCCATCTCTCCATCGCCGCCACTTGCACGGTCGCGCAGCTCGACGGACTTGCCTGCCCGTCCGATTGGCTGGCCGCGCCGCTGATCAACCAATGCTGCCGCGCCTTCCTTGCCTCGTTCAAGATCTGGAAGACCGCGACCGTCGGCGGCAATGTCTGCATGTCGCTGCCGGCGGGACCGATGATCTCGCTCACCGCAGCGCTGGGCGGCGTCTGCACCATCTGGAAGGCCGGCGGCGGCGAGCAGAAGATTCCTGTTGTCGACTTCGTCACCGGCAACCAGCGCAATCGCCTGACGCCGGGCGACCTGCTTCGCCAGATCGATATTCCGATTGCCGCGCTGAAGCGCCGCACGGCATATCGCCAGATCTCGCTGGCGCCGGTCGGCCGCTCGGCGGCGCTCCTGATCGGCAGCCTCGATGCCGATGGCACGCTGACGCTGACGGTCACCGCATCGACGGCGCGGCCGATCCAGCTGTCGTTCGCCAAGCCGCCCGATGCGGGCGCGCTTCGTGATGCCATCATACAGCAGATCACGGATGACCTGTACCACACCGACATCCACGGCCAGCCGCTCTGGCGCAAGCACATGACATTGCGGCTCGCCGAAGAGGTTCGCCGCGAGTTGCTGGGGGCAATGCCGTCATGAGCTTCGAGATCAACGGCAAACCGTTTGCGCAGGAACCGCGCGCCGGCCAGTGCCTGCGCACGTTCCTGCGCGAGCTCGGCCATTTCGGCGTGAAAAAGGGCTGCGACGCCGGTGACTGCGGCGCTTGCACCGTGCTGCTCGACGGCGAGCCGGTGCACAGCTGCCTGATCCCGGCGTTCCGGGCCGAGGGACGCGCCATCACCACGATCGAAGGTCTGGGCGGAGACCACGGCACGCATCCGATGCAGCAGGCCTTCCTCGACGCGCAGGGCTTTCAATGCGGCTTCTGCACCGCCGGCATGATCCTGACCTGCGCTTCGCTGAACCAGGCGCAGCGGACCGATCTCGGCGCGGCGCTGAAGGGCAATATCTGCCGCTGCACCGGCTATCGCTCGATCGAGGACGCATTGCTCGGCAACACCAATGTCGAGGCAAGCGTCGAGGCCGGAGCCGCGTTTGGCCGCAGCCTGCCGGCGCCCGCAGGCCCCGACATCGTGCGCGGCGAGGCGCGCTACACCTTCGACACTGCCATCGACGGACTGCTCCACGTCAAACTGGTGCGGTCGCCGCATGCCCACGCCAGGATCGTCGCGATCGACAAGTCGGAAGCGTTGAAGGTTTCCGGCGTGCACGCGGTGCTGACGCATGAAGACGCACCTTCGATGCTGATCTCGACCGCGCGGCATGAGATGGATTGGATGGACCCCGAGGACACCCGCGTTCTCGACGACGTCGTCCGCTTCATCGGCCAGAGGGTCGCCGCCATCGTCGCCGAGAGCGAGGCCGCCGCCGAGGAGGCCTGCCGCCGGCTGAAGCTCGATTATGAGATTTTGCCTGCGCTGATCGATCCGGAGCAGGCGATGGCGCCGGGCGCGCCCATCATTCATCCCGACCGCACCACCGCGAACCGCATCGCCGACGCCCAGCGCAACCTCGCTGCGGAGACACATGGCGAGTTCGGCGACGTCGCGGCGGCGCTCGCGACATCTGCCGTCACCTACGAGGCCACCTTCCACAGTCATCGCGTCCAGCATGCGGCGCTGGAGACCCATGGCGGCCTCGCCTGGCTCGATACTTCCGGCGTGCTCAATGTCCGCACCTCGACGCAGGTGCCGTTCCTGACCCGGCGCGCGCTGTCGGACATCTTCAAGCTTCCGCCCGACAAGGTTCGCGTGTTCTGCGAGCGCGTCGGCGGCGGCTTTGGCGGCAAGCAGGAGATGTTCGTCGAGGACATTCTGGCGCTCGCTGCGCTCAAGACGGGACGTCCGGTGAAGCTGGAGCTCACCCGCGAGGAGCAGTTCATCGCGACCTCGACGCGGCACCCGATGCGGGTCCACATCAAGGCCGGAGCGGATGCCGACGGCAAGCTCACCGCGCTCCAGCTCGACGTGCTCTCCAACACCGGCGCCTACGGCAATCACGCCGGCCCCGTGATGTTCCATTCGCTGTCGGAGTCCATCGCGGTCTACAATTGCCCGAACAAGCGGGTCGACGGCTACGCGGTCTACACCAACACGGTGCCGGCGGGCGCGTTTCGCGGCTATGGCCTGCCGCAGACGTTGATCGCGATCGAGGCCGCGATCGACGAGCTGGGCGAGCAGCTCGGCATCAACCCCTACGAGATGCGCCGGCGCAACATCGTGAGGGACGGCGATCCCATGCTGTCGCCGCCGCCGTCCGAATTTCACGACGTGCTTTACGGCTCCTACGGTCTCGACCAGTGCCTCGACCTCGTCGAGCGCGCGATGCAGGCTGACGGCCCGCAGCCGGACCTGTCGCCGGACTGGCTGATCGGCGACGGCGTCGCGCTGACCATGATCGACACCGTGCCGCCGGCGGGCCACCTCGCCGACGCGACGATTACGCTCAACGACGACGGCGGCTTCGATCTCAGCGTCGGCACCGCCGAATTCGGCAACGGCACCAGCACCGTGCACCGGCAGATCGCCGCGACCACGCTGGCGACCACCGTCGACCGGATCCGCTTGCGCCAGTCCGACACCGCCCATGGCGGCCACGACACCGGCGCCTATGGCAGCGCGGGCATGTTCGTCGCCGGCAAGGCGACGCATGCGGCTTCCATTCAGCTCGCGACCCAATTGAAGGTGGCCGCCGCCGGCGCGTGGCTGTGTGACATCGGGAGCTGCGTGCTCGAGGACAATGCCGTCGTCAGCGGCGTCCGGCGCATGCCGTTTACGGAGCTGGCGAAGCTCGCGCGCGAGCGCGGACAGCCGTTCGCAGGCAGCGGCAATTCCACCGGCACGCCGCGCTCGGTCGGCTTCAACGTCCAGGGTTTTCGCATCGCCGTGAACAAGGCCACCGGCGAGCTCAGGATACTCCGGAGCGTCCACGCCGCGGACGCCGGCATCGTTGCCAATCCGATGCAGTGCCGCGGTCAGGTCGAAGGCGGCGTTGCGCAGGCGCTCGGCGCCGCGCTCTACGAGGAGATGGTGATCGACGCGACCGGCCGGGTCACCAACCCGAAATTCCGCGATTACCACCTGCCTTCGTTCGCCGACGTCCCGCGCACCGACGTGTTCTTCGCCGAGACGTCCGACACGATCGGTCCGTTGGGTGCGAAGTCGATGAGCGAGAGCCCGTACAATCCGGTCGCAGCCGCGCTCGGCAACGCGATCGCGAATGCCACCGGCATCCGCTTCACCGCGCCACCGTTCAAGCCGGACCGGCTGTTTCCGGCGCTGCTCGACAAGTTTGGCGACTCCACTGGGACACGATAGCTCGACCACGGCGACGCCGTTCTCCCTCGCCCCGCAAGCGGGGCGAGGTGAAGAGCGCGCCTTGCATTTAGCTGCCGCGATAGGTCGAATAGCTCCATGGCGTGACCAACAGCGGCACGTGATAGTGCCCCTCTGGCTCGCTGACGGCAAAGCGCAACGGGATCTCGTCGAGGAACGGCGGGTCTGACAGCGGCACGTTGCGCTCGGCGTAGTATCTGGCAATGCTGAATTTGAGCTCATAGCGGCCGATCGGCAGCGGACGGCCGCCGATCAGCGGCTGATCGGTGCGGCCGTCCGCATTGGTGACCGCGCGCGCGATTACACGGCTCTCGCCGAGACTCGCGAGCTCGACGAGCTCGACCGGGATACCGGACGCCGGCTTGCCGACGTGGTTGTCCAGCACATGAGTCGAGAGCCGGCCGTGCACCTTCAGCCTGTCGTCGGCCATGACGAGCTGATCCAGCCGCAGCGCGGAGATGCGGCCGATCTCCTCGATCGCGCGCCGTGTCTCGGTCTTGGCGATATTGCGTAACCGCGTCTCGAAGTCGCGCAGCACGGAATCCCGGGTGTGACGACGCACGCAGACGATATAGGGGAAGCCGAACTTGTCCCGATAGGCGCTGTTGACGCGCTCGAACGCCGCGTATTCCGCATCCGACAACCGGTCGAGGCCGGCGCTGTTCTGCTCATCGGTCGATTCCGCCGTCAGCCCCGCCGCGCGCTGGGTATTGCTGGCGAGATCGGGATGCGCCCGGATCAGCGCCAGTTGCGCGTCGGGTTCGGCACTCTGGATCGCCGCCATCAGCGCTGCGTGCAACTGGTTGACGCCGGCGAACGGCCGCTTGTCGGCGAGCTGCTCGGCGATCCACGGCGAATATTCGACGACATTGGCGAGGGCCGCGACGAAGTCGGCCTTGCTTGCGGCATTGAGATCGGCGAGCGAAATCTGCGACATCGTCCTTCAACCGATCTCGAATGCGTCGGCCGCAAGATGAGCATGCTTGTCGTGCCAGTGCTGGGCGATCTGCAAACGCGTCGGCACCCAGACGCGTTCGTGCTTGCCGATATAATCGAGGAAGCGCATCAGGCCCGCAGCGCGGCCGGGCCGGCCGGCGAGACGGCAGTGCAGACCTACCGACATCATCTTCGGCGCGGTTTCGCCCTCCGCATAGAGCACGTCGAAGGCGTCCTTCAGATAGGTGAAGAACTGCTCGCCCTCGGCAAAGCCTTGCGGGTTGATGAAGCGCATGTCGTTGGCGTCTAGCGTATAGGGAATGATGAGCTGCTTGCCGCCCGCGCTCTTGACCCAATAGGGCAGATCGTCGGCATAGGAGTCGCAGAGATAGAGGAAGCCGCCCTCCTCCATCAGCAAACGGTTGGTGTTGATCGAGGACCGCCCGGTGTACCAGCCGAGCGGCCGCGAGCCGGTGGCCTCAGTGTGGACGCGGATCGCTTCCGCGATCTCGGCGCGCTCCTGCGTCTCGGTCATGTCCTTGTGCTCGATCCATTTCAGGCTGTGGCTGGCGATATCCCAGCCCGCCTCCTTCATGGCGGCGACGATTTCGGGGTTGCGCTTCAGCGCGGTGGCGACACCGAACACGGTGGTCGGCCAGTTGCGTGCGGTGAACATCCGCCACAGCCGCCAGAAGCCGGCGCGCGAGCCATATTCGAACATCGATTCGATATTGGCGTGGCGCTGGCCCGGCCAGGGCTGCGCGCCGAGCACGTCGGACAGGAACGCTTCCGAGGCGCGGTCGCCGTGCAGGATGTTGTTCTCGCCGCCTTCCTCGAAATTGACGACGAACTGCACCGCGACTCGCGCGTTGCCGGGCCACTCGGGGTGCGGCGGGTTGCGGCCGTAACCGCGGAGATCGCGCGGGTAGCGTGTGTCAGCCACTCAGACTTCCTCGAAGCGGATCGGCAGCGCGCCCTTCCACAGCACGCTCTTGCCCAGCGTCGCCAGATTCTCCAGGCCCGAGGTCAGCGTGATGAAGTGGTTGCCGGCGAGCTGGCCCATCTTGCTGGCGAAGTGAACACCGCCATAGGCCAGCAGGATCTCGGTCTCGCTGATGCCGCCGGGATAGAGGATGATCTGGCCCGGCGCGGGATAGCTGGTGTGGTTCTCGTAGCCGACGCCGAAATCGAGATCGCCGAGCGGCATCCACACGCCTTCGCCGCTCCAGCGCACATGGATGATGTGGCTTTCGAACGGCAGTGCCTTGCGGAAGGCGGCGACGGTCTTGGGTGCCAGTTGCTCCTCGAAACGGGCATCGAAGGTGAAGTCGCCGGCACGGATAACGAGTTTGCTCATCTCATCTCTCTGGATCGGGGCCGGTGGCCCCACGGATAATTTTCAAGCAAAGAGCACTCCCGACAGTTTCGCGCAAGGGGCGCGGACGCATCACCTGCGGTCGTAGGACCAGCCGAAAATGCCGCTCCGCCGCGTCTCCGGTTCCGGCTCGGCGGCCGGCGGAGGGGCTTCCTTCAGTTCCGCCCGCGGCGTCGGAGGCGGTGCCGGCAGGGTCTCGCATTTCATGGAGTAGACCAGCTTGCCGTCCGCGGTACGCCCGATCGGGGCACAGGGATCGGGATGTCCGGCCGCGGTCTTCGGCGCCAACTTGACTTGCGCGGCCGCCGGTGACGCCAGCAGCAGCAGGACCAGCAGATATCTCGACATCATTGTCGCCTGAAAGCTCGATTGGCCATTGAACCGGATTGAAGCGGGCAAGTCCATCGGCGCCGGAGGGCGCGATTGCCGAATATTTAGCCGTGTCCCGGACAAGCCGCAGCGCGTCTTGCCGCTGCTGCGCATAGCTCGGATCCAGATGGCGACACGGTACGACGCGGAGCGGGCGCACGCTGTCTCCACATGTCATTGCGATGCTCCAGTGCACATCCCAGCGGCGGTGCCGTAGGGTGGGCAAAGGCGCACTTGCGCCGTGCCCACGATCTCCGTCCATAAGCGACAAGGCGTGGGCACGCTGCGCTTTGCCCACCCTACGAGATCGAGTTTGTGGCACGTAGCTCAGCTCGCAGACACGCCTCTTCGTCCTCGCGGCGCAATTCGCCCGAGCTTTGCTTGGTCACTCCACCCTCATAAAGCCAAGAGGGCGCAGGGAAGGCCGGGTGCTGGCTCGCACCCGCGGTCCGCTGCGCGAAATGCACACGCAGGAAGAACCGCACAGCAGCATACAGGTGGTGCCGATCACTCGGCCTTCCCTGCGCGGTGGTTGGACGGCTTATGCCGTGATCTCCCGGGAGCCGACCATTCCTTCTGGCCTCCCTCGCCGTTCGAATTGGATGATGCCGTCCACCCGGTTGGGCTCGCGCGCATCTTCGAACAGCTTGACCGTAGCAACGACGGCCAGGACCACACGGTTTTGCCGTACGCGCATTCGCTGGTCACCACATTATCTCCCGGCCTTGTCGACGTTGCCGGAAGAATGTGGCGAGACGAACTGAACAGCGCCGTCGTCCGCACGAAGCCTCGGGCTCACAGGGACTACCCGCCCTGCCCGCACCTCTCGTGCCGACGCTGCCGCGTCCACCGCAGACCCGGCTCGCGACAGTGACGACCACATAGTCGCCCCTCTTGGGTGAGCCGGGATGGACGACACATACGTCGAAACCGAATTTCGGTAAAGTGGAATATTTTTAGCGAAGCGGATTGACAGCGGGCGACACAGGCACGATCGCGTAGCCCGGATGGAGCGCCAGCGTAATCCGGGACGGTGCGAGATGCCGGGCGGGCGGACCCGGATTGCGCTTCCGCCGTCGCTCTTCGAGCTATGGCGGACAAGTCGCTCCATCCGGGCTACAAGCGTACCGAGGCATCAAAAAAAAAGGGGCGGCACAAAGTACCGCCCTTTTCCCACAACCCAATCCGGGCCGCGTTGAAAACAGCCGCTCAGTAGCCCGGATCGTAATAGAACGGACTGCCGCCGCCGTAATAGCCTTGACCGCCATAATAGCCCGGACCGCCGTAGTAGGGACGCGAACCATAATAATAGCGGTTCTCGTAGTAGTCGCGGCGCCGCTGCTCGGCGATCACCCCGCCGATGATCCCCGCCGCGGCGCCCATGAAGGCGAGGCCTGCGGCGTTCGACCCGCGCCGATAATAGTGGCGCCGCCGGGCGCTGAAATCGGTGACGTCGGAGGAGCCCTGCCCTGCCGTGACGGGCTTTCCAGACACCGCCCCGGGGGACGCCGCAGCCGAGGGCGATGCGGAGGTTGCGACCAATGCCAGGCTTGCGAACGCGGCCAGCACCATGTTGCGGCCGGCTGCGGAAATCATGGGTCTCACAGTCATTTTGACCTTCCTATAATCTTGCCGATGCTCTTGCCAAACGTAGGGATGTGCAAACCGGATTCAATGCGCAAACCGTTGAGATGGTTTCATGTTCGCGGCAATCTGCCACGCTTTGAACGATTGTAAACCGAACGACCAACTCGCAGCTTGAACCATCGAACCTGAGCGGATAATGAACAGCCGCGCCGTTTTTCGGTCGCCGTAAGCGTTTCACGTGAACCAACGCATCAACCGACGCCGTCGGGATCGATGCCATTTGCAGGGTTCAACGTGATCGACGCGTCCTTTCCAAGAGAAATCAGATGATTGTGGTTCGCAAACTGCCGGCGCGCTATGCGCCGATCGTGATGCCGTTCGTGCTGTCCATCCTCATGACGGCCGTGGTGTCGGTCATTTCGACGCTCCGGAGCTTAGGGGCGACGCCGGCGTTCCTCGCGACCTGGCCGGGCGCCTGGGCGCTGTCCTGGCTGGTCGCCTTTCCGACGCTGCTGGTGGTGCTGCCGATGGTGCGGCGGATCGTGACGCTCCTCGTCGCAGCCCCGCCTCAACCAGGCCGCTAGAAGGCGCCTACGACAGCGCCCCAAGCACGCCGCGCGTCGCCTTGTCGATCTCCTCGACATAGCGGCGGCGGGCGAAGTTTTCGGTGAGGAAGCCGACCACCTTGCGGCTGTCGGTGGAATCCACCACCGCCAGCATCTCGGCTTCGGCCTCGTCGAACACCGCCATCGCCGACTTCACGTTCATTTCCGGGATCAGCACGATGTCGATCAGGCGGGCGAGCTCGATCACCTGGATGTCGTCGGCGATGGTGTCGAGGTCGCTGGAGAACAGGTCCGGCAGCAGGACCAGGCCTACATATTCGTCGGAATTGTTGACGATGACGATACCGGGCCGCGATCCCAGCGCGAACTCGCGGCGGACCGCGGCGATCGTCGTGGTCGAGGGCACCTTGCCGACGTCGGAGCGCATCAGCCGCTCGACGGTGAGATTGCGCAGCCAGCCGACGTCGTTGGCGCTGCGGATGGTCTCGCCGCGCAGATGCAGGCGCCAGGTCGAGAAGGAGTGGCCGAACATGAAGCGGACGCAGATCGAGGTGACGATGCAGCCGGCGAGCACCACGGCGGTGACGTCGACGTTGCGGGTCATCTCGAGCACCAGGAACGACATGGTCAGGGGGCCGCCGACGATGGCGACACCGAGCGTCGCCATGCCCGTCAGCATCGCCACCAGCGGATCGATCGCGAAGTTCGGGCTGATCAAGAGCAGCACCGCGGCAAAGAACTTTCCGATCAGGCTGCCGACGAACAGCGAGGCGAAGAACAGACCGCCGCGAAAGCCGGAGGCGAGCGAGACCAGGCAGGCCGTCACCTTCAGGGCGATGATCAGCGCGATCAGGCCGATCGTCATGTCGTGAAAGAGATCGAGCACCATGGCGCCATGGCCGGCCGCCAGCACCTGCGGCGTCACGATGGCAAAGCCGCCGACGATGAGGCCGCCGATCACGGGCCGGAGCCAGATCGGCAGCCAGGCGAACAGGCGCTCGAACATCGGCGAGGAGCGCATCACGGCGATGCCGACCCCGCTGGTGATGAGCGCAAGCCCGATCAGGGCCAGATATTGCTCGACGCCGACGGCGCTGACCTTGGGTATCTCCAGCGAGTATGGCGCGCCGCCGAGCCATTGCGCGGTCAGCGCGCCGGCGAGCGAAGCTGCCAGGATCGGGGCGGCGCTGCCGACCGAATAGACGCCGACGATCAGCTCACAGGCATAGAAGGCCCCGGTGATCGGCGCGCCGAACGCCGCCGCGATCGCAGCCGCCGCGCCGCAGCCGACCATCAGGCGAAGATCGTTGCGGCGCAGATTGAAGAACTTGCCGAACAGCGAGGCGATCCCCGAGCCGATCTGGGTATAGCCCGCCTCAAGGCCGACCGAGGCGCCGCAGCCGTTGGAGATCAGCGTCTGGCTCGACACGATGACGCTGTCCCGCATCGACAGATTGCCGCCGCGCAGCGCGTTCGCCTCGATCGGATCGACCGCATTCGAAATCTTCATCCGACGCCGCGACCATTCCATGATGCCAAGCGAAAGCCCACCCAGCGCCGGCGCGATCAGTGCCGCCCACGGGCTGACGCTCGCGTGGGCCGACAAGTGGACATCGACGGGAATTCCATAGATCACCACGTGCGCGATCTGCGCGATATGCGCCATCAGCGTCACCACCGCGCCGGCCAGCGTGCCGATCACCAGCGCCAGCGGGATCAGGTAGAACTCGTTGCTGCGCAAGAGGGCGCGCAGCCGAACCATGGTGCGGTTCGTCCCCTTGCGATCCACGAGATGCCTGATCCGCACGAACACCTTCTGCCTGCCCTACCCTTCCGACAGGCCGTAGCCGGCCATGCGCTGGCGGACCCGCTCGATCTCGGCGCTGGGGAGCAGCGGCGGCTGTCCGATCTGGAGGCAACCGTGATATTGCCGCGCCAGCGTTTCCACCTCGACGGCGAGCCACATCGCCTTGTCCAGCGTCTTGCCGATCGCGATCATGCCGTGATGGTCCAGCAGGCAGGCAAGCCGCCCCTCCAGCGCCTGCACCGCATGTTCGGACAGCTCCACGGTTCCGAACGTCGCATAGGGCGCGCAGCGGATGCTGTCGCCGCCGGCCGCCGCGATCATGTAGTGCACCGGCGGAATCTCCATGCCCATGATCGCCAGGATGGTGCAATAGGTCGGATGGGCGTGCACGACGGCGTTGACGTCACCCCGTGACTTCAGGATGTCGCGATGAAAGCGCCATTCGCTCGACGGCTTCTGATCGGGCGCATGTGTGCCGTCCATGGCCATGAAGACGATCTGGTCCGGCGTCATCGCCTCATAGGGCACGCTGGTCGGCGTGACCAGGAGACCGTCCACATGCCGGACAGAGATGTTGCCCGAGGTGCCCTGGTTGATGCCGAGCGCGTTCATGCGCCGGCAGGCGTCGATGATGGCCTGTCTCTTGGCGAGCTCTTCCTCTGTCGTCGACATCCCGATTTCCTGACGATGGGCTTGTTAGACCGGGAGTACGTCAAAGCAACATGGCAGTGCAAGCGAAAGCGGCCCGGATCCGGTGCCACCTTGTCGCCCCTCCTGCCAGACCACGAAATCGACGGCAAAATCAACGAATTCACAGATTGTCGCAGCCCTATGACAGGCTCAAGCGGACGGCCGCAATCCCGTTGATCACGAACTGCACGGAATAGGCCGCGAGCAGCATGCCGAGGACGCGCGACAGCACCGCATTTCCGGTGCGTCCGAGGGTCGTCGCGATCAAATGTGCCGAGACGAAGCACAGCATGCAGAGCAGGCAGACCGAGAGGACGACCGCGATGATCACCGCGAGTCTCGCCCCATAGCCGGCATCGCCCGAAAGCAGCAGCGTGGTCGCAATCGCGCCGGGGCCGGCCATCATGGGGATGGCCAGGGGAAACACCGCGACATCGGAGGCGTGCTCGGACGTCGCCTTGTCGGCCTCGCGGGCCTCGCGATGCGGACGATCGCCGAAGATCATCTGGTAGGACACGCCGAACAGCAGCAACCCGCCGGCGATCTGGAAGGCGGGGATCCCGATCCCGAGCTGGCGCAGCAACCAGTTTCCGACCAGCGCGATCACCACCAGGATCGAGGCCGCGATCAGCGGCGCGCGCAGCGCGATGGTTCGTTTGACCTTGTCGGGCATGCCCCCCGTCGCGGCCAGGAAGGCCGGCGCAAGGCCGACCGGGTCGACCACCAGCAGCAGCGTCACGAAGGCGGACAGGGCGAAGTCGAGCATGTGTCGGTGGGATCCTTGGACGCTGGAACGATGGCTGCCGGGCTGACTTAGCCCAGCAAAGCCGCTTTGGAAATCACTGGAGGCGACAATGAGCGACAGTGGAATCGGAATGCTTCTCGGCCAGCTCTCGGCCAACCTGCTCTGGCTCTGGTTCATCGGAGCCTTCGTGCTCGGCGGGGTCCTCGTCTATGGCGTGATGAAGGCCGGCCACCTCAGGCGCAGCGAGCGGGCGCAGCTCGATCGCAATACCGAGGCACGGCAGCGCCAGGAAGATCCCTACAAGCGCCCGACCTGAACGGTTGCCGCGCGCGCCGGTTGCAGTTTGGAACTTTCGTTCTCCAACCGGCTTTGAACGCCTGAGGATTGGGGAAGGAGATGCCTTCCCGTGTCACCTCAAGAGGAGGACATATGGCTAAACGAGCGAAGAAACGCGCACCCAAGAAGACCGCCGCGCGCCGACCGCGTCAGGCGCCGAAAATGCTCAGCGACCTGTTTCTGGAAACGCTGAAGGACATCTATTTCGCCGAGAACAAGATCATCAAGACGCTGCCGAAGATGGCCAAGGCCGCGCAATCGAAGGATCTGGCGGCCGCTTTCAACAAGCACCTGCGTGAGACCCAGGGCCAGGTCAAGCGTCTGGACCAGATCTTCAAGATGCTGGGCAAGCCGGCACGCGGCAAGCCCTGCGAGGCCATCAACGGCATTACCGACGAGGGCGCCGAGATCATGAAGGAGTTCAAGGGCGCACCTGCGCTCGATGCGGGGCTGCTCGCGGCCGCCCAGTCGGTCGAGCACTACGAGATCTCCCGCTATGGCACGTTGCGCACCTGGGCCGAGGAGCTCGGCATGCAGGACGCAGCAAGGCTGCTTCAGGCGACGCTGGAGGAAGAAGAGGCGACCGACCATACGCTGACCGAGCTGGCGACGTCCGTGATCAACCTCGAGGCGGAAGAAGATTACCGCGCCGCGGCCTGACCCGCGCCCCTGCCGATGACGGAACGCCGCGGCCAAAGCCGCGGCGTTTGCATTTTGGGCCAAAGCCGCGGCGTTTGCTTTTGCGATCGCACGACGGCGCATGGCACGTCAGCGCCACCGCACTGGATTTCCCGGGAACCAGCCCCATATGCAGGCTTTCCCACCCCTGAGCCCGCATCATGCAACCCAAAAATCCCCTCGACTGGATGCTGTCCGAAGCCCTGGACCAGCTGACGCGCGCCGACCGGCTGCGCCAGCAGTTCGGCCGCCAGGAAGCCTGCTGGGAGCCGCCGATCGACGTGCTCGAAACCGAGCATGAGCTGCTGATCCTGGTCGCGCTTCCCGGCGTCAATCCGGACAATGTCGAGACGGTGATTCATGACGGCGTGCTCGTCGTCTCCGGCCAGCGCACGCTTCCGCCGGAGCTTCGCAACGCCCGCATCCACCGGCTCGAGCTGCCGCAGGGGCGTTTTGAGCGCCGCATTGCATTGCCCCTCGGCCGCTACGCCATCAGCCGCTTCGTGATGGACGGCTGCGTCGCGCTACGCCTCGCCAAATCCTGAGGTCGATCATGGCCACCGAACAGATGAACAACGAACAGACCAATAACGACGTGAAGATCCCCGAAGACGCGCTGATCATCGTCGCCGTACGCGACATGGTGCTGTTTCCCGGCGCGATCGGGCCGATCGCGATCGCGCGACCGAAATCGATCGCGGCGGCGCAACAAGCGCTGCGCGAGCAGCGGCCTATCGGCATCGTCCTGCAGCGCAATCCCGAAGTCGACGATCCCACGCCGGACGACCTCTACCGGGTCGCGACCATCGCCAACATCGTGCGCTACATCACCGCGCCCGACGGCACCCATCACATCGTCTGCCAGGGCGTGCAGCGTGCGCGCATCCTCGACTTCCTGCCGGGGACGCCGTTCCCGGCCGCGCGCATCCAGCAGATTCCGGAGCCGACCACGACTTCGCCGGAGATCGAGGCGCGCGCGCTGAACCTGCAGCGCCAGGCGATCGAGGCGATCGAGCTGCTGCCGCAGGCGCCGCCCGAGCTCGCCGCGATGTTCCAGGGTACCACCGCGCCCGGCGCGCTGGCGGATCTGGCGACCTCGTTCATGGACATCAAGCCGCAGGACAAGCAGGAGGTGCTGGAGACCATCGACCTCGCCTTGCGCGTCGAGAAGGTGTCCAAGCATCTGGCCGAGCGGCTGGAGGTGCTGCGCATCTCGAACGAAATCGGCCAGAAGACCCGCGCCAGCTTCGACGAGCGGCAGCGCGAGGCGATCCTGCGCGAGCAGATGGCGACCATCCAGCGTCAGCTCGGCGAAGGCGACGGCAAGGCGGCCGAGGTCGCCGAGCTGACGTCTGCCATCGCCAAGGCCAACATGCCGCCGGAGGCGGACGCGCACGCCAGGAAGGAGCTGCGCCGCTACGAGCGCATGCCGGAGGCCGCCGGCGAAGCCGGCATGGTCCGCACCTATCTCGACTGGCTGATCGAGCTGCCCTGGGCGCTGCCCGCGGAGAAGCCGATCGACATCAAGGAAGCGCGAGCCATCCTCGACGCTGATCACTTCGGCCTGGAGAAGATCAAAGGCCGGATCATCGAATATCTGGCGGTGCGCAAGCTCGCCCCGCAGGGCAAGGCGCCGATCCTGTGCTTTGTCGGCCCGCCCGGCGTCGGCAAGACCTCGCTCGGCCAGTCCATCGCGCGTGCGATGGATCGCCCCTTCGTGCGCGTCAGCCTAGGCGGCGTGCATGACGAGGCCGAGATCCGCGGTCACCGGCGCACCTATATCGGCGCGCTGCCCGGCAACATCATCCAGGGCATCAAGAAGGCTGGCAGCCGCAACTGCGTCATGATGCTGGACGAGATCGACAAGATGGGCCGTGGCGTGCAGGGCGATCCGTCAGCCGCCATGCTGGAGGTGCTCGACCCCGAGCAGAACGGGACGTTCCGGGACAATTACCTGGGCGTGCCCTTCGACCTGTCGCGCGTGGTGTTCATCGCGACCGCCAACATGCTGGACCAGATCCCGGGTCCGCTGCTGGATCGCATGGAGCTGATCAGCCTCGCCGGCTACACCGAAGAGGAGAAGCTGGAGATCGCGAAGCGCTATCTGGTACGGCGCCAGCTCGAGGCCAACGGCTTGACCGCCGAGCAGGCCGAGATCGAGCCGGAGGCGCTGAAGCTGGTGGTCAAGGGCTACACCCGCGAGGCCGGCGTGCGTAACCTCGAGCGCGAGATCGGCAAGCTGTTCCGGCATGCCGCGGTGCAGGTCGCCGAGGGCACCGCCGTGAAGATCGTGGTGGGAGCGAAGGACATCGCCACCGTGCTCGGCCAGCCGCGCTTCGAAGGCGAGATCGCGCAGCGCACCAGCATTCCGGGTGTGGCCACCGGCCTTGCCTGGACGCCTGTTGGCGGCGACATCCTGTTCATCGAGGCTTCGCGAGTGCCCGGCCGGGGCGGCATGATCCTGACCGGCCAGCTCGGTGAGGTCATGCGCGAGAGCGTGCAGGCTGCGCTGACGCTGGTGAAGAGCAAGGCCACGCAGCTCGGCATCGATCAGTCGGTGTTCGAGAAGAGCGACATCCACGTTCACGTTCCGGCGGGCGCAACCCCGAAGGACGGACCGAGCGCGGGCGTTGCGATGTTCACGGCGCTGACCTCCCTGCTCACCAACCGCACGGTGCGCAGCGACACCGCGATGACCGGCGAGATCTCGCTACGCGGCCTGGTGCTGCCGGTCGGCGGGATCAAGGAGAAGGTGGTGGCGGCCGCGGCGGCGGGCCTGAAGCGGGTGATGCTGCCGGCGCGCAACAAGCGGGACTATGACGACATCCCGAAGAGCGCGCGGGACAGCCTCGAATTCATCTGGCTGGAGCGCGTCGACGAAGCCATCGCCGAGGCGCTCGAGCCGGTCGAGGTCAAGGTCGAAGCGGCGGAGTGACTGCGATGAAGAAACTGCTGGAGAAAGCGAAGAGATCGCGGACGACACAGCGGCTGCGCCAGTTGCTCGATCGCGCGATCGACCGGGTTCGCGATGGGCTGGCGGCGCCAGGACTGGGTTCAAGGCCGCAGCTTCAACCCATTCCGGTCCGGGTGAAGCGCCGCAAGGGTTGAGCCCTCCGTCTCAGGCCCTCGCGGCTGCCCCAATCAAAAGGCCCCCTCCGACCCGAGGGGGCCTTTGCGTTGTTAGCCCACGGCGTCCTTGGCCGCCTTGACCGGGCGGGCGCGGACGATCTTGCGGGCCGGCTTGGCCTTGAACATCATCTCTTCACCCGTGAACGGGTTGGTGCCCTTGCGCGCCTTGGTCGCGGGCTTCTTGATGACCACGAACTTGGCGAAGCCCGGCACCAGGAACAGGCCGTTCTTCTTGAGCTCCTTGTGACCGACGTCGGTCAGCGTCTCCATGACGTTCTTGACGTCGCGCTTGGAAAGCTCGGTGGCGGTCGCAATCTTTTCGATCAACTGCGATTTGGACATTTGGGTTGGCATCGTGTCTCCTCTGATTCGTTGCCGGTTGCATATTAGACCAACCGGCGAAGGCCTATAGCCTTCTGCACAGTTTTGTCGCGGTTTTACGGGCTTTTTTGGCCCTCAGCGGCAAAAAACCCTGCTTTTTAGCTACTTCCGGAGCGGGAGAAGCCTCAGGCAGCGGATTTTACCTTGTTTCAAAGGCCCGCACGCAACCTTGCTAAAGCTGATTCGCCGCTTTCGACAAGCGACGAGGTGCCTCTTTGTGCGCGGAGGAGCGCGTTTCGCCCTAGAAAATAAGGCTAGATCGTCGCGTTGGGACGTCTCACCCGCTCCCTCACCCTATTCCCACAGGGGCGCGGCGAGCTTCGCTCGCGCTAGATGCGCTCGATGATGATGGCCGGCGCCATGCCGCCAGCGGCGCACATGGTGACGAGACCACGCTTGAGGTCGCGCCGTTCGAGCTCGTCGAGCACGGTGCCGATCAGGATCGAGCCGGTGGCGCCGATGGGATGGCCGAGCGCGATCGAGCCGCCATTGACGTTGACCCTGGCGCGATCGAGCTTGAGGTCACGGATATATTTTTCCGCAACCACCGCAAACGCCTCGTTGATCTCGAACAGGTCGATGTCGTCAACGGTCAACCCCGCCTTCGCGAGCACCTTGCGCGTGGCCGGCACCGGCGCGTTCAGCATCAGGGTCGGCGAGTCCCCCATATTGGCCATCGCGACGACACGGGCGCGGGCTTTAAGGCCATGCGCTTTGGCGTAAGCGGGCGAGGCCAACAGGATCGCGGCGGCGCCGTCGACGACACCGGACGAGTTGCCGGCGTGGTGCACGAAGTCGATCTTCAGGTCCGGATATTGCTGCAGGATCAGGCCGCGATAGGTCGTGCCCTTGTCATCGAGCGCGTAGTCGGCGATCGCCGGGAATGCCGGCTTCAGGCTGCTGAGGCCCTCCATCGTGGTCTGCGGCCGCGGATATTCCTCGTGGTCGAGCGCCAGACTGCCGTCTTCGCGATGGACGGGCACGAGGCTCTTGTCGAAGTGGCCGTTCGCCATGGCATACGCTGCGCGCTTCTGGCTCTCCAGCCCGAGCGCGTCGACATCCCTTCGCGTGATGCCTTCGAGCGTCGCAATCGCATCCGCGCAGACGCCCTGATGCGATTGCGGATGCCGCGCGCGCAGGCGCAGATTGCCGCCGTCCATCATCATCGGGCCGCCGCCGCGGCGTCCTTCCATCGACATCATCTCGCAGCCGCCGGCAATGACGAGGTCTTCCGCGCCCGCCATGATCGAGGATGCCGCCATGTTGACGCTGGTGATGCCGCTTCCACAGAACCGGTCGAGCGTCACGGCGCTGGCGCGCACGTCATAGCCGGCATCGAGCGCCGACATCCGCCCGAGATCGCCGCTTTGGGTCGCGACCTGCGCGCTGCAGCCCCAGACGATGTCGTCGACATCGGCGGTGTTGATGCCGCTCCGGTCTGCGAGCGCGCGCAGCACGGTGGCGCCGAGCTGCTGCGGATGAATTCCCGAAAGTGCTCCCTTGCCGGCCTTGCCGACGCCGCGCGGGGTCCGGCAGGCATCGATGATCAGCGCGTCAGCCATTGGCGTTGTCCTCTTGTTGTGGGTTGTTGAGGACGTTTCTGAATAAGGGGGAGAAGAGAGTCAATGCGCGGCGCCCACTTCACCTCTCCCCGCTTGCGGGGGAGAGGTCGGATTTTACGCGCAGCGGAAAATCCGGGTGAGGGGCAGGGACGGAGGCAGATGGACTCGCGGAGAGTTCCCCTCACCCCGAATTTGCTGTCGCAAATTCCAGCCTCTCCCCGCGCGCGGGGAGAGGCGAAGACATCACGCCCCCGCCGCGTTCTTCGCGATCACGTTGCGATAGAAGCTGGCGCTGAGTTTCGGCGTGCGGACCTGGGTGTCGAAATTGACGTGGTACAGCCCGAAACGCTTGTTGAGGCCATACACCCACTCGAAATTATCCATCAGGCTCCAGAGGAAATAGCCGCGCACCGGCACGCCCTCGGCGGTGGCGCGCTGGAGCTGGGCGAGATAGTTGCGCAGATACATGATGCGGTCGGTGTCGTAGATCTTGCCGTCCGGCGTGACGACGTCGTCGCCGGAGGCGCCGTTCTCGCTGATATAGATCGCATCCGTCTTCCAGATCTTTGCCGCCAGCTTCGGCACCCAATAGAGCGTCTCCGGCCCGACGCGCAGCCAGTCCGAGTTCATGTGCGGGAACGATTTCGGGATCGGCAGCGGCATGAAGCCCGCGCCCTGGTCGGAGGCCACCACATAGTTCTGCGGCGCGTAGATGTTGAGGCCGAGGAAATCGACCGGCGAGGAGATGATCTTCAGCTCCGCATCGGTGTATTTCGGCGCATTGGGGCCGGCGAATTGCAGGAAGGCGTCGGTGTAGCGGCCCGTCATGATGACGTTGAGATAGCCGGCATTCATCTCGCGCAGCGCGATCTCCGCGGCACGGACGTTCTCCGGCGTGTCGATCGCGGGCGCGCAGGCATCGATGTTCTCGGCCGGCCCCACTCTGGTGCCGCGGCGGCCATGGGCGCGCACCGCCTGCACCGCGATCCCGTGCGCGAGCGCGCTGTTGTGCCTGATCTGGTTGACCTCGGCTTGCGGCAGCGTCACGCCCGGCGCGTCGATGCCGATGCCGTAACCGAAATAGACGAAGCGGCCGCTCTCGTTCAGCGTGAACACGTTTTTGACGCGGTCGGTCAGATGCTCGGCAACATAGGCGGCGTAGTCGCCGAAGATCTTGCAGGTTTCCGTCGAGCGCCAGCCGCCGAAGCGATCCTGCAGTGATTGCGGCAGGTCCCAATGATAGAGCGTCAGCCACGGCTCGATGCCGTTCTTCAGGAGCTCGTCAATGAGCCGATTGTAGAAGTCGAGCCCCTTCGGGTTGGGCTTGCCGTCGCCGTCCGGAAACAGCCGCGGCCAGGCCACCGAGAAGCGGTAGGCCTTGCAGCCGAGCGCCTTGATGAGCGCGATATCCTCCTTGTAGCGGTGATAGTGCTCATTGGCGCGGTCACCATTGGTGCCGTCCTCGATCTTGCCGGGGATGCGCACGAACTTGTCCCAGATCGAGGCCCCTCGCCCGTCCTCGTTGACCGCGCCCTCGACCTGATAGGACGAGGTCGCCGTGCCCCAGACGAAGCCCGCCGGGAAACCGCTGCCGCTGCGCGGCGGCGATGCCGGCCTGGCGTCGGCTGCCTCCAGAGGATTTGCCATTCCGGCCGCGGACAATCCCGCCAGCTTGGCAAACTGGCGACGCGAGACCTTGTCCGACATGGTAATGCTGCTCCAAGGGTGATGCTGATGCTGCGGCACAATGGCGCGTCGCAGGCGGTTTGAGAAGCCGTGGGGTCGGGATTTGCGGATGCAGAATTGTGGCACACCGACCCACGACAGAATTTACTTCAATTAACCTGCAAAACCCTCCGTTCTCCAGCAAGTTCTACGTCGCGCCATGTCGGTCAAGCGATGGAGACGGAAGATGAGCGAAGAGACAGACTTTGAGACGACCGGCATTGGACGCCGGGATGTTCTCCTTACGGCAGGGGCCATGCTGGCAGGAATGGCGGCAACCAACCCGGCGGCTGCAAATGCCCAAGGCGCTCCGCGCCCCGCTTCGGTTGCTCGCGATTCCGCGCCACTCGGCGCGCGGCTGCAAGGCGTTCAGCATTTCGGCGTGACCGTGCAAAACATGAATCGCGCCTTCGAGTTCTACACCGAAGTGCTCGGCGGCACCGAGATTTTCCGCGACGGAGATTTCCAGGGTGAACCGATCCACAACACGCTTTTGACCGATCAGGAAATCGAAGCGCGCGAACGCCATGTCAACCCGCGCACGATCGGGGTTCCCGATCTCAGGGGAGGCACACAACGCTTGGACGTACGCTTCGTCCAGTTCGACAACGTCGTGATCGAGCTTCTGCAGTATCGCGACGCTGGCCAGCCATCGGGCAGCGGCGACAGCTTCGCAGAAGCGCGCGACCACATGAGCCCGGCGTTTCCGCGCTCCATGCACATCTGCTTCTATGTGAGGGATGACGTCGACTTCAACAAGTTCATCCACGACCTGGAGGCAGAATCGGCGCGCCGCGGCATGACCCAGGTGCGGGCCAATCGTGTGATCACCGTGACATCAGAGCAGCAGCGCCGCGCCGCCCCGATGGAGGCGAACACCAATCGCATCACGCAGGGCCTCTCGGAAGGCTGGGAGCTGATTTATTGCAAGGGCCCAGAGGGAGAGCAGCTCGAGTTCGTCAAGGCTCTGGGTCCAGTGAAGAAGCGCTTCAGCGACGCGCTCGCCGCCCGCCAGCAGCGGGGCTAGAGCAATTATCGCAGAGAAGGACGATCTCCATGATGTCACGGAAACGAATGATCCTGGCCCTCGTCGCCACAGCTTCACTGGCCGGCGCAGCATCAGCCACCGCTCAGGAACGCGACGGCGTTCGCTATCGTACT
This sequence comes from Bradyrhizobium sp. IAR9, assembly GCF_013408065.1. Lineage (NCBI taxonomy): Bacteria > Pseudomonadati > Pseudomonadota > Alphaproteobacteria > Hyphomicrobiales > Nitrobacteraceae > Bradyrhizobium > Bradyrhizobium sp. IAR9. Next base: position 145,778 of record NZ_JACBZW010000008.1, read on the forward strand.
ATTCCCGATGGCGCCTATTCGGTCGTCGCCGAAGTCCGCGCCAAACCGGGCAAGGAACGCGCGCTTCGAGAGGCAACGCTGCCGCTTGTCGCGCTTGTCCGAAGCGATCCCAAGAACCTGGTCTACTTCTTCCAGGAGGACCGCGAGACACCAGGACGCTTCATCTTCTATGAGATCTTCGCAAGCCGCGACGACTTCGAGGCCCACAATGCCATGCCCTACGTCCAGCAGTGGTTCGGCCGGCTCCCCGAGCTCGCCGAGGGGGGCGTCGTGGTCAGGCGGCTGGAGATACTCGGCCACAACGGAGGTTGAAGTCGCGCCTCGCCGTCGCAGCGAGCCCGCGGCGAGCGCTTGAACCTGATTGCTGAATTTACCTTCAGGACAAGCGGGCAATCTGCCGCCGGGCGATCGACCCCGCTGCTGGCTCGTCAAGAATCTCGCGTGCCCGGTCAAGTCCGGGCACACACTCTCGATCGCCGAGACGCCCCAACAGCTCCTTGAGCACGGCGTGCGCGACTTCCGCCCGTCCGGCCATCAACTCCAGTTCGGCGAGACCGACACTGGCATCGCATTCATGGAAATAGATACCTTGAGCGCGCGTCAACTCGATCGCGCCCCTGAACAGGCTCCTTGCGGCGCTCAGATCGCCCGGCCGATTCCGCGCCATTAGGATCCTTGCGAGGACGGGGTGATGCCGTCCAATGAGTCGGCCGTCCCGATCACCGAGACATTGTGTCATTGCCTGCTTTGCCGCCGCCTCCGCCCCATCCAGATCGCCCAGCCTGCGTCGCGTATCCGCGAGCTCAACCCAAAGGGTCGGATGAAGCGTCCCTGTCTTCAGGATGAATCTGTCCTGCAGATTGTGAGTCAGGCTGCGTTCTGCCGCTTCCAGGTCACGGGCTTCCTCGCGGATCAGAAGAGCCTGAAAGACATCGACCAGAACGCGCCATGGACGATAGAGGCTGGACACAGCTTCGAGCTTCCGCAGATAGAGTCTGACACGTTGAAAATCGCCAGATGCAAGATGAGCCCAGATAGCTCCCTGCGCGAGCACGAAGTACAGGGTCGTCACGTGGCCCTGGCTTTCCGCTTGGCTGACGGTAGATGCCAGCAGAGACCGCGCCTGATCGGGATAACCCAAATAGAACTTCGTAAGCCCGAGCCCGACCTTGCAGGAGATGATCGAGTCGATGCCGCCGAAATAGAGCGAAACTCTCCGGGGAATCGCCGATCGGTCATTCAAGAACGCCTCGAATTTCTGGTGCGCCAGCGTCATATCGGAGGCCTCAAAGGCCTGGAAGGCGGACCAGCGCAGGAGAAGCCTCGACATCACGGCATCGTTCGATCTCCTGCATACCGCCGCGAACGCATCGATGTAGGGCGAGGCGGGACGCCTGGTCAGGAGCATGTTCTGGATGATGCCGTAGAGCGCCCGCATCTCCAGGAGATCGTCACGCGCGATTTGTGCTGCGCGCCAGGCGTGCTCGTAGAGGCTCGCACCCTCAAGACCCGGTACATAGACCTGCGCCGCCGCGAGCGCGACCAGCACGCGAGATCTCACGGCGGGTCCGACATCGGGACTGCTGTCGGCAAAGCGCAACGCCAGCTCCAGATGAGGAACGCCTTGCGCGAGTGAGGTGAACTCGAGCCATAGACGTTCGGCTGCAAGAACCAGCGCTATTCCGAGGCCGGGCTTGACGGAAAACGCCCAATCGAGAGCGACGCGAACCTCGTCGATGTAACCACGCAGCTGTGCACTGTCCGCGACGGAATCGCAGGCATCCCAATCCCTCCGCTCCAGCATGTCGAGGAAATAGCGCGCATGGCGCTCGTGCACCCGTTCCCGATCGTCTGCCGCGTCCGATGCCCGAGTGGCGTAGGCCCGGGTGGTCTCCAGCAAGCGATATTCCAGCGGCGCGGCCCGATGATCGAGGCTCAGAAACGACTTGCTCGCTAATGCGGCAACCGCTTCGCGGACACCTCCCATGTCCAGATCGTCATCGCCTGCAACCGCAATTGCAGCACCGAGGGTGAAAGGCCCGGCAAAAATGGAGAGGCGCCCGAGCACCACCCGCTCCCTTTTGGGAAGAAGATTGTAGCTCCAGTCGATCGTTGCGGCGAGCGAGCGATGACGCGGAATTGCGGTCCGACGATCCACCCAGAGCAGGGAGAATCGTTCGTCGAGCCCGCGACGAACCTCTTCGATGCCGAGGACGTCGACCATCGACGCCGCGAGTTCGATCGCCAGGGGCATCCCGTCGAGGCGCCGGCAAACATCCGCGATCGCGGCCGCGACGGTATCATCGATCGCGAAGTTCGGCGTTCTCCGGCAGACGGTTCGCGTGAACAATTCTGCCGATGAATAATCCTGAACGTTTCCGGCTGTCACCGGAACAGACGACGGCGGGGTTTCGAGCGGATCGAGACGCCAGACAAGTTCGCCTTCGATCCGCAGGGTTTCGCGGGTCGTCACCAGAATATGGACGTCGCGGGTGCCGCTGAGCACGCTTTCAACGAGGAGCGCGACGCTCTCGGTGACATGCTCGCAGGAATCCAGGACAAGCAACAGACGCCGGCCATGAAGGGCAAGCAGGACCTGATCGAGACTTGCAGCCATCTGAACCGGCAGATCAAGCGCGCCGGTGACGGCCGCATAGATCTGACTTCCGTCAGTGATACGGTCGAGCTCGACAAGGCAGACTCCGTCGCAATAGGATTTCTCAAGCTCGCTCGCCACGGCAAGCGCGACGGTCGTCTTGCCGATGCCGCCGGGCCCAAGGATGGTGACGAGCCGGTCGTTCTGCAGAAGCTCGCTGATGTCGCCGATCACCGCAGCGCGGCCGATCGGCGCATGCATCGCGCCGGGCGCGCGCGATCGGCGCTTCGATGGGTGATAGACGCCGACGTCTCCGACGAAGCGGTAGCCGAAGGACGCCTCTGCGCGGATCAGGTCTCCGTATTCAAGCAGAGCCTTTCTCAGGCCGGAGATCTGAACCTTCAGGTTGTCCTCGGTCACGGTTCGCCCGGGCCATGCGCGATCGTAGAGCACGGCCCTTGAAACGAGCTCACCCGGAGCTTCCAGCAGGGCGCCCAGAATCGCGGCCGCACGCGAGCCGAGTCTGACGTGAGTCTCACCGTGCAACAGCAAGCGTCTGGCCAAGCTGAAACGAAACGGTCCAAACGTGATTTCCGGACCCGCCATCGCCTGCCCAGCCCTCAGCGCCCTGATGGTCGATCGGTCGACAGCTCAGCGAAGGCACCGAGCGAGCGCTGACCTTCCGGCGGCAGCAACCCAACAACGTGTCGTGGGCGCAGAGAACGATTGATCCGAACCCTGGGAACCAGGATCGGAGGACATTCGGATCGAAGCAGGATCATCGGTTCTGGCCAGTGCTCAGCCGGTACGAATAAACGGAGCTATCAGTCACTGGAGCGAAATTCTTCTTTATTGGCACGAATTAGGTCGCGCGATTTGTCGCAGACGCGAGACCTTGTCCGACATTGATGCTGCTCCTGAGATGATTGCTGCGGCCGCACAATGACGGGCGGCGAGCGGTTTGAGAAGCGAGGTTTCAGTAGCAGAATGCGGAATTGCGGTGTCAAACCCGTCGAACGACCGGACACCTGCAATTGGGCTTCGCAGCCAAAAGCGCGTGGCCACATCCAGTATCGATATGATTGAAGAAGCACGGAAAGGCCCACCCCGATCTACAGGCCGGCGCGTTCCGCGTCATGCAGCGTCCAGCGCCTTCAACTCGTCAGCCGCAGCGATGATCGCGCTCCGAATCTTGACGAAATATTCCGCATCGATCCGCGACGCGAGCCAGTCCAGCTCGCCCGTATGGCCGTGCTCATTCACCTTGCGGATCACGCCTTCGCTGATCAGCACGTTGAGGCAGCGCCGGACGTTCGAGCGCGGGAGCCCGAGATATTTGGAAACGTCGGAGGCCGTACGCGGCGGAGCGCCGAGCTCGTCGCTCACGCGAATCATCATCGCGACCAGCAGCTCTTCAAACACCGCGCCGAGGTGCTTGCGAGGATAGCCGCTGCGCATCGCCACGAAGCACGTCACCAACAACCTGCCGACAATAGCCGACTGCTTCTCGCGCTTCGTCACTGCTGCATCTGAATTGTTTGGGATTTCTCCGGCCATTTTCGCCACCATTGTCTTCGCTCGCGATTGTGTTTAGCTGGCGCATGCTTCGGCCGCAAATGAAGCTGTGTTAAGCTGGAGCACATCGCTCATGCGTCGGCATCTCCGACAGACTTTCGCGAACGAGACGGTCTTTGCGATTATTGTGACCTGTTTCGGGCTTCTGCCGGTCGCCATATTGCTGGTTGCTCTCTTCGTTAGGTAAACCTCCAACCCTGCTCTTCGGTAAGGCGCGGATCGGCAGACGCAATAACGTCACTTTTCGGCGTCGAATGAAGACCTTTCGGCGTCAGAGGGGCGGCTTTAGGGCCGACCTGCTCCGATTGCGCCGACCACGACCCGCATGAGCCACGCGATGCCGGCATCTCTCATTGCTGCCTTGGTTGCGATCGCGCGGATCGCATCCGGTTTACGCGCAAAAGGCAGCTCGACGAACACCAAGCCGAAACGGCCCGCGTGGTGCTCCACCAATCTTCGCGGCAATGCTGCGATCAGATCAGATCCTGAAAGCTGGACGAGCGCCATCATGAAATTCGGGACAGTCAAGGCGATGCGGCGCTCGAGGCCGCGCTTGGCCAACATCTGATCGACGAAACCGCGCGCTTCACCACTGAGAGACACCAGCAGATGCTGTGATTGCGAGAATGCAGCACGGGTTGGCGCTTTTGCGAGAGGATGCCCCTTGCGCATGGCCAGGACAAAATCCTCGTCGTAGAGCCTGCGCGCCTCGAATCGCGGCGATACCGTCGGCAGCGGCAGCATTGCGACATCGAGCTCGCGTCTTTCGAGCATATCGAGGCTTTGGTGCCAGGGCTCCCCGATCGCGCCGCCGCGTGGCGCAGGCATCAGGTGGATCAGGGCGAGGTCGATATGGGGGGCCGCAGTCGCGATCGATCGCAGGAGCTGAACGGATGTCGAGACCAGTACGGCATCGGGGGCGCCAATCGTGAACCGGCGGCGGCTCTTCGCGGGGTCGAACGGTGCAGCCGAGCCGATCAGCTGTTCGATCCGCGCGATGATCTCGGTCACGGGCTCCTCGAGCTCCAAGGCCCGCGCCGTTGGAACGACGCCCTTTGGTGTCCGCAGAAACAGCGGGTCGTTCAGCAGGAGACGGAGCCGGCCAAGAGCATGGCTGACAGCCGACGGCGTCAGGTTCAGCCGGCCTGCAGCACGCGCGACATGACGCTCTTCCAGAACCACGCGGAAGAGCACGAGGAGATTCAGATCAATCCTGGATAGATCAATTTGGTTCAGCATGATGCTGAAATCATATCGCTGGATTCATCAAGTTCAAGGTCTCATGGATGAGGTCGTTCGTCGTTCGACCAGGAGACGTGAAATGACCCAGAGACCGCCCGGCGTGAACAATTGGCCGGACTGGCAGGAGAAGATGTCGCGGCGCTCGATGATGGCCGCCACGGCTGCAATTCCGCTGTCCGTTCAGCTTTCAGCCGACGAGGCCGTCGCAAACGACGCGATAGCGAGCCTCATCGAACGTGCCCGCGCGAAAAATGCCGCCTTCATGCGCGGCGACATGGATCGCTGGCTCCAGCTCGTCCGCATCGCGCCGGATTTCACGTTGATGCAGCCCTTCGGCGGGCCTGCCAGTCGCGGATTCGACGCGAGTCCCAAACGCCTGGCCGACCTGTCGCGATACTTCAGGGAAGGCGAAACCGAGCTCGATGTCTTGCAAACCTATGCATCGGACGCGCTCGTCGTTCTCGTCATGATCGAACACCAGCGGGCCGAAGTGGGCGGATTGCCGGCTCAAGACTGGTCGCTGCGCGTGACCGAGGTCTACCGCAAGGATGGCACGGATTGGCAACTCGTGCACCGTCATGCCGATCCGCTGGTCCGAAGCATCACCTTGCAACAAGCCGCGATACTCGCCCGGGGCTGGCCGGAGGAAAAATGATATCCCTCACCTCGCTGGAGCGGCCTGCCAGCTGGCTCGTGACATCACGCGTCGCGATAGAGAATTTTCAGCGCGAGCGCTTCGGCAGCTTTGGCAGCTTGTCGGGATTGAATGCCGGGAACTGCTCGGTTCGTTCATCTGCCGGCGGCTGCTGTTCGGTCAGAATGAGCGTGCCCTGGAGGATCATTCCGGGCACCTGTTGGGCCGTCGCGGTGTAAGTCGCGATCTTGCCGGGGCAGTTTCCCTCAATGTCCAGGGTGAGCTCGTCTTCCACGCCGAAGACCGTCGCACGCCCGTCGGTATGACGCTTCGTTGATACGGTGGCGGTGAAGCGATCTCCATCGACCCGGCACGAGCCGTGATACGTCATCAGGCTGTCACGGCCCCAGATCTGCCCGTCTGCGACATGGACGATCCCGGTGCCCTGGTCGATCGGCGTCTTGTACCACGCCGCATATGTGCCGTCCTTCAGCATGGGAGCAGACTCCCTTGGCCATTCCCGCACGATAATCCGCATGATTAGCGCTAAGGAACCGTTAATCACGCGGCCCGTGCCAATCCGGCCTTTCCTTGCGCAGCTCGGCTTCAAGCTCCTCGACGATGCCGTGAAGCAAGCACGCGGCAAGCGGATCCGTCACCTCCCGCTCCAAGCGCCGATAACGTGCGATCCGGCACTCCTGCTCCATCAATTGGTGCTCTGTCATCACATGGGCCCTCCGACGAACTGACGCGGAGACAGCCAGGCAGTTGCATTAAAATTTTCAGATCATTTGACATGGTTTCCGGTTGGTAAAGACGACGCAGCCGCCGGGCCCAACCGTCCAAGGGCGGCCTCTCTAGGAGACCAGACGAAGCCAGACATCTCTGCTTGCCAGCGTGCCATTCGGCGTGGCGATCTCCATGTCCACGACGTGTAGAGAGCCGGGCTCGTCTCCATAGATGTACCTGAGGTGCCACATGGGACCCAGGTCCGGTGAAATGACAAAATCGTCCAATCCGTCGGTGATATCGCGAACGGCCTCGCGATGGGTCAAAGGCGCAGAAAACATCGCATCGATCAGGTCGGCGAGGCTCATGCCCTCGACGAGCATAAGTCGCGCGACCTCGTCACCGTAGACGTGCCGAAGTGCTGAAACGATAGCAGCGACGGCATCCGGATTCTTCAACGCCACAGCAAAGCGAGCCTCCGAGCCCATCATGCCGGAGGCGGGATATTCTGCAAGCTCAGCGAGCGGAACAAGAGGCGCTGGCTCCGGCCGCGGCACTCGGAGCCGATGCTTCGCCGCTGGCCTTGGATACGGCACCCGCGCCTAGAAGGTCACCCGCATCCCCGCGTAGAACGCACGGGGCCTCGCCGGGCTCAGCGAGCGCGGGTCGGTAAACTCGGCGCCGCCGTTGGTGAAGTTGGGCAAGGCCTCGCGGTCGAAGAACTGTCCGTAGGTCGCGTAGCGCTTGTCGAAGATGTTGTCGATCTTGCCATAAAGCTGGATGTTCTTCGTCACCTGGTAGGAGGTGTGGAGATTGAACACGGTATAGGACGGCAGCTTCGCGAACTGGTTCGATTCGTCGCCGACCAGGTATTGGCTGGAGACGAACAGCGCGTTGCCGCCGACCTTCCAGACGTCGGTCACGGCATAGTCGATGCCGACCTTGATGCGGTGGCGCGGGATCGCGGGAAGCTGGTTGCCGGGTGAGACCCGGATGGTCTCGGTGGCCGGATCGGCAAACGGGCTTTCGGAGCCCAGCTCGAGCGGATCGAGGAAGCGCGCGTCGACGAACGCATAGCTCGCCTGGAACTGGAGCGTGGGAGACTTGATGTTGACTTCGGCCTCGAGACCCTGCCGCCTGGTACGGCCGACATTGGAGAAATAGCCGAAGCCGGTCCGTCCTACCGCGGGTATCGCGACGATGTCGTCGTTATTGGTGGCGCGGAATCCGCCGATCTTCCAGCCGAGCGTGCCAATGTTCAGCTCCTTGGAGCCGCGCAGGCCGGCTTCGACGGTCCTGGACACGACCTGCTTGAGCGGCGGATCGGAGACCAGAAACGCCGCAATGAGGCAGGGCCGAGCTGGATCGGAGCAACCGAGCTCGAGTGGCGTCGGCACGCGGTTGGCCTCGGAATAGCCGGCATAGGCGGTCAGCCCCGGCGTGATCCTGTAAGTGCCCCCGATCACCGGATTGAAGCGGGTGAAGGTGTGATCGCCGTTGAGATCGGTTCCGAGCTGATCCTCCAGCTTGATGCGCGCGACATTGAAACGGCCGCCGCCGGTGATGGCGAAGGCGTCCGTGACGTTGAACGTGTCCATCGCATACAGGCCGTTATATTGGTTGACGGTCCGCAGCGAGACGGGACCGGCAATTGTTTCCGGCTGACCGGTCGGCCCCAGGAAGAGGCCGCTGCCGCTGACGACGTAGTTTTCACCGATCGAGCCGATCTCGGCGGTGGCGTTGTAGCGCGTCACGCTGGCATCGTAAGTCGCGCCCATCACGAAGCGATTGTCATGCCCGAACAGTTGATCGGTGTTGGTGGCCTGGCCTGACACGCCGAAACTGGTCGAGCGGATCGTGCTCCGGTCGATCTCGCCGAGGATGGTCCCCAACGGATACGGATTGACGAGCTGCGCGCCGTTGGTGCCATTCGCCGGCGTCGTATCATCGCCGAAGCACAACAGCCCCAAGGCGGCGCATTCCTGCACGTCGGTCGGATTGCCGTCGACGAGCTTCTGCTCGTACCTGCGCACATGCGCGGTGCCTTCGAGCGTCCAGGTCGGCGTCGGATCGACCTTTCCGGTCAGGTTGAGATAGCCGACGCGGTTGGAGGTGGTTTGCGGCGTGGTGTAGGTCGCGCCCCAATATTTGTCGAGCAGCTCGGCTGGAACGGTGGCGCTGGCGCCGAAATCGTTCTTGGCCACGCCCATATTGGCGTGGAATTCGCTGTCGCCGGCCTTGTAGCCGACATCGCCGTAGAAGCGCCGCACGGTTGATTGCGAGAAATTGCGGAAGCCGTTGTCGCGCAGGCCTTCGAGCGCGGCATAGACGCCGTAGTTCTTGTCGACCTGCTTGCCCCATTGCGCCGAGCCCTGGACGCGGCCGAACGAGCCGCCCATCACGTCGATCTCGGCGCCCTGATAGGTGAAGCCGTCCTTCATCTGCAAATTGATGGCGCCGCCCAGCGCGTTGAGGCCGAAGGCGGGATTGTTGGTCACCAGCGTCACCGACCTGATGGCGGCGGTCGGGATCAGGTCCCAATTGACCGCGTCCGAGAAGGCTTCGTTGATGCGGACGCCGTTCTGGTACACCGCAAGGCCCTGCGGCGTGCCCGTCACGGGCGAAGCCACGAAGCCGCGGAATTCGACATCCGGCTGGAACGGATTGCCGGTGACCTCGGTGATGTTGACGCCGGCGATGTTGTCGCGCAGCGCGTCGGTGACGTTCAGCGAGCCGGTGCGCTTGATCTGGCTGGCATCGACGGCGTTGATCGCCGACGGGACCTTGTCGACATCGAGACCCCTGCCGGTGCCCGGCGCGGTCGGATAGACGTAGATGCGGGTCCGGGGACTGGCAGACGAGGCCGCTCCGATATGCGCGACCGGCCGCACCGGCGCAGTACGCCTCGCCACCGACGGCGGCGGCGCCGCCACTTCGACCGGCGGCAGATTCTGGACGTTGGTCTCCTCGTCCTGCGCGGCGCCGGCAGGGCCCGCCAAGACCACCCCGGACACCAGACCGGTCGACACTGAGGCCATCAACAAACGACGCCTGAACGAAAGAACCTTGCCCATCCCCGCCTTCCCATCCGTGACCACCGGCTGTTTTGATTTTCGCCGATTGGTCGGAACGAGTGTATTCGGCGGCCGATCGCGCGCCAGCCACAAAAGGTCGGGCAATATCGGCTCCCGTTTTCCCGACGAAATCGGGAATTATTCCCGATCGCTTCGGGAGCGGTCAGGCGGCCGCGGTCGGAACCAGCGCTTCCACGGTCAATCCGCCGTCGCCGGAGACGACGTTGAGCGTGCCGCCCAGCGCCAGAATCCGCTCACGCATGCCGACGAGGCCGAAGCCGAGCTTCTGGCCCGGCTCCATGCCGCGGCCATTGTCGCTGACCCGCACCCGCGCGCAAAAGCGGCCGTCCTGCGCCGTCTGCTGCGCCGGCTCGATGACGACATTGACCGAGGTCGCGCCGGCGTGGCGGAACACGTTGGTGAGCGCCTCCTGCACGATGCGATAGATGGTGAGGTCGGCGGTCTCGCCGGTGACCCCCAGCGACGGCGAGATCACGGTCTCGATGGCGACATCGGGATGCGACTCCCGCCACAGCCGCGACAGCGATTCGAGCGCCTGGCGCAGCCCGAGTTCGGCGAGGCCGACCGGCCGGAGCCGTTCCAGCACGCGGCGGTTGAACTGCTGCAGCGCGTTGATCTGCTCCAGCATGGCGCTGCCGTGTTTTCGCACGGCCTCCGCACTCGGGACGCGTCCATCCGCCTGCTTCGCCAGCGCGCCGGCATGCGCGCGCAGCGAGAACAGATACGGCCCGAACTCGTCGTGGAGCTCGCGCGCGATTTCCTTGCGCTCGATGTCCTGGAGCGACACCGCCCGCTCGGCGAGGCGCCGCTTGTCCTCGACCGCCTCACCGAGGGTTGCGGCAAGGTGGTTGAGCTTGGTGCAGATTGCAGCGAGCTCCGGCGCGCCGCCCGGTGCGACGCGGGCCTCGTAATGTCCGCCTTCGAGCTTCCCCATTGCCTCGGCCAGAGACTGCAGCGGGGCCAGCGCCCGGCCGACCACTTTCATCATCAGGAAAAACAGCGCCAGCGCGATCGCCGTGCCGACCTCGAGCTGGGTCACGATGCCGTCCCAGATTTCCGCGATCTCGTCATCGGGATGCGAGGTGATCAGGAGCGAGCCGGGCTTGCCACGGATCGAGACCGGCACGCTCACCGCGGTCTGCTCGGGATGGACCAGGCTGACGAACCAGGCCGGCGGCCCGCGCGTGTCGGCGTCAGTGTCAAGCCGGGGCGGCGTCTGCGCATTGCCGCCGGTGTCCCGAAGCGTGATGCTGACATGGCGCAGGCGGCTGAGATCGCGCGCGATCTGGTTCAACCTGGCATCCGGATCTGGCGCCTCGTTGAGATCGGCAACGATCATCTCGATGAATTCGCGCGCGAGCCGGATCACGCTCTGATCCTCGGCCTGCACGCGGGGACCTGCCTCCGCGACCTGGCGGCCGATATTGACGGCGAGCCCCAGCGCCAGCAGCAGCGCCAGCAAGAGGTTGATGCGCCCGCGCAAGGATAGATTTTGCCACATTGGTGTCGCCCGTGCCTCGCGAAGCCTCGCCTGCCGCTGTCCGATGACGTTGACAGCGGCGAAGCGCCCGATATCTAATCGGAAGCGTACAGCAATCCCGGCCGGGCGCGAAACAGGCCGACGCTGTCACAAGGAAACGCCTATGCGCATTCTGATCGTCGACGATCATCCCATTGTCGCCTCCGGCTGCCGTGCCGTGCTGGCCGACGAGGGCGAGATCGAGATTCTGGAGGCCGCCGACGCCGAGGACGGTGAGTGCGTCTTCATCGTCGAGCGCCCCGACCTCTGCATCATCGACATCAATTTGCCGACCGTCTCCGGCTTCGAGCTCGCACGCCGCATCCTCGAGCGCGCGCCGGAGGCCCGCATCATCATGTTCAGCATGAACGACGACCCGGCCTTTGCCGCGCGCGCGATCGAGTGCGGTGCCAAGGGCTACGTCTCCAAGACCGGCGACCCCGACGACCTCGTCGAGGCGATCCGCGCCGTCGGCGGCGGCGGCACCTACCTGCCGAGCGCGATCGCGCGCAGCATCGCCTTCGCAGGACCGACGCTGGCGCAAAGCCCGCTGTCGAAGCTGAATGCGCGCGAGATGGAGATCCTGCGGCTGCTCAGCGCCGGCAAGAGCCTGTCCGAGATCGCCTGGCTGGTGCAATCGTCCTACAAGACGGTCGCCAACACCTCGTCCATCATGCGCCAGAAGCTCGGGGTGAAGACCTCGGTCGAGCTGGTGCGGCTGGCGATCGACAGCGGTGTTGCCTGACGCAGGCAGCTGCCACAAATTCGGTCACACAAGCGTTGCAATATTGATGTGGTGAGATGCCACGGAGTGAAGGCATGACGATTCAGACTGTCTCGACCAACAAATCCTTCGGCGGCGTGCAGGGCGTGTATCGCCATGCGAGCCAGGCGACCGGAACCGACATGGTGTTCTCGGTCTATGTTCCCCCGCATGCCGACGGCGCCAAGCTGCCGGTGGTCTGGTATCTGTCCGGGCTCACCTGCACCCATGCCAACGTCACAGAGAAGGGCGAATTCCGCAAAGCCTGCGCCGAGCTCGGCCTGATCTTCGTCGCGCCGGACACCTCACCGCGCGGCGCCGACGTGCCGGGCGACGCCAACAACGCCTATGATTTCGGCTTAGGGGCCGGCTTCTATGTCGACGCGACGCAAGAGCCCTTCGCGCGCAACTATCGGATGTGGAGCTATGTCACCGACGAGTTGCCGAAGCTCATAGCGGGAAATTTTCCCGTCGACGCCAAGCGGCAATCGATCATGGGCCATTCGATGGGCGGCCATGGCGCGCTGACGGTGGCGCTGCGCAACCCGCACCGTTATCGCGCCGCGAGCGCGTTCGCGCCGATCGTGGCGCCCTCGCTGGTGCCCTGGGGCACCAAGGCGCTGACCGGCTATCTCGGACCCAACAAGGACGCCTGGCGCGGCCACGACACGGTGGCGCTGATCGAGGACGGCGCGAAGTTTTCCGGCTTCCTGGTCGACGTCGGCGAGGCCGACAATTTCCTGAAAGAACAGCTCAAGCCGGAGCTGCTCGAAGCCGCCTGCACCAAGGCGGGCATCCCGCTCACGCTGCGGCGTCAGGCGGGCTATGACCACAGCTATTATTTCATCTCGACCTTCATGGGCGATCACCTGCACTGGCATGCGGAGAAATTGAAGGGGTGATCGGCTTTCTTCTCCCCTCGTGATGAGGGATATCTCTCCGCGAGCCCAGTATCGTAGGGTGGGCAAAGCGAAGCGTGCCCACGATTTCTCTCGAATCATTGATTGATCGTGGGCACGGCGCAAGTGCGCCTTTGCCCACCCTACGATTCTGAAGGGATGAGTTCTCTTTTCCTTCTCCCCCTTGTGGGAGAAGGTGGCGCGAAGCGCCGGATGAGGGGTATCTATCCGCAAATTCGGTGAGAGTTGGACTCGCGGAGAGAACCCCTCACCCGGCTTCGCTTCGCGAAGCCACCCTCTCCCCCAAGGGGAGAGGGTGCAGCAGCGTTCGCGGAGAGAAAGAACCTACTCCCGCTTGCCGTAGTTCGGCGCCAATAGCCGGTTGCGGATCAAATAGCTCATCGTGCGGGTCCAGGCTTCATCCGTGTTGCCGCGCATGTCGGCGCTGGCGGCGGCGATCATGTTGCCGGTCTTCACGTCGCGCAAATAGATGTTGAGATTGATGATCAGGTTCGAGACCTTCTGCACCATGCCGGTGATCTCGAGGTCAGCGCCCAATTCGCCGGCGAGCTTGAGATCGCAGCCGCCGCAGGCCTGTAAGTTGGCGTGACGGGCGGCATCCCTGACCGGCGCGATGTCGAGTACCTGGAACCTGCCGGACTCCCTCAATTCCTTGCGCAACTGCTCGCTGATGAGCACGAGCCGTGCCTCTTCGGGCCTGGAGCCGTAGAACTCCCCTGGCAGGCTGGTGTCGATCAGCTCGAAATCGAACACGGCCAGTTTCGGTGGATCGGCGCGCGCGAGCGAAGGCGTCAACAGCAAAGCGGCGATCATCATCAATGCTCGCATGATCGTGATTCCAGGCCTCGCGCGCGCAGGGACGAAATGCGGGGTTGCATGCCCTGCCAAATCGGTCATGCTCGAAGCAGAGACAATTCTCCACCTGCGGTCAAGCCGGGGAGATCGTTCGGAGGAAACATGATCCGATGGTTGGTCGGCCTGATTGGCTTAGGTCTTGCTGCGACGAGCGCGCTCGCGGCGGAGCCTGCCCTGATCGGCGTCGGCTATCTCGGCCTCGCCGGCACCAGATCGACGCTGTCGCTGGTCGAGCAGCCCGCGGAGAATGACGGCGTCGCCGGCGCGCGGCTCGCGATCGAGGACAACAACACCACCGGAAAATTCCTGGGCCAGCGCTTCACGCTGGAGGAGCGCCGCATCAAAGAAGGCGAGGACGTCGTCCAGGCCGCGACCGCGCTCGCGGAGAAGAACGGCTTCATCATCACCGACCTGCCGGCCGAAGCGCTGCTGAAAGTCTCGGACGCCTTGCGCGACCGCGGCACACTTCTGTTCAACGCAGGCGCGATCGACGAGCGGCTGCGCGAGGCCGATTGCCGTGCCAACGTCATCCACACCGCGCCGACGCGGGCGATGCTGGCCGATGCGCTCGGACAGTATCTGGTATGGAAGAAGTGGTCGCGCTGGCTGCTCGTGGTCGGCTCGCATGACGAGGACAAGCTGTTTGCCGATGCGCTCCGGCGCACCGCCGCGCGGTTCGGCGCCAAGATCGTCCAGGAAAAAACCTTCGAGGACAAAGGCGGCGCGCGCCGCACCGATAGCGGCGTAACGCTGATCCAGCGCCAGATGCCCGTGTTCACGCAAGGCGCGCCTGCCTATGACGTGCTGGTCGCCGCCGACGAGAGCGAGGTGTTCGGCGCCTACCTGCCCTACCGCACCTGGGATCCCCGCCCCGTCGCAGGCTCGGCCGGCCTGGTGCCGCGCAGCTGGGACGCCGCGCAAGACCAGTGGGGCGCGATCCAGATGCAGAACCGCTTCGTCAAGCTGAACTCGCGGCGCATGACCGCGCTCGACATGCAGGCCTGGACCGCAGCCCGCATGATCGGCGAAGCGACCTCGCGCACCAATTCCGGCGACGTCAAGAAAGTCACCGACTTCATCAAGGCCCCGGATTTTTCGGTCGCCGCCTTCAAGGGCACGCGGCTGACCCTGCGCGACTGGAATTGGCAGCTGCGCCAGCCGATCCTGCTCGTCGACGGCCGCATGGTGGTGTCGGTCTCGCCGCAGGAGGGTTTCCTGCACCAGGTCTCCGAGCTCGACACGCTCGGCTACGATCGTCCGGAGAGCAAATGCAAGCTGAAGTGAGAACGCAAATGTTGCGCATGTGGGGTGTGGGGCTCCTGTCCGGATTGGCGCTCGCGGCAGCGCCCGCCCATGCATTCATCGCCTATGTCTCAAACGAGAAGAGCAATACGGTGACGGTGATCGACACCGAGAGCTGGACCGTGACCAAGACCATCAAGGTCGGCCAGCGCCCGCGCGGCATCGACTTCACGCGCGACGGCAAGTTCGTGATGGTCGCCGTCGGCGACGACGACACCATCCAGGTGATCGACGCCAAGACGCAAGCCGTGGTGGACAGCCTGCCCTCCGGACCCGACCCGGAATTGTTCGCCCAGGATGCGGCCGGCAAGATCCTCTATGTCGCCAACGAGAACGACAACACGGTGACCGTGATCGACCTCGAGAAGCGCGCCCGGCTCGGCGACATCCAGGTCGGCGTCGAGCCCGAGGGCATGACCATCAGCCCCGACGGCAAGACGCTGATCAACACGTCGGAAACGACCAACATGGCGCACTTCATCGACACGGCGTCGCGCCAGATCGTCGCCAACGTGCTGGTCGATGCGCGGCCGCGCTTTGCCGAGTTCAAGCACGACGCTTCCGAAGTGTGGGTCTCCTCCGAGATCGGCGGCACCGTCTCGGTGATCGACCCGAAAAAGCACGAGGTGATCGGCAAGGTCAATTTCGAGATCCCGGGCCTGCGGAAAGAGGCGATCCAGCCGGTCGGCATCGGCATGACCAAGGACGACAAGACCGCCTTCGTCGCGCTCGGCCCCGCCAATCGCATCGCCGTCGTCGACGTCGCCTCGCGCAACGTCACGAAATATCTGCTGGTCGGTCAGCGGGTCTGGCATATGGCGTTCACGCCCGATGAAAAATACCTGCTCACCACCAACGGCGTGTCGAACGACGTCTCCGTCATCGACGTCGCCGCGCAAAAGGTGATCAAGACGATTCAGGTGGGCGAACTGCCCTGGGGCATCACGATCGCGCCATGACCAGCCCCGCTCCGATTCCCGAGCCACAGGAGGCGTCCAAGCCGGATCCGGCCGCGGTGCCGGCGTTGTCGATCGACGGCGTCAGCCATGCCTATGGGCCGCGCCGGGCGTTGATCGACGTCTCCTTCAACGTGCAGCCGGCGAGCTTCACCGCCCTGCTCGGCCTCAACGGCGCCGGAAAGAGCACGCTGTTCTCGCTGATCACGCGCCTGTTCGGCATCCAGAGCGGCCGGGTCGGCATTTTCGGCCACGACATCAGCAAAAGCCCCGGCGAAGCGCTGCGGCTACTCGGCGTCGTGTTCCAGCCACGCACGCTCGATCTCGACCTGTCGCTGACGCAGAACCTGCTCTATCACGCCGCGCTCCACGGCATCAGCCGGAGCGAAGCCGCCGCACGCAGCACCGAGCTGCTCGGCCGCATCGGGCTCGCTGACCGCGCCGGCAGCAAGGTGCGCGATCTCTCCGGCGGACAGATGCGGCGGCTGGAAATCGCCCGGGCGCTGCTGCACCGGCCGCGGCTGCTGTTGCTGGACGAGCCGACCGTCGGCCTCGACGTCAAGGCGCGCGCCGACATCATCAGCCAGGTCCGCCAGCTCGTGACGGAGCAAGGCATCGGCGTGCTCTGGGCCACGCATCTGTTCGACGAGATCATGCCCAGTGACGCCCTCGTGGTGCTGCACCAGGGCAAGGTGCTGGCGCAGGGGCCGATGAACCGCGTCGTCACCGAGGCAGGCGCGCAGGACGTCAACACCGCCTTCATGCGCCTGACCGGCGCGCAAACCATGCCGGGAGGCGGCGCATGAGCAGCATCACCACGCGCGAGGTGCCGCGCGGCTTCTCGGTCCAGCAGTACCTGACCTGCCTCACCGGAATCGTCTGGCGCGAGGGGTTGCGCTTCCTGCATCAGCGCGAACGCTTCGTCTCGGCGCTGGTGCGGCCGCTGGTGTGGCTGTTCATCTTCGCCGCCGGCTTCCGTCAGGTGCTCGGCATCTCCATCATCCCGCCCTACGAGACCTACATCCTCTACGAGGTCTATATCGCGCCCGGGCTGATGGCGATGATCCAGCTCTTCAACGGCATGCAGTCCTCGCTCTCGATGGTCTACGACCGCGAGATGGGCAACATGCGCACGCTGCTGGTGAGCCCGCTGCCGCGCGGGTTCCTGCTGTTCTGCAAGCTGCTGGCGGGCACCGCGGTGTCGCTGCTCCAGGTCTATGCGTTCCTGCTGATCGCCTGGTTCTGGGACATCACTCCGCCGTCGTCAGGCTATCTCACCGTGCTGCCGGCGCTGATCCTGTCCGGGCTGATGCTGGGCTCGCTCGGCATGCTGATCTCCTCCGGCATCAAGCAACTCGAGAACTTCGCCGGGGTGATGAATTTTGTCATTTTCCCGATGTTCTTCGCCTCGTCCGCGCTCTATCCGCTGTGGCGAGTGCAGGAGGGCAGCCCTTATCTGTACTATCTCTGCGAGGCCAATCCGTTCACCCATGCGGTCGAGCTGATACGCTTTGCACTCTACGGGCAAATCAACTGGGTCTCGCTGGCAGTGGTCGCGGCTTGCACAATCGTCTTCATGATCGGCGCAATTCTGGCCTATGATCCCTCGCGTGGGCTGGCGCGACGGGGGCCCGCAGGAGGCGAAGGATGAAGGTTCTGGCAATGGCTGTTGTGGCGCTGGCGCTGTCGGGCACGGCCGCGCGCGCGGCCGATCCGCGCTATCCCGACTGGCCCTGCACGCAAGCCAAGGTGCCGGAGATTTCGCTTGCCGCCGTCTGGGCGGGCCCGGCGCTCGACGACGTCCAGAACACATGGAAAGACGACGCCAAGGTCAGCGCGCTGGTCGCAAAACTATCGGCGCGCAAAACGCCGCTCGATGAGGCCGAAAAGTCCGTGAAGGAATTTCTGGCCGCCTCCGCCACCGACAAGACCGCGAAGGCAAAGCTCCTGTTCGCCGGCCTGTTCGACACGCTCAATGCCCAGCGCTCCCAGGTGATGGCCGGGCTCGAACGCGTCAGCCGCAAGCAGCGCGAAGCCGCCGACAAGATTCGCGAGGAGACGATCGCCCTTCATGCGCTGCAGGGCGCGACGCCGCGCGACGAGGCCAAGGTCGAGGCGCTCGGCAACGAACTGATCTGGAAGACCCGCATTTTCGAGGACCGTCACAAGGTCGTGCGATTCGTCTGCGAGGTTCCAACCACGATCGACCAGCGCCTGTTCGCACTTGGCCGCGTGATCCAGCAGGAAATGGAATAGCGCCCGCCTCGCTGGCGCCCACGACAGGTTCCCGGATCGGCCCGGTTAACCTTTGCCCTGCTATCTGCCGGAACCAAATCGATCTAGGATGGCTTGTCGAAGTGAACTCCAAGACGTCGGGAGGCCTCGATGGGAACCACAAGATTCATCTGTGCGGGCGCTGCGGCCCTCAGCATGCTCGCAACCAGCGCTCTTGCTGACGACATGACCGGAATGGTCATGCGGATCGACCGGCTCAACGGCACGATCTCGATCCAGCAGACGCAGAAGGGCACCGTCGGTGGCAGCGCTGGCGGCGCCGGCGCGCTCCAGGAGTACAAAACCAAGGACGCCGCGATGCTGGAGGCCGTTCATGCCGGCGACAGGGTGAACTATTCTGCAACCGAGAACAACGGCACGGGCACGCTGACGAAGCTGCAGAAGCAGTAGGCGCTTCGCCTCTCCCCGCTTGCGGAGGGGGAGTCTCCGCGAGTCCAACTCTCACCGTCCCGGAGGAGAGTCCCCCTCACCCCAACTCTCTCCCCGCAAGCGGGGCGAGGGAGCAGACCTGCGTTCACTCGTCTACTGCTCCGGCCGCGGCTCCGGCTGCACCTCTTCCGTCGGCAACTTGGCGCGCTCCCAGCCGTCGGTGCCGTCAGGGTACCAGGCGATGTTGGTGTAGCCATACGCCTGCGCGCGCTTGGCGGCGTTCCAGGACATCCAGCAGTCGGCGAGGCAATAGATCACCAGCAGCGCGGCCTTGTCGCCACGCGAGGCCTGTGCGAGGCCGCGCTGGAGATAATCGTCCATGGCCGGCGGCAAACTGCCGTAGCCGGTATCCGGCAGCCAGATGCTGCCCGGAATGTTCTTGCGCGGCGCATCGCGCCACACCGTGCCTGCTGGAAGGTTCTTCGGCTTCGGCGGGCGCGGCAGCACGTCGACGAACGCACCGCTCCTGGCGCGCCAGATCGCTTCGGCTTCCACCGTGTTAAGCACGCGCGCGCCGGCGAGCGTCGCCGGCACCGGTGCGCGATAATTGTCGGCGCGATAACCCTCGGGCTCGAACGGCTCCTGCTGCTGCGCGGATGCCGGCACCGCCAACGCGGCAACGACGAGCGCAGCGGCAAGACGCCGCCTCATGGCGACTTCTTGGCCGCCTCCGCGCTGAGCGGCCGATCGCTCTCGTCGAGCAGCGGTATACCGAAGTCGACCAGGATCTTGTTGATCTCGCCCTGGTTCTCCTGGATCAACTTGTTGAGCTGTCGCTTCCAGTTTTGGTCGGCGGGACGCACGCCCATGCCGATGCGATAGACCAGCTTCGGCCCCGTGGTTTCCTTCACCAGCGGCGTTACGTGAAGCGAGCCGACCTTCTTCGCGTAGTAGCCGGCCATGGGTCCCCACAGCACCCCGGCGTCGATCTTGCCGGCGGCGAGGTCGTCGACCATCGCTTGCGCCGAATTGTCGTAGCGCGTGTCGATCATCAGCGGATAGGGCTTTGCATCGCTCATCAGGCCGGCGATGGCCATGTTGGTCGCCGGCGGCGTTCCGGCGACGATGCCGACATGCTTGCCCTTCAGCTTCGGATCCTCGAGCGTATCGACGTCCTCGAGCCCGCTGCCGGCCTTGGCGACCAGCGCGTACGACGTGCGGTAATAGGGATTGGTGCCCTGCACGACGTCATCACCTTGCGGAAAGCCCATGATGACGTCGCAGCGATGCGCGCCCAGCGTCATCCGAACGAAGCCGGTGGCCTGCGGGAAGAAGACGTAGTCGAGCTTCTTCTTGAGCTTGTCTGCCAACAGCTCGGCCAGCTTGTTCTCGAACCCCTCGCCCTTCTCGTTCGAGAACGGCAGATTGCGCGGATCGGCGCAGACGCGCAGCACGTTCGGGTCGACCAGCTCGAACGAGAGGTCGCCGCTGTCGCTGGTCTGTGCGATGGCGACATCGCCGAACGCACAGGACGCAACCAGGACCCCCAGTGAAAACAACCAGCGACGATGTCGTCCGGCCTCCGTCATCGCGCTTCCTCCTCGTTTTGTTTGAATGCTATCCATGCAACGCATGACGCGCCATGTTTTGCCAGACTTCGCTGGCTTTGCTTTGTTGCAGTGCAATGCAGCAACCCTTTGAACTGAGGCGGAAAAGTGTCTCGCATCGCTCGAGTGATCGCAGCCTTGTCCCTGCTGGGGATCGTAACGCTAGCACGGGCCGGGGCGGCCGAATTGCCTGTGAGCGAAGTCGCACCGGGAATCTTCGTACACTCCGGGGCCATTGCCCTGATGACCCGCGAGAACGAGGGCGACATTGCCAATGTCGGCTTCATCGTGGGCGATGATGCCGTAGCCGTCATCGACACCGGCGGCAGCCTCCGCGAAGGCGAGGCCCTGCTGGCCGCGGTGCGGGCCCGCACGCCCAAGCCGATTCGCTATGTCATCAACACCCACGGCCATCCCGACCACGTCTTCGGCAACGCGGCCTTCGCCGCCGGAGACACCAGCTTCGTCGGTCACAGCAAGCTGCCGCAGGCGCTCGCGACGCGCGGACCCTACTATCTCGACAATTTTCGCCGCATCATGGGCAGCGAATTGATCGATCCCGTGAAGATCGTTGCCCCGACCCTCTTGGTTTCGGACACGATGACGCTCGATCTCGGGTCGCGTCGCCTGACCTTGCGCGCCTGGCGGACCGGGCACAGCGACAGCGATTTGACCGTGTACGACGAGACGACGAAAACCCTGTTCGCAGGCGACCTCGTCTTTCTTCGCCACATTCCGGTCATGGACGGCAGTATCCGCGGCTGGCTCGATGCGTTGAAGGAATTGGAGACCATCCCGGCGCAACGCGTCGTTCCCGGTCACGGCCCCGTGAGCGACTGGCCTGCCGCGCTGGCCGATGAGCGGCGTTACCTGTCAACGCTGTTGTCCGACGTGCGCACGCTGAACAAGAATGGCGAGCCGATCCGAGCCGCCGCCGACAAGGCGGCTGCACTGGAGCGACCGCGCTGGGAGTTGTTCGGCGATTACAATGCCCGAAACGCAACTGCAGCATTTTCGGAAATTGAATGGGAGTAGCAGGCGCGCTACGATGGGTGCAGGAGATCAGCCTCGCTGACTCCGGGGACCATGACCATGACCCGATGGACACGCCACCTGCCCTTGATCGCCGCCCTGTTCGGCATCGCCTTCGCCGCACCAGTGCAGGCTGAAGAAGCCGACGATCCCTGGCCGGGCCTGGTGCAGGACATCTTCAACAGCCGTGCGATGAATGACGGCAGCGCCGTCATCGGCATCGAGATGCCGTATCGCGCAGAGGACGCGGCGATCGTGCCGGTGACCCTGCGTAGCAAGCTGTCACCCGCAGACAGTCGCCGTATCCGTTCGATCACGCTCGTGATCGACCGTAACCCGGCGCCGATGGCCGCTAAGTTCGAGCTCGGCTCCGATGCCAATGTCACGGAGATCTCGACGCGCGTGCGTGTCAACAATTACACCGATGTGCACGCGGTGGCCGAGCTCAGCGACGGCCAGCTCTATGTCTCGAAAGTCTATGTGAAGGCCTCGGGCGGCTGCTCGGCGCCGGCAGGAAAGAACGCCGAGGAGGCGCAAAACCGGCTCGGCCAGATGCGCTACCGGCAATTCGCGCGCGAGGAAGCGCCCGCGAGCCGCATCCGCGAAGCACAGATCATGATCGGCCATCCCAACAATTCCGGCCTGCAGATGGACCAGGTCACGCAGCTCTACATTCCCGCCTTCTTCGTCAACCAGCTGAAGCTGACGCAGGACGACAGCCCGGTGCTATCGATGGAAGGCGGCATCTCGATCTCGGAAGATCCCAATCTGCGCTTCACCTACGTCTCCAACGGTGCCAAGCGTTTCCGCGCGGAAGCAAAGGACACGGATGGGCACGTGTTCCGGAATGAGTGGGATGTAGAGAAGCCGGGGACGTGAGAGGCGGATCACTCTGCCCTGGAGGGGGAGGGTCGGCTCACATGGAGCGCAGCGAAATGTGAGACGGGGTGGGGTGACGGTCTCTCCACATCCGACACTGCCGAGTGGAGAGATCACCCCACCCCGCTCGCGCTGCGCGCGATCGACCCTCCCCCTCCAGGGAAGGGTAAGACATCGCCGCTATCATCAGAAACACCTCACCTCGGCTTCCGCCTGCGCGCGCCGCAAATCGTTCACTGCCGTGTTCGCCTGCTCGGAGGTGCGGAACTGGACGCCGAGATTGCCGCGGACCTGGGACATGCTGAGCGCGGTCTCGGCAGTCACGTAGCGCTCATAGGTGACGATCGAGGCGACCACATCGATCGAGCAGGAACATTGCTCGATCGATTGCCGGCTCTCGCCATTGGCCTTCATGCAGCCATAGACGTACTCCGCGCGCGCCGACGTCGGATAATCATTGGCCTCCTCGGCCCGCGCCACGCACGCGGTCGCCGCCAACACCGTCAATGCGGCGACAATCGGTCGTAGCTGTCCGGCCAGTTTCATGCGCATCCTCCCGCGGGTTGCGAGCAAAGCTATGCTATGCGTATTGTCCTGAAAAGCACTCTGTCAGAGGAAACGGCTCACAAGGTGATGAGAGCACTTGGCGTGATAAGGGCACTTGGTCGGACATTTGCGCTGGCGACGACGCTGGCGCTGACATTGGCCGCGCCCGGCCGCGCCGCGGATACGATCCGCCTTGCGGTGCAGAAAACCGGAACATTCTCCTGGGAGCTGGCCGCGATCCGCGCGAGCGGACTCGACAAGGAGGCGGGCCTTTCGCTCGAGGTCACCGAGCTCGCGAGCACCGAGGCCGGCAAGATCGCGATGCGCGCAGGCAGCGCCGACATCATCCTGTCGGACTGGCTGTGGGTGTCGCGCGAGCGCGCGCTCGGTGCCAAGCTCACCTTCTATCCCTATTCCAGCGCGCTCGGCGCGGTGATGGTACCCGCATCCTCTCCGATCAAGACGCTCGCCGACCTGAAGGGGCGCAAGCTCGCGGTCGCCGGCGGGGCGATCGACAAGAGCTGGCTGCTGCTCCAGGCGAGCATGAAGCAGGACGGCATCGACCTGAAGTCGGAGGCGACCATCGCCTACGGCGCCCCGCCCCTGATCGCCGCCAAGGCGCTCGACGGCGAGATGGAGGCGAGCCTCAATTTCTGGAATTTCTGTGCCCAGCTCGAGGCCAAGGGATTTCGCCGCCTCGCCGGCATCGAGGACATTCTGCCGAAGCTCGGTGCCAAAGGCGCGGTCTCCGCGGTCGGCTATGTCTTCGACGAGAATTGGGCGGCGAGCCATCGCGACGCCGTGGCGCGCTTCATCACGATGACGCGCAAGGCCAAGGAGCTGCTGGTGACATCGGATGCGGCCTGGGACAAGATCGCGCCGCTCACCGGCACGTCCGACGCAGCCATGCTGAAGACCTATCGCGACCGCTATCGCGACGGCATTCCGCGCCGGAGCATCGACGACGAGGAGAAAGACGCGCGCGTGCTCTACCGCGTGCTGGCCGAGATCGGCGGCCGCGACCTCGTCGGCCCGGCGGCCGAGCTCGATCCGGGCACGTTCTATCACGCGGTCCCCGGAGATTGAGGTGCTGCGTCTTCTGTCGTTCGCCCTGTTTCTCGCGATCTGGTGGATTGCCGCGCTGTTCGTCGGCGGCGCGAAGCTGCCCTCCCCGCCGGCCGTGCTCGAGGTGATGATCGCGGAAGCCTCATCCGGCGCGCTGTTCCTGCATCTCGGCGCCACGCTGGCGCGCGTCACCCTCGCCTTCGTGCTGGCGATGTCGCTCGGCAGCGCCATCGGCTACCTGATGGGGCGGGTCAGGCTTGCGGATAAGCTCGGCGATCCCTGGCTGATCCTGCTGCTCAATTTGCCGGCGCTGGTCGTGATCGTGCTGGCCTATATCTGGGCCGGTCTCACCGAAGCTGCCGCGATCGCGGCGATCGCCATCAACAAGCTGCCGACCGCAGTCGTCACCTTGCGCGAGGGCACCCGGGCGCTCGACCGCTCGCTGGACGAGATGGCGAGCGTGTTCGCGATGCCGCGCTGGCGCGCGTTCCGCCATGTCGTGCTGCCGCAGCTTGCGCCCTATATCGCCGCCGCCGCCCGCTCCGGACTGTCGCTGGTGTGGAAGATCGTGCTGGTCGCCGAGCTCTTGGGCCGTCCGAACGGCGTCGGCTTCGAGATCGGCGTCGCCTTCCAGCTGTTCGATACGCCGCGGCTGCTGGCCTATTCGCTGACATTCGCCGCGGTCGTGCTAGTGATCGAAACCTTGCTGGTGCAGCCGTTCGAAGCTCGTGCAAACAGGTGGCGGCCCCGTGCGGCTTGAGGTCGAGATCACAGGCAAGACGTTCAGGAGTGCCGCGGGCGGAACGCACGAGGTACTGGCGCCGCTCAAATTCGCGCTTTGCCCCGGCGAGGTCGGCGTGCTGATCGGCCCGTCCGGCTGCGGCAAGAGCACGATGCTGCGCATCATCCTCGGGCTCGATAGCGATTTCAGGGGCCACGTTGCGCGTCCGCCGCAGGCGCGGATCGGGATGGTGTTCCAGGAGCCGCGGCTGTTGCCGTGGCGTTCGGTCGAGCAGAATGTGCGGCTGGCGGCGCCCAACGTGACCGAGGCGAAGCTGTCGGAGCTGTTCAGGATTCTGGAGCTGGAAGCGCATCGAAGCCACTTTCCCGGCGAGTTGTCGCTCGGTCTTGCCCGGCGCGTCGCGCTCGCGCGCGCTTTCGCAGTCGAGCCCGATCTGTTGGTGCTCGACGAGCCCCTCGCCTCGCTCGACGATGCGCTCGCCGGCCGCTTGCGCGGCGAGATCGCGACGCTGGTGGCCAGCCGTCCGGTGATGACGCTTTTGGTGACACACAGCCTGGACGATGCAGTGCGCCTCGGCGACCGGCTGTTCTTCCTGTCGCCGCGGCCAGCGCGGATCGTGGCCGAGGTGCCTATCGGCATCCCGCGCGACAGACGCGGCGAAGCCGAGATTGCGGCGATCAAGGCCGGCCTCGCCCAACGAACTCAAGGCGACCGCACTGAGCGAGATGTCTCATAGCCGGTCGCCTGGCGGACGTGCTAGACTGGGCCGGCGGCGGAGTCGATGATGACGCGGACGGTCGCCCTCTCAACGCTGGCAACGCTTGGTCTTGCACTCGTCACGATGACGGCGGGCGCGCAGGACATGATGCGCGACGTCGACCTCACCTCCCCCGCGATGGTCTCGTCCGAAATGACCAGGCCAGAGGTCGAGGCCGTGCTGGCCAAAGCGAGCGCCGCGCAGCCTGCCGATTTCACCGGCAAACGCCTGTCGGGCCTCGATCTCTCGGGGCTGGACCTGTCCAACGCGGTCTTCCGCGCCGCGCGGCTCAACAAGACAATACTCCGAGACGCCAGGCTTGACCGTGCAATCCTCGATCAGGCGTGGCTGCTGGATGCGGATCTTACCGGCGCAAGCCTGAAGGGCGCCAATCTGTTCGCCTCGCAAATGGCCCGCGCGCGTCTCGACGGCGCGAACCTGTCAGGAGCGCGCATCGCTGCCGATCTCACCGGCGCAAGCCTGGTCGGCGCTTCGATCGCGGACGCGAATCTGGGCGCCGATATGCGCAACCAGTCGATGGGGCTGATGCGCGCGGTGCTGAGATCCGCCAATCTGGAACGGCTGAACGCGCGCAACGCCGATTTGTCGCGCGTCGACCTCGAATTCGCAGTCCTCAGGGGCGCCGATCTGAGCGGCGCATCACTGAAAAACGCCCAACTCGGCGGAGCCGATCTGACGGGCGCCATCGTCATCGACGCCGATTTCGACGGCGCCGATCTCGTCTCGGCGAAGCTGATCGCACTGAACGGCCTTGACCGCGCCAAAAATTTCGACAAGGCAAAGAACCGCGAGCGCCTGATCAGGGAATGATGGCCCGCCTTTGGGAGGACTGGCTGATGCGTTGGGTTCTAGCTTTGATCGCGTCGTTGACGCTTGCCGGCGAAGCCGCCGCGCAGGCCAAGGGCAAGGGCATAAGGCTCTGGAACCTGACGACGGAGACGATCTCCGGATTCCAGCTCTCACCCGCCGGCAAGACCGACTGGGGCCCGAACCAGTGCTTGAACGACAAGGACAAGGAGGTCGACCACGACGAGCGGCTGCGCATCACCGGCGTCGAGCCGGGCCGCTACGACGCCAAGGTCAGCTATCCCAATGCGCGGCAATGCGTCGTTCGCGACATCGAGATCAGGGCGGACGCGGTGTTCTCGATCGCCGACAAGGATCTGAAAGACTGCAGCAAGTAGCGAGACGCCTTACGCCTTGTCGTTCGGGTGCGGATATTCGCAGCGCCACCGCACCGCCTGCCACTTCGGATGGTCGCCGACCCATTGCGCGATATAGGGGGGCGCGGCCATCGCGCATTGCCGCGGCGACCCGCCATAGTTGAACATCAGATGCTGTTCCTCGCAGGTCGCAGGCGAGAGCACCGCACACACAGTCACCACCAAGTCAATCGGGTTCATGCCGGGATCCTCTCGCAAGGGGCGGTCAAGATTAGCACGAAAGGTTACGTTCCACGGAAGCGGAAGTTTCAGATCCGGGCGAGAAATGGGGCCGGAACTGGGCTCTTCCCGTGCTCCCGGGCAAAGCAAAGCCCGGGCATGACGACGCTCTCTGCTAAAAATTAACCCCGAACACCATCCGGGCCTGGTGGCGTTCAAAATTGACGAGGTCGAGATTGCCGCCCGATCCGGCCGGGCGCCCCCAGGCCTGCATGCTCCAGCTCAAGGTCAGCCGCGAGCGCTCGGAGAGCTGGAAATAAGCGGTCGGGCCGACGAACAGGGCCTGGCCTGAAAACTCGCCGAGGCCGATGCCTTCGTATTGCCGGAAGTAGCGCAGCTCGCCGCCGAGCAGCATGTTGGGCCGCACACGCACCAGGCCGGCGAACGCCGCACCGATCGTCGAACTCTTCTCCGACTGCCCCGCCACCTCGAAGCGCGCCCATTCCGGTTGATAGATCAGGTTGAGGGCGCCAATGGCGAAGTTGGGGATGAGCTCGCGGTCGAAAGCGAGGGTGAATTCGGTGCCGTACATCCGCCCCTTCGCGCCGCTGGTCTCGTCGATGCGGTCGCCATGCAGCTCGGCGGCGATGGTGAGTCCGAACGGGGCGTGCTCGCGGTTGAGCAGGCGATAACGCAGGTCGAGCGAGGCGCCCTGGAAGTTGATCTGGCGGCGGTCGTCGATATCAGGGACACCGGTGATGTCGTGCAAGCTGGCGGCGGCGCCGACCTCGATGCGGAAGTTCGGCAGCGGCACGATCTCGATCTCGACCTCTTTCTCAAGAGCGCGATAGGTCCCGCCGCCCTTGCCGAAGCGCCCCGTCGTCTGGCTCTGGAATTCGCGCTCGCCGGGATTGCCAACATCGGTGCCGATCATGAAGCCGAAGATGTGCTCGGTATCGAAGCCCTCCTCGGCGTGCCCATGCGTCGGTGTCAGCGCGACCGCGCAGGCAAGCACCATCAGAAATCTGCGAGCTCCGCCGCGCATCCCCATGCCCCGAAGGCGCGCGCCGCTTTGATGCGGCAGCAGCGCTGACCGGCCATCAGCGTAACACACTGCAGCAAGAGCGTGGTCGAGATTTTGATGGAAGATGATTGAAGCCTGCGCAGGCGTGTCATCGCGTCGATGGCAAGACGCAGAGCACAACGATGCCAGGCCTGAGATCCGACACTGCCACGGCTTCGACGGCGTTCACCGTCGAAGCCGCGGCAGGTCGTCAGTCTTACTTGCGCGCAGCGCAGGCGTACATGTTGATTTCCATGCCGACCGGCACTTCCACGATCTTCGGAGCTTTCCAAGCCATTCGGGGTCTCCCCAAGGTATTGAGCGCGACATCGCGCGGCGCAAAACCTAGGGCTGCGTTAGGTGCAGTTCAAGCCTCGATTCGCCTGCCGAGCGCGTCCGTGTCGATTCTTCGCGGCTGCATTTCTCTCTCGGACAAAGCCAGTTCCCTCTTGGTCAAACACGACCTGCGGGACACCGTCTTGTGCGACGCACCGCACGTCGAATCGACACGAATGGCACCGTCGCCGTCAGCAGCCCTTGTCGGCCATTGCGGCGTCCGGCTTGGCACCTTCGGCGCGCTGAGCCGCCGTCGGCTGGCTCTGCATCTGCCGCTGCGCATCTTCGGATGAAGCCGGCGTTTCGCCACTTGCACGATTCATCGTGCTGGTCGGCGGATGCTGGCTGGTGTCGCCCGCTGAACTGGACGAGTGCGACTGCGCTGCGCCCACCGTCACGGGACCAGAACCGGCATCCTTGTCAGTGCTGGCGCTGCCCGTGTTGCACGGGCCGGCGACGGCGACGCCGGCGCTCAACGCCAGGATCGCGCAGGCAGTAAGAATGGAACGTTTCGTGTTCATCTGCATCTCCTCTTCTCCCGCCGCGCTGCCCCGGCGCCGAGCAGGACTCGCGAAGAGAACAGGCCGAACAGCCTGATGTTCCGAGTGTCGGAGCGGAAATGCCCGCAAACGTCCCCTCGTCTGTTCCGATTTACCGTTCACCGCAACAATCGCAGCAGCGACCGGCCAGCGCGCGAATTCAGCTCCTTCGCATCCAGCGTTCCGTCCTTGTCGGGATTGGCCGCGTTGAAGCGCTGCTCGACCACGGCGAGATATTCGTCGAGCGTCAGGGTCCCGTCGCGATCGGGATCGGCCGCGGCAAGCTCTTTCGCCGTCAACCGCCCGCGCAATTCGCGCGCGTCGAGCGTGCCGTCATGATCGGGATCGAGCTTTGCGAACGTTGCGGCGGCCGCCTTCTTCACCTCGGCAAGATCGAGCGTGCCGTCATTGTCGGTGTCGAACAACTTGACCGCGCTGCCGGAGGCCGACCACGCCGGACCGGACAACAATGCAATGGTGAGTGCAAGCGCAACTGAGCGACGCGAAATCATCAAGACCTCCCAGATGAAGAGCCCCGGTTCGGGCGGGACACAACGAAATAAATCCACAAGCAGTCCCAGGTTCAAGTCCGTAACTGCAACTTGCGCGCGCGACAACCCAGGGGAACCCGGCTTGCGCCCCCGAACGACCGACGCCCGGAGCTGCGTCGCGTCGCGGGATTTTTCAGCGTCTCCGCACAAGTGGGACTCGGTTGCCGTCAGGTTTCCGTAAGGTGACCGGCGCCTGTTCAACGATATCGACACGACACTTATGACTTTCGTATTGACGCGTTTTGGTTTCCGACGGAGTGTTGCTCCCGCAGCGTCAAAAGGCGCGCATATTGGGAGGAACGGATGAAACGCTTTGCGATGGCCGCGAGCCTCGTCATGCTTGCATCGACTTGTGCAAGCGCACAGACCACCGAGCAACTGGTCAAGGGCGCGACCGATACATCGAACGTTCTCAATTACGGGATGGGCTACAATCTGCAGCGCTTCTCGACGCTGAACCAGATCAACAAGGACAGCGTCAAGAACCTCGTCCCGGTCTGGAATTACTCGTTCAACGACGATCGCAGCGAGGAATCGCAGCCGCTGGTGTACCAGGGCGTGATCTACGTGACCTCGCACAACGCGACCATGGCGGTCGACGCCAAGACCGGCAAGCAGATCTGGAAGACCAAGGTCGAATATCCCGCCGAGACGCCGCGCATCGTCTGTTGCGGCATCATCAACCGCGGTGCGGCGCTCTATGACGGCAAGGTGTTTCGCACCACGCTCGACGCCAACGTGATCGCGCTCGACGCCAAGAACGGCAAGGAGCTGTGGCGGCAGAAGGCGGCCGACATCAAGGAAGGCTATTCGATGACGGTGGCGCCGCTGGTCGCCGACGGCGTCGTCATCACCGGCATCTCCGGCGCCGAGTTCGGCACCAGGGGATTCATCGACGGCTGGGATCCTGCGACGGGCAAGCATCTGTGGCGCACCCATTCGATCCCCTCGCCGGAAGAGCCCGGCGGCGATACCTGGAAGGGCGATACCTGGAAGCTCGGCGGCGGCTCGACCTGGATCACGGGGTCTTATGACCCCGAGCTGAACACGATCTATTGGGGCATCGGCAATCCCGGACCGTTCAACTCGGCGGTGCGTCCCGGCGATAATCTCTACACCTGCTCGGTGCTGGCGATGGATCCCAAGACCGGCAAGATCAAGTGGCACTACCAGTTCTCGCCGAACAATCCGTTCGACTATGACAGCGTGGCCGAGATGGTCCTCGCCGACATGAATGTCGAGGGCAAGCCGACCAAGGTGCTGATGGACGCCAACCGCAACGGCTTCTTCTACGTGCTCGACCGCACCAACGGCAAGCTGCTCGCGGCCAACCCTTACGTGAAGGTCAACTGGGCAACCGGCATCGACATGAAGACGGGACGTCCGATCGAGACCGACGTGTCGAAGGACGCGCGCGAGGGCAAGAAGGTCACGGTCTATCCGTCGATCCTCGGCGGCAAGAACTGGGAGCCGATGTCCTTCAACCCGCAGACCGGCCTTGCCTATGCCAACACGCTCGCCTTCGGCGGCAGGTACAAGACTGAGCCCGTCACCTTCAAGCAGGGTGAATGGTATCTCGGGATGGACCTGACCGATCTCTGGGAGTACGGCGATGGGCCGCGCGGTCATCTCAAGGCGATCGATCCCATGACCGGCAAGTCGAAATGGGAAGCGCCGAGCGACATTCCACGCTTCTCGGGCGTGCTGTCGACCGCCGGCGGCGTCGTGTTCTCGGGTGCCCTGACCGGCGAGTTCGAGGCCTTCGATGCGGACACCGGCAAGAAGCTCTGGCAGTTCCAGACCGGGTCCGGCATCGAGGGCCAGCCGGTGACCTGGCAGCAGGATGGCGTGCAGTATGTCGCGGTGACCAGCGGCTATGGCGGCGTCTACTCGCTGTTCTCGGGCGACGAGCGGCTTGCCAACGTGCCGCCCGGCGGCTCGCTGTGGGTCTTTGCGGTCAAGCAGTAATCCACGGCATGATGCTGAGAAAACCATCTCACAAGACGGCGGCGGTCCTCGCCGCCGTCGCGGGGCTGACGGTCGCGCTTGCGGCGACCGTTCGCGCCGCGGACGACGCAACCGGCAATCCCATGCAGGCACAGATCGACCACGGCAAGTCGACCTATGCTTCGAAATGCTCGCACTGCCACGGCCCCAATCTGATGAACTCCGGCACGATCACGCCGGACCTGCGTGCCATCCCCGACGACAAGACGCGCTTCGTCACCACAGTGAAGAACGGCAAGAACAACAAGATGCCGCCGTGGGGCGATATCCTCAACGACGAGGAGATCGGCTCCCTCTGGGCCTTCATCTCCAGCCGGAGGAAGCCATGAGGGGCCGGCGTGCTGCATGGAGCATTGCGGCCCTCCTTTCGACGATGGCGTCGGTCGCCCTTGCGGCCGACGATCCCCTGAAGATCTGTCTCGACGAGGACCGGCCGCCGTTCTCGATGCACCACCGCGGCAAGCCGGATGCCGGCTTCGACGTGCTGCTGGCGCAGGCGATGGCGGAGCGGCTCGGACGGAAGCTGACGATCCAGTGGTTCGAGAGCAAGCTGGACGAGGATTCGAGTCCCCAGCTCGAGGCCAATGCGTTGCTCTCGGATGGCCGCTGCTCGCTCGTCGGCGGCTACGCGCTGACGAAGGATTCGCTCGTCGCCCCCGGGATGAAGACGGCGCGCTTGCCTGACTTCGCCGGGGCCACGCGCGACGATCGGCGGCGCCGCGTCGCACTCGGCGTGCTCGCGCCGAGCCAGCCTTACGTCTATTCACCGATGACGGTCGTGCTCGGGCCGAAGGCAAGCGGCCGCAAGATCGGCGACATCGGCGATCTCGCCGGCCTTCGTCTCGTCATCGAAAGCGGCTCGCTCGGCGATGCCATCCTGATGACCTTCGACAAGGGGCGGCTGATCGACAACATCACCCATCTCGTCCCCGGCCGCGACGATCTGCTGGGCGCACTCCAGCGCGGCGACCATGACGCGACGCTGATCGACCTCGGCCGCTTCGACGCCCATCGCGCCGCGCATCCGGACACGGCGATCACCGCGTCGGGCTACTATTATCCGATCGGCGCCAATCGCGGCTATGTCGGACTGGGCAGCGATGGCGCGCTGATCGACGCCGTCAACAAGGCGCTGACGGGGCTCGCGGCCGAAGGCAGGATCGCAGAACTCGGCAAGCAGGCCGGGCTCACCTATCTGCCACCGCGCGAGCCTGCGATTCTGGGCGATGTCTGGATGAAGATCATTCAGCGGTAGAGCTGGTCGCGGCGAGCGGCAGCACCTCCGCGCGCTCCGCTGTCATGCCCCGCGAAGGCGGGCATCCAGTACGCCGCGGCCCAACGGGTCAATCACAACCGTCACGGAGTACTGGATCGCCCGCCCCAGTGCGCAATTGCGCACAAGGCGGGCGATGACAGCGAGGGTGCGGCAAGGCCGTCGAGCCCTACGCAAAGTTCTGCATCATTCCGTGCTATGCTTGGCTTTTTCATTCGCCCCTTTGGTGATCCGTGAATTCGCCCATCAGCCCGTCCGCCACCAACCTGCGCGACCTGCTCTCCCGCGAAATCAAAACCGCCGAGCTGCTGCGCGCGCTGATTGTCGTCGGACCGATGGTGGCCGCCTATTTCATCGCGCGCGAAACGGCGCTGCTCAATCTCGGGCTGGTCGCGGTCTCGTTGCTCATTCCCGCGCTCAGGCAGCACTTTCCGCCGAAAGTCATCGTCTGGCACTACCTCGCCATCCTCGTGACCTTTGCCGCACTCTTCCTGGCAGCCCCGATCAAGCCGCTATTCGCGGTGCTGACGGCGCTTGCCGGTTTTCTGGCGGTGGCAGGGACCCGCTATGGCGAGCATTTCCGCACGCTGGGCAACTGGGTATTCATCCCCGCCGTCTATCTCGCCTGCGAGGTGCGGGAGGGCGTGAGCACCGCCGAAGCGCTGCGCCATGCCGGCGTGATCGTCGCCTCCTCGCCGATCGCGCTGGCACTGGTCTGCGGCATCCGGATTTACGACCAGCGAGGGCAAGGCGATGCCGCAACCTCGTTCGGACCGCCCGCGGCCGAATGGTTTCTGCCCGCGCTGGCAACCGCCATGGCGGTGTTCGCGGCGGCGGCGCTGGTCGAGATCCTGAACCTTGCGCAGGGGCAATGGGTGATGTGGTCGGCCGCGAGCGTCGTGGTCGGCGATCTCTCGACGTCCACCGACAAGCTGAAGCAGCGTACGATCGGCGCCTTCGTCGGCGTGCCGCTGGGCTTCCTCGCCGGCATCGTATTGCCGCAGAGCCGCGTCGGCTACGCGCTCGCGGTGCTGGCGGCGACCCTCACGCTGATCTCGTTTTCCCGCTACATCCTCGGCTTCGGCCTGCGCTGCTTCTTCATCGCGCTGGCGGCCTCCTTTGCCGGCGGCGCCAGCGGCATCGCGGAGGAGCGCATCGTCAACGTGCTGATCGGCGGCAGCTTTGGCCTGATTGCCGTGGCCCTGACCGAGATCGTGTGGCTGCGCATCATGCGTAAGGCGCGGTCGCCCCCCGGGTGAGGCGCGAATGGGCACCTCGCCGCTGTGTCGAATGCGCCAATCTGTCTCGCTCGCCGGCCATGGCGGCGCCAGCCTGATGCAGTAGGTTCGGCCAAAATCAGGAGGGAATCATGTCCGCCAAATTCGATCGCCGCCACTTCGTCGCCGCCGGTACCACCGCACTTGCGATGCCCTTCGTCATGCGCAACGCCTCGGCGCAAGCCGCGTGGCCGTCGCGGCAGATTCGCATGATTTGCAGCTATCCCGCCGGCGGGCAGACCGACCTGCTCGCGCGCGCCTATGGTGAGTTCATCTCCAAGCAGGTCGGCAAGACTGTCGTCGTCGAGAACAAGCCCGGCGCCTCCGGCGCGATCGGCACCGCCGAAGTCGCCCGCGCCGAGCCCGACGGCCACACCATGCTGTGCTCGATCTCGACCACCTACATCATGAACCGGGTGGTGATGAAGAATCCCGGCTACGACATGGACAAGGATTTGGCGCTCGTCAGCGTCATTCCGGGTGCCGGCCTGTTGCTGGTCGCGAACCCCAAGACCGGGGTCAAGACGCTGGAGGATTTCGTCGCGTTCGCACGCAAGAGCGGCAAGGTGAACTTCGGCACCTATAGCGCCGGCTCGGCCCCGCACATGACGATCAACGAGCTCAACAAGCAGTATGGCCTGTCC
This sequence comes from Bradyrhizobium sp. IAR9, assembly GCF_013408065.1. NCBI lineage: Bacteria > Pseudomonadati > Pseudomonadota > Alphaproteobacteria > Hyphomicrobiales > Nitrobacteraceae > Bradyrhizobium > Bradyrhizobium sp. IAR9. The sequence continues at coordinate 180,349 of NZ_JACBZW010000008.1, forward strand.
ATCGAGCCGGTCCATTACCGCGGCGAGGCCCCGATGTGGACGGGGATGCTCGAAGGCACGCTGGATGCCGCGATGGGCAGCTACACGGCGGCCCAGTCGGTCCTGCAAAGCGACCGCGGCACCGTGTTCGCGGTGCATTCGAAGAAGGTCGATGCGATCCCTGCTATCAAGACCCTCCCGGAGCAGGGCGCGACCTCGAAATTCTTCACCGTGAGCGGCTTCTCGGGCTGGGCCGTGCCGAAGGCGACGCCGCAAGCGGTCGTCGACCGCCTGGCTGAGCTGTGCGTTGCCGCCAACAACGATCCGAAAGTGAAGGAAGTCCTCGCGACCTTCGTGCTCGAACCCGCAATCGGCTTCAAGGAGAGCAACGCCCTGTATCAGCGCGAACTGCCGATCTGGATCGAGAGCGCGAAGTCTCTCGGCCTCGAGCCGGCTTGAGGATCGAGGCGCGGCGCAACGCGCCCGCCGTCCTTCCCGGGCCGGCTTCCGACCAAAGCCTAGTGTCGGAAGCGCAATTTCACGCTATGATTGTGCGCCACCGCCGAGAGCCTTCATCGGGGCGGAACGGGAAAGGCCGATTGCATGACACCGGATGGAGTCGCTGTCGCCGTCATGGTCATCCTGCTCTTTCCGATGGGCTATTTCACGCTGGCATCGCCCGCCTTCCTGCTGGTGAAGCTCGATATCCAGCCCGTCGCCCAGCTGCTGCGTGGAATGTTCAACGCCCATTTTCTGGTGATGCGCATCGCCACCGTGATTGGAACGGTGGCCTTCCTCCTCGACGGCCGCCTGGCGGCTGCGATGGGCGTCGGCATGATCGCTGCCCTGGCAATCTGGGGGCGCAGCTGGTTCATGCGGCGGATGGACGACCAGCTCAGTGCAAGGGACGCCGGCGATGCCGAAGCCCCGCGTCGGTTGCGCAGGCTACATTGGAGCGGAATGTTGGGCAACGCGGTGCTGCTCGTCGCTCTCGTGGTCAGCATTCCCTATATTGCGACGTCGGCGTAAGCGGGATCGCAATCGCTGACAGCCCCTCGCGTCCGGCCTAGTGCTCGCCCGAACTCGCGGTGGCCTGCTGCGCCTTGTGGATCGAGGACGGCACCACGCCGAAATATTTCCGGAACACCCGGCTGAAATGCGATGAGCTGGAGAAGCCCCAGGAGAACGCGACGTCGGTGATGGTCTTGCCGGCGTGGGCCTCGAGCTCCTGGCGGCAGTTCTGTAGGCGCGCCTGCCAGATGTAGTCGCTCACCGTGGTGCCGCGCTCCGAGAACAGCATGTGTAGATAGCGCTTGGAGCAGCCGAGCTCGGTCGAGATCTGGTCGATGCAAAGATCCGGATCGCGCAGGTGCTCGCGGATAAAGAACTGCGCGCGCACATACATCGCTTCGGGCCCGACACGGTCGAACATCGTGTCGGCTTCGCGCAGCGGCAGCAGCAACAGGTCGATCAGCGAATCGGCGACGCCGACCGCGCTGTTTGCCGACAGCTTTGCCGCCTCGTCGAAAGTCGCGTGAACGAAATCATGGGCGATCCGCCCCGTCCCTGTCTTCGACGACAGCTTGCAGGCGGGCATCCGCTGCGAGGGGAATCCGCGATCGCGCAGCAGCGCCTTCGGCACGATCACGACGTCGTGACGGGTGAAGGCCGGGCTGATGATCGAATGCGGGCAGGAGACGTCATAGGCGATGATGTCGCCCGGGTTGATTTCGATGTGGCGGCCTTCTTGTTCGAAATAAGACACGCCGTAAGTCTGGAAGTGAATCTTGATGTACGGATGCTCGTTGGCCTTGGCGCGCGCCAGCGTATGGGCGATGCGATGCTGACTCACTTCGATCTGGCAGAGCTTCAGGCGCGAGACGCTGGTGTAGTCGATGCGGCCCTCGAGCGAGGACGCCTCCAGCGGATCGACGTCGAAATGCCCACACAGACTCGTCAGCCCGTCGATCCAGCTTTGGATCTGGCGCTTCGGCGTCATGCCGGTCGTCGAGAGCGTGTGAATGGTGTCGGACATTAATCCAGCCACTGGTTTGATCCGGAGAGACGCGAATCGCAACCAGCGCTGCCGGAGCCCTCAGCCGTGATTGCGTGACGTTTACCTCGAATTTGAGCGGTCTTTTGGCACGAGCGCCATCGTTCCATTGCCACCCTTGAAACTTAATCCTCCGCCTTAGTTGCAGCGCCGTCAAGGGGAACCTGAGCGTTGAAGGCACTGTCAAAGCGATGCGGAAGCCGCTGAATTCGCTACTGCAAAATCAAAATCTTCGCGTCCGTGCGCTATCAAGCAAACCGCCTTCTCTCTTGGGCAAGTTTCCCGATGACGAAGTCGTTAGGGATTGCGGCAGGAACAACAAGAACGGGCCGCTCCTGCACGTGGACCCGTGGCTCTCATCAGGAGGAGGAAACAGCACAGCATCGTTTCTGGTCCCAATCGTGACCGCCCTGCACGAGCAGACGCCGGACGAGAAGCCCGGTGAATCAGTATTGCTTCGGAAACAATAAACGAGACCAACGGAGGAATAACTATGCGCAAGGTGCTACTGGCGACCTTTCTTGGCTCCGCGGCGGCGCTCGCCGTCGGGGGCGCCTCAGCCAATGACGAGCTGGTCAAGATGTCGCAGAACCCGAAAGACTGGGTGATGCCGACCGGCGACTACGCCAATACCCGCTATTCCAAGCTCAACCAGATCAACGCACAGAACGTAGGCAAGCTCCAGGTGGCCTGGACCTTCTCGACCGGCGTGCTGCGCGGCCATGAAGGCGGCCCGCTGATCATCGGCAACATGATGTACGTCCACACGCCGTTCCCGAACAAGGTCTATGCCATTGACCTTTCGCAGGAGAACAAGATCGTCTGGAAGTACGAGCCGAAGCAGGATCCGAACGTCATCCCGGTGATGTGCTGCGACACCGTCAACCGCGGCCTGGCCTACGGCGACGGCAAGATCTTCCTGCATCAAGCCGACACCACCCTCGTCGCGCTCGATGTCAAGACCGGTCAAGTCGCATGGACCGCCAAGAATGGCGATCCGAGCAAGGGCGAGACCGGCACGTCGGCCCCCATGGTCGTCAAGGACAAGGTGCTGATCGGCATCTCCGGCGGCGAGTTCGGCGTCCAGGCCCATATGTCGGCTTACGATATCAAGACCGGCAAGCTGGCATGGCGCGGATATTCGGAAGGACCGGACAACCAGCTCCTGGTCGACGACAAGACCACCGCGCTCGGCAAGCCGATCGGCAAGGATTCCAGCCTGAAGACCTGGCAAGGCGATCAGTGGAAGATCGGCGGCGGTGCCACCTGGGGCTGGATCTCCTACGATCCCGAGCTGAACCTCGTCTACTACGGATCGGGCAACCCCTCGACCTGGAATCCGAAGCAGCGTCCCGGCGACAACAAATGGTCGATGACGATCTGGGCGCGCAACCCGGATACCGGCGTCGCCAAGTGGGTCTATCAAATGACGCCCCACGACGAATGGGACTATGACGGCGTCAACGAGATGATCCTCTCGGACCAGTCGATCAACGGCCAGCCGCGCAAGCTGCTGACGCATTTCGACCGTAACGGCCTAGCCTACACCATGGACCGCACCAACGGCGAACTCCTGGTCGCCGAAAAGTACGATCCGAAGGTGAACTGGACCTCCGGCGTCGACATGGACAAGAACTCGCCGACCTACGGCCGTCCGAAGGTGCTGGACGCAGCTTCGACCGACAAGGCGGGCGAGGACGTCAACGTGAAGGGCATCTGCCCGGCCGCGCTCGGCACCAAGGACGAGCAGCCGGCAGCCTACTCGCCGGACACGCAGTTGTTCTACGTTCCGACCAACCACGTCTGCATGGACTACGAGCCGTTCAAGGTGAGCTACACCGCGGGCCAGCCCTATGTGGGTGCGACGCTCTCGATGTATCCGCCGGCGGGTGAAACCCACATGGGCAACTTCATCGCCTGGGACGGCAAGACCGGCAAGATCGTCTGGTCGAACAAGGAGCAGTTCTCGGTCTGGTCGGGTGCACTCGCAACCGCCGGCGGCGTGGTGTTCTACGGCACGCTCGAAGGCTACCTGAAGGCGGTCGACGCCAAGTCCGGCAAGGAGCTCTACAAGTTCAAGACTCCCTCCGGCATCATCGGCAACGTCACCACCTATGAGAACGGCGGCAAGCAGTATGTCGCAGTGCTCTCCGGCGTCGGCGGCTGGGCCGGCATCGGTCTGGCGGCAGGCCTGACCGATCCGACCGCAGGTCTCGGCGCGGTCGGTGGCTACGCGGCTCTCAGCAACTACACGGCACTCGGCGGTACGCTGACCGTGTTCGCGCTGCCGAACTAGGCCCATCAGCATCGCTCCGGCGCGTGGAATCAAATCCACGCGCCGGCTCGTCTCCCCCGGGCTCCTTCGAGGATGAATCTCTTGCGTAAAATCTGCTCTGTCATTGCTGCGATGATCTTGGTTGCGTCCGGAGGAATTGCGGTCGCGGACGGTCCGGGCGATCCGACCGCCGTGAAGAAGGAAGACGACGGAAAGTGGCTCGATAAGGAAGGCACTCCGACCTACAAGATTTCCGACGGCACCGTGGACTGGTTCACCTATTCCGGATACCGCCGCTATCACTCCGACTGCCACGTCTGCCATGGGCCTGACGGCATGGGCTCCACCTACGCGCCGGCGCTCAAGGATTCCGTCAAGTCCATGAGCTATGGCGACTTCCTCGGCGTTGTCGCCTCCGGTCGCAAGAACATCTCGACCGCGCAGGAGAACGTCATGCCCGCCTTCGGCGATAATCCGAACGTCGCCTGCTACATGGACGATCTGTACGTCTATCTGCGCGCCCGCTCCACCGAAGCATGGGGCCGGCAGCGTCCCTCCAAGAAGGAGGAGAAAACGGAGGCCTACACCAAGGCGGAAGACGCCTGTATGGGCCATAAATGAACGTTGCTGAGGCTGCCGAGACTACCTCTTGGCACCTTGCGAGAATTTGAGGAGCTACCAATGAAGACACGTGCCGCCGTCGCTTTCGAAGCCAAGAAGCCGCTCGAGATCGTCGAGCTCGATCTGGAAGGACCGAAGGCCGGCGAAGTCCTGGTCGAGATCAAGGCGACGGGCATCTGCCATACCGACGCCTATACGCTCGACGGCTTCGACAGCGAGGGAATTTTCCCGTCGGTCCTGGGGCATGAGGGGGCGGGCATCATCCGCGAGATCGGCCCTGGCGTGACCTCGGTGAAACCGGGTGACCACGTCATCCCGCTCTACACGCCGGAATGCCGGCAGTGCAAAAGCTGCCTCAGCCAGAAGACCAATCTCTGCACCGCGATCCGCGCGACGCAAGGCAAGGGCGTGATGCCCGACGGCACCAGCCGCTTTTCCTACAAGGGCAAGCCGGTCTATCACTACATGGGCTGCTCGACCTTCTCGAACTTCACCGTGCTGCCGGAGATCGCGGTCGCCAAGATCCGCGAGGACGCCCCCTTCGACAAGAGCTGCTACATCGGCTGCGGCGTCACCACCGGCGTCGGCGCCGTCGTCAACACCGCGAAGGTCACGCCCGGCTCCAACGTGGTCGTGTTCGGCCTCGGCGGGATCGGCCTCAACGTGATCCAGGGCGCCAAGATGGCCGGCGCCGACAAGATCATCGGCGTCGACATCAACGACTCCAAGGAGGATTGGGGCCGCAGGTTCGGCATGACCGAGTTCGTCAACCCCAAGAAGATCACCGGCGACATCGTCCAGCACCTCGTCGGCCTCACCGATGGCGGCGCCGACTACACTTTCGATTGCACCGGCAACACCACGGTGATGCGCCAGGCGCTGGAAGCCTGCCATCGCGGCTGGGGCACCTCGATCATCATTGGCGTTGCCGAATCCGGCAAGGAGATCGCCACCCGCCCGTTCCAGCTCGTCACCGGGCGCAACTGGCGCGGCACGGCCTTCGGCGGCGCCCGCGGCCGCACCGACGTGCCGAAGATCGTCGACTGGTACATGAACGGAAAGATCCAGATCGATCCGATGATCACCCACGTGCTCAAGCTCGAAGAGATCAACAAGGGCTTCGACCTCATGCACGAGGGCAAATCCATCCGTTCAGTCGTCGTCTACTAGCTCGAAAGCGTCACCCCAAGGAGGATCGACCCATGACTGTTGCACTCCATCCATCGATCGACAACGGCCTCAAACAGGGCAGCGGCAGCTTCGCCGGCGGCACGCTGGCTTGCAAATGCAAGGACCACCAGGTCAAGGTCGGCATCAAGGGCGACGTCGCCCACAATCACGCCTGCGGCTGCACCAAGTGCTGGAAGCCGCAGGGCGCGACGTTCTCCGTCGTCGCCGTGGTGCCGCGCCAGAACGTCACCGTGCTCGAGAACGGCGACAAGCTCCAGATCGTCGATCCGTCCGCGGTGATCCAGCGCTACGCCTGCAAGGCGTGCGGCACCCACATGTACGGCCGCATCGAGAACAAGGGCCACCCGTTCTACGGTCTCGACTTCATTCATCCCGAGCTGTTCCAGGAGCAGGGCTCGCAGGCGCCGCAATTCGCCGCCTTCGTCTCCTCGGTGATCGAAGCGGGCGTGAAGCCGGAGCAGATGGCGGGCATCCGTTCGCGGCTGAAGGAAATCGGGCTCGAGCCCTATGATTGCCTGTCACCGGCGCTGATGGACGCGATCGCGACCCACGTCGCCAAAGCCAAGGCTGCCTAACAAGGCCGCCTGAGCAAGGCGGTCGGACGTTCGCCATGCCCTATCCGCTCGCTGGCCTCGATCAGTGCCAGCGAGCCCGGGCCCGGCCCCGAGACAGTCGCGGCGATGCCGCCGTCCCTGCAAGCTACGCGTATGCGAGCGTGATTGGCTCCCTCAGTCCTGGTCTCTGAATGACTGCGCAGCGCCGCCAACTTCCGTCTTGAAGTTCCCGGCCCCTGCGTTTCTCCCTCCCTCGACTGAGGCACCTTGCTTCGTCCGCGCAGTCTTTCTGGCGGACGAAGCTTTTTTCATCGCACCCCCTGTTTGCGAACACGTGGGCCCACGCGGCGCGCTGACGCGCCCTGCTTTTGACAAACCATCGATGCAATCTTTTCCCGGTGAGAACACCCGGCTGTGAACGCCGGGCGGTGGTGATCTCTGCTACGATCGCGCCGTCACGATGCCGCACGACGTTCAATCAATTAAGAACAAAAACGGGGGAGGTATCGAGCACATCCAGACATCGCCATCGGCGTTCCTGCCTCCCTCCGGGATCTGCCCGCGCGGGACGAGGGCGGGATGTGGCGCGACCCGGCACGAACCGTCGCCGACCGGCGTCGGCAAGTTTTGAATTTGGCATGCTTATGAAGAGCGAGGGACGATCATGATCAAGGTGAAGATCAACGGCCAGGAACAGAGCTGGGACGGCGACCCGGATCTCCCACTACTCTGGTTCCTGCGTGACGAGGCCGGACTGACCGGCACCAAGTACGGCTGCGGCCAGGCCCTGTGCGGCTCCTGCACCGTCATCGTCGACAAGCAGGCCGTGCGCGCCTGTATCACATCGGTCAACGACGTCGCCGGACGCGAGGTCACTACGATCGAAGGGCTGCATCCGACTGGCGATCATCCGGTGCAGAAGGCGTGGCGCCAGGTCAACGTGCCGCAATGCGGCTTCTGCCAGGCCGGTCAGATCATGCAGGCTGCGGCCCTGCTGATGGACAACCCGAAACCCTCGCACGACCAGATCCGCGAGTCGATGTCAGGCAACATCTGCCGCTGCGGCTGCTACCAGCGCATCGAGAACGCGGTCCATCTCGCATCGACGGGGGTGTGACATGAATTTCATCGACAATCCCGGCAAGCTCCATAGCTTCGAAAAACGTGGCTTCGAAAAGAACATCAAGGTCGAGAAGGTCTCGCGCCGTAGCATCCTGAAGGGGCTCGGCATCACCGGCGGCTTCGTGCTCGCCGCACCCGTGATGTCGCGCCAAGCATTGGCCTACGAGACCGGCGCCGGCAAGATGCCGCACGGCGTCGTGGTGGATCCGCGCGTGTTCGTTTCGGTTGGGCCCGACGGCATCGTGACCATCGTGGGTCACCGTTCGGAAATGGGCACCGGCGTCCGCACCAGCCTGCCGCTGATCGTGGCCGAGGAGATGGAAGCCGACTGGTCCAGGGTCAAGGTGCAGCAAGCCCATGGCGACGAGGTCAAGTTCGGCAACCAGGACACCGACGGCTCGCGCAGCACGCGGCATTATCTGATCCCGATGCGCCAGATTGGCGCCTCGGCCCGCACCATGCTGGAGCAGGCCGCGGCGAAGCGCTGGGGCGTACCGGCGACCGAGGTCAAGGCGGTCAATCACGAGGTCGTCCACAGCGCCAGCGGCCGCAAGCTCGGCTTCGGCGAGCTCGCTGCCGACGCCGCCAAGGAATCGGTGCCCAGCATCGAAGGCCTCAAGCTGAAGGACCCCAAGAATTTCCGGTATCTCGGCAAGGGCCAGGTCGGCATCGTCGATCTCCACGACATCACCACCGGCAAGGCGCATTACGGCGCCGATGTGCGGCTGCCGGGCATGAAATATGCCGTGATCGCGCGCCCGCCGGTAACCGGCGGCAAGCTGGTCTCGTTCGATCCCGATGCGGCGCTGAAGATCCCCGGCGTCGAGAAAGTGCTGAAGGTTCAAGGCTGGCCGTGGCCATCAAAGTTCCAGCCGCTCGGCGGCGTCGCCGTGATCGCGCGCAACACTGGCGCGGCGATCAAGGGCCGGGATGCGTTGAAGCTGGTCTGGGACGATGGTCCCAACGGCAAATACGACTCCGTCGCCTACCGTAAGGAGCTCGAGGAAGCCTCGCGCAAGCCGGGCCTCGTCTTGCGCAAGGAGGGCGACGCGGACGCTGCCCTGAAGGGCGCCGACAAGGTGATCGTCGGCGAGTACTACGTCCCGCATCTTGCTCATGTCAGCATGGAGACGCCGGTGGCGGTCGCCGACGTCAAGGGCGACAAGGCGGAGATCTGGGCGCCGGTGCAGAGCCCCGGCGGCACCCGCGAGGACGTCGCCAAGACGCTCGGCATCCCCGAGGGCAACGTCACCGTCAACGTCACGCTTCTCGGCGGCGGTTTCGGACGCAAGTCGAAATGCGACTTTGCGCTCGAGGCCGCGCTGCTCTCGAAAGAGCTCGGCGCACCGGTGAAGGTGCAGTGGACGCGCGAGGACGACATCCACAACGGCTTCCTGCATACCGTCTCGGTCGAGCGGATCGAGGCCGGCCTCGACAAGAGCGGCAAGGTGGTCGCCTGGCGCCATCGCAGCGTGGCCCCCAGCATCGCCTCGACGTTCGCTGCCGGGACCGTGCACCAGGCCCCGTTCGAGATCGGCATGGGCCTCGTCGACATGCCGTTCGAGATCGCCAACATCTCGTGCGAGAATCCGGAAGCCGCGGCGTTCACCCGCATCGGCTGGTTCCGCTCGGTCTCGAACATCCCGCGCGCCTTCGCGGTGCAATCAATGGTCGGCGAGATCGCGCAAGCGACCGGCCGCGACCAGAAGGAGACGCTGCTCGCGCTGATCGGAAGCCCGCGCATCGTCAAACCGGAGGTGAAAGACCTCTGGAACTACGGCGAGCCCCAGGAGAGCTACCCGATCGACACCGCGCGCTTGCGCAAGGTGGTCGAACTGGTCGCCGAGAAGGGTGAGTGGGGACGCAAGGTACCGAAGGGCCACGGCCTTGGCATCGCGGTGCACCGCAGCTTCGTCAGCTACATCGCGACCATCGTCGAGGTCGCCGTCGACGACAAGGGCAAGCTGACGGTGCCACGGGTCGACACGGCGATCGATTGCGGCACCTATGTCAACCCCGAGCGCATCGCCTCGCAGATCGAAGGCGCGGCGATCATGGGGCTGAGCCTCGCCAAATACGGCGAGATCACCTTCAAGGACGGCAAGGTGCAGCAGAAGAACTTTGACGACTTCCAGGTCGTCAGGATGGATGAATCTCCTGTGGTGACCAACGTCTACATCGTGCCGCCCGGACCCGACACGCCGCCGAGCGGCGTCGGCGAGCCCGGTGTTCCGCCATTCGCACCGGCGCTGATCAATGCGATCTTCGCGGCGACCGGAAAACGCATCCGCTCGCTTCCGATCGGCAAACAATTGGAAGCCTGAGACGGAACAGAGGCGCGAGACGGAACACAAGCGGTCTCGCGCCGTTTCCATCGATCTGACAGGAGCAGATCGATGACAAATATCTCAAAGGCGCTCGCAGTCTCGTTGCTGTCGGGCGCCTTTCTTGTGACGGCCTCCGGCGCATTCGCCCAGAGCAACACGACGCCGCCGGCCACCGCGACACGCCCCACCGCGCCGGACCAGAACTCGCTGCCCAACGCCGCCCCGCCTGCCTCCACCACCCAGACCACCGGACAGCACAATCCGGATCCCAAGGTTCGCGAGATGAACCAGAAGGAAAAGGACAAGGTGGAGCGTCAGGGGAAGTAGCCTTCGCGTCTGCGCATTGATGCGCCCTCTCCCCCTGCGGGAGAGGGCAGCGACGCTGGCTGACACGAGCTCACTTGGGTGAGGGGTTGTCTCGGCGAGTCCCCCTCGCGATGAGAGCGCGGATAGAACCCCTCATCCGGCGCTTCGCGCCACCTTCTCCCGCAAGGGGAGAAGGGAAGTAAGCGCGTTCGACGCCTTCCATCGCAAAAATGCGGCGGACGTTGCCGTCCGCCGCATTCGCCACCCCCCTGCTGCTCCGCTTCTTTCGATCCGCCGCGGAGCTACTTCTTCAGCGCAAACACCCAGATGACGCCGCCTTGCGGCACATTGGCTTCGATGCCGATGTTGTTGGTCACCAGCGCGTCCTGGATGCGCTGCGCGTCGACGCCCCATCCCGACTGGATCGCGATGTATTGGGTGCCGTCGATCTCATAGGACACCGGCATGCCCATGATGCCGGAGTTGGTCTTCTGCTCCCACAGGAGCTCGCCGGTCTTGGCGTTAAAGGCGCGGAAATTGCGGTCATTGGTGCCGCCGACGAAGATGAGATCGCCCGCGGTCGCCGTCACCGAGCCGAACAGCTGCGACTTCGGGAAGTTGTGTTGCCACACCTTCTTGCCCGTAGTGGGATCCCAGGCCTGCAGCTCGCCGAAATGATCCGCGCCCGGCTTCGTCTTCAGGCCGATGTCTTCCGGCTTGGTGCCGAGCCAGAGCTCACCCGGCTTGAGGGCGACTTTCTCGCCGGTGAACCCGCCGCAGAAATTCTCGTTGGCGGGCACGTAGACGAGGCCGGTCTTCTGGCTGTAGGCCGCCGACGGCCAGTCCTTGCCGCCCCACAGCGACGGACAGAACTCGACACGCTTGCCGATCACCGGCTTGTGCGCGGGGTCGACGATCGGCTTGCCGCTCTCGGGCTCGATGCCCTTCCAGACGTCGGTCGAGACGAACGGCCAGCCGGCGACGTAGTTGATCTTGGTCGGCGTGCGCTCGAGCACCCAGAAGATCGCGTCGCGGCCCGGATGGACCAGGCTCTTGATGTTGCGGCCATCGCGTTGCAGGTCGATCAGCATCGGCGCATCGACCTCGTCCCAGTCCCAGGAATCGTTCTGGTGGTACTGGTGATAGGTCTTGATCTTGCCGGTGCTCGGATCGAGCGCAAGCACCGAGGAGGTGTAAAGATTGTCGCCGGGATGGGTCTCGCCGGGCCATGGCGCGGCATTGCCGACGCCCCAATAGATCGTCTTGGTCTCCTTGTCGTAATTGCCGGTCATCCAGGCCGAGCCACCGCCGTTCTTCCAGTCGTCGCCCTGCCAGGTGTCATGGCCCGGCTCGCCTTCGCCTGGAATGGTGAAGGTTCGCCACAGCTCCTTGCCGTCTTTGGCATCATAGGCCGCGATATAGCCGCGCACGCCGAACTCGCCGCCGGAGCCGCCGACAATGACCTTGCCGTCGACGACCAGCGGCATCAGGGTCATGTACTGGCCCTTCTTGTAGTCCTGCACCTTGGTGTCCCAGACCACCTTGCCGGTCTTGGCATCGAGCGCGACGACGTGGTCGTCCGTGGTGGCGAGGTAGAGCTTGTCCTCCCAGAGGCCAACGCCGCGGCTGGTCGGGTGCAGCTGGAACAGATCGTCGGGGAGCTGCCGCTTGTAGCGCCAATATTCGTCGCCGGTCTTGGCGTTGAGCGCGATCACCTGTCCCATCGGGGTCGCCACGAACATCACGCCGTTGTTGACGATTGGCGGCGCCTCGTGGCCTTCGACGACGCCGGTGGCAAAGGTCCAGACCGGCGTGAGATTCTTCACGTTGGAGGTGTTGATCTGATCGAGCGGGCTGTAGCCGTGCCCGTCATAGGTGCGCCGATAGAGCATCCAGTTGTTTGGCTCCGGATTCTCCAGCCGCTGCGCGGTGACCGGTGCGTAATTCTCGATCGGACCTGACACGGCGGCGGTCGAGGCGAGGCAGGTGAAGGCGACGAAGCCGGACAGGTACCATTGCTTCCTGGTCATGGACGTTCCCCTTTTCATCCGTTTGAATTCTTGTGTTGAATTCTTGTCGTTCGTCCCGTCGTCCGCCCAACGGCGGATACGACCTCTCGTGACGCGGGCGTGGGCCCGCACCGTCCGTCATCCTGGCTGCGCGCCACCTACCTTTCCGATGAAATTGCCGGCGACGCTGAGCGAGCCGTCAGCGAGCGCCACCGGCAGCGCCGCGAGCCGTCGCGGCGCCGGGCCGAACACGACCTGTGCGCCCGCACGAGGATCGTATTCGGAGTTGTGACACATGCACTTGAACACCTCCTTGTCGCCGACATCGCTCTTCACCCAGGCGGTGACGGGACAGCCGGCATGCGAGCAGATCGCCGAATAGGCGATGATGCCGTCGACCGCGCGCGCGGCCGTCTTCTCGTCAAGCTCGGCGGGATCGAGCTTGATGATCAGGATCTCGTTGAGCCGGGAGGCGCTGCGCACCACCGATGTCTTGGGATCCTTCGGCCAGGCATGCACCGGCGGTCCGCCGGCCGGCAGGTCGGCCGCGGTGATGGGCTTTCCCTCCTTGTCGCCTTCGGAGAAGACGAGCACATCGCCTTTCTGCGGCCGTTCGTCGGACCCGGGCGGATCCTCGCCCGCGTGCGCAGACGCGGAGCAACCGAGGCAGGCGGTGGTGGCGAGCGCGCCAAGCAGGATCGTTCGCCGCGTCTGCTCGGCACAGGCGTCGGCTTCGGGTTTCCCAGGACTCTCGGACGGTGATGAATTGGTTGTGAACGATGCGCGGGACATGTTCACAAGCAGGCACTGGAACTCTGCCGAAAACAAGGCGAAGAGTTGGCACCGCAGTGCATCAATGTGGCTTTGCTCGCGTTGATTGAACAACGATGAACGTGTTCAAGCGCCTTTTCACAATTCAACGTCGCGCCGCGCGAGCGGCATGATGATTTTGCAGATCAGACCGATGATGTTGGAATTGGTGCAACGCGCTATTCGTCGCGCTGCGCAAACGCAGCGCGACGACCCTGCATGTTTTGCAGGCAGCCGGTCGTCGTCAGGACCTAAGCACGTGGCGCGGCGCGGCGATAGAACCGGAGACGGTGGCCGATGCCATCTCGAAACTGTCGGCGATGCGGCGCGCTTTGTCGATGAACAGTGCAGCTGCTGGCGGCGGGCAGACCTCGCGCGCGGTCTGCTCGAACAGATCGAGCCAGCGGTCGAAATGATCGCCGACCAGGCTCAGTGGTAAATGCGCCCGCATTGGCGAGCCGTGATAGCGGCCGCTCATCAGCACGACTGAGGACCAGAAATCTTTGAGCTTGGCGAGATGCTCGTCCCAGTTCTGCACGATCCCGAACACCGGGCCCAGCCGTGCATCTTCGCGCACGCGCCCATAGAAGCGGGTGACGAGTTCCCCGATCATCTCTTCGGTAATCCCGGTGCGCTCGATCGCATCCTGGGTCAACAGGTTCCGCCGCGCGGCCGCCGCCTCGCGCTCGGCCTTCAGTCGATCCGACATGTCCTTCGTTTTCCGTTCGTTGTTCCCCGCGTTCCCGCGAGCCGCCCGTTCGACATCGTCAGGCCAAATGCGCCCGACATCTTTGTCCTGGCGCAAATTGCGGGATTGGGCCGCGGGCGTTTCGAGCCCGGCGCCTGCTCCTTGATCAGTATCGTAGGGTGGGCAAAGGCGCACTTGCGCCGTGCCCACCATCAGTCCGATACGGCCACGGAACGTGGGCACGCTTCGCTTTGCCCACCCTACGGAACCGTCTTTGTCGCGATGACAAGATCACGTACCATAGGTATAGAAGCCCTGCCCGGTCTTGCGGCCGAGATGGCCTGCATCGACCATCTCCTTGAGCAGCGGCGCTGGCCTGTATTTAGGATCGTTGAAGCCCTTGTAAAAGACCTCCATCACCGAAAGCATGGTGTCGAGCCCGACGAGATCGGCCAGAGCCAGCGGCCCGATCGGATGGTTGCAACCAAGCTTCATGCCAGCATCGATCTCTTCCGCGGTCGCAATCCCCTCCTGGAGCGCGAAGATCGCCTCGTTGATCATCGGGCACAGGATGCGGTTGACGGCAAAGCCCGGGCTGTTCTTGGCGGTGATCGCCACCTTGCCGACGCGCTTGGCGAAATCGAGGGCCTTGGCGTGGGTGTCGTCGGAGGTCTGCAGGCCGCGGATCAACTCCAGCAGCGCCATCACCGGCACCGGGTTGAAGAAGTGCATGCCGATGAAGCGGTCGGGACGATCGGTCGCCGCAGCGAGCTTCGTGATCGAGATCGACGAGGTGTTGGTCGCAAGCAGCGTTCGCGGCGACAAGGTCGCGCAGAGATCCTTCAGGATCTTGACCTTGAGCTCCTCGTTCTCGGTTGCGGCCTCGATGACGAGATCGCAATCGGCAAGCTTCGCCCGGTCGGTGGTGCCGGTGATGCGCTTGAGCGCCGCCTCGCGATCGGCCGCCGACATCTTCTCCTTCTTGACCAGACGCTCGAGACTGCCGCCGACGGTCGACAGCCCGCGGTTCACCGCCGCATCGGAAATGTCGACCATCACGACCGAGAGCCCGGCCGCCGCGCAGACCTGCGCGATACCATTCCCCATGGTCCCTGCCCCGATGATGCCAACGGTCTGGATCATTGCTCCATATCCTTCATCCTTGCGGCCCCGCCGACACGGCACGGCCCATTATTCCCTGCATCAGGCTCTAGCACCGCCGAGGGGCGCCTGCGACCTGATCCTGCCTCTCCTTAAAGCATCCACGGCGGGAATAAAGCCGCCGACGGGCGCGAAACGGCCCGATTTGGCCGCATGGCGCGTAATTTGCCCCAAAATTGCGTCCCTACCCGGCCGGGACAGCGGCCTCCCTCAATCGGACGACGCGGCGGAGCTGACGGCGTGGTGTAGTCGGCGCGCAATGGCCACCGCGAATGCCTCGCGACGCAATTGTGAGATCGACCACATCGGCTTCGTGCCCCACCTGTTAGCCTCGCGCAAATGAAGACACATATTGCACTTCCCATCATCCTCGCCGCTCTGCTCGTCGCAACGCCAGGCTTGGCAGCCGAGACCAGAGGAGCCGGCTCAACCTTCGTTTCGCCCGTGATGGCGAAATGGACCGACGCATATAAGGCCAAGACCGGCAACGTCGTCAGCTATCAAGCGGTCGGCTCCGGCATCGGCCTCGGCCTGATCAAAAAGGAAGCCGTCGATTTCGGTGCCAGCGATATGCCGCTCGACCCCAGGGAGCTCGACAGGCTCGGCCTGATGCAATTCCCGATCGTCATCGGAGGCGTCGTGCCAGTGGTCAATATCGACGGCGTCAAGCCCGGCCAGATCCGCTTCACCGGGCAAGTGCTTGCCGATATCTATCTCGGCAAGCTCAGATCCTGGAGCGATCCGGCGATCGCCGCGATCAACCCCGACGTCAGATTGCCGAACGCTGCGATCACGGTGGTCCATCGCATCGACGGCTCCGGCACGACATTCAACTGGTCGAACTACCTGTCGAAGGTCAGCCCGCAGTGGAAAGCCAGCGTGGGCGAAGGCACCTCCGTCGAGTGGCCGCTTGGCCTCGGCGGCCGCGGCAATGATGGCGTAGCTTCGCTCGTCGGTCTCATTCCCGGCGCGATCGGCTATCTCGAATACACTTACGCGCTGCAACGGCTCGACCGGATTTCCTTTGGAATCGTGCAGAACAGCGCCGGCAATTACGTCGTGCCCGACGCCGCATCATTCCAGGCGGCGGCATCAAGCGCGGACTGGAAGGCGGAGAAGGATTTCCATCTCGTGCTCACCAACGCGCCCGGTGAAGACGCCTACCCGATCACGGCGACGACCTTCGTGCTGATGCCGAAGGCGCCGAAATCACCGGAACGATCGGCAGCCGCCATCGACTTCGTCCGCTGGTCGCTGGAAAACGGAAAATCCGAGGCCCAGACGCTCAACTACGTCCCGCTCCCGCCTGCCTTGATCGACCAGATCGAACGCTATTGGCAGCAGAGCATCGGGGCAGCCCCCACGGTCTCGGCATCGGCCAGCGTGAAGCGCTGAACAGCGACGGCGGCCCGTCAATCGAGATTGGCTCTCCGCATGCCAATCTCGATTGACAGGCCGCCATTATTTCAATAATCGTTGAAATATGGAAAAGACGGATGCCGTCGCGGCGCTTGCCGCGCTTGCTCAGGACAATCGCCTCGATGTTTTCCGCCTGCTGGTGCAAGCCGGCCCCGAAGGCCTGTCCGCCGGCGCGGTGGCCGAGGCGCTGGATCTCGCCCCCAACACGCTGACCTTCCATTTCGACCGGCTACGGATGGCCGGGCTCGCGACCGTCCGTCGCGAGGGGCGTTCGATGATCTATGCGGCGCGGTTCGAGACCATGAATTCGCTGGTCGGATTCCTGACCGAAAACTGCTGCGGCGGGGTGTCATGCGCTCCGGCAAGGCGTTCGAAACCGGCGCGGAAGCGCAGCAAAGTGCCAGCCTGAAAGGACAGACCATGAAGCGCCTGCATGTTCACGTGTCCGTCGAGGATCTCTCCCATTCCATCGGATTCTACTCCGCCCTGTTTGCGAGCGAGCCCTCGGTCGTGAAGTCCGACTATGCCAAATGGATGCTGGACGACCCCCGCGTGAATTTTGCGATCTCGACGCGCGGACGCGCGGCTGGGCTCGATCATCTCGGCATCCAGGTCGAGACCGGCGAGGAGCTCCAGGAGGTCTATGCCCGACTGCGCAAGGCCGGCGGCAACGTCGTCGAGCAGGGGCAGACCACCTGCTGCTACGCCAAGTCGGAAAAGTCCTGGATCGACGATCCGGCCGGCATCGCCTGGGAAACCTTCCACACCACGGGCGAGAGCACCGATTACGGCGACGGCAGCGGCGAGAACCAGGCGCGGGTCGCGCATGAGAAACCGGAGCAGCAATCGGCCTGCTGCGCGCCGCAGGCGGCGCCGGCAACCTCGCGGGCCTGCTGCTGAGCACGAGGGCACCTGCAATGGACGCGATCATCTACCACAATCCCGATTGCGGCACGTCGCGCAACACGCTTGCCATGATCCGGCATGCCGGTATCGAGCCGCACGTGATCGAATATCTGAAGACGCCGCCGTCGCGCACCCTACTGCAGCAGCTCGTCGCGCGCATGGGGATTTCGGTGCGTGAGGCGGTTCGCGAAAAAGCGGCGCCCTATGCGGAGCTCGGGCTCGCCAATCCGGCGCTGACGGACGATCAGTTGCTCGACGCGATGGTGGCGCATCCGATCCTGATCAACCGGCCGATCGTGGTGACGCCGAAAGGCGTCAGGCTCTGCCGCCCCTCCGAGCTCGTGCTGGATCTGCTGCCGCCGCAGCGGGGCGAATTCGTCAAGGAAGACGGCGAGCGCGTCAGGCTGGATCGCGCCTGATGCCGAGCCTTGCACAGCGCGCCTTCGCCGAGTGGCTCGGGACGGCGTTCCTGCTTGCTGCGGTGGTCGGCTCCGGGATCATGGCGCAGAAGCTCTCGGGCGGAAACGTCGCTCTGGCGCTGCTGTGCAATACGATCGCCACGGGCGCAATCCTGGTGGTGCTGATCCTGATCTTCGCTCCGATATCGGGGGCTCATTTCAATCCGGCGGTCACGCTCGCATTCGCCTTGCGCGGCGAAACGACGTGGACGGACGCGGCGACCTACGCCATCGCCCAGATCGCCGGCGCGGTCGCGGGTGTCGGGATCGCGCACCTGATGTTCGAGCTTCCTGTCCTCCAGCTTTCCCTCACGGCCCGCACCGGAGCCGGACAATGGCTGGCCGAGGCTGTAGCCACCTTCGGTCTGCTCTCGACGATCTTTGGCGTCGGGCACCGGACCAACACCGCCGTGCCTTACGCTGTCGGCCTCTATGTCACGTCGGCGTATTGGTTCACCTCGTCCACCTCGTTCGCCAACCCCGCGGTCACTATCGCCCGCTCGCTGTCCGATACGTTCGCGGGTATTGCCCCACAAGGCATGCCGGCTTTCATTGCCGCCCAGTTCATCGGCGCGGTTCTCGCCGTTCTGCTCGCGCGCTGGCTTTGGGCCCCCGAAAGGCAAAGCTCCCGTCGGATCGTGTCAGAAGAGCCTGCATAACGCGGCGCCAGCCGCATTTTTTGAATTGAATCGCGTTTCCAAACCGTTCCTCCCGGGTATTCTGTGGATGTCAGCAAGACTCGCAGGAACCGGTCAGTGAAGCCGCTACGAACACCCGATATCGACGATCAGGAGGCATTCCGCCCGGCGCCGAAGCGTCAGGCCGCATGAACGACTTCGCACGATCCGTTGGCGCGGCGCTCTCGCTGATCGGCGAAGCCGACGCCGAGCTGCTCGGCATCGTCGCATTGTCGGTGCGCGTCAGCCTGACCGCGAGCGTCCTTGCCCTGCTGATCGGTGCACCGATCGGGGCCTTGCTGGCGATCACGCGTTTCCGCGGGCGGCAGGTGATCATCGTGCTGACCAATGCGCTGCTCGGCCTTCCGCCGGTCGTGGTCGGGCTCGCGCTCTATCTTCTGCTGTCGCGGTCAGGCCCGCTCGGGGCGGCGGGACTGTTGTTCACGCCCGCCGCCATGGTGATCGCGCAGACGCTGCTCGCCACCCCGATCGTGGTGGCGCTGGTGCACCGGCCGGCGAGCCTGCTGTGGGCGGAATATGGCGATCTGGCACGGATCGACGGGCTGTCGATCTTCCGCTGCATGGCGCTGCTGTACGCGCTGGGCCGGACCTCGCTGCTGACAGCTTTTCTCGCGGCCTTCGGGCGCGCCATCGCCGAGGTCGGTGCCATCATCATCGTCGGCGGCAACATCCGCGGCTTCACGCGCACGATGACGACCGCGATCGCGCTGGAGACCAGCAAGGGCGATCTGCCGCTGGCACTCGGGCTCGGCCTGATCCTGCTCGCGCTCAGCGTCGCGGTGTCGACCATCGCCTTCCTGCTAGTGGGACGCGTTGGGGAAAAATAGCTGCTCGCCGCCAACCTTGTATCCGGCGATCGCCTCCTGCCCCTTCGATGACACGAGCCAGTCGATGAAGGCCTGCCCATCCTTCGCCTTCACATTCGGGTGCTTCTCGGGATTCACCAGCATGACGCCGTACTGGTTGAACAGCCGCTTGTCGCCCTCCGTCAGGATGGCGAGCTCGCCGCGATTCTTGAACGACAGCCAGGTGCCGCGGTCCGACAGAACATAAGCGTTCGACGACGACGCCATGTTCAGCGCCGGGCCCATGCCCTGGCCGATCTCACGATACCAGCTGTCCTTGCCGGCACTGATGTCGACGCCCGCCTCCTTCCACAGCCGGAGCTCGGCCGCATGCGTGCCGGATTTGTCGCCGCGCGAGATGAACGGTGCCTTCGCCGCGGCTATCTTGCGCAGCGCATCCGTGACGTCCTTGCCGCCGGCGATCTTCGCCGGATCGCTTTTGGGCCCGACAACGACGAAGTCGTTGTACATGACGTCGAAGCGCTTCACGCCCTGTCCTTCGGACATGAACTTGTCTTCGGCGGCCCGGTCGTGGACGAACACCACGTCGGCATCGCCGCGCCGCCCGATATCCAGCGCCTGTCCGGTGCCGACGGCAACGACCTTCACGCTGATGCCCTCGTCCTTCGAGAACAGCGGCAGCAGATGGCCGAACAGGCCCGACTGTTCCGTCGACGTGGTCGAGGCCACCGTGATGGTGCGATCCTGCGCGAACGCGATGGTGGACCAGAGCAGCACCGCTCCGATGGCGACAATCTTCCTCATGCGTCGTCCCCCACAAACAATGACGGTCCTGAATAGCCGATGGCGATGGCGACGGGAACCCCGACATTCGGCCGCAGAGAGTTGAAGCGATGGCGTCAAATCGGCAGGAACGCCGAGGCCGCAGGCGGATTGTCCGGAGATGTCATGTCAAGGAGAATCCCATGAAAAAGATCATTCTGGCATCCGCATGCATCATGGCGCTGGCGACCGGTAGCGCCTTCGCGCAGACACAACCGGCTCCCGGCGCCTCCGGTCAAGGCGACGTCGGCCCCTCCTCGCGCGGCCCCGCGACCAAGGGAATGACGACCGGCAAGTCGTCGAACATGCAGAACGAGGCCAGCGACAGCAAGGGCGCGCAGTCGCCATCGGCCGGCGGCACCAACACGAATAACATGGGCAGCCAGGCCGGAGGCAGCGGCGCAGGCGGCGGCAGCGGCGGCGCCGGCAAGTAGTCGGAAGAGCGAAAATCCCGGAGGGGATCATCGTCCCCTCCCACAGGCCGATAGGCGTCGATCAACGGCCGGGGCAATATCTCATCACGCTGCGGATCCCCTGCGGCTCTGGCTCCTTCATCCATCCGATGTCCCTGGCCAGCCAAAGCTTGTCGTCGCCGATGACATAGGCGAACGTCATGGTGTCGAAGCCTCTCGGATTGCGGACAGTGACCTCGCCGCAGGCCACCTCGATCGAACGGCCCTGCGGGTCGGATGCGGGACTGGTCCAGGAAATGTGGATTTCCGCATTCGGCGGGATCAAATGAGCGGCGATCTTTGGAGTGAGATCATCTGCCGAGGCAGGTGCGCAGATCAATGCGGCGAGGACCGCAGCCGGATATATCTTGCGGATCACGTCTTTTCTCCTTCGCTTTCGAAGGAAGCGTATCCATGATCGGTGCCGCAGCTCTGTGGGAGCGGTCACATTGGCAGTCGGTGCGCGGCGGCCTGGTGACAACCGCAGTTTCTCGATGATGCCTGACACATCATGCAGCGGCCGGCGCGCCCGATGCTTGGATGTTCTGCAATTGGTCCCGTCTACATTGACAGGGGTGTGACGGCCGGGGCAGTTTTTCACATTGCTGGCGAATCAGCGATTGCCTCACGCCGAGTACCTCTTGGACAACTCCCAGTGCTTTCGAGACTGATATCGTTGCTGCGCCGCATCCCCGCGGTGAAATGGGCGTTCACCCGGCTTCGGCCCTTGCCGCAGGGCGGCAGCATCGACGGTGCGGCGGTCGTCGCGGAACAGCCCGTCATCGTTACTGACAGTGCTGACGCTCTTCCGGCTCTCGACACCGGCATCGGCACTGATCCACTGCGCAGCGACGCCGCGGTCGCGGAGGACGACACCGCCCGCCCTGTCATCGCGGAAGCAGCAGCCGATATCGCCGGCAGCGACGAGTCCCTGCAGCAGTCGCCGACAGAGGTCGAGCCGGTCGTCGTGGCAGAGGTCTTGGCCTCGGACGAGGTCATCAGCGAAACGGTCGATGGTTCCAAACCAGTCGATGTTCCTGAACCCGTCATCGACAATGATCCGCCTGTAGAGGTCTCGACGAAGCTCGAGTCCGTCGCCACGGAAGCGGTAGCGGCCATCGACATCGAGGACGAGCCGGCCAAAGCCGCTAAGCCCGTCATCAGCAGCGATCCATCTCCCGAGCTCGCGGCCGACGTTGAGCCTGATGTCGTGGAGGAGACCTCGTCCAATCTCGAGGTCGTTTCAGTTGAGGTCGCTTCGGTCGAGGTCGCTTCGGTTGACGCTCCCGCTCTCGTCGTTGCCGACGATCCCTCCATTGTTGCCGCCGTGGATGTCGAGCCTGTTGTAGACGACACCCAGGTCACGCTTGCCGATCCCGACGTCTCGGCGGAGACTGTCGCTGAAGACAGCATCGACAGCGATCCCACCTGCGACACCGCGGTGGCGATCGAACCGATCGCTGCAAGCGATCCTGCCCCCCTCGCCGCGGAGGACTCTTCCGCCGACGCCATCTTGGTCACGCATGATGAGCCGGCTCCGGCTCTCGCAGCTCCCACTGAGGAGATTCGCAGTGCGCCGAAACTTCGCGCGAAAGCAACGGAACCTGCCGATCGCGCCGCGCTGATCCGGCAGCGCTGGGCCGAAAGCGGAATCAGGATGTGGAACCCCCGCCTTCACGGCACCGGCGAAGCCACGCTGAACATCCAGGGCAGCGTCGGGCTGCTGCCGCCTGCACCCGGCGAGACGATGCCGCGCTACGACAAGCTGGAATTCAAGATGCTCGGCGGACAGATCGTCTGTGAGGGCGTCATCGTCGAGGCCCCCGCGCAGGCGAGCCACCGCAGCTTCACCCGGCTCGCCGAGCCAGGGAAGCTCGACCGGATTCGCGAACCGGTGCGGGAACGCCAGGCCGCTCCGGCCTGATCCTTTCCACTGCAAGCGCCGTCACGTTTGTGCTAGGCTGAGGTTTCCCGAACATGGGGATCGCATGCCTGCAAAGCTGTTGCGACTGATCGTGATCGCCGCCGTCTGCGTCTCGCAAGGAGCCTTCGCGGCGTCCAGCAAGCGGCCTCACCACACGCCCGCCACCGATCCAGCCGCGCCCTCCAAGGCGGACCGGCTCTCCTCCTCGCGCGGCGAGACCATCCTCAACACGCCCGGCCAGACCACCGTCCTGACGCGAGAAGTCCTCGACGACATGAACGCGAGGAGCCTCCGCGATGCCATGCGCTCGACCGCCGGCGTCACGGTCGGACGCTAGAGCGGAATGGCATTAGGCTGAATCGTTTCCCGCGGCGGCTCGTTCACCGCTCCCGCTTGCGGGAGAGGTCGGCGAGTTCCGGGCGATGCAAAGCATCGTTGCGCCGAAGCGCATGGTTAGCAGAGCGTAACGGCTGCTTTGCAGGACTTCGCCGCCGATATGCCTGCCGACGCGGCCCCGTATCGTTAACACGGCCTCACCATTGCACGCGTCCGGAAATTCTGCGGTAGCGTGCAACCCTGTGCTGGTCTTTCGCGCAGGACCCGATCTAACGCGCCCTTTACCCACGCTATGCAAGATCGCCGGCAATTTCAGGGATCCGGGGCTCGTATTTCAATGCCTGTTGCCGATTTGAAGTCTCACTTCGCCGCCGCAATGCGGCTGTTTCGCGTGCCCGCCGACAATCCCGAGCTGACGCGCGCGCAGTTCGACGCCTTCTCCAAGCAGATCCCGCTGCTCTACTTCATCCTGATCACCAACACGATCGCGGTCGCATATACCTATGTGCCGCTGGCGCCGGCCTCGCTCAGCATGATCGTGCCGGGCGTGTTGGTCGCGGTGGCGGGTTATCGGACCTTCTGGTGGCTGCGGCAGCGCCACCTCGTCCGCAGCGACGCCGACATCCTGCGCAATCTGCGTCTCACCAACTGGATCGCGGCCCCGATCGCGGCGGGCTTCACCATCTGGTCGTTCGCCCTCTATCCCTACGGCGATCCCTTTGCCAAGAGCCAGGTCGCTTTCTACATGGCGGTGACCGTGATCGGCTGCATCTTCTCGCTGATGCATCTGCGTTCGGCCGCACTGATCGTGACTCTCGTCGTCGACGTGCCCTACGTCGTGTTCTACTTCGCCACCGGCGAGCCGACGCTGGAGGCGATGGCCGTCAACAATTTGCTGGTCACCGGCGCGATGGTGACGGTGCTGACCATCTACTACCGGGACTTCGCCGATCTCGTCGCCAGCCGCAAGTCGCTGCTGGCACAGCAAGCGGCGACCCAGGCGCTCTCGGACGAGAACTTCCGCCTTGCCAATCTCGATTCCCTCACCGAGCTGCCGAACCGCCGCCGCTTCTTCGCCGAGCTGTCGAGCGCCTTTGCCGACGCCGAGCGCAGGAACGTTCGCGTCGCGGTCGGCATCATCGACCTCGACGGCTTCAAGCCGATCAACGACAATTACGGCCACAGCGTCGGCGACCGCGTGCTGATCGAGGCGGGCCGCCGCATCCGCGAGATCTGCGAGGGCTTCGGCCCGCAACGCGTGGAATTCGCCCGGCTCGGCGGCGACGAGTTTGGCCTCGTCGTCCGTGGTGACCCCGACGATGCCGATCTGGCACGGCTCGGCGAACGCATCGGCGGGCAGGTCAAGCTGCCTTACCAGCTCGACACCGCCCACACCGGCCTGTCCTGCTCGATCGGGTTTGCGCTGTTTCCGGACTCCGCGACGACGTCGGAAGCTCTCTATGAATGTGCCGACTATTCGCTCTATCACGCCAAGCGCCATCTGCGCGGACGCACCGTGATCTTCTCGGGCGAGCTCGAGGCCGAGATCCGGAGCCGCGGCGTGATCGAGAATTTGTTGCGCACCTCCGATTTTGGCGCCGAGATGGAGCTGGTGTTCCAGCCGATCGTCGACGCCATGAGCGAGCACACTGCCGGTTTCGAGACGCTGGCGCGCTGGCACAGCCCCCGTCTCGGCTGGGTGTCCCCTGCCGACTTCATCCCTGCCGCCGAGCGCATCGGCCTGATCCGGCCACTGACGCAGACGCTGCTGGCGCGTGCACTCGCGACCGCCAAGACCTGGCCCGACGACATCCGCCTGTCGTTCAACCTGTCGGCTCACGACGTCTGTGCCGCCGAAGGCATCCTGCCGCTGATCTCCATCATCGAGAAAAGCGGCCTGTCGCCACGACGGATCGATTTCGAGATCACCGAGACCGCCGTCACCTTCGATTTCGTGCGCGCGCAGCAGTCGATCGCGACGCTGAAGGCGATGGGCTGCGGCATTTCGCTGGACGATTTCGGCACGGGCTATTCGTCGCTGAGCCACGTGCACCGGCTGCCGCTCGACAAGATCAAGGTCGACCGCAGCTTCGTCGCCGACATCAACGAAAATCCGGTCAGTCACAAGATCATCAAGTCGCTGACGGGCCTCTGCGACGACATGGAGATCGCCTGCGTCGTCGAAGGTGTCGAGACCCGCGCCCAGCTCGATACCTTGCGCCGGCTCGGCTGCGACTTCATACAGGGCTATTATTTCGCAAAACCGATGTCGGGCGATGCGATCGGCGACTATCTTGCGAGCGAACGCGAGCGCCTCGACGGCGCCAAGGTCGTGGCCTGAGACCGCTCACACCGCGCAGTAGCGTTCCTGGATGTCCTTGTCCGCCAGCAGCGCCGCCGCGCTGCTTTGATGCACGACCTCGCCCTGGTCGATGATCACGGCGCGGTCGGCCAATCGAAGAGCCCATTCGACGTTCTGCTCGACCAGCAGCAGTGTCTTGCCCTCGTCGCGCAGACGGCGGAACAGCACGCCCATCTCCTCGACGAGGACGGGCATGATGCCCTCCGAGAGTTCATCCAGCAGGATCATCTTGGGCTTGCCGATCAGCGCGCGCGCGATCGCCAGCATCTGCTGCTCGCCGCCGGAGAGCGTCACGCCCTCCTGGTCGAGGCGCTCCTTCAGGCGCGGAAAGGTTTCGGCGATCTCGTCGATCGCCGTCCGCTCCTCGATGTCGCTGCCGGCCGCGACCAGGCCGAGCCGGAGATTCTCGCGAACCGACAGCCCGGGAACGATGCGCCGCTCCTCGGGCACGTAGGCCAGGCCAAGGTGGAAGCGCTGATGGGCGCGCAACGGCAGGAGCTCCCTGCCTGCAAAGCGCACGCGGCCGGTCGCCTTCGGCATCAGGCCCATCATGGTTCGCAAGGTCGTGGTCTTGCCGGCGCCGTTGCGGCCGACGAGGGCAACCACCTCGCCCTCCTTCACGTGCAGGGAGATGCCGTGGAGGATGTGGCTCGCCCCATACCAGGCGTGGAGATCTTCGATTTCGAGCAGCGCGGTTTCAGCCATAACCTTCACTCTGTCCGAGATAGACCCGGCGGACCTCCGGATTGCTCCTGATCTCGTCGGGCGCGCCGTCGGCGAGCAGGCGGCCATGATGCAGCACCACGACGCGCTTGGACAGGCCCAGCACCATCTTCATCTTGTGCTCCACCAGGAGAACGGTGCGCTTGTCGGCAAGGCGCTCCAGCAGCGCGACCATATCCTTGGTCTCTTCCGGCCCCATGCCGGCGGTCGGCTCGTCGAGCAACAGCAGCTCGGGCTCGGAGACCAGCGCGATCGCGATCTCCAGCGCGCGCTGCTGGCCATGCGAGAGGAATTTTGCAAATTCGCTTCGCTTGCCGAGAAGCCCCACCGCGTCGAGTGCCGCATCAGCACGCGCATGCAATTCGGTCAGCCGGGCGCGGTTGCGCCAGATGTCGTAGCTCACGGCCAGCGCCTGGGCCGCGACGCGGACGTTCTCATGCACTGACAGGTCCGGAAAGATGTTGGTGATCTGGTAGGAGCGCGAAATGCCCTGGTGCACGAAGCGGTGCTGCGGCAAGCCGTTCAGCTCGCGTCCGCGGAAGTGCAGCTTGCCGGACGTCGGCGTCAATACACCGGAGAGGATGTTGAAGAACGTGCTCTTGCCGGCCCCGTTCGGCCCGATAATCGAGGTCAGCTGCCCCGCCGCAAAGGACAAGGTAATATCCTCGAGCGCGACGAAGCCGCCGAAGCGCTTGCCGATTCCCTCGGCGCGAAGCAGCTCGCCGCTCATCGCCGCGCCTTTCCGGTACCGAGGACGTCCAGCAGCGTTCCCCAGATGCCCTTGGGCAGGAACAACACGAACAGCACGAAGATCGCACCGACGAAGATCTGCCAATGCGGCGTCCACAGCGAGATGACGTCCTCCAGGATCAGGAAGCTCGCCGCGCCGACGAAGGGTCCGAAGAAGCTGCGGGCGCCGCCGAGCAGCACCATCATCACGATCATGCCCGAGGTCTGGTAGTGCAGGATGTCGAGCGGCACGATCGACAAATGCAGCGCCAGCATGCAGCCGCCGAGCGAGGAGATCGCGCCCGACAGCATGAACACGACCAGCTTGCTGCGCTCGACGTCATAGCCGCAGGCCCGCGCCCGCTGCTCGTTCTCGCGGATCGCCTCGATGACGGCCCCGAACGGCGAATTCAGGATGCGCGACTGGAACCACATCGCCAGCGCCGCAAAGGCCATCAGCACGTAATATTTGTTGACGGGGTCGAGGAAGTTGACCTGAAGGCCGAACAGGCTGATGCGGTCGACGGTGAAGCCGCGCAGGCCGTTCTCGCCGCCGGTGAAGGACGAGGCCTGGAGCGCGACGTAATAGACGAGCTGCGCCAGCGCGAGCGTCACCATGGAGAAATAGATGCCGCGCGTGCGCGTCGAGACAATGCCGATCAGAGCCGCAAGGCAGGTGCTGAGACACACGGCGATCGCGACCGCGGCAAACCACGGCACGCCGTAACGCCCGATCGCAATGCCGGTGAAGTAGGCCCCCGCACCGAAGAACGCGGCTTGGCCGAACGACAACAGCCCGGTGTAGCCGAACAGCAGATTATAGCCCATCACCACGACGCCGTAGATCAGGACGTTGACGGCGAGCGCCTTGGACGGCAACAGCCAGGGCAATATCGCCAGCACGGCGATGGAGAGCAGCACGCGGTGGTCGAGAAGCCGGCCGAGCCCGCTCGGCGCAGCCTTGGCAAGAACCTCGCCGCTCGAAGGATGCGTCACGCCGTCCTCCCTCTCACGCCGAACAGGCCTTGCGGGCGGATCAGCAGCACCACCGCCATCAGCGCGAACATCACGATGGTCGCCATTTCAGGCGCGAACAGTGCCACCAGGCTGATGGAAATGCCGACCATGAGGCCGGCCACGACCGCGCCGACAATCGAGCCGAGGCCGCCGATCACGGTGACGACGAAGGCTTCGGCCAGAACCAGCGAGCCCATCTCCGGATTGACGCTGCGCATGGGACCCGCAAGCACGCCGCCGAGTGCGGCAAGTCCGACGCCGAGCCCGAAGATCGCGAGCCAGACGCGGCCGATGTCGACGCCGAGCACCTGCATGATGGTGGGATCGCGCGCACCCGCGCGCACGATCAACCCGACCCGGGTCTTCTCCAGCGTCAGCCAGAGCACAAGCAGCACCACCGCCACCAGCACGATGACGAACAGGCGGTAACGCGGGAAGAAGCCGATGCCGAGATCGAGCACGCCGATCAGCTGCGGCGGGGTCGGAAACGGAATGCCGTCGCTGCCGAACACGATGCGCACGCCCTCGACCAGGACGTAGCTGAGGCCGAACGTGAGCAGCAGCGGATCGTCGATCGAGCGTCCATACAGCCGGCGGATCAGCACGAACTCGATCAGCATGCCGAAGGCGCCGATCAGGATGGGCGCCAGCAGCAGCCCCCACCAGAAGCTTCCGGTGAGAGAGGCCAGATACAGCCCCGCATAGGCCCCGATCATGAACAGCGCACCATGGGCGAAGTTGACCACCCCGAGCATGCCGAACACGATCGTCAGTCCAAGCGCAGTGATCACCAGGACCGCCCCAAGGGCGATCCCGGAGAGAAGCTGCATGATGATCAGCGACAGGTCCATCGTCTCAAGACTTACGTGGCGTGGCCGAGCTCGCTGCAGCTGCGCAGCATGTCGTCCGAGCCTGTGTCGTTGGCGAGAATGGCGAACAGATCGTTGTCGCCCGCCATGGCGGACTTCTTCTTGGACTCCAGCACCAGCACCGACTGCACCGATTGGTGGTCACATTTGCGGTAATGCTGCGGGCCCTTGGTCAGATCATATTGCAGTTTTTCGAGAGCATCGACCACCTTGTCGGTGTCGGTGCCGCCGGCGGCCTGCATCGCCGCCAGCAGCGATCCGACGCCGGAATAGCCGTAGGCACCGTAATCGGTCGGGATCGCGCCGCCATTGGCGGCCTTGAACGCCGCGTTGAAGCTGGCGGCCGACTTGCTCTGCGCCTCCAGGCCCCAATAATAATTGGCGCCGCCGACCACGCCCTCGAACACGTCGGGGCCGACCGCGAGCCGCTGGTTGTGCAGGATGACGGGGACCACGATCTTCATCTGCTGCTTGACGCCGAAATCCACGGCCTGCTTGATCGCATTGGCCTGGTCGCGGCCGAAATTGGAGATGCAGAGCACGTCCGGCCGCATCGACATCAGGCGCGGCATGAAGGTGGAATAGTCGGCCGCACCGAACGGATGCAGGATCTCGCCGACATGGTCCGCGCCAATCGCCGCCTGCGCACGCTTGAAGCCGCGCAGCATCTCGTGACCGTAGGCATAATCGGCGACGAGATGGGCGACTTTCATGCCCTTCTTCAGCGTCTGCCGCGCCACCGCGGCTGTCGTCATGTGCGGGTTCAGCGCCTCGTGAAACGTGTATTTGCTGAAATCCTTGGCCTCGTTGATGGTGTCGGACTGGCTGATCGAGACGTAGATCACGCCGCGGGCGCGCGTGACCTCGTTGACCGCAAGCTGCACAGCGCTGGAGAGCGCGCCGACCACGGCATGAACCTTGTCCTTCTCGATCAGCTCGAGCGTCCGCGTCGCGGCCTCGCCGGCATTGAGCTTGTCATCGCGCACCAGCAGCTCGACCTTGCGGCCGCCGATGCCGCCCTTGTCGTTGACGAGCTTCACCGCAAGTTCGGCGCATTTGACCTGATCGCGTGCTTCCGCTGCGAAGGGGCCGGTCAGCGGCGTCGGGAAGCCGATGCGGATCGTCTCGTCGGCCGCACGGCCGATCCGCGGCAGGGCGAGTAGCGCCGCGCTGGCCGAAAGGCCGGCGAGCGCAGTGCGGCGGGTTACTTTCGGGGTCGAACCGGAATTGAGCATGATTTCCTCCAACTGTCTTTTTTCTAGAAACGCTTCAGGGCTTTCAGGACTTTGGCGGGCGTGATCGGAATCGAATTGATCGTCGCATCGAACGGCGCGAGCGCGTCGTTGACGGCGTTGAGCACGCAGGCGGACGCCGCGGCCGTACCGGCTTCGCCGACGCCCTTGGCGCCAAGTTCGGTATCGGCGGTCGGCGTCTCGACATGGCCGATGACGATGTCGGGCATCTCCATCGGCATCGGCACGAGGTAATCGGCGAGCGAGCCGTTCATGAGCTGGCCGGTGTCGCTGTAACGGCATTCCTCGAACAGCGCCGCACCAAGCCCCTGCACGATGCCGCCGCGGAGCTGCTCGTCCACGAGCATCGGATTGATGACGCGGCCACAATCCTCGACGATGAAATGCTTCAGGAGCTTAATGAAGCCAGTCTCGACATCCACCTCCAGCGAGCAGCCCTGGATGCCGTTGGTGAAAGCGAACGGATAGCCCTGCGGCGCGAAATGATGGCTCACGGTGAGCTGCGCCTGTGTGCCCGGCGGCAGCGTATCGGAGCGGAAATAGGCGATGCGCGCGATCTCGGCGATCGGCAGGCGCGGGTTCCGCGTGCTTGCATCGACGATCTCGCCATCGAGGATATCGAGCGCCGATGGCTGCTCCTGCAGAATGAGCGCGGCAATCTCCAGGATGTTGCGCTTGAGCGCGCGCGTGGCCTGCAGCGCGGTCTCGCCGCCGATGCCGGCGCCGCGGCAAGCCCAGGTCGCACCGCCATGCGGCGTCACCTCGGTATCCCCGGTGATGACCTTGACACACTCCTGCGCGAGGCCCAGCTGATCGGCCACGATCTGGCTGATGATCGCCTCGGTGCCCTGCCCCTGCTCGGTGACCGAGATCAGGCAGCGCACCTCGCCAGAGGGCGTCAGGCTGAGGATCGCGCCGTCCTGCGAGGAGATGCGCGCACCGCCGACGCCATAGAACGCCGGGCTGGGATTGGTGATCTCGACGAAGGCCGCGATGCCGATGCCGCGATAGATGCCGCGCTTGCGCAAGTCGGCCTGCTCGGCACGAAGTGCGTCATAGCCCATCATTTCGTGCAGGCGCTTCAGGCAGGCCTGATGCGACAGCGCCTCGAAGCGATAGCCGGTCGGCGAGGTCTGCGGATAGGCATCGTCGGAGATGACGTTCTGCGCGCGGATGGCGAAGGGATCGAGACCGAGCTTGCTTGCTGCCATGTCGACGAGACGCTCGGTCACCGCGCAGGCGATGGGATGGCCGACGGCGCGGTACTGGCTGGTTTGCACCTTGTTCTGGAAGATCACCTCCAGCGTGGCTCGGTAATTTTTGAAGCGATAGGGCGCGCCGATCAGGCGGATGACCTGGTTGCCCTCGACGACGCTGGTGCGCGGATAGGTCGAGAACGCCCCGATCGCGGTCAGGTCCAGAACATCCATCGCCAGGATCTCGCCCTTGGCATCCAGCGCCATCCGGGCGCGGACGCGATGGTCGCGGGCGTGGATGTCGGAGACGAAGGACTCCATCCGGTCGGCGACGTATTTCACGGGCCGGCCGAGCAGGATCGAGAGACCGACCACCGCCATGTCCTCGTGATAGACATGCAGCTTCATGCCGAAGGAGCCGCCGATGTCGGTCGCGATGACGCGGACGCGGGCTTCCGGAATGTTGTAGTGGCGCGAATAGAGGTCCTGAAACTGATACGGGGTCTGCGTGCCGTGATGCACGGTGAGCATGCCCGCGGATGGATCGTAGTCGGCGACGATGGCACGCGGCTCCAGTGTCACCGCGGTGTGGCGGCCGAAGAAAAACTCCTCCTCCACCACATGGGCCGCATGCGCAAAGGCGTCATCAACGACGCCGCTGTCGAGCTGGCTGCGGAAGCAGGTGTTGTTGGCACTGCCTGGATTGACCAGCGGACCGTCCGCCTTACGTGCGCCGTCGATGTCAACGACGACGGGAAGGTCCTCGTAGTCCACCTCGATCAGCTCCAGCGCATCTTCGGCAATCGCCCGGCTCTCGGCAGCGACGGCGACCACCGCCTGTCCGGCCCAGACCACGCGATCGAGCGGCAGCGGCAATTGCGGCGCGGAGGTCATGCCCTTGAAATGATCGAGCGTGCCGGTCCAGGGCGTGCAGATTTTTGCGAGATCAGCGCCCGTGGCGACGAGATGTACGCCCTCTAGCGCACAGGCCTCGTCGATCTTGATCGAGACGATCTTCGCGTGCGCATGCGGGCTACGCAGGAACGCGGCGTAGAGCATGCGCGGCAGCTTGAGATCGCTGACGTAACGTCCCCGCCCGGCAAGCAGCCGCTTGGCGTTGGGCCGCGGCAGCGCACGGCCGATATAGGAGTTCGGGCGATCGAGCGAGGTCAGCGGCGCGCTCATGTCGCGCCTCCATTCTCACTATGCGCTTTGGCCGCGGCGTCGACGGCGTCGACGATCGCCTCGTAGCCGGTGCAGCGGCAGTAATTGCCCGACAGCGCGTCGCGGATATCCTCGCGGCTCGGCTGCGCCGTTTGCGAGAGCAGCTCGTAGGCGTTGATCAACATGCCCGGCGTGCAAAAGCCGCACTGCAACGCATTGCGGCGATGGAATTCGGCCTGGAGATCGGCGAGCAGACCGCTCTCGCTGAGCCCCTCGATGGTGTCGATCCTGCCGCCATCAGCCTGCACCGCGAAGATCAGGCAGGAATGCACGGCGCGGCCGTCGAGCTGCACCAGGCACGCGCCGCAGGCGCCCATCTCGCAGCCGGCATGCGTGCCCGTCAGCTCGAGCTTGTCGCGCAGGCAATCGACCAGCGTGTCGCGCGGCGCGACCTCGCAGGCGACCTTGCGCCCGTTGACGACGAAGCGGACCCGCACCGTCTCGTCGGCCTCGCTCAGCAGACTATCGTCGAAGCCGGTCATGCGCCCTCACCGAGACGTCCGAGCAGGCGGCCAAGCAACACGCGAGCGAGATGCAGCCGCATCGCGGGCGGCACTTCGTCGCCCTCGGGCGGCGCGAGATCGCCTTCGAGCGCGCCTTGCGCGGCAGCGATGCGTTCTGCATCCAACCTCGCGCCGATCAAGGTGGCTTCGACCCCCTTCACCCGCGTCGGCGTATTGCCAACGGAGAAGAATGAGATGCGAATGTCGTCAATGCGCTCACCGGTGCAGGTCGCAAGCATACCGCAACCAACCAGCGCGTAATCCCCACGCCGCCGCGCCAGCTCGTCGAACGCAAAGCGCTGATCCGCCCTGAACAGCGGAACGTAGACCGCGGTGATCAGCTCGCCGGGCTCGAGCGCCGTCTCGAACAGGTCGATGAAGAAATCATCGGCCTTCACGCGTCGGCGGCCTGAGAGGCCGGCGATCTCGATCTCGGCATCCAGCGCCAAGGTCATCGCCGGAAATTCGGAAGCCGGGTCGGCGAGCGCGACGCTGCCGCCGAAGGTGCCGCGGTTGCGGATCGCGGGATGCGCGACGAACGGTGCCGCGGCGTGCAGCAGCGGCGCGAACTCGGCAATCAAAGGCTCGCTCAGCATCTCGCAATGGCGCGTCAGCGCACCGATGCGCAAGGCGTCGCCTTCGCGCCTGACGCCGCGCAGCTCGCCGATGTGGGTGATGTCGATCAAAAGCCGCGGCGCCTGCAGCCGCAGCGACAGCGCCGGCACCAGGCTCTGGCCGCCGGCGATGAAACGCGCATCGTCCCCGGCGCGTGCGTGAGCATCCAGCGCCTGGTCGATCGTCGCAGCCCGAAAATAGCTGAAAGCCTTCGCCTTCACTGCCGTTTCCCCGAGATCCATCGGCTCATCAGCCGGGATGCCAGATTTGTAACCATCTGGTCTCAAAATCCTGACACGCCTCCCAAGGCCGGTCAACAGGAAATGACCATTTGGTCACAAAAGCGCCTTGGGCTATGAAGGTAGTGGCACGTTGATTCAGCGACGAGATGGCCCGAAAAGCGCAGAAAACTTTGAGGCGACCGGTCCGCAAGCGGATTGAGACAGGCAGCAAGCCCGCGCCAAAGCGTCGCAACATGCGCGCGGCCGACCGCGAGCGCGCGATCGTGGACGAGGCCATCCGCTTCTTTGCCGAGCGCGGCTTCGAAGGCCAGACCCGCGAGCTCGCCAAGCGCATGGGCATCACTCATTCGGCGATCTACCGTCACTTCCCCAGCAAGGAAGCGCTGATCGAGCGGGTCTACCAGGAGGTCTATCTCAGCCGCTGGTCGCCCGATTGGGGACCGATGGTCCGCGACCGTTCGCTGTCGCTGGAAGCGAGGCTCACGCGCTTCTATCTCGACTATGTCGAGCGCGTATTCGAATATAATTGGGTGCGGATCTTCGTGTTCTCCGGCATGAAGTCGTTCGGCATCACCAGCCGCTACCTCGACATCGTGAGGCGCGAGATCATCGAACCGGCGGCAGCCGAACTCCGCTTTGAGCTCAAACTGCCCGACGCAAAAGCTCACTCATTGAGCGAGCGCGAGACCGAGTTGTTCTGGGGCCTGCACGGCCGCATCTTCTATCTCGCCATCCGCAAGTTCATCTACGAGACGCCGATCCCGCCAGATCTCGACGCCATCGTCCGCGACGCCGTCCAGACCTTCATGGACGGCGCGAAGACGACGATGCCGAAGCTCTTGGTCAGCGGCTGAATCGGCGACGCTGCCCCGAAGGAGGTGCGCTCCCTCTCCTGCTTGCGGGGGAGGGCTGGGGTGGGGTGCCTCCGCAGAGAGACTCCCTGATTGGAGAGAGCCCCACCCGGCGCTCCGCGCCGACCTCCCCCGCAAGCGGGGAGAGGTTGATCGAGCCCGCGGCTAGCTACTTCGAAAGGCTGGGCAGATCGAGGCCCTTGTCGCGGGCGCAGTCGATCGCGGTCTCGTAGCCCGCGTCGGCATGGCGCATGACGCCGCTGGCGGGATCGTTCCAGAGCACGCGCTCGATCCGCTTGGCCGCTTCCGGCGTGCCGTCGGCGACGATCACCATGCCGGCGTGCTGGGAATAGCCGATGCCGACACCGCCACCATGGTGCAGCGACACCCAGGTCGCGCCGCTGGCGCAATTGAGCAGCGCGTTCAGCAGTGGCCAGTCGGACACCGCGTCCGAGCCGTCCTTCATCGCTTCAGTCTCGCGGTTCGGGCTTGCCACCGAGCCGCTGTCGAGATGATCGCGGCCGATCACGATCGGCGCCTTGAGCTCACCGCGCGCCACCATCTCGTTGAAGGCAAGGCCGAGTCGGTCGCGATCGCCGAGGCCGACCCAGCAGATCCGCGCCGGCAGGCCCTGGAATTTGATGCGCTCCTTGGCCATGTCGAGCCAATTGTGCAGATGCTTGTCATCCGGCATCAGCTCCTTGACCTTGGCGTCGGTCTTGAAGATGTCCTCGGGATCTCCCGAGAGCGCGGCCCAGCGGAACGGCCCGACGCCGCGGCAGAACAGGGGACGGATATAGGCGGGGACGAAACCGGGGAAATCGAAGGCGTTCTTCAGGCCCATGTCCTGCGCCATCTGGCGAATGTTGTTGCCGTAGTCGAGCGTCGGAATGCCCTGCGCATGGAAATCCAGCATGGCCTGGACGTGCTCGAGCATCGACGTCTTCGACGCGCGCTCCACCCCCTTCGGATCGGAGCCGCGCTTGGCTTCCCACTCGGCTAGCGTCCAGCCCTTCGGCAAATAGCCATTGACCGGATCGTGCGCGCTGGTCTGGTCGGTGACGACATCCGGCTTGACGCCACGGCGCACGAGCTCCGGGAAAATCTCGGCGGCATTGCCGAGCAGGCCGACCGAGACCGCCTTCTTCGTCTTGGCGGCATCTTCCATGATCGCCAGCGCTTCGTCGAGCGTTGCCGCCTGGCGATCGAGATAGCCGGTACGCAAGCGCATCTCGATGCGGCTCGGCTGGCATTCGACCGCGAGCATGGAAGCGCCGGCCATGGTCGCGGCCAGCGGCTGCGCACCGCCCATGCCCCCCAAGCCGGCGGTGAGAATCCATTTGCCGGCAAGGCTGCCGCCATAATGGCGACGACCGACCTCGACGAAGGTCTCGTAGGTGCCCTGCACGATGCCCTGGCTGCCGATATAGATCCAGGAGCCGGCCGTCATCTGGCCGTACATCATCAGGCCCTGGCGATCGAGCTCGTTGAAATGGTCGAGCGTTGCCCAATGCGGCACGATGTTGGAGTTCGCGATCAGCACGCGCGGTGCATCCGCATGGGTGCGGAACACGCCGACCGGCTTGCCGGACTGGACCAGCAGCGTCTGGTCGCCTTCGAGCTTGCGCAAGGCCGCAACGATCCGGTCAAAGCTGTCCCAGTCGCGCGCGGCGCGGCCGATACCGCCATAGACCACGAGCTCGCTCGGGCGCTCCGCGACATCAGGATCGAGGTTGTTCATCAGCATGCGCAGCGGCGCTTCGGTCAGCCAGCTCTTGGCGCTGATGTCGCTGCCGCGGGGGGCGCGGATGGTGCGGTCGTTGTCCAGTCGGCGGTTCATGCGGACCTCTTAATCAAGTCTCGGAAACGGATCGGATGGAAGCGCAGTGATCGCAATGGCCGGCAACGCATCCGCATCGATCAGTGCAGCGGCCTTGGCCAGATCGCCGGCCATGTAGCGGTCCGCACTGAGCGCCGGCACCTGCTCGCGCAACGCGGCGATGACCGCAACGAGCGGAGCACTGGTCGCATGCGGCGCGCGCAGCGTGATGCCCTGGGCAGCGACCAGCAGCTCGATGCCGAGGATGGCGGCGAGATTGTCGGCCATGTCGGACAGTCGCCGCGCGGCATGCGCGGCCATCGAGACGTGGTCTTCCTGATTGGCGCTGGTCGGCGTCGAGTCGATCGAGCAGGCCGCTGCGCGCTGCTTGTTCTCGACATAGAGCGCGGCCGCCGTCACCTCGGCGATCATGAAGCCGGAGTTGAGGCCGGGATCGGGGGTCAGGAACGGCGGCAGGCCGAAATTCAGCGCCGGATCGACCAGCGTCGCAATGCGCCGCTCGCTGATCGCGCCGATCTCCGACAGGGCCAGCGCGATCGCGTCGGCAGCGAAGGCCACCGGCTCGGCGTGGAAATTGCCGCCGGAGACAATCTCGCCGGTCTCGACCAGGACGAGCGGATTGTCGGTGACGGCGTTGGCTTCGACGATCAATGTGCGCGCGGCCTGCGTGATCAGGTCGAGCGCTGCGCCCGCGACCTGCGGCTGGCAGCGCAGGCAATAGGGATCCTGCACGCGCTCGTCGCCTTCGAGATGCGACAGGCGGATGTCGCTGCCATCCAGCAGCGCGGTCAGCGTCGCGGCTGCGGCGATTTGGCCGGCGTGCCCCCGCAGTGCCTGGATTTCGGGACGGAACGGCGCCGTCGAGGCCATCGCGGCGTCGACCGACAGCGCACCGGTCACGAGCGCCGCACGGGCCAGGCGAAACGCGCGCAGCACGCCGGCAATAGCGTAAGCGGTCGAGAACTGCGTGCCGTTGATCAGCGCGAGCCCCTCCTTGGGGCCGAGCGTCAATGGCGCAAGACCGGCAGCCGTCAACGCCTCGCTGCCGGACACCGTTTTTCCATCAACGATCGCCTGCCCTTCGCCGATCATTACCGCCGTCATATGCGCGAGCGGCGCAAGATCGCCGGAGGCGCCGACCGAGCCCTGCTGCGGCACCAGCGGAGTGACGCCCCGCGCCAGCATGGCCTGCAACTGCTCGATCACCGCGCGGCGCACGCCGGAAGCGCCGCGCCCCAGCGAGACGATCTTCAACGCCATCATCAGCCGCACGATTGGCTCGGGCGTGGCTGGGCCGACGCCGCAGCAATGCGAGACGATGAGGTTGCGCTGGAGCAACGCGGTCTGGTCGGACGGAATGCGCTTCGAGGCCAGCTTTCCGAAGCCGGTGTTGATGCCATAGA
Organism: Bradyrhizobium sp. IAR9; assembly: GCF_013408065.1. Taxonomy (NCBI): domain Bacteria; kingdom Pseudomonadati; phylum Pseudomonadota; class Alphaproteobacteria; order Hyphomicrobiales; family Nitrobacteraceae; genus Bradyrhizobium; species Bradyrhizobium sp. IAR9. Next base: position 218,093 of record NZ_JACBZW010000008.1, read on the forward strand.
CGGGCGCGTCGGCGTGCGCGGCCTTCGCGACGATTTCCGCAGCCGCCTCCACGCGTGGCCAGAACGACGGATCGAGCACGACGGATGCGCCTTCCAGCACGCGCGCGAGATCGTCGAGACTGACCGCTCCCGGCTTGACGACGATCGCTGTGCCCTGCTCCGTCACTGTCCCCTCCACACCCGGCGATGCAGCGGATTGAAGCCGATGCGATAAACAAGCTCGGCGGGCCGCTCGATGCCCCAGATCGCGAGGTCGCACCATTTCCCGGCTTCCAGCGTGCCGGTCTCGCTGATCACCCCCAGCGCCCGCGCGCCCTCGCGGGTGATTCCGGCGAGGCATTCGGCGACGGTCATCCGGAACAGGGTCGCGCCCATGTTCATCGTGAGCAGAAGCGAGGTCAGCGGCGAACTACCGGGATTGCAATCGGTCGCGAGCGCCATGGAAACGCCGTGGGTGCGGAACGCCTCGACCGGCGGCTTCTGCGTCTCGCGGATGAAGTAGAATGCGCCAGGCAGCAGCACGGCCACCGTACCGGCCTTCGCCATCGCGGCGACGCCGGCTTCGTCGGTATGCTCGAGATGATCGGCCGACAGCGCCGAGAATCTTGCAGCGAGCGCCGCACCGCCGAGGTTCGACAACTGATCGGCATGGAGCTTGACCGGCAGCCCGAGCCCCCTCGCCGTCTCGAACACCTGCGCGGTCTGCTCCGCCGAAAAGGCGATGCCTTCCATGAAGGCGTCGACAGCGTCGGCGAGGCCCGCCTTTGCAACAGCGGGCAGCATCTCGTTGCAGACCAGATCGATATAGCGATCCTTGTCCCCGTCCGCTTCCACCGGCAGAGCGTGCGCCCCGAGGAAGGAGGTGCGGATGGCAACCGGCCGCTGGCGGCTGATGCTGCGCGCGGCCGCGAGCTGGCGCATCTCGGTTTCGGTGTCGAGGCCGTAGCCCGACTTGATCTCGACCGTGGTCGCGCCCTCACCGATCAGCGCATCGAGCCGCGGCAGCGCGCTCGCGACGAGATCAGCTTCGCTCGCCTTGCGCGTCGCCGCCACCGTCGAGACGATGCCGCCGCCGGCGCGCGCGATCTCCTCGTAGCTCGCGCCCTTCAGGCGGAGCTCGAACTCGTGCGCGCGGTTGCCGCCATAGACGAGATGGGTGTGGCAGTCGACGAGGCCGGGCGTGATCCAGCGACCTTCGCAGTCGATCCGTTCGGCCGCGTCGGCATCCGCCGGAAAATCGGACTGCGCACCGGCATAGACGATACGGCCGCCGCGCGCGGCGATCAGGCCAGGCTCGATCTCGCCGAGATCGGGCCGGTCGGCCCGCATCGTGGCAAGCCGGGCATTGTGCCAGATCCGGTCGAAGCGCTCTGCCATGCAACGGTCCCTTCGCGTGGGATGCTTGACTTATATGTCTAGACATATAATCGTGGGACCGTTCTGTCCAGCCGGCGTGTAATCATGACCCGACTGCATTTCGCCTCCGCGCTCCTGCCCTCGGGCTGGGCCAATGACGTGCAGGTGGTGATCACCGCCGGCGCGATCGCGGCGGTGTCCGCGGGTGTGCAGCCGGCCGCCGGCGACGAGCGCCACGCCATCGCGCTTCCGGGACTTGCGAGCCTGCACAGCCACGCCTTCCAGCGCGGCATGGCGGGCCTCGCCGAGCTGCGCGGCAATTCCACCGACACGTTCTGGACCTGGCGCGAGACGATGTATCGCTTCGCCCTGGCAATGACGCCGGACGACGTCGCCGCCGTCGCAACACTTCTCTATGTCGAGATGCTCGAGCAGGGATTTACCCGCGTCGGCGAATTCCATTATCTGCATCATGATCGCGACGGTTCGCCCTATGCCGATCCCGCCGAGATGGCCGCGCGCATCGCGCAGGCTGCCGAAGCCTCCGGCATTGCCCTGACCCTGCTGCCGAGTTTCTATGCGCACGGTTCCTTCGGCGGCGCAGCGCCTCATGACGGCCAACGCCGCTTCATCTGCTCGGTCGATCAGTTCGCGGCATTGATGGCCGCTTCGCGCAGGGCCATCAGCACATTGCCCGGCGCCAACATCGGCATCGCGCCGCACAGCCTGCGCGCGGTAACGCCTGACGAGCTTGCAGCGATCATTCCGCTCGCCGAGGGCGGCCCGGTGCATATCCACGCCGCCGAGCAGGTGAAGGAAGTCGACGATTGCCTGGCCTGGTCCCGCCGGCGCCCGGTGCAATGGTTGCTGGAGCACGCGCCCGTCGACCGGCGCTGGTGCCTCATTCACGCGACGCACATGACGGATGACGAAGTCAGCGCGTTCTCGAAGAGCGGCGCGGTCGCTGGCCTCTGCCCCATCACCGAAGCAAGCCTTGGCGACGGCATCTTTCCCGCCCGTGAATTTGTCGCTGCCGGTGGCGCCTTTGGCGTCGGCACGGATTCCAACGTGCTGGTCGGCGTCGCCGACGAATTGCGCCAGCTCGAATACGGGCAGCGCCTCAAGCACCGCGAGCGCAACGTGCTCTCCGCCGGTGCAGGCCGCTCGACCGGACGGACGCTGTTCGATCATGCGCTCGCAGGCGGCGCACAGGCGCTGGCGCAGCCGACCGTCGGCATCGCGCCCGGCGCACGCGCCGATATCGTCACGCTTGACGGCGCACATCCCTCGCTGGCAGGGCGTCACGGCGATGCCACGATCGACGGCTGGATCTTTGCCGCGGGCAGCGGCGCGATCGACTGCGTCTGGGCCGGCGGTCACAAGGTGGTCGAAGGCGGACGTCATGCGTTGCGACAAGCTGCACGCGAGCGCTTCAACGCGGCGGTTCGGAGGCTTGTCGCATGAGCCTTGCCACCGACGCGGCCGACAAGCCGACGCTGTACAAGCGGATTCGCGCCGACATCGAGAAGCGCATCCTGACCGGCGAATGGCCGCCGGGGCATCGCATCCCGTTCGAGCATGAACTGGTGGCGCGCTACGGCTGCTCGCGCATGACGGTGAACAAGGCACTGTCGGAGCTGGCGCAGGCCGATTTGATCGAGCGGCGGCGGCGCGCCGGCTCCTTCGTCCGGCGGCCGCAGCACATGTCGGCGGTGCTCAAGATCGCCGACATCCGCGCCGAGATCACCGCACTGGGGCGCGCTTACGGCTATGAGTTGATCGGCCGCAAGCTGCGCACCGCGACCACTGCCGACCGTGACCGTCTCGGCGTGAGGAAGGTCGGCAAGGTGGTCGCGATCACCTGCCGGCACAGCGCCGACAAGGTGCCGTTTGCCATCGAGGACCGGCTGATCGACCTTGCATCCGTGCCTGACGCTGCGACCGCCGATTTCTCGCGCGAGCCGCCGGGCTCCTGGCTGCTGCACCATGTCCCATGGACCGAGGCCGAGCACACGATCAGCGCCATCGTTGCAGACGATCGCACGGCGGACGCGCTCGCGATCGCCGTCGGCGCGCCCTGTCTCGTGATCGACCGCTACACCTGGCGCAGCGCACGCACCATCACCGCCGTGCGCCTGCTCTATCCCGGTGACTCTCACCGCCTTGTCGCGCGATTCAAGGGAGGCTGAGAGGACATGTCGGCACAAATCGTGCAACGCTTCGGGCAACGGTCCATCCGGACCGACAATGATCAACAGGACGTCTATCCATCGATCGGCAAGAGGACGACAATCATGCGTAGTTCGACGATATTTGCGACAATCATTGCTCTTTCGGCCGCCACTCCCGTGCTCGCCGACGACGTCAAGGTCGGCGTGGGCATCTCCGGCTGGACCGGCTTCGCGCCGCTGACTTTGGCGAAGGAGGCTGGCATCTTCAAGAAGAACGGCCTCGACGTCACCATCAAGAAAATTCCGCAGAAGGACCGGCACCTTGCGATCGCGTCGGGCGACATCCAGTGCGCGGCGACCACGGTCGAGACCTGGATCTCCTGGAACGCGAACGGCGTTGCGACCAAGCAGATCTTCCAGCTCGACAAGAGCTTTGGCGCCGACGGCATGGCTGTGCGCAACGATGTCGCCGCGATCAAGGACCTGAAGGGCAAGACCGTCGCCGCGTCCGCGCCCGGCACCTCGCCTTATTTCGCGCTGGCCTGGATGCTCAAGAAAAACGGCCTCACGGTGAAGGACGTCACCGTCGTCAACCTCGAGCCGGCCGCGGCCGCGCAGGCCTTCGTCTCCGGCCAGAACGATGCGGCGATGACCTATGAGCCGTATCTGTCGACGGTGCGCGCTGCGCCCGACAAGGGCAAGATCATCGCGACCACGCTGGACTATCCGATGGTCATGGACACCTTCGGCTGCACGCCGAAATTCCTGACCGACAATCCCAAGGCCGCCAAGGCGCTTGCCGACAGCTATTTCGAGGCGCTCGACATGATCGCCAAGGACCAGGCCAAGGCCTACGAGATCATGGGTGCGGACGTGAAGCAGAGCGGCGAGCAGTTCGGCAACTCGGCGAAGTATCTGCGCTGGCAGGACAAGGCCGCGAACCAGAAGTTCTTCGCCGGCGACTTCCTGACCTTCAACAAGGAGGCCGCCGAGCTGCTGCTCGAGATCGGCATCATCAAGGCTGCGCCGAAGGTCGAGGATCTCTTCGACGCCAGCTTCATCAAGTAAGTCACTCACGCGCTGCTGGCCCCGTCTCGCGGCGGGGCCGGCAAGTCTGTTCACCGCCCGGATATATCGTCGATGCGTCCCCTGGACCCTGTTACATCGAAGCAGCGCGTGGCCTACGGCCTTGCATTCTTCGTGGTGTTCGTTGCCCTCTGGTCGTGGGCGACCTTTGGCGGCTATGTGTCGAAGACCTTTCTCGCCAACCCGCTGACCATGGTGCAGGAAGGTTATGACCTGCTGGCCAAGCAGGGTTTTGTGTTCGACATCGGCATGACGATCTGGCGCGTCGTCGGCGGCTTTGCGCTCGCAGCGATCATCGCAGTGCCGCTCGGCGTTCTCATGGGCGCCTACAAGCCGGTCGAGGCGTTCCTCGAGCCGTTCGTCTCCTTCGCGCGCTATCTGCCCGCCTCCGCCTTCATTCCGCTGTTGATTCTGTGGGCCGGCATCGGCGAGCTGCAGAAGCTCCTCGTCATCTTCATCGGCTCGGTATTCCAGGTGATCCTGATGGTCGCCGTGACCGTCGGCGCCACGCGGCGCGATCTGGTCGAGGCGGCCTATACGTTGGGGGCCCGCGACCGCGGCATCATCCGCCGCGTGCTGCTGCCCTCCTCCGCACCCGAGATCGCGGAAATCCTGCGGCTGGTGCTGGGCTGGGCCTGGACCTACGTCATCGTCGCCGAGCTGATCGGCTCGTCCTCGGGCATCGGTCACATGATCACCGACAGCCAGGCGCTGCTCAACACCGGCCAGATCATTTTCGGCATCATCGTGATCGGGCTGATCGGCCTCCTCTCCGACTTCATGTTCAAGGCATTCAACGCCTGGCTGTTTCCGTGGAGGCTCGCATGACGATCCTCAAGGTCGAACAGGTCTCGCGCACCTTCCCCGCACGCCACGGCAACGCGCCGACCAAGGCGCTGGAGCCGACCGATCTCGTCATCGGCAACAACGACTTCGTCACCATCCTCGGCCCCTCGGGCTGCGGCAAGTCCACCCTGCTGCGCATCGTTGCGGGCCTCGACCGTCCGACCAGCGGGCGCGTCACGCTCGACGGGCGCGAGGTGGCTGGTCCCGGCGCCGATCGCGGCATGGTGTTCCAGTCCTACACGCTGTTTCCCTGGCTCACCGTGCGCGAGAACATCGCCTTCGGCCTGCGCGAGCGCGGCGTGTCCGAGGCGGAGCGGCACAAGATCGCCGACGCCTTCATCCGCCAGGTCGGGTTGTCCGGCTTCGAGAATCATTGGCCGAAGCAGCTCTCGGGCGGCATGCAGCAGCGCACGGCGATCGCGCGCGCGCTCGCCAACGACCCGAAGATCCTGCTGCTGGACGAGCCGTTCGGCGCGCTGGACAACCAGACCCGCGCCCTGATGCAGGAGATGCTGCTCGGGATCTGGGAGCGCGACCAGAAGACCGTGCTGTTCGTGACCCACGACATCGAGGAAGCGATCTTCCTCGGCAGCCGCGTCATCGTCATGAGCGCGCGTCCCGGCCGTATCAAGGCCGAGATCACAGTGGACCTGCCGCATCCGCGCTCCTACAAGATCAAGACCACGCCGGAATTCGTCCAGCTCAAGGAACGGCTGGTCGAGGAGATCCGCACCGAGGCGCTGAAGGTTACTGAGCATGCCTGACACCAAGCCGCGCGCCGATGGCCAGCGCGTCCTCGCCGACCTCAACGCACTCCGCGCCATCGGCGCCTACAAGACCGGCGTGCACAAGCCGACCTTCTCCGAGCCGCACAAGCTCTCGCTGGACTGGCTGGTGCGCAAGCTGCCCGATGCAGGTCTCTCTGCTTCGATCGACGGCATCGGCAACGTGTTTGGGACCAGCGCCAAGTCCGGGCCGAAACTGCTGGCCGGCTCGCATCTGGAGAGCCAGAACTACGCCGGCTGGCTCGATGGCCCGCTCGGCGTCGTCTATGCGCTCGAGGCGGCGCGCGTGCTCAATGCCGACCCCTCCGTGAAAGGCGCGGTCGAAGTGGCCGCCTGGTGCGATGAGGAAGGTCATTTCGGCAGCTTCCTCGGCTCGCGCTCTTATGTCGGTCAGGTGACTGAAGCCGAGATCGACGCCGCGCGCGACCGCACTGGCGGCCGCACCATGCGCGATGCGCTCGCCGAGATGGGGCTCGCAGGACGCCCGCGCATCGGCGTCGAGCCGAGCCGGCACGTCGGATATCTCGAGGCACATATCGAACAGGGCGACACGCTCGAAAGCGGCAAGCTTGCGATTGGCGTCGTCACCTCCATCGTCGGCATCTGGCAGTACCGTATCAATTTCGCCGGTGAGCAGAATCACGCCGGCACCACGCGCATGGCCGTGCGCAAGGATGCGGGGCTGGCGCTGGCCAAATTCTGCGTCGCGATCGACCAGCGTTTTCCTGATTCCTGCGGCCCGCGAACGGTCTGGACCACCGGCCGCATCTCGCTCGATCCTGGCGCGCCGAGCATTATTCCCGGCGGCGCCGAGATGCTGTTCCAGATCCGCGACGACGATCCGGCCGTCATTGCCCGGCTGGAGCAGCTGCTGCGGACCATGGCTGACGAAGCCAGCGCGAACGGTCCCTGCACCGTTACCGTCGAGAAGATCCGCACCGGCGCGCCTGCCATGATGAATTCCGGCTTTCAGGACGCAATCGAAGCCGCGAGCAAGGCGCTAGCCGGCGGACGATCCATTCGCATGCCCAGTGGCGCCGGCCACGACGCGCAGATGCTGGCAACCGTCATGCCCGCCGCCATGCTGTTCGTTCCGTCGATCGGCGGCATCAGCCATCACTGGACCGAGAACACCGCCGATGCCGATATCGTCACCGGCGCGCAGGTGTACGTGAACGCCTGTCGGCGGATTCTTGCGGGTTAGAACGAACCAGGGAAGCGCTGCGTCGGGGTACGAGAGCGGGGGTATGACGCACAGTCTCTCCACCGTCATTGCGAGGCTCCAATGCACATCCCAGCGGCGGTGCCGTAGGGTGGGCAAAGGCGCATAGCGCCGTGCCCACGATCTCCGTCCATGAGCGACAAGGCGTGGGCACGCTGCGCTTTGCCCACCCTACGAGATTGAGATTGTGGCACGCAGCTCAAGTTGCAGACGCGGCATCGCGGCCTCGCGGCGCAATTCGCCCGAGCTTTGCTTGGTCTCGCCACCCTCTCATCCAAGAGGGCGCAGGGAAGGCCGGGTGCTGGCGCGCACCCGCGGTCCGCTGCGCGAAAAGCACGCGCAGAAAGAACCGCACAGCAGCATACAGGTGGTGCCGATCACTCGGCCTTCCCTGCGCAGTGGCTGGACGGCTTATGCCGTGATCTCCCGGGAGCCGACCATTCCTTCTGGTCTCCCTCGCCCCGCGAATTTGGATGATGCAGTCTGCCCGGTTGGGCTCGCTCGCACCTTCGCAAGGACTTGACCGTAGCAACGACGGCCAGGACCACACGGTTTTGCCGTACGCGCGGCCCGCCACTTCGCCGCAGTTTTCCCGGGCCCCGTCGACGAAGCCGGAAACTTACAGACGAGACGAAGCCTGGCAGCGCCGTCGTCCGCACGAAGCCTCGGGCTCACAGGGACTACCCGCCCTGCCCGCGCCTCTCGTGCCGACGCTGCCGCGTCCACCGCAAGCCCGGCTCGCGACAGTGACGACCACATAGTCGCCCCTCTTGGTGAGCCGGGATGGGCAAACACATACGCCTAAACCGAATTTCGGTAAAGTGGAATATTTTTGTGCGCATGGATTGACAGAGGGCGACACAGGCTCTCGGCGCCGTAGCCCGGATGGAGCGCCAGCGAAATCCGGGACAGTGCGAAATGCCGGGCGAGCGGCCCCGGATTGCGCTTCGCTCCATCCGGGCTACACGCAGACAGTCTGCACCGGTTCCAACGATCGAACGCGACGACGGAAGTGCCCCTGCGGCCGCGGCACCTCATGCGCACCACAGACATAAAGTCGCGACAATCGTCGGGCTTGTCGATCGCCCTGCCCCGCTTTCCCGGAGTTTCCATGTCTTCCGCCGACCGGCCTTCGACCCGCCTTGCGACCCGGCTTGCCTTCCTCGTTGCGGGTTTCGGCATCTCGTGCTGGGCGCCGCTGGTGCCGTTCGCGAAGACGCGGCTCGGCGTCGATGATGGCGTCCTCGGACTGCTGCTGCTCAGCCTCGGCATCGGCTCGGTCATCGCGATGCTGGTGACTGGGATCGTGAGCGCGCGCTACGGCAGCAGGCCGATCATCATCGCGGGCGGGTTCGGTCTGGCGCTGGTTCTGCCCCTGCTCGCGATTGCGGCTACGCCCGCAACGCTGGCGCTGGCGCTTTTCGCATTCGGCGCCGCGCTCGGCTCGATCGACGTCGCCATGAACATCCACGCCGTGGAGGTGGAGCGCGCCGCGCACCGCCCGCTGATGTCCGGCTTCCACGCCCTGTTCAGCATCGGGGGCTTTGCCGGATCCGCGCTAATGACGGCGTTGCTCTCGCTGCAATTCGGAACGCTCGCCTGCACGCTGATCTGCTCCGTCCTGATGCTGATCGCGATGGTCGCGACCTCGCCGCGCCTGCTTCGCTCCGTGCAGGTGCAGGAGGGCCCGCTGTTCGTGCTGCCGCACGGATCGGTGCTGCTGCTCGCGCTGCTCGGCGCCATCACCTTCCTGGTCGAAGGTGCGATGCTGGATTGGGGCGCGCTGCTCGTCATCGGCGCAGGTCTGGTCACCGAGGCGCAAGGCGGCGCCGGCTACATCGTGTTCTCGATCGCGATGACTGCGGGCCGGCTCGGCGGCGACGCCGTCGTTGCGCGCATCGGCGATCGCGCGACATTGCTCTGGGGCAGCCTCATCGCGATCGCCGGTTTCGTGGTCCTGTTGACGGCGCCCATTGCGGCGGTCGCCATCGGCGGATTCCTGCTGATCGGGCTCGGCGCGTCGAATCTGGTGCCGGTGCTGTTCCGCCGGGCGGCGCGGCAAACGGTGATGCCCACCGGCCTTGCGGTCGCGGCGATCACGACCGCGGGCTACGCAGGGATTCTCATCGGGCCCGCCGGCGTCGGCTTCGTCGCACGTTTTGCCGGATTGCCCCTGGCGTTCTGGCTGCTGGCTGCGCTGATGGGTCTGGTCACGCTGTCGGCGCACATCGTCACGAAGGACCCGGGTAAGACCACGGCGACCTAACCCCTTCCATTTCCGGCATGATTCAGGCGGGGCCGAAGCCGACCCACGCCATCTGCGCAGGTCTGCCAGCCATGCTGCTTTCGGCCAGTTTACTGGACGCCTCGTTCTGCTAGACCACAACAATACCTCTTGACTCCCGTTGCGGGGGGCAATGGCACGTGCCAGCTCACAATAACAACCAAGACTCGGCCATTTCATTCGGGCCATTTCGGCTGTTTCCCAAGTCCCGGCTCCTGGAGAAGGAAGGGGAGCCGCTTCATGTCGGCGGCCGCGCGCTCGATATTCTCATCCTGCTTGCCGAGCGCCCCGGAGAAGTCATCGACAAGAGAGAGCTGGTCAAGCGCATCTGGGCCGACGTGAATGTCGACGAGGGCAGCCTGCGCTTCCATGTCGCAGCGTTGCGCAAGGTGCTCGGCGATACCGGTAAATCGGCCCGTTATGTCCTCAATGTGCCCGGCCGCGGCTATTGTTTTGTCGCCCCGTTCGCCCAAATCGCCTCGCAGGTCGCGCCAGCCGCCGCCGAGATCATTCCTCCTCGCTCGCTGCCCACTCAGCTTGCGAAGATGGTCGGACGCGAGGAGGTCATCGAGAAGATTTCAAACGGCCTGACGCTCTATCGCTTCATGACCCTGGTCGGCCCGGGCGGCATCGGCAAAACGGCGGTCGCCGTCACGGTCGGGCATCGGCGCTCGGCGGATTTCGACGGCCGCGTCTTCTTCGTCGATTTCGGTCCGCTGCGGGATGCGAGCCATGTCCCGACCACCATCGCCTCCGTTCTCGGACTGACCGCCAGCGCGGAAGATCCGACGCCGGCCGTGCTGACATTTTTGAAGACCGGGCCAGCCCTGCTGATCTTCGACAGCTGCGAGCATGTGCTTGATACGCTGGCGCCTCTCGTTGAGCGCATCGTTCGCGAAGCGCCTCAGCTCCGTGTTCTCGCCACCAGCCGCGAGTCGTTCCGGAGCGAAGGCGAGCGGATATTCCGGCTGTTTCCGCTGGATTGTCCGCCCGAGCGCGAGGGTCTCGACGTCGCAGAAGTTCTTGCCTATCCCGCCGCCCAGCTCTTCGTCGAGCGCATCGCGCAGAGCTCCGGGCCGTTCCAGCTCAGCGCGGAAGAGGCGCCGCTTGTCGCCAGCATCTGCCGGCGGCTCGACGGCATTGCGCTGGCGATCGAGCTCGCGGCGGGCCGTGTCAATGCGTATGGCATCGCCGGCACCGCCTCCCTGCTCGACAGCCGCTTCTCGCTGCAATGGCGCGGACGGCGCACCGCCGTCCCGCGGCACCAGACGCTCGCCGCCGCCCTCGACTGGAGCTACGACCTCCTGTCTCCGGCGGAAAGCGCCACCTTGCGACGATTGTCGGTGTTCGCAGGGCCGTTCGCGCCGGAGGCGGCAGCCGCGGTCGCGTCGGGCGACGGCCTCAGCAACTCGGAGACGCTGGAGGCGATCGACAGCCTGGTCACCAAATCGCTGATCTCGCCATCCGGCTCGCGGGCGCTGCGCTATCGCCTGCTCGACACCACGCGCACCTACGCGCTCGGGAAACTGAACGAGCTCGGTGAAACCAGGCAGTTCGCGCGGCGTCATGCGGAGCATTTTCGCGATTTCTTCGAGCGCGCGGGGGCCGACACGTCGACGCCGCTGCCCGAATGGCTCGGCACCTATGGCGGGGAGCTCGACAATGTGCGCGCGGCGCTGGATTGGGCCTTCGCGCCCGACGGCGACACCAGGCTCGGCATTGCGCTGACGGCCGCCGCCGTCACCCTGTGGGTGCGTCTGTCGCTGTTCGCCGAATGCCGCGAGCGCAGCAGAACGGCACTGGCGGCGCTCGGAGACGACGGCGACAACGACCGCATCCGCATGCAGCTCCTGTCGGCACTCGGCTGGTCGCTGATGTACGGCGAGGGTCGCGCGCGCGAGGCGCGCCCGATCCTCGAGACGACGCTCGAGCTGGCTGAGAGCCTCGACGACAAGGACTTCCGGCTGCGCGCACTCTGGGGCCTGTGCATCGACCAGTTCAACAACGGGCAGTTCGGCAAGGCCCGCGGGCTCGCCGAGCGCTTTGCGAAGGTGGCAGCGAATTCGCCCGACAGCACCGATCTCATGCTGGGCGACCGCCTGATGGCCGTCGCGCTGCACTATCTCGGGGACCAGAACGACGCGCGGCAGCGCATCGACCGGGTGAACGCCTCGCTGCATGTGCTGGTGGCGAAGCCGAAAATCTTCCCGCTCGATCTCAGGATATCGACGCAATATTTCCGGGCCCGCATCCTCTGGCTTCAGGGCCTCGCCGATCAGGCCCAGGCGCTCGCCGCTGAGAACATCGAGGAAGGCCGCGCCAACGGCCATGCGCTGACCTTCTGCAGCGTGCTGGGACAGGCCGCCTGCCCGATCGCGTTCTGGTCCGGCGATTTCGAGGCCGCCGAGCGCCACGGCGCCGAGCTGCTCGAACACACCGAACGCCACGGAATCCGGCTGTGGGGCCTATGGGCACGCGCCTTCAACGCCGCGGTCGTGGCCAGGCGCGGCGACATCGCCACCGGCCTGCCGCTTTTGCGCGAAGAGCTCAACCGCGCCGGCGATGCGCGCTTCCTGCCGCGCTTTCTGCCGCTGCTCGGCGAGCTCGCCGCGTGCTTCCTCGAAGCCGACCAGGTCGACCGTGGCCTCGACACGATCGAGGACGTCCTGACCCGCTGCAACGACCGGCAGGAGCGCTGGTATCTGCCGGAGCTGCTCCGCATCAAGGGGGAATTGATGCTCAGGAGCGCGCGGCATTCAGCAGACGCCGAGGCGCACTTTCGCGAGGCCATCGACATTGCCGTTGAGCAGGGCGCGCGCTTCTGGGAGCTCCGCTGCGCGACCAGCCTCGCGCGGGCCATGATCGGAGCCGGCCGGGGCGCGGAAGCCCGGGTGGCTCTCGACAATGTCTGCGGGACGTTTGCCGAAGGCTCCGACATCGCCGACATGCGCATCGCCCGCGACCTGATCACGCGATCGCGGGCCTGACGGCGCCTGGCGTCTTGATCTAGCCTCCCACCGCAGCCGCGCGGCGCGGCAGCTTCCAGCCGGGCCGGATGAAGTGGCAGGTGTAGCCGTCAGGATAGCGTTCGAGATAGTCCTGATGCTCGGGCTCGGCCTCCCAGAACTCGCCTGCGGGCGCGACCTCGGTCACCACCTTGCCGGGCCACAGGCCGGACGCCTCGACGTCGGCAATGGTGTCTTCGGCGATCTTCTTCTGCTCATCGCTCGCATAGAAGATCGCGGAGCGATAGCTGGTGCCTCGGTCATTGCCCTGGCGATCGAGCGTGGTGGGATCGTGGATCTGGAAGAAGAACTCCAGCATGGTCCGGTAGCTGGTCCTGGCGGGATCGAACATGATCTCGATCGCCTCGGCGTGGCCTTCGTGGTTGCGGTAGGTCGCGTTCTTCACCTTGCCGCCGGTGTAGCCGACGCGTGTGGAGATCACGCCTGGTTGCTTGCGGATCAGATCCTGCATGCCCCAGAAGCAGCCTCCGGCCAAAACTGCGCGTTCCGTCGTCATTTGTCCGCTCCCAATTGACCGCTCTGTCGGTCCTGCATCTGCCACATCCTATGCCTTCCGCAGCCCTGCCGAAAGCCGGGCATACCCTGTACGACCATCCGGGTCGTCCACCCGGATGGCACGAACTGTCCCTCGCCGCTAGCCCAGCTTGGCGTCGAGCGTGATCGCCGCGTTGAGCACCTTCGACACCGGGCAGTTCTTCTCGGCCTCGCCGGCGAACTTGGCAAAACCTGCCTCGTCGAGGTTCGGCACCTTGGCACGCAAGGTCAGCGCGGACTTGCTGATCTTGAAGCCCTTGCCTTCGGGCTCCAGGGTCACCGCGGCTTCGGTCGAGAGCTCGTCCGGCGTGAAACCTGCCATCTGAAGCCCGAAGGCCAGCGCCATCGTAAAACAGCCGGCATGGGCCGCAGCGATCAACTCCTCGGGATTGGTGCCCTTCTCGTTCTCGAAGCGGGTCTTGAACGAATAGGGCGTCTCGGCCAGCACGCCGGACTCGCTCGTCAGATGGCCGGTGCCGTCGCGGCCGGTGCCCTTCCATACTGCTTTCGCTTTGCGGATCATCTCAACTCTCCTCGTTTGTTTTGCGCACCGGCGCTCTGTACCGGTGGAAGGCGGCATCGGCGTGACCGCCTGCCGCCGCTCCAACCGGCCGCGCGTCGCAACGGTTCCGTTAGCTGCCGATCTGTCCGACGTGGAAGCCGAGCCGGTTCTCGACGTCCCCGGCGCGGTGGAAGCCCCGCGCCATCAGCGCCTTGATCCTGGTCTGGCTCGCGGGGCGGCCGAGCGAGGCCAGGAACGCGTCCCACTCCGGCTTGATTTCGGCATCCGGCGGCAGGCTTGCGACATCGACAAGACGCTTGGTCTCGGCGATCGCCTCCTTGTCGAACGAGGCGATGCGCATTGCGAGTGCCTCGACGAAACCGTCGAGCTCGGCATCCGGCAACGACCGGTTGACGTAACCGTAGCGTTCGGCGAGATCGCCATGGATGTCGTCGGCGCCGAGCAGGACTTCGAGCGCACGGCCGCGGCCCATCAGGCGCGGCAGCCGCGCCATCGGCCCGCCGCCGGGCACGAGGCCCGCGCCGACCTCCCATTGCGACAGGATCGCCTTCTCGCGGCTGGCAAAACGCATGTCGCTCGCGAGCGCGAGCTCGCTGCCGACACCGGTCGCGCGGCCCCGGATCGCGGCGATGGAGACGACCGGCGCGCGGCTGAGGCGCACCAGCATGTCGGGCAATGCTTCGAGGCCGGTCGGCCCGGGCGGGATACGAAGCGAATCCTCCAACGGCGCGAGGAAATCGTAATGGGTGATGAAGAAGCCTTCGACGGCACTGTCGAACACCACGACCTTCACCTCCGGATCGGTCTCGATCCTGGTGACGATGTCGCCCAGCAGCGGCAGCTGCTTCGGACCGAAAATATTCACCGGCGGCATGTCGAAGGTGACACGCCAGTAGGACGGCAGGCGGCGATCGAGGTGGATGTCTTGGGTCGTGAAGGTGCGTTCGGGACGGTTCATTGCTTGCACTCCTGATGTATGGGTTCGCATCTCAGATCGATTGCCGCAGCGGACGGAACGCGGTCCGCACTTCCGCAGAGAACAGCGCCGGCTGCTCCCAGGCCGCGAAGTGTCCGCCCTTGTCGAGGCGGTTGTAGTGGATCAGCTTGGGGTAGGCCTTCTCGGCCCAGCTCCGCGGCGCGGCGTAGATCTCGTCCGGAAAGACGCTGACGGCGACGGGAATCTTGACCTGCTTGGGCGCGAAGAACACCAGCTTGTTCTCCCAGTACAGCCGCGCCGAGGAGACCGCGGTGTTGGTGAGCCAATAGAGCGTGATGTTGTCGACCACATCGTCGCGCGACAGCCCTTCCGTCCGGCCATCGAACAAGCGTGCGATCATCGCGGCGCTGCGCGCATCGTGATCGAGCATCCAGGACGCGAGGCCCGCGGGCGAATCCACGAGGCCATTGAGCGTCTGCGGCCGGTTCGACATCTCGATCGCGTAGCCGAGGCCATGCTTGTAGAAATCATCGAGCTGGTCGTAGGCAAGGCGCTCCTCAGTCGAGAGGTTCGCCGGGCGCGTTCCGCCGGGTTGAAGCGCCCTGGCGATGTCGTCGGGGACGGTCGCGGGCATGTTGGTGTGGATGCCGAGCAATTCCGGCGGCGCGATCAGCGCCATCTGCTCCGTCACGGCATTGCCCCAATCGCCGCCTTGCGCAACATAGCGGCTGTAGCCGAGCCGCTTCATCAGCACGATCCAGGCCCGCGCGATGCGCTGGGGGTCCCAGCCGAGCACCGTCGGCTTGCCCGAGAAGCCGTGGCCGGGAAGCGAGGGAATCACAAGGTCGAACGCGTCCGCGGCCTTGGCGCCGTGCGCGGTCGGATCGGTGAGCGGACCGACGATCTTCATCTGCTCGATGATCGAGCCGGGCCAACCATGCGTGACGATCATCGGCAGTGCGTTCTCGTGCCGCGAGCGGACGTGGATGAAGTGAATGTCGACGCCGTCGATTTCGGTGACGAATTGCGGCAAGGCGTTCAACCGCGCTTCTACCTTGCGCCAGTCGTAGTCGCCCTGCCAGTAGCGCACGAGCTGTTGCACCGTCGTCAGCTGCACGCCCTGCGACTGATCGGTGACGATCTCGCGATCCGGCCAGCGCGTGGCAGCCAGGCGCCGGCGCAGGTCGAGCAGATCCTGCTCGGGCACGCTGACCTGGAAGGGCCGGATGGCGCCGCCTGCGGCAGCCTTGGCAGGATGCAGCGGCAACAGGCTCGACACGCTGGCGGCAACCGCGGTCATCGCGGCCTGGCTCAGCAATTGACGGCGGTCGGGATTGAGGCTCTCGGTTCGGGCTTGCGCGGTCATGTTGGATCTCCCTTGCTTTGGTCGGTGACGCTGACCGAGTTCGAAATCAACGCATCGGTTGGCGTGCAGGGAGATTGGCGCAGGCCCCGGCAGTTTGCTCGTTATGCATTGTTAGCCTGCGTTAGCCGTTGCGAGTCCGCGCAAGAGTGCGATGACATGCGCGCAATACGACACGGCGCGCGACGACCAGTCATCGCGCGCCGTGTCGGCCAGGATCGGAAGATGCCTTTCGCTGCGGCTCAAGTCGGCAGCGGCTGGCCGGCCTGCTCGCGGACGATGTAGTCGGCGTACCAGTCCGGCCAGTTCTCGTCGTGTCCGCCAGTCCGCGCCTCATGTTCGCCATGCGCCAGCGCCGCGCGACGCAGCGCTGCGGCCAGATCGGTCGCTGAGGCGAATGCCGTGCCGTCGCCTGCAATACGTCCGGGCAATCGTGTCGTGACTTCCTGGAACAGCCAGCCATTGCCGTCGGGATCGCTGAACGCGGCGAATGAAGCATAGCTGCCGCGCTTCGGGTCAGCACCACTGACTCGGACGCTGCCGAACAGATATGGCTCGTCAGGCCCGGCATGAACGTCGCCGGCACCGTGGAACGGCTCGCTGACCTCGACGCCGCGGGCGAGCAGATCCTGACGTGCCGCCTCGAGATCGGAGACGACCAGATACAGGCCTCGCGCCGAGCCCGGCGCGGCCGCCGTGACGTTCGTGCCGAAGATCACCGAACAGGCCGAGCCCGGCGGCGTGAACTGGATCACGCGCCAGTCGTCGCCTGAGGTGAAATCGGCATCCAGTCGCCAGCCGAGGCGCGTGTAGAACGCCTTGGCGCGGTCGACATCGGACACCGGGATCACGAGGACCTCGAGCTTCAAATCAACTCCATGAGATTTCGAGGGCTTGGTTTCAGCTTGGCGATTCAGCTCGATCACAGCCATGTCCAACTCCTTGTTTCAAGCCGCGGGTCCGGGATCGACACCCGCTCCGAACGTCAGGACTGTCGCGCAAACGAGAGATTTTTACCCGTTATGGGGTGTTAGAGTCCGCTAGCCGTTGTGAGGGAGGGCTCACGCCGCAGCGATCGGCATCACGATGGTGACCCGGGTGCCGCCCTCGCCCGCCTCGCCCTGCAGCCGCGCCTGGATGCTGCGTGCGAGCCCTTCGAGGATCCGGCTGCCGGTGCCCTGGAGCGGACCGGTCGCACCGATGCCGTTGTCGGCCACCGTGCAGAGCCAGGCGCCGCCGCGCCGGGCCAGGCCGATGCGGATCAGCGCACCCTTCTTGCTCGGGAAGGCATGCTTTGCCGCGTTCGTGACCAGCTCCGTCAGCATCAGCGCGAGCCGATGACACTGCGCCGCCGGCAACGAGCCGTTTTCGATTGCAGCCTCGCAGCGGATGCCTGCCGGCTCCAGCACAGCCTCGGAGATCGCTTCGCACAGGCTTTCGAAGAAGGCCGCTGCGGAGACCAACGGCAGATCGTCATGATCGGACAGAAGTTGATAGAGCCTGCCGAAGGCGACGATGCGCCGCTCGAACCGGTCCACCGCCAGCGACACATCGCCCGTGCCCGCGCGCGTGAAATCGCGACGGACTGACGCACCCAGCAGCGTCAGCGTGTTCTTCATGCGATGGTGGGATTCCCGCAGCACGAGCTCCCAGTCACGCGACTGATCATCGAGGCCGGGTACAAATTGAGATCGAACGACATGGTCGTTCGGCCGAGCGCCGATCGCGGACATCATAGCCTCCCGTTGAAAATTGCATCTAACGCGAATGCCATACTGGATGCTGTTCGCGTGCTTTGCTCGTTAGACGTTGCAAGATTCTGTTATGATCACCGTCGCGACGACCGAGATCCGGATCCGCCATCGCGGTCCAGCGCATTGCCGGATTGTCCCGATCGCTCGCTGGACCACTCGCGTTTAAGTTAGATTTGCGACGCTCCTCGCGTGATCAGGCGATTGCGATGATCGCCACGCGATTTCGCCACTTTCGGCCAGTTTACTGGACGTCTCGTTCTGTTAGACCAAAACTGCAGACTTCAGCCTTTTCACTGGAATTGTTGGCCCGTGCCGGACACTAACGAGCAAGATTCGGTCATTGCCTTCGGGCCATTTCGCTTGTTCACGAAGTCGCGGCTGCTCGAGAAGGACGGCGTCCCGCTTCACCTCGGCGGCCGTGCGCTCGACATCCTCATTTTTCTCGCCGAGCGTGCGGGTGAGGTCGTTGACAAGCGGGAGCTGATCAAGCGCATCTGGGCCGATGTGAACGTCGACGAAGGCAGCCTGCGTTTCCACATCACGACGTTGCGCAAGGCTTTGAACGATAAGGCTTTGAACGACAAGGCCTTGAACGATGCCGGCGAAGGCTCCCGCTACGTGATCAACGTCCCCGGACGTGGCTATTGCTTCGCGGCCCCGCTGCTCCGGGCTGCGCCTTCGGAGAGCCGGACCAGCCTGCCCGACGCTTCGCCCCGCTCGCTGCCCGCGCCGCTCGCCAAGATGATCGGGCGGAACGATGCGGTCGAGAAGATCTCGGCCGAGCTTGCCCAGCATCGCTTCGTCACAATCGTCGGCCCGGGCGGGATCGGCAAGACGTCGGTCGCGCTTGCCGTCGCGCATCGCGAGCTCGCCGGCTTCGATGACCAGGTATGTTTCGTCGATTTCGGCGCGCTGACGGATGTCCGGCTCGTTCCCGGCACCATTGCGGCCGCGCTGGGCCTGACCGTCAATGCCGACGATCCCGTGCCGAGCCTGCTGACGGTCCTGCGCAGCCGGCGCATGCTGCTGGTGTTCGACAGTTGCGAGCATATCCTCGACGAACTCGCCCCTCTGGCCGAACGCATGGTCCGCGAGGCGCCGAAGCTGCATATTCTGGCCACCAGCCGCGAATCCTTTCGCACCGAAGGTGAGCGCGTCCACCGGCTGTTTCCGCTGGATTGCCCGCCGCAGCGCGAAGGCCTCGGCATTGCCGACATCCTTGCCTATCCCGCAAGCCAGCTCTTCGTGGAACGCATTGCCGAGAGCCTGAGCGAATTCGAGCTCACCGAGGAGGATGCGCCGCTCGTCGCCGAGATCTGCCGACGGCTGGACGGCATCGCCCTGGCGATCGAGCTCGCGGCCGGACGTGTCAACGCTTATGGCATTGCCGGGACCGCATCACTGCTGGACAGCCGCTTCTCGCTGCTGTGGCGGGGACGGCGCACCGCGATTCCGCGGCACCAGACCCTGAGCGCGGCGCTCGCCTGGAGCTACGATTTGCTGCCGCCGACCGAGAGCGCGACCCTGCGCGGATTGTCGGTGTTCGTCGGGCCGTTCACGCTGGAAGCCGCGCTTGCGATCGCATCCTGCCAGGGCATCAGCGAGGGCGAAGGTGTGGAAGCCATTTCGAACCTGCTCTCCAAATCCCTGATCGCGACCTCGCCGGCGGAGCGGCGGCTGCGCTATCGTCTGCTCGACACCACCCGCGCCTTCATGGCGGACAAGCTCGTCGAGAACGGCGAAGCGGACCGCGTCGCGCACGCCCACGCCGAATATTTCCGCGATTTCCTGCGCGACATTGCGCTGAAATCCACGGGCATGCAGAGCGCGGGCGGCTTCCTTCCCTATGCCGACCATTTGCCCAATGTCAGGGCTGCGCTGACCTACAGCTTTTCGGACGGCGGCGACCGGACGATCGGCGTGGATCTGGCGGCCTCGGCCGCGCAGTTCTTCCTCGAACTGACATTGCTGATGGAATGCTACCGATGGACCCAGCAGGCGCTGGCGTCCCTCGACACGCGCGCCGTGGACAGCCGGCAGGAGATGACCCTGCAGGCCGCGCTCGGCGTCTCCGTGATGTTCACGCAAGGTAATACGGAAGCGGTCCGGTCGGCCTTCACGCGCAGTCTCGAGCTTGCCCGCCAGCTCGAGGACCTGCATTGGCAGCTCTGGCTGCTGCGCGGATTGCACATCTACCTCACTAGGGTCGGAGATTTTCACGGCGCACTCGAGACCAGCGAACAGGGCGAGGGCGTTGCGCGCAAACTGAATGATTCAGCCGCCACGCTGAACGTGGATTGGATGCGCGGCGTCGCGCATCATCTGATCGGCAACCAGGACAAGGCGGTTCGGTTCTGCGAAAGCGCGATGGTGCACAATCCCGGCTCGCAACGGCTGAATATCGGGCATCTCGGCTATGACGACCGCATCGTCGCGCTGGTTGCGCTGGCGCGCGGGCTCTGGCTCACGGGCCGGCCCGAGCGAGCGGTCGAGGTGGCCAGATACACGGTGCGCGAGGCCGAGCTGCTCGAGCAGCCGCTCACCCTCGGCATCTCCCTGATCTGGACGATCTACGTGTTCCTCTGGGTCGGCGACTGGGCCAGTGCCGAAATCCTGATCGAGCGGCTGATCGATCATTCCGCGCGGCACTTCCTCGGCCCCTATCACGCGGTCGGCATCGGCCAGAAGGGCGAGTTGCTGCTGCGCCGCGGCGACGTCGCGGCCGGGATCGAGCACCTCCGGCGCAGTCAGGCCACGTTGTACGCGACACGGCACCGCATCATGACGACGGTGTTTGCGACGGCGCTCGCGGAGGGGCTCGCTTCCCAGAACCAGCCCGACGAGGCCTTGCAGACGATCAACGAGGCGATCGCCCAGATTCCCGATCACGGCGAATCCTTCGACATGCCGGAGATGCTCAGGATCAAGGGTGACATCCTCGCCGGGTCCGGCAAAGCTGCGGAGGCCGAGAGCACCTTGCGCAAATCGCTCGATCTGTCCCGGCGTCAATCCGCGGTCGGCTGGGAGCTTCGCGGGGCGATCAGCCTCGGCCGCATCTGGGAGCAGGCCGGCAAGGCCGCTGACGTCC
Source organism: Bradyrhizobium sp. IAR9 (assembly GCF_013408065.1). Lineage (NCBI taxonomy): Bacteria > Pseudomonadati > Pseudomonadota > Alphaproteobacteria > Hyphomicrobiales > Nitrobacteraceae > Bradyrhizobium > Bradyrhizobium sp. IAR9. The sequence goes on from NZ_JACBZW010000008.1 coordinate 239,068, forward strand.
GCGCTTTGCTCAACCCCCTCGTTGCGCGCTACCAGGAGGGCCTCCAGACCCGCGATCTGATCGCTGCCAGGGAGCTGCTGGGCACCCTGAATTGAGAGTATCTTCAACGAGATACTGCCATGCTACTCGCTCGCAACTCCTAACAACTTCTAACACGCCAAGCCGCATGCGCCCCGCCATGGTGGAGACACTGCACGGTGGATGTGGCGGGACATGGCGCTTCTTGACGATGTAATCGATGCCAGCGGCGGAATGGCCCGCTGGAACAGCTTGAACCGGTTCACGCTCCACCTTTCCGTTGGCGGGACGCTGTTCTCCAGTGCCGGCCACGCCCGGGAATTCAAGGATGTGACCGCGGAAGGCTCGACCCGGACGCAATCAGTGCGCTTCACCGGCATCACCGGGGGTGAACACTCCGGCTCCTTTCAACCGGATGCAATCACGATCGAGAGCCTGGATGGTGAGGTCCTGCGGTCCTGGGCTAATCCCGGCCTTGCATTTTCCGAGGTCGATCCACCCGCGCTGGCCGATGAACTGCATCTCGTCTTCTTCTGCGGCGTCGCGATCTGGAGTTATCTGACGATTCCATTCCTGCTTGCCCACCCCGATGTCGTGATCGAGGAGCTGTCGCCCTGGCAGGAGAATGCCGAAACCTGGCGACGGCTGCGGGCACGCTTCCCGGCTCACCTGATGACGCTCGCGCCCGAGCAGATCTTCTATTTCGACGAGAGCGCCCTGCAGCGGCGGACAGATCACGATCTCTTCGGGATGAAGGTCGCACACTCCTCCTGGGCACATGACAGCTTCGGCGGCATCGTGGTGCCGACCCTTCGGCGCGCGCAGACATTGCGGCCCGATGGGACCGTGATTGCCAAGCCGGTGCTGATGGACGTCGAGATCTTCGACGCCGTCTTCGAATAGCGGCGGTACGCCTGACATGGCCGCTCTCAACGCCCAACAATACATAACGAGCCAACAGCCCGCCTTGAGCGCAGATTGGGTTTGCGAGCAACGAATGACGTGCTCGAACGAAACCCAGGCGACGCAACCACGCGCGTGGAATGCGTCAACATACGAACGCCCTCAGGGAGACAGTCATGAAGGTACTGATGGTTCTCACGTCCCACGATCAGCTCGGCAACACCGGACGCAAGACGGGCTTCTGGCTCGAAGAGCTTGCAGCCCCCTACTACATCTTCAGGGATTCCGGTGCGGAGGTCACGCTGGTCTCGCCCAAGGGCCGCCGCCCGCCGCTCGATCCCAAGAGCAACGAGCCCGAATTCCGCACCGACCTGACGGTGCGTTTCGAGCAGGACGCTGCCGCGGAGGCGCAGCTCGACAGGACCCTTCGCCTCGACAGCGTCAGGCAGCAGGACTTCGACACGCTGTTCTATCCCGGGGGCCACGGCCCGATGTGGGATCTCGCCGAAGACCCGAACTCCATCAAGCTCATCGAGTCCTTCTTTGCCGCCGGCAAGCATGTTGGGATCGTCTGTCATTCCCCCGCCGCGCTGCGCCACGTCAAGACGCCGGACGGCAAGCCGCTGGTGCAGGGCAAGGAGGTGACCGGCTTCACCAATGGTGAGGAGGAAGCAGTCGGCCTCACCAAGGTGGTGCCGTTCCTGGTCGAGGACGAGATGCTCCGCCTCGGCGCCACCTTCTCGAAGAAGGCCAATTGGGCGCCTCATGTCGTCAGCGACGGCCTGCTGATCACGGGCCAGAACCCGCACTCGTCGGGTCCGGCCGCGCAGGCCCTGCTGGCTGCTCTCGCGGGCAAGCCGATGGCGAAGGCTTCGTAAATCCTGGCTGCGGCCATGTCTCGGGAGATGCCTGAGTTGGCGGCTCCCGACGCCGCGGCAGCACTTCCTACAAATCCTCACGCTACATGCAAGAGCAACGATATGAGCATTCCAGCCGCACTCGCCCTCTCCGCCGCAATGGCCTGCGCCGTCGTACAGGCATCGGCACAGGAATTGCGATCGAGCCGGCGCTCGATCAGCTATCACACCATCGATATCGGCGGTCTCAAGACCTTCTATCGCGAGGCCGGCTCCGCCGACGCCCCGACCGTGCTGCTGCTGCACGGCTTTCCGGCCTCGTCGCGGATGTGGGAGCCCTTGCTGCCGCTGCTCGCCGACAAATATCACGTGATCGCGCCGGACTATCCCGGCTTCGGCAACAGCAGCGCGCCGCCGCCGTCCGATTTCAACTATACGTTCGACAACATCGTTGGCGTGATCGGCGAGCTTACGGTGAAGCTCGGTCTCAGCAACTACGTCCTGTTCATGCAGGACTATGGCGGCCCGGTCGGCTTCCGCATGGCGCTGGCGCATCCTGAACGTGTCCGCGGGATCATCATCCAGAATGCCGTGTCGCACGAGCAGGGCTTGAGCTCGCTCTGGGAGGCGCGTCGCAGATATTGGGCCGATCCGGCCCACGAGCTCGAGGCGCTCAAGGCCAATTTCACCTCGCTGGCTGCGACGCGCCAGCGGCATCTCGGCTCCAGCCCGCACCCCGAACGTTACGACCCCGATACCTGGACCGACGAATACGCCTTCCTGACGCGTCCGGGACAGGCCGAGATCCAGACCACGCTATTCCTGGACTACCGGACCAACGTCGCCTCCTATCCGAAATGGCAGGAATGGTTGCGCAAGACCCGGCCGCCGACGCTGGTGGTCTGGGGCAAATACGATCCGTCGTTCGCGGTCGCCGGCGCTTCGGCCTATCGCGACGACGTTCCGGATGCGGAGGTTCACATCCTGGAAGCGGGGCACTTCGCGCTGGATGAAGCCACCGACGAAATCGCTGCGCTCGTTCGCGGCTTCCTTGCGCGACTGTACGGACACAAGGGCTGACAGCAACCGGGTGGCGGATCGCTGCGGAGGCGCCGCCGCTGTTCGGCTTGATCAGGCGGAAGGCGGATTCAGCATGAGCCGTGCGGCCCTGAGATCGGCGGTGTCGAACCCCTCGGTGAACCGCGCATAGGTCTTGGCGAGCTGTTGGCGCGGATCTCGTACACCCTGCCGCTCGCGCAGCCGCGCCAGCGACATCTCGGTTCGCAGCCGCCAGGACAGCGCGCCCTGTTGCTCGGCGAGCTCCGCCGATGCGACAAGGCTTGCCTCGGCCGCGTCGAGGTTTCCACTCTGCGCCTCGAGCTCTCCGCGCAGACGCAGCAGTTCCGGCATGTCGAAGGCGCCGCCTTCCTGCTCGACGCGGTCGATGGTTTCGTGCAAGACCTGAGCGCCTTCCGCCAAGCGCCCCAACGAGACCAGCCCGGAAGACAGATCCGCGGCGAACGCCGACATATAGAGCTCGTAGCGATCCGCGTGCAGACGTGGAAGCGCGCTCCGCAACAGGTCGATACCGCCGGTCACCTCGCCGTGGGCGATCATGGTCTGCGCCCGAAACCCGGTCGCAACGGCCTCATAGGGGACGAGCCCGTGCATCCTCGCATGCGTCGCCAGGCGAGTGCTCATGGTCTCGACGGCGGACCAGTCGCCGACCCAACCGAACACCGAGGCGGACCAGCACAGCGCGATACAATGCATGACCACGTCGCGCGGCGCTGACGCTCCGACGAGCGGGAGGACGCATTCGAGCGCGCGATCGGGATAGCCGCGCAGCCATAACACGCGCGCGAGCGGAATTTGCGGCGTACGCGAATAGGCGAAATGTCCGGGTTGCGTGCCCCGCAGCGCGGCGTCGTCGCGCATGCCCTCGTCGAGATGAGCTTGCGCCTCGGCCTGGTCGCCGGCGAGGTGATATGACACGCCGAGAAGCGCCTTGCTGCCGGCAATGCCCGCGGTATCGCCGATCAGGCGCGCAATCCGCTCGGCGTGACGCGCAGTCGGCACGAGATGCCGGTAGCCGCCGGTCCGGCGGTAGTACATGTTCAATCGCGACAGCAGCCTGAATGTGTTGGCGTGGTCGCCGATCGCCTGCGCGATCTCCAGCCCGCGCCTGAGCGCCGCTTCCGCCTGATCGCTGTTGCGCTCGGTGAACATGAAGGCGTGACCGAGCGTCGATTGAAGCTCGAGCTCCCAACGGCCGCCACGATCGGCGGCGCCGAGCATCGCGAGTGCGCGATCGGACCAGATGCGCGCCTCGTTCAGCAAATTCAGCTCGACGAACAGGCCCGTGCAACTGCCGGCAAGCGGCACGCGCAAGTCGGCGCCGTCATCATTGGCGTAGCTCCAGGCTAGCGCCGCGCGGGCATCGGCGAGCAGGCCCGCGCGCTCCTGCGAGCGGGACGGCTGGCCGCTGCCACCCTGCGCCGTCAGCCCGGCTTCGAGCGTGCGTTGAACATAACAAGCGTGACGGCGCGCGATGACGCTTGCCTCGCCGCCATCCGCCAGCTTCTGCATGGCATAGGCACGCGTTGCGTCCAGCAGGCGATAGTGCCGCGATGCGCCGTCCGGCTGCGAGGACACCAGCGACTTGGCCACGAGCTGCTCCAGCGCGTCGATGACGCGTTCCTCCGGCGTTTCCTCCTCGGCCGCCACCGCTATTGCGCCTTTCAGGGTGAAGTGACTTGCGAAGACCGCGAGCCGCTGGAACACGTTGCGCTCGTTCTCGCCGATCAAGCCGAAACTCCAGTCGAGCGTGGCACCGAGCGTCTGCTGCCGCGGCGGCGCCGTTCGCCGCCCGCGCCATTCGAGCTGCAGGCGGCTGTCGAGCAGCGCCGCCATCTCGCGCAGCCCGTAGAGCCCGACGCGCGCGGCGGCAAGTTCGATCGCGAGCGCGATGCCGTCGAGCTTGCCGCAGATCTGCACCAGGACTTCCGCATCCTCGTCGGTGAGATCGTCGCGGTGCCCCGCCGCACTGGCGCGGTCGACGAACAGGCGCGCCGCCGGATAATTCAGCACCTCGCCGGCGCTGAGGCGCGTGCCTTGCGGCGGGCCGGGCAGCGGAGCAAGCTCGAAAATCTGCTCGCCGGCCACCAGCAGCGACTCGCGGCTGGTGGCGAGGATGGCAACGCCGGGCGCCTCGCGATAGATGTCTTCCGCGAGACGCGCGACCGTGTCGATGACGTGCTCACAGCTATCGAGAACGAGGAGCAGCCGCCGCCCGCGCAGGAAACTGACGATGCTGCCACTCGGATCATTGTGATGCACGACGAGACCCAGCGCGGCGGCAACCGTGCTCGCCACCAGCGCGGCGTCCTTGAGCGGTCCGAATTCGAGGAAATGGACGTTGCCCTCGAACCTGTCGCACAGGTCATGCGCGAGCGCGACCGCAATGGTGGTCTTGCCGATGCCGCCAGGCCCTCGCAGCGTAACGAAACGATCGCGGAGCAAGCGCGGCGCCAGCTCGGCCACGATTTCGTCCCGCCCGACCATCCGGTCCAGACGATGCGGCAGCGACGGTGACGACGTCGCCTTTTCGGCCGGCCGCGACGTGAGTGCGAGCGGCTCCGCGCGTGGACCACGCTGCACCGGCGCGACGAAGCAATAACCCCGGCTCGGAATGTTGGTGATGTAGCGGACGCCGTCCTTGCCGTCGCCGAGCACCTTGCGCAGCTCCGCGACATGAACCCGCAAGCTGATCTCCTCGACGGAGAGGCCGGACCACGCGTAGCTGAGAATCTCGTTCTTTGGCACCACCTCGCCGGCACGGCTGACGAGCAGGCGCAAAATATCCATCGCACGGCTGCCGAGCTTGACTGGCACGCCGTCCTTCTCCAGCAGCCGCGAGCGCAGCGAAAACGGCCCGAACGAGACGGCATCGAGATCAAGGATCGTTCCGGCGCCGCCGCTGCGGGAGCCATGTCCTGCCGAGAGGTCGGTCACATCTTGCTCATCTTGACGACTGCTTCCTCGAAACGCGCAGGGACTATACCCGGCACCGATGCGAGGTCCAGCGAAGGGCCTGCGCGCCACGCGATGCTCGTTGAGGTCCCCTCAAACAGGGGCAGCCGGGCAAATCTCTGACAAATTGGACTTAATCAAACGTCTGCGGCGGGCTGTCGCACCTGGTGCACGCGCACAAAATCTAACAGATCCTAATCACCACTAACGGGCGTCCTGGCCAGCTCACGCCTATCCTCCGAGCATGGACAGCATTGGCTTTGCGCGTTTGCCGGTCGTTGCAAACCGCGGCAGAGCCAGGAGAGGACGAGCGATGTCGAACAATTTGCACGCGGCCCATGCCTGGATCGATTTTCCGGCCGGCTCGCGGGATCACGAGGTTCTTCGCCCGACGCAGGTGATCGCCCGGGAGAGCCAATGGCGTCAGATCGATCGCACTGTGGACGGCGCGATCCAGGACATCACGATCTCGCGATGGGAGGACTCGCGGAGCAGCTCGTCGCACGAAACGACGACGCCGGACGATCGCTATTTCATCGGCATCGCCCTGAAGACCACGCGCGCGAAGCTGACACGGGACCGCCAGATCATTTTCGACGGCACCATGCCTGCGGGGACGCTCTATGTCACCGCTCCCTCGAAATCTCTCGGCGTGCAATTCCAGTCGCCATGCGCCTTCCTGCACGTCCACATCTCCACGGATCATCTTCCGGCCCATGTCGTTGCGGCCGACGGGCTCAATGACCTCGTGCTGCTGCGCGATCCGCTCGCCGCCGAGCTTGCCAAGGCGCTGATCGAGCAAAGTGATGCCGCAGACCGGCATTTCACGCAGTGCATCGGCCAGACCCTGGCGATGCATCTCACCCGGATCGAGTTGCCGCGCGCCAGGGTCAATGCCTTGCCGAAATGGCGGCTGCGGCGTGTCGAGCAATATATCGCCGATCATTTCCACCGCGGCATCAGCCTGTCCGAGCTTGCCAATGTCGCCGGCCTGTCCCGGATGCACTTTGCGGCACAATTCCGCGCCGCGACCGGTTACCGTCCCCGCGAATATCTGCTCAATCACCGCACCGAGCAGGCGAAGACGCTGCTTGCAAGCACCGAGCGGCCATTGGCGGAGATCGCGCTTGCCGTGGGCTTCAGCACGCAGGCGCATTTCTCGACCGTGTTCAAACGCATCAGCGGTCAATCACCGGCGCGCTGGCGCCTCGCCAGCAGGAGTGAGCGGCTCGAGGTCGAAGCGCCGCCGCGGCGTCGTCCTTCCCCGCAGATTGGTTGGACCGCCAGCGCCGCGGCCTAGGCATCCGGCGGCTCGCGCCCTCCTCCTCCCGGGGCCGGCGAGCCTCTCGGGGCCGTCCCTGCTCCCACACAGGACGGCCCCATTTTCTTGGCGCAACGCTGCGCTCCATCCGGGCTACGACACCCTACACCGGATCGAACGCGCGGATCGGCGGCAGATTACCGGTGAACTTCTCCACCTCGACCACCGTCAGCTGCCCGGTGCAGCCTTGCGCGAACGACGAGGTCCCGATGTCGCGGGTGAGCACGTTCGGATTGCCGTGAACGCAGAGCGGCGCCTCGTCTTCCGGATCCATCGGATCGTACCAGGCGCCGGTCGGAAGCTGCACCACGCCGGGCGCGATGCCGTCGGTGACGTGGACCGCGGCAAGGCACGCACCGCGATCGTTGAACAGGCGGATGATGTCGCCGTCCTTGATGCCGCGCGCGTCCGCATCGCGCGGGTTCATCCGCGCGACCTCGCGGCCGCGATGTTTCGAGCCAAGCGAATGCCCGCCGAAATCGAGCTGGCTGTGCAGCCGCGTCACCGGCTGGTTGGCGACGAGGAAGCACGGCGCCCCCGGCCTGGGCATGTCGGTCTTGTCGAGCCAGACCGGATGCCCCGGACAATCCGCATCACCATGGCCGGCGATCTTCTGCGAGAAAATCTCGATGCGCCCGCTCGGCGTCGGCAGCGCGTGATTGACCGGATCTTCACGGAAGCGGCGCAGCCGTCCGCCGTCATCGGGCTGCTGCGGAACGACGAGGCTGCCGCGCGCCCAGAACTCGTCGAAGTGAGGGGCTTCCAGGCCACGCTTGGCGAGCGAGGCGCGGGTCGGCTCGTAGAGATGCTCGAGCCATTGCCGCGACGTGCGTCCCTCGGTGAAGGGTTCGCGGGCCCCCAAACGATCGGCGAGATCGGCAAAGATGTCGTAATCGTCGCGCGAAAGACCGAACGGCTCGGCGATCCGGTGCATGGCCACCATGAGGGGGTCGTTGCTGGAATAGCCGATGTCCTCGCGCTCGAGCGTCATCGTCGACGGCAGCACGATGTCGGCATGACGGGCGGTGGCGGTCCAGGCAAGCTCATGCACGACGAACGTATCGAGTTTCGCAAACGCCTTGCGCAGGCGATTGATGTCCTGGTGATGATGGAAGGGATTGCCGCCAGCCCAGTAGACCATGCGGATGTCCGGATAGGTCCGCGTCTCGCCATTGTAGCGATAGGTGCTGCCCGGCTTGAGCAGCATGTCGGCGATGCGCGCCACCGGAATGAAATCGGCGACGCCGTTGCGGCCCTGCCCCAGCGTCGGCCCCGGCACGTCGTTGACGCGGCGGCCGTAATAGCCGATCGCTCCGAGCGAATAGGCGTAGCCGCCGCCGGGAAGGCCGATCTGGCCGAGCGCCGCCGCCAGCACCATGCCCATCCATACCGGCTGCTCGCCATGCTCGGCGCGCTGCAGCGAATGAGAGACGGTGATCAGTGCGCGCTTTCCGGCGAGCCGGCGCGCGACTTTGCGGATCGTCTCCGCCTCGACGCCTGAGATCGCGGCGGCCCATTCGGCATGCTTTGCCTGCCCGTCGCTCTCGCCGGTGAGATAGCGCAGGAAGACCGGCCATCCCTCGGTGTAGCGATCGAGGAAGGCCTGGTCGTGCAGGCCTTCGCTGACCAGCGTGTGGACGAGGCCGAGCATCAAGGCGGTGTCGGTGCTCGGCACGCAGGTCATCCACTCCGCACCGGCCTCGATGGGCAGGTCTTCACGCAGTGGGCTGACCAGGATGAACTCGCAACCGCGCTTGCGGGCCGCGGCCATGGCGCCACGCTCGACATGCTTGCTGATGGAGCCGCCGGCCACCATGGAATTCTTCAGCGCCATGCCGCCGAAGGCCAGCACAATGTCGGTGGAATCGGCGATCTGCTCCCAGGTGACATTGCGCTTGGTGATGTCTTCGTAACCCGCCAGAATCTGCGGCAGCAGCACCGAGGACGCGCCGGAGGAATAGGTGTTGACCGAGCGCACATAGCCGCCCATCGCGATGTTGAGGAAGCGGTGCACCTGGCTCTGGGCGTGATGAAAGCGGCCGGCGCTCGACCAGCCATAGGAACCGCCGAACACGGCGCCCGGCCCGCGCGTGTCGCGGATGCGCGACAGCTCGTCGCCGAGCAGGTCAAGCGCCTTCTCCCAGCTCACGGAGACGAATTCGTCGCGGCCGCGGCGATCGTCGGGACCCGGCCCGCGCTCGAGCCAGCCGCGGCGGATCGCCGGCTGGGATATGCGCGCCTGATGGCGGAGCGCACCAGGGAAATTGTCGATGATGCCGTTCGGATCGGGGTCGCCCGCATAGGCCCTGACCTCCAGCCCGGCCGCGCCCTGACGCGCGGAAAACACGCCCCAATGCGAGGTGTGCGGCTTGAAGCCATCCGACAGGTCGAGACCGGGATCGGGAAAGCCAATCGTATCGTCCATCGCGTGATCCTTGTTCCGGCGTCCGGCCTGCTAATCGGGGTGGTAATATACCGATCCGATCGTGAGGTCGTCGAGATCAGCGATGACGGAAACGCTGGGCTGCCCCGCGATGCCAGAGGTCGTTGCAGGAGGCGTTCGCCCAAGCCCGGAGCTATCGGCCGCACTGCGAGGAACGAAAGGCTCAGCGGTTTCAAAGGTGCCGCGGAGCGCCCGGGATCTATCTGACCACAACTATTTGACGGGCGCTTAAAAGGGGGGACCACGACAGTTTGGCTTCGGCCCAAATCCGCCTGAGGCTCGGCATCACTCCCCTGCGCAGCAATCCACCAACAGCTCCCAGATCCGCTGCGCCTCGCGTCTCTCGTGGCTCTCCGGCACCTTCTCGGCGCCGGACTGACCATAGCCGGCGATGGCGCGCGCTTCACGCGGCACGATCCACCGTTCCGAGATCGGGTCGTACCATTTTCCGATGTTTACCTCAGTCACGGCGATCGACTCACAAATTTTCCAACGGTCGAGCGATGCGCCTCCCGCGGCCCCATGCGAGCCATTCGGCGACGCGTCGCTCAGTTTACCAATCAGCGGCGCGTACGATCGTTCCACCCGCTGCATCATCCCGGCCGGGCCGGATGAAGCGTGCGCGGATGGCGCTCGTGCAGCAGCCGTGCGAGCTCCTCGCGCTCGCTCTCGCGTCCCTTCATGGCGGACTCGAACAGCGCTTCCTGGATGTCGCGAGGCATGTCGCCCCACACGTCCATCGCCGCGCGTCCGAGCAGGCCTGCAAGATGATCAATTCCATCGCTCATTCGGCTCTCCCGATCTGCACACGGGAATGGAACAGCTGCGGCTGCGCAGCGTTCCAGTGTCATCATTGTGAAAAGGAGGCGTCTTTTATGGGATTCTTCACCAAGGACATCAAATCGATGGAAGACCTGCTGCTGCACGGGCTGCAGGACATCTATTACGCGGAGCAGCAGATCCTGAAGGCGCTGCCGAAGATGATCCGACAAGGCGACCAACAGGGATCTCGCCGCCGGCCTGAAGGCTCATCTGGACGAGACCAACAAGCAGGTCGAACGGCTCGACAAGGTGTTCGCCAAGCTCGGCAAGGAGCCCAGCGGCACGCAATGTCCGGCCATTGACGGCCTGATCGAGGAAGCCGACGCGACCGCCGGCGAGATCGAGGACAAGGCGGTGCTCGATGCCGCGATCGTGGCCAACGCGCAGGCCGTGGAGCACTACGAGATTTGCCGCTACGGCACGTTGATCGCCTGGGCGGAAGAGCTCGGCCACGACGACATCGTGCGCTTCCTCACGACCAATTTGAACGAAGAGAAGGCGGCCAACACCAAGCTGAACACGGTGGCGCTCCGCAAGGGCGTCAACGCCAAGGCGTCCAACGCCGCCTGATCGATCTGCTGGCCAGGACGTGGCGGCCCGGCCTCCGGCGCCGCCACGATTCTTGCGCTGCTCTCAACGTCGCAGACGCTGACGAGGCGCATCCAATCAGATGAACGGCTTCCCGCCGGTGACGGCCAACGTGGCCCCCGAGGTGTAGCTCGAGAGCGGATCGGCCAGCATGACGTAGGCGGTTGCGAGCTCGGCCGGCTGGCCGGCGCGCTGCATCGGGACCTGCTTGCCGAAATTCTTGACCCTTTCCTCCGACATCGTCGACGGGATCAGCGGCGTCCAGATCGGACCTGGAGCGACGGCGTTGACCCGAATGCCCTTCTCGGCGAGCATCTGGGCCAGCCCACCCGTGAAATTCTGAATGGCGCCCTTGGTCGTGGCATAGGCCAGCAAGGTCGGGTTGGGCATGTCCGAGTTCACCGACGCCGTGTTGATGATCGCAGCTCCCGGCTTCATATGAGGGACCGCAGCCTTGGTCAGATAGAACATGGCGTGGATGTTGGTCGCGAACGTACGCTGCCACTCCTCGTCGCTGATGTCGGCGATGTCCTTGAACGTGGCCTGATGGGCCGCATTGTTGACGAGGATATCGATGCCGCCGAGCTCGTCGACGGTGCGACGCACGATGCCGCGGCAGTGCTCGGGATTGCTGATGTCGCCGGGAATGAGGACGACCTTGCGTCCCGCCTGCACCACCAGCGCCTTGACCTCGGCTGCATCCTCGTCCTCGTTCAGATAGGAGATGACGATGTCGGCGCCCTCTCGGGCATAGGCGATCGCGACCGCGCGGCCGATGCCGCTGTCGCCTCCGGTGATCAGCGCCTTTTTCCCGGCCAGGCGTCCGGCGCCCTTGTAACTCTCCTCGCCATGATCGGGACGCGGATTCATCGCACGCGTCGAACCGGGCATCGGCTGCTGTTGCGAAGGATAAGGCGGCTTGGGGTATTCGATCATGGACAACTCCAGCAATTTGCTCCGCTAACGGAGCCCCGCCGGAAGCGTTCCTGTGACCGCCTGTTGCACCGCGAAACCATTTGCGCCGCACCATTCAAAAATGAGACTGCCCGTCAAACCAAAGGGGGCGCCAACGCATGCACCGCATCCGACTTCGGTTAGCTTTCCCATCAAAGCCGCGGGCCGAGAGCCACGCGGCGACAAAAGACGGCACACAGGGAGGAGCACAATGTCGAAATGCAGTGTGGGACTGCTCGCGCTGAGCAGCTTGTTTCTTTCAAGCGCAGCGATCGCCCAGGAAAAGATCAAGGTGGGCGTAACCGCAACCCTCGAAGGCACGTACACGGTGCTCGGCGAGGACGGCATGCGCGGCCACCAGACGGCCCTCAACGTCCTGGGCAAGAAGGTCGGCGACAAGGAACTCGAATTCATCGTCGCCTCGACCGACGCAACGCCGGACAGCGCGGTACGCGCCGTGCGCAAGCTGATCGAGCAGGACAAGGTGCAGATCCTGCTCTCGCCGCTCTCCGGCGACGAGGGCATCGCGGTGAAGAACTTCGCAAAAACCCATCCCGAGCTGACCTTCATTAACGCGGCCTCCGGCGCGCAGGAGACGACCTATGTCGATCCCGCCCCGAACTTCTTCCGCTACAACATGGACGGCGCGCAGTGGCAGGTCGGCCTCGGCAAATATGCCTATGAGGAAAAGAAGTATCGCAAGATCGCGACCGTGGGTGAGGACTATTCGTTCATCTACACGCAGGTGTTCGGCCTCGTGCTCGAGTTCTGCGGCGCCGGTGGACAGGTCACCAACCGGCAATGGGTGCCACTCGGCACCAAGGATTTCGCCTCGGTGATCGCCGCACTGCCCGACGATGTCGACGCGATCTATCTCGGGCTTGGCGGCGCCGATGCCGTCAACTTCCTCAACCAGTACCAGCAGGCCGGCGGCAAGGCGCATCTGATGGGCGGTTCCATCATGATCGACCAGACCATCCTGTCGTCGAAGGGCAACGCCAAGAACGCCCTGGTCGGCACCATCGCGGCGAGCGGCCAGGCCGATACCTGGGAGGATCCGGGCTGGCAGAAATTCGTGAAGGCCTATCAGGACGCTTTCCCGCCCAACAAACGCTTCCCGAGCCCGTCGCTGCTCGCCACCAACTATTATGACTCGACGATGGCGCTGATCCTGGCGCTGCGTCAGGTCAATGGCGATCTCTCCAACAACCAAGCCAAGTACAAGGAAGCCCTCGCCAAGATCGAGATCGACGCGCCGAACGGCAAGATCAAGCTCGACTCCAACCGCCAGGCAATCGGCACCAACTTCGTCACCGAGGTGGTCGACGACGGCAAGGGCGCGCTGTTCAGCAAGGTCGTGAAGGTGATCCCGAACGTGAACCAGACCCTCGGCTACGACCCAGCCGTATTCTCCAAGATCGGGCTGCCGAGCCGCACCGTGCCGGAATGTAAGAAATACTGACGCATCACCCCTGCGATGCGCATCCCGGGGAGCGACTTGCTGACGCGGTCGCTCTCCGCTCTTGCAATCTCGTCGGCGTTGTTGAACGCTGAGCGAAAAGACAAGAACATTCGGGAGGGGAAGGCATGAGCCGTGCGCTCGCCGTCTTCCACGGCCGGTTCGGCCGGGCGACGGTTTATCAGTTGAACCGCCCTTTCAATATTCACGCCCATCGTGAAGGTCACCTGATCTTCCATGTTGGCGGCATGCCCGCATGCATCGACGTCTCCGAGGGACACCACGATCTCAACGAGACGTCCGTCGTCGCGGTCAATCCCTGGGAGCCGCACAATTTCCTGCCCGCCGATCTCGACGGCGGCGCGATCTTCTTCGTGCTCTATGTCAACGCCGAATGGTTTGCGCCCGATGCCTCCGGCACCCACCGGATGCGTTTCGGCCGCACCCAGTTCCGGCGCACGCCGGCGCTGGACAAGCACATCAGGCGGACGGCCGCGCTCGTGTGCGGCGCACCATCACTCTCCAGCCTGGATTCCGAGCTGCGGCGGCTGATCGACATCTGCTACGACGAAAGCTGGCAGCAGGCCGAGATCGCGCGCGATCCACGCGCAAACGGCTCCGTCACCGATTTCCGCGTGCGCAAATGCATCAAGATGATGTCGGAGAGCCCCGGCGCCGAGATCGAGCTCGATACGATCGCGCGGGAATCAGGACTGTCGCGACCGCACTTCTACCGGCTGTTCCGCGTCCAGACCGGCGTGACGCCGAACCTCTATCTCAACACGCTGATCATGGAACATGCGCTCGAAGCGCTCGTGGCCAGCGAGACGCCAATCGCCGATATCGGCTTCGATCTCGGCTTCTCGTCGCAGAGCGGCTTCACCCGCTTCTTCGCCGCCAATGTGGGAATGGCCCCGACCGATTATCGTCGCGCGGCCAAGATTTTGCGCGCCTGAGCGGGCCACGAAAAGATACTCACAATCAAACGTCGCCCTCGCAGCCCCGCTAGGATGCGGGCAACGCGATCCCGAAAGAGGGTCGCGACCGACGGGAGCGCACGTTCATGGCGAGGCTAGCGGCCGGCGCAAGGCTGCCTGACCTGTATTTGGTGGGCCTTCGGGATGCGCCCTGGCCAAGCGGGTGGCGCACATGAGCCGCTTTGTCGAACGCCATCCGGCCTGGGCGCTGATCTCGATCATTGCCATTGCCATCGCGCTCTGGCTGGTCTTCGCGGTCTGGCCGCCCGGCCTCGAAGAAGCCATCGGCCGCAAGCGCGTCTTCCTCAACGCGGTCTTCAACGGCATCACGCTCGGCGGACTCTACTTTCTCGTCGCCAGCGGATTCACGCTGATCTTCGGCCTGATGCGCAACGTCAACCTCGCGCACGGCTCGCTCTATCTGTTCGGCGGCTATGTCGGTTACGCCATCAGCACGGCGACCGGCTCCTGGCTGCTCAGCTTCATCGTCGCCTTCATCCTCACCGCCCTGGTCGGCGTCCTGCTCCAGCTGATCGTGTTCCGCCGGATGGAAGGCCAGGACCTCAGGCAGACCATGGTGACGATCGGGCTCTCGATCGTGTTCGCCGATCTCATGCTGTGGGCCTGTGGCGGCGACTTCTACCAGATCCAGACGCCGAACTGGCTGATCGGCCCCATCGAGCTGCCGCTGGTCACGGCGATCAAATCATCGGGCGAGCCGGTCTATCTCCGGTACCCCCTGGTGCGGCTGGTGATCTTCGCCGCCTCCGTCGTGATCGGCGTGGCGATGTGGCTCGCGCTCAATCGCACCCGCGCCGGCATGATCATCCGCGCCGGCGTCGACGACCGCGATATCCTCGCCGCGACCGGAGTGCGCATCCAGCTCGTCTTCGTCGCGGTGTTCGCGTTCGGTGCGGGACTTGCGGGCATTGCCGGCGTCGTCGGCGGCACCTTCCAGTCATTATCCCCGGGCGAGGACATCCGCTTCCTGCTCGCCTCCCTCGTCGTCGTGATCGTGGGCGGCATGGGCTCGATCCCCGGCGCGGCGCTGGGCGCGCTGATCATCGGCCTCGCCGAGCAGCTCGGCTCGGTCTACATCCCGACCTATGCCATCGTCGTGACCTTCCTGATCATGGTGCTGGTGCTGGCGATCCGGCCGCAAGGCCTGTTGGCGAGGCGCTGACATGTCGCTCACCCACGATGCCCGCATTGCCGTTCGTCCCGCCGATGTCGCGCAGCGCCCCGCGCGGACATGGCCGGAGATCAACAATCCCGCCGCCTGGATCGTCGCGATCATTCTCCTGATCATGCCGCTGATCGCGAGCGGCTTCTTCCTGATCGAGATCTTCGCGACCACGCTGATCCTCGGCATCATGGCGCTCAGCCTGATGTTCCTCGCCGGCTATGGCGGCATGGTCAGCCTGATGCAGCTCACGATCGCGGGTTTCTCGGCCTACATGGTCGCCGTGTTCGGCGTCAGCGGCAACGCCAATATCAGCCTGGGCTGGCCGTGGTGGCTCGCGGTGCCCATGGCGCTGGCGCTGGCGACCGCCTTCGGCACGCTCGGCGGTGCGCTCGCGGTGCGCACCGAAGGCATCTACACCATCATGATCACGCTCGCGATTGGAGCTGCCTTCTATTATTTCACCAACCAGAACTGGGCGATCTTCAACGGCCATACCGGCATCAACACCGTGGCCACGCCGCACTTCTGGGGCGTGAACTGGCGCGCCGACATTCCCTTCTATTACGTCGTGCTCGCGGTTGCCGCGCTCTGCTATTTCGCGGTCGAATATATCTCGCGTGCCCCCTTCGGCCTTGCGCTGCAGGGCGTACGCGACAATCCGCGCCGCATGGCGGCGCTCGGCTTCAACGTCAATGCGCACCGTGTCGCCGCCTATGCCTTCGCCTCCTTCGTGGCCGCACTTGCCGGCGTGCTCCAGGTCTGGAACTACCGCCAGATCTCGCCGGGCTCGGTCAGCGTCGGGGCCTGCATCGACGTGCTGATCATCGCCGTCGTCGGCGGCATCACGCGTCCGATCGGCCCCTTCATCGGCGCGCTGATCTTCGTGCTGCTGCGCACCTTCGCGCTCGACTTCCTGGTCAGGCTCGGCCTCGACGGCAACCGCTTCCGGCTACTGATCGGGCTCGGGTTCCTCGCCATCGTGTTCTGGTCCTCGGACGGCGTCATCGGCCTATGGCAGCGCTGGCGCCAGAGCCAACGCTCCCGCACCGACCGCCAAAGCGGAGCACGCGGTCATGGATAGCGTCGCGCAGCGCCTCTCGGCCGTCGGCGCCGGTGCCGCGCTGGAGCTGCGCGGCGTGACAAGGCTGTTTGGCGCGCTCGCGGCGCTGACCGACGTCACCATCACCGTGCGGCCCGGCGAACGCCGCGCCGTGCTCGGCTCCAACGGCGCAGGCAAGACCACGCTGTTCAACTGCATCACCGGCGACTTCGCGCCCTCCTCCGGCACCATCCGCTTCTTCGGCGAGGACGTCACCCACTTCCCGCCCTATGAACGCATCCGCCGCGGGCTGCGCCGGACCTACCAGATCTCAGCGTTGTTCCCCGGCCTCACCGTGCAGGACAATGTCTATCTCGCCTGCCGCGGCGTCTCGCGCGGACGGTTCTCGTTTCTGCGGCCGGGACAGAACGATGCCCTGATGCATGCGGCCGACAACCTCGTCCAGGCCGTGCATCTGGCCGCCGTAAAGGACCAGCGCGTGGCCGAGCTCGCGCACGGCCAGCAGCGCCAGCTCGAGATCGCGCTCGCGCTCGCCGGCGCCCCGCGCTTCGTGCTGTTCGACGAGCCGGCCGCGGGCCTGTCCCCGACCGAGCGGGCCGAGCTGATCGAGATCCTGACCTCGCTGCCGGCGCATATCGGCTACATCATCATCGAGCACGACATGGACGTCGCCTTGCGCGTCGTCGAGAGCGTCACGATGATGCACAACGGCCGCATCTTCAAGGAGGGCCTGCCGGAAGAGATCCAGTCCGACCCCGAGGTGCAGGAGCTTTATCTCGGAGGCGGCCATGAATGAGGCCCGCCGCTCCGCCGCCGCGCTCGAGGTCCGCGGGCTCGACGTCTATTACGGTCACTCGCACGCCCTGCAGGGCGTCGACCTGACGCTGGAGAGCGGCGTGTTCTCCGTCGTCGGCCGCAACGGCATGGGCAAGACCACGCTGTGCAAGGCGATCATGGGGCTGGTCGGCGTCAGCGGCGGGTCGATCCGTGTCCGCGGCGAGGACATCACGCGGCGGCCCTCCGCCCAGATCGCCCGGCTCGGCGTCGGCTACGTGCCGCAGGGACGCCGCCTGTGGCGCTCGCTCAGCGTCGACGAGCATTTGCGGCTGGCCGGCGGCATGCGTCCCGGCGCATGGACGGTCGAGCGCATCTACGACACCTTCCCGCGCCTCGCCGAGCGCAAAGATCACGGCGGTGGCCAGCTCTCGGGCGGCGAGCAGCAGATGCTGGCGATCTCGCGCGCGCTGCTCACCAATCCGCATCTGCTGATCATGGACGAGCCGACCGAGGGTCTCGCACCCGTCATCGTGGCGCAGGTCGAGGAGATGCTGCTGCGGCTCGGTGAGGACGGCGACATGTCCGTGCTGGTGATCGAGCAGAACATCGGCGTCGCCACCGCTGTCTCGCGCAACGTCGCGATCATGGTCAATGGCCGCATCAATCGCATCATCGACTCCGCGCGGCTCGCCGCCGACCGCGAGCTCCAGCAACGCCTGCTCGGCGTCGGGCTCCACGCCGAGCTCGAGCCGGATCTCGAGATCTCAGCGTCCGGCCCGGACACAAAACCGGTGCCGGCGCCGCGCCGCGACGGGCCGATCCGCATCTACGTCTCCAACCCAACGCTGCCGACGCGATGGTCGCAGCCGGTGCCGATCGCCCGCATCGAGGCGGCGGCGCGCACACTCTCGACCCAGGTCGCGCGGCTCGACGAGACCGCGCGGCGCAAGCGCGAGCCGCTGGCGGCGCAGACCGCCGGCCCGCCCGTCGTGCTGGTCGTCGGCACGCTCGACACCAAGGGCCTCGAGCTGCGCTTCATCCGCGACATCATCGCCGAAACCGGCCTGCGCACGCGGCTGGTCGACGTCTCGACCAGCGGCAAGCATTCCAGCTGCGATGTCTCCGCGCAGGAGATCGCGCTCAACCACGGCCGCGGCGGTGCCGCGGTGTTCGGCCCCGACCGCGGCGCTGCCGTGACCGCGATGGCCGACGCGTTCGCCAGCTGGCTGCGGCGCCAGGGCAATGTCGCCGGCGTGATCTCGGCCGGCGGCTCGGGCGCGGCGTCGCTGGTTGCCCCGGGGATGCGCGCGCTTCCCGTCGGCGTGCCGAAGCTGATCATCTCCTCCGTCGCCTCCGGCGATGTCGGGCCCTATGTCGGCCCCGCCGATATCGCGATGATGTACTCCGTCACCGACGTGCAGGGGCTGAACTCGATCTCGCGCGCGGTGCTCGCCAACGGTGCCAATGCGCTCGCCGGCATGGTCAAGGCGCGGCTGGATGTGCGGGCCGCGACGGCGCGGGAGGCCGGCGGCCTGCCTGCGGTCGGCATCACCATGTTCGGCGTGACGACGCCGGCGGTGCAGAAGATCGCTGCCGAGCTGCGCGACGATTTCGAGTGCCTGGTCTTCCATGCCACCGGCGTCGGCGGCCGTTCCATGGAGAAACTCGTCGAGTCCGGCCAGCTCGCCGGCGTCATCGACCTCACCACGACGGAAGTCTGCGATCTCCTGATGGGCGGCGTGTTTCCCGCAACCGAGGATCGCTTCGGTGCGATCATCCGCACGCGCGTCCCCTATGTCGGCTCGGTCGGCGCACTCGACATGGTCAATTTCGGTGCGCCCGACACCATTCCCGAGCGCTACCGCGGCCGCAAATTCCACGTCCACAATCCGCAGGTGACGCTGATGCGGACGAGCGTGGAAGAGAACGAGCGCATCGGCCGGTGGATCGGCGAGCGCCTCAACCAGATGGATGGCCCGGTGCGCTTCTTCCTGCCCGAGGGCGGCGTCTCCGCACTCGATGCGCGGGGCCAGCCGTTCTGGGATCCGGACGCCGATGCCGCGCTGTTCCGCACGCTGGAGCGCACCGTGCGGCAGACCGGCAATCGGCAGCTCATCCGCACGCCCAAGAACATCAACGATCCCGACTTCGCCGCCGCCATCGTCGGTGCGTTCCGAACCCTGTTCGGCCGCGCCGGCGCGCGGCGGAGACTAGCGAGGTAAGCGATGCCAAGGTTTGAACGCGCAGCACTCCTGAGGCGGTTCCGCGAGATGGCGAAGCGCGGCGAGCCGATCGTCGGCGGCGGCGCCGGCACCGGGCTGTCAGCCAAATGCGAGGAGGCCGGCGGCGTCGATCTCATCGTGATCTACAATTCCGGACGCTACCGCATGGCCGGGCGCGGCTCGCTCGCGGGCCTGATGGCTTACGGCGACGCCAACGCCATCGTGCTGGACATGGCCGGCGAGGTGCTGCCCGTAGTCACGAAGACGCCGGTGCTCGCGGGCGTCAACGGCACCGATCCGTTCCGCGACATGGACGCGTTTCTCGACCAGCTGAAGGCGCTTGGTTTCGCAGGCGTGCAGAACTTTCCGACCGTCGGCCTGATCGACGGCACCTTCCGCGCCAATCTCGAAGAGACCGGGATGTCCTACGCGCTCGAGATCGACATGATCGCCAAGGCGCACGACAAGGACATGCTGACGACGCCCTATGTGTTCAGCGAGAAGGAAGCGGCCGCGATGGCGATCGCCGGCGCCGACATCGTCGTCTGCCACATGGGGCTGACGACCGGCGGGTCGATCGGCGCGCAGACCGCATTGAGGCTGAAGGACTGTCCGGCGCAGATCGACACCTGGGCCTCCGCCGCGCTCAGCGTCAACCCGGATATCCTGGTGCTGGCGCATGGCGGCCCGATCGCTGATCCCGCCGATGCCGATTTCATCATGAAGAACACCCGCCATTGCCACGGCTTCTACGGGGCCTCCTCGATGGAGCGGCTTCCCGTGGAGCGAGCGCTGACGGAGCAGGTACGTCAATTCAAGGCGATCGGCGCGCGGTAACGCCTGAAGGTTCGAGGGAGGAAAAGATGTCGGGGATGTTGGTCGGTGAATTGATCCTCTGGCTGATCGTCGCGGTCGTCGTGATCGTGGTCGGCGTCTATATCGTGAACTGGCTCTACCATCGCTCCTCCAAGGAGACCTCGTTCGTCCGGACCGGCTTCCTCGGCGAGCGCGTGGTGATCAATGGCGGCGCGTTCGTGCTGCCGTTCATCCACGATTACACGCCCGTCAACATGAACGTGCTGCCGATGGGCATCGTCCGCTCCAGGCAGGACGCCGTGATCACCCGCGACCGCATGCGCGTCGACATCGAAGCCGATTTCTATGTCCGGGTGCAGCCGACCCGCGAGGCCGTCTCGATCGCGGCTGCCACGCTCGGCCGCCGCACCATGGAGCCCGGGCAGCTCCATGCGCTGCTGGCCGGCAAGTTCATCTCCGCGATCCGTTCGGTCGCCTCCGAGATGACCATGGAGGAGATGCACGAGCGGCGCGGCGACTATGTCGTGCGGGTCAAGACCAACGCGGCCGAAGCCCTCGCCCAGAACGGCCTCGAGCTCGAATCGGTCGCCATCACCGATCTCGACCAGACCGATCTCGAATTCTTCAACCCGTCGAACCGGTTCGACGCCGAAGGCCTGACCCAGCTGATGCAGGACATCGAGGCCAAGCGGAAGCTGCGCAACGACATCGAGCAGGATTCGATGATCAAGATCCGCGCGCGCAATCTGGAAGCCGAGCGGCAGGCGCTGGAGATCGAGCGCGAGAGCGAGACAGCACGCCTGGAGCAGGAACGCGACATCGAGATGCGCCGTGCGCTTCAGCGCACGGAAGTGGCCCGCGAACGGGCGCTGCGCGAAACCGAGGCCGAGCAGGCGCAGATCTCCGCGCGCGAGGCCATCGAGCGCGCCCGCATCGCCAACGACCAGGCGATCGCGGAAGCCCGCATCGCCTCGGAGCGCGAAACCCGCCAGAAGGAGATCGAGCGGACCCGCACCATCGAGGAAAAGGAGCTGCTGGCGCGCGAGGAGATCGAGAAGACCAGGATCGCCAACCAGCGCTCGATCGACACCACCCGCATCGCATCCGAGCGCGACGTGCGCCAGCGTGAGATCGAGCGGATGCGCACGGTCGAGGAAGCAGAGATCGCGGCGCGTGAAGCCATCGAGAAGGCGCGGATCCAGCAGGACCGCGTCGTCACCGACGCCCGCATCGCCAACGAGGAGGAAACCAGGCGCCGCGAGATCGAGCGCACGCGTGCCGTCGACGAGGCCGAGATCGCTGCCCGCGAGGCGACCGAGAAGGCCCGCATCGCCCAGACGCTGATCGTCAATGTCGAGCGCATCTCCTCGGACGAACGCACCCGCGCGCTGGAGATCCAGCAGGTGCGCACCATCCAGGAGGCCGAGATCGAGGCCCAGCGCGCGGTCGAGGCCGCCCGCATCGCCCGCGAGCGGACGCTCGCCGCCGAGCGCATTGCCGCCGAGCAGAACACGCGGCAGCTGGAGATCGAGCGCAACCAGGCGCTCGACGTCGCCGGCATCGCCGCGCGCGAGACCACGGAGGCCAGCCGGATCGCCCAGGAGGAGCGCGTGCGCTCGCTGGAGATCGCCCGCAACCGCGCCGTCGAGGAGGCCGACATCGCCTCGCGCGAGGCGATCGAGGCGGCCCGCATCGCCCAGGAGAAGGCGGTCGCGGCCGAGCGGATCCAGGCCGAGCGCGACACCCGTTCGCTCGAAATCGAGCGCGCCGGCGTGCTGGAGGCGGCCGAGCTCAAGCGGCGCGACGCCATCGAGCGCCAGCGCATCACAGTCGACCTGGCGCTGGAGGCCGAGCGCATCAACTCGTCGAAGAAGCGCGAAGTGCTCAACATCGAGCAGAAGAAGGCGATCGAGATCGCCGACGAAGACCGCGTCATCGCGCTGTCGACCAAGAAGTCCGAGCGGATCGACGCCGACCGCCAGGTCCGGCAGGCCGAGATCGTCGCGCGCAAGGAGGTCGAGACCACCGACGTCTCGCGCGAGCAGGCGCTGGAGGCCGCCCGCATCGAGCGCCGCCGCGCCATCGAGCAGCTCGAGGTCGCCCGCGTGCAGTCCCTGCAGGAAGCCGAGATCGCCTCCCGCGAGGAAGTCGAGCGCGCCCGCATCGCGTCCGATCGCGGCCTCGACGAGGCCCGCGTCGGCCGTGAGCGCGAGCTACGCAAGCTCGAGGTCAACCGCGAAAAGGACGTCGAGACTGTGCTGATGGAAAAGGCCATCGCCATCCACCAGAAATCGCTGGAAGAGTCCGCGGCCCGCGCTGCCGCCGAGGAAGCGCGGATGCGCGCGACCGAAGCCACCGAGCGCGTCATCACCGCGCGCGAGAGCGAGATCGCCAAACGGCGCAAGACGGTCGAGGTGCTGCTCGCCGAGAAACAGGCCGAGGAGACCCGGATCGCCGCGGAAGCCGAGCGCGTTCGCGCGGCCGTCGAGGCGGAAGCGCAGCGGATGCTGAACGAGGCCGAGAACGTGCTGACCGACCAGGCGCGCTACTCGCTGTTCCGCCGCAAGCTGCTCGACCGGATCGAGGGCATCGTCCGCGAGAGCGTCAAGCCGATGGAGAAGATCGAGGGCATCCGCATCCTCCAGGTCGACGGCCTCAACGGCAACGGCCATGGTGGCAATGGCGGCCGCAGCGCCACCGACGAGGTCATCGACTCGGCGCTACGCTATCGCGTCCAGGCGCCGCTGATCGATTCCATCCTTTCCGACATCGGCGTCGAAGGCGGCAGCCTCGCCAAGATGCCGGGCCTGATCCGCGAAGCCCGCGACATGCAGGGCATCAAGGACTCCGCCCGCAAGAGCGGTGGTGGCGGAGGTGGCGGCGACAAGCCGGCGGCCGCCCCGCCCGCGGCCGAGGGCGGCGAGCCGCCGGCCGAGCGCGGGCCGCGGAAGAAGAGCTGAGGTCGCGCCATGGCCCGCGTTTACGTCTCCACTGTCGTCAATGCCCGCAACGACCGCGTCTGGGCGCGGGTGCGCGATTTCAACGGCCTGCCGAACTGGCATCCGGCCATCGCCGAAAGCCGCATCGAGGGCGGCGAGCCCGCCGACAAGATCGGCTGCGTCAGGGATTTCCGCCTGCGCAACGGCGACCGCATCCGCGAGAAGCTGCTCGGCCTCTCCGACTACGACATGTTCTGCACCTATTCGATCCTGGAATCTCCGATGGGCGTCGAGAACTATGTCGCAACCCTGCGGCTGACCCCCGTCACCGACGGCGACCAGACCTTCATGGAATGGACCGCCGAATTCGATTGCGCGCCGGAGCGCGAGACCGAGCTCGTCAGCAATATCGGCGGCGGCGTGTTCCAGGGCGGATTTGATGCGCTCAAGCGCGTGTTCGGAGGCTGACCGTGCCGCATGTCGTCAAGAGCACGATCCTGGACGCACCGACCGATGCGGTGTGGACCGTGCTGCGCGATTTCAACGGACACGATCGTTGGCATCCGGTTGTCGCGACGTCCTCGATCGAGCGCGCGCAGTCTTCCGACAAGATCGGTTGCATCAGGCGGTTCAAGCTCAACGACGGCTCCGAGCTGCGCGAGCAATTGCTGGCACTGTCGGACCTGGAACAGTCCTTCAGCTATTGCCTGCTCGATACGCCGGTGCCGATGTTCAACTACGTCGCCCATGTCCGGCTGCTGCCGGTCACCGACGGCGACCGCACCTTCTGGCACTGGGAGTCCCGCTTCACCACCAAGCCGGAAGATCGCGACCGCATCACCCACATGGTCGCGGAAGACATTTACCAGGCCGGGTTCGAGGCAATCCGCCGGCATCTGAGGGAGGCCGCATAGTCATGGCCGTGACAGTGAAGACGTTTGGAAGCGCCAGCGAGGCGGCGGGAGCATTGTCCTCGGACCGCACCGCGCGGTATCTCGGCGGCGGCACGCTGGTGATGCGCGCGCTGAACGAAGGCGATGTCGCGATCTCGACCGTGGTCCGCGCCCAGGACCAGGCGCTGACCCGGATCGACGCCTCGGGGCCACGCATTACGCTCGGCGCCGGCGTCACCTTCGCGCGCATCCTTGCCGAACGGGACCTTGCCTTCCTGCACGCGCCCGCCCGTTCGATCGGGGGTCCCGCCGTGCGCAACATGGGCACGGTCGGCGGCAATCTTTTCGCGCCGAGTCCTTACGGCGATTTCACCGTGGCGCTGCTGGCGCTCGACGCGACCGTCGCCGTCGCGGGCGGCTTTGGCGCGCGCGATATCCCGATCGAAGAGTTCCTACAGGCGCGCGAACGGCAGGCCGGAACCCTGGTGCTGTCGGTTTCCTGCACCCGGCCAGCGAGCAGCGACGCGTTCCGCTACCGCAAGATCGCGCGCATCAAGCCGAAGGGCGGCTCGGTCGTCACGCTCGCCGCGCATCTGCCGATCAGCGGCGGACGGATTGCGGGCGCCCGGATCGCGCTGGGATCGATGGCGCCGACCCAGATCCGCGCCCGTGCCGCCGAGCGCGCGCTGGAGGGCCGCTCGCTCGATGCCGCGACCATCGCGGCCGCCGCATCCGCCGCGACCGAGGGAACATCGCCTTTCGACAACGCGCTCGGCAGCGCCTGGTATCGCCGCGAGATCGTCGGCGTGCATCTACGGCGCCTGCTGTCAGGCCAGGAATAGATCGCCATGTCAAAAATCCCCCTGCAGTTTCGTCACAACGGCCGCGATGTCGCGATCTTCGTCGACGGCGGCACCAATCTCCTGGTGGCGCTGCGCGAGCTGATCGGCGACATGACGCCAAAATTCGGCTGTGGCCAGGGCGGCTGCGGCACCTGCAGCGTGCTCATCGATGGCGAGCTTCATCTCTCCTGCCTGACGCTGGCGGAGACGGTAGCCGGCCGTTCCATCGAGACGCTCGACGGCATGAAGCAGGGCCCGAACCTGCACCCGCTGCAGCGCGCCTTCGCCGACCATTTCGCGGCCCAGTGCGGCTATTGCACCCCAGGCATGCTGATGGCCGCCAAGGCGCTGCTCGACCGCAATCCCTCGCCGAGCCGCGACGAGGTCATTGAGGCCATCTCCGGCAACATCTGCCGCTGCACCGGCTATGAGCCGATCATCAATGCCATCCTTGCCGCCGCGAGCGGCCGGGTCAGCGCGTAAGGGAACGCGACCATGCTGGAACTGCGCAAAGATATCTTCGCTGACGAGCGCGACGATAACTTAAAAGAAATCGGCAAGGGCACCCAGCGTCAGGACATGCTCGGCCATGTCACGGGCACGTCGAGCTACTTCAACGATCACAAGCTGCAAGGCATGCTGCACCTGAAGGTCGTACGCTCGACGCAGGCCCATGCAAGGATCCGCCGCATCGATACCACCGAGGCCGAACGTTCGGCCGGTGTACGCCGGATCATTCGCGGCACCGATGTGCCGGTCAATCTCAACACGCTTCTCAGCCTGATCAATTTCGGCAAGGATGACGAGCCGTCGCTGGCGGTCGACAAGGTCCGCTACAAGGGCGAGCCGATCCTCGCCATCGTCGCCGACAGCGAGCGCGAGGCGTTCGAGGCCATCGCAAAGGTCAAGGTCGATTACGAGCCACTCCCGGCTGTGTTCGACGTCGAGGACGCGCTGAAGCCTGGCGCGCCCGTGGTCAACGAGACCTATCCGAAGAACGCCTTCATCTATCACGACGTCTACGACCACCAGCGCCTGCGCTTCGGCGATGCCGACGCGGCGCTCGCGAGCGCCGACCACGTGCTGGAGCAGCGCTACCAGATGTCGCCGATCGAGCACGCGCCCACCGAGACCAACGGCGCCATTGCGGCGCCCGACACCAACGGCCGTTACGTCGTCTACACCTCGACCCAGGCGCTGTTCTTCTCCGTCGACACCTGTGCCAAGATTCTGGACGTGCCCTCCAACACGTTCCACTTCATCGGCGGCACCGTCGGCGGCGGCTTCGGCGGCAAGGTCGACACCTTGACCGAGCCGCTCGCCATCCTCGGCGCCATGCTGACGGGACGGCCCGTCCGCTACGTGTTCGGCCGTGAGGAGGAGATGCAGTACGGCCCGCCGCGCGGTGCTGAACGCATTTACATAAAGGACGGCGTCATGCGCGACGGCCGCATCGTCGCGCGCAAGATCCGCGCATTTTTCGACAGCGGCGCCTATACGCGGCTGTCGAGCTACGCCGCCGTGAAATGCGCCGCGCATCTGCCGGGCCCCTACACCATCCCGAACGTCTATGGCGACGTCTATTGCGTCTTCACCAATCGCACGCCCGCGACCGCGATGCGCGGCTTCGGCGTCACCGCGATGGACTTTGCGATCGAATGCCAGATGGACAAGCTCGCAAACCTCGTCGGCATGGACCCGATGGAGTTTCGCATTCTCAATGCCTATCGCGACGGCGACATGAAGGCGCACCGGCGCGAGGCCAAGAACACCGCCCTGATCGAATGCGTTCAGGTCGCTGCCGAAAAGGCCAAATGGCCGATCCGCGACGATTTCAGGCGCGCCTCCTCGCGCAAGGACGGCGGCGGCAGCCGCGCCGCGATCCCGCCGACACCGACGGAGTCGCGTGTGCGTCCGGCTGCGCCTGCACAGCAGCGCACGAGCTATGACCGCGCGCCGGTGACCGCGACGCGGGAACCGCCGCGCGAGCCGCCTCCGCCGACGCCGCCGCCTCCCCCGCCGCGCCCGGCCTCGCCATCGCATGGCGCGACGCGGTTCTCATCCGTGTTCGGCACCAGGAGACGCTGACATGACCAGGCATCGCGGACGCGGCATGGCGTCGATCAACTACCCCATCGGCATGAACCTTGGCGGCGACCCGAGCCAGGCCCTGGTTCACTCCAATCCCAGCGGCAAGTTCACGGTGGCGCTGTCGTCGATCGACCTCGGCCAGGGCATGAAGTCGGTGACGCGGCAGATCTGCGCCGAGACGCTGGGCGTGCCGGTCGAGGACGTCTATGTCGACACGGCGGATTCCGACACCGGCCCGCATTGCATGGGCTCGTTCGCCTCGCGCGGCACCCACCGGGTCGGCAACGCCGTGATGGCCGCGGCGCGAGAGGCCCGCGGGGTGATGATGGAGGCGGCAGCCGAGGAACTCGAGGTCAATGCCGCCGATCTCGAAACCGACGGCCGCGGCAATATCCACGTCAAGGGCGCGCCGCATCGCTCGATCTCGACCAAGGATGTCGCGATTGCCGCGCAGTTCAAGCAGGGCAAGACCATTTCGGGCCGCGGCATCTTTCTCGTCCCGCTCTCCAACGTCGATCCGGAGACCGGCGAGATGTCGCCGGCCACATGCTACGCCCATGCCTGTCTCGTCGCGGAAGTCGAGGTCGACGACGAGACCGGCGATGTCGCGATGGTGCGCATGGACTCCGCCTATGAGCTCGGTCGGGCGCTGAACCCCCGTCTGGTCGAGCAGCAGCTGGTCGGCGGCGCCTGGATGGGCGTCAGCCACGCGCTCTACGAAACCCCGGAGCCCTATTATCCCGATCCCGTTCACGGCCCGCGCGACTTCGTCGAATATCTGATGCCGGGCCCCGGCGACATCTGCCCGCACGATATCGCCGTGCTGGAACGGCCCGCTCCCGACGGTCCGTTCGGCGCCAAAGGCCCCGGCGAGATGTGCGCCAATCCGGTGCTGCCGGCCGTCGCGAATGCGATCTTCAACGCCGTCGGCGTACGCATCGACGACCTGCCGATCACGCCTGAAAAGGTGTTGCGCGCAATCAAGGCCCAGGGCGGCGCGCGGCCGCAGGCGCGGCGCTAGAGGATCGGTCGTGGCGGTTCGCAGCAACATCGTCGGCATCGACAGTCCGGAGGCGCTGGAGAGAGCGCTTCGGGCGGCCTATTACCTTGCCGACGAAGGCCTTGCGACATCAGCCTATCTCGGCCTCGCGCTCGGCAAGCCCCTGCTGCTCGAAGGCGCGCCGGGCGTCGGCAAGACGGAAGCCGCCAAGGCGATCGCGGCCGTGCTCGGCCGGCGACTGATCCGCCTGCAATGCTACGAGGGCATCGACGCCTCCGCCGCACTCTATGAGTGGAACTACCCGCGCCAGATGCTGGCGATCCGCCAGGCCGGCGACGAAAGCATCGACATCTATGGCGAGACCTTCCTGATCGAGCGGCCAATGCTGGCCGCGCTCCGCGCGCCCGATTCCACCGTGCTGCTGATCGACGAAATCGACCGCGCCGACCAGGAGTTCGAGGCCTTCCTGCTCGAGTTCCTGTCCGACTTCCAGATCTCGATTCCCGAGCGCGGCACGGTGCGCGCGGCCGAACGCCCTGTGGTCGTGCTGACCTCGAACCGGACGCGCGATCTGCATGAGGCCCTCCGCCGGCGCTGCGTCTATCACTGGATCGACTATCCGACCGCCGAGCGCGAGGCCCGGATCATCATGATGCGCGCCTCCAGCGTCGCCGAAGCCACGGCACGTGCCGTCGTCGCAGCCGTCGAGAAATTGCGGCGCGAGCCCCTGAGCAAGGCGCCCGGCATTGCCGAGGCCGTCGACTGGGCCGAGGCCGCGACGCTCCTGCACAAGGGCGGCGCGCGCTGGCCGGACGCGTTCAAGCGCTCGATCGGCGTGGCGCTGAAGGACGAAGAGGACCTGCATTTCATCTCGCCGCGGCTCGATGCCATGCTCGCGGAGGCGACCGCATGAACCCCGAGCCGCAGCTTCCGCGCGCCGCGCGCATCTTCGTCGCGTTCGTCCCGCTGCTGCGCGCGAACGGCTTTGCGGTGGCGCCGGAGCAGACCACGACATTCCTCGCCGCGATCGAGCTGCTCGGCCCGCGCGACATCGAGCAGGTCAAGCAGGCCGCCCTGGCGACGCTGGCTCCGCCGCCCGAACGCCGCGCGACCTTCGACCGGCTGTTCGATCTCCACTTCCGCGGCAGCGAGGCCATCGCACGAGACGACGAGGGCGAGGATGACGAGACAGTCCGCCTCCAGGAGGAGGGCCGCGGCGACGAAGCGCCCCTGCTCTCCGACGAGGCCAACGAGTCAGGCCTCGCCGCGAGCCGAAGCGAGGCGCTGGTCGAGCGCCACTTTCGGATGACCTCAACCGCCGACGCCCTACGCCGCCTGGCGCGCGAGGCACCGCGCCGCCTGCCGCGACGGCGCGGCCATCGCCGCATGCGCGCACGTCGCGGATCGTTTGCCGATCTCCGCCGCACTTTACGCGACTCTGTCCGCAGCGACGGCGAGATCCTGCGGCTCCGTCACATGAAGCGGCGCCAGCGTCCGCGCAAGATGCTGCTGCTGATCGACGTCTCCGGCTCGATGAAGAGCCGCACCGAGGAGAACATGAAGCTCGCGCATGCGCTGCTGCAGGCCGCGCCTGGTGTCGAGGTCTTCACCTTCGGCACGCGGCTGACCCGCATCACCCGCCCGCTGCGGCTGAAGCGCCGCGAGCAGGCCATGAACGCCGCCGCGCACCTGGTCAGCGACTGGGACGGTGGCACCCGCATCGGCGACGCGCTCCAGGCCTTCCTCGCCGTGCCCCGCTTCGGCGGCTATGCGCGCGGCGCCGCGGTGGTGATCGTCTCCGATGGACTCGAGCGCGGCGAGACCGACGCACTTCGCGACGCCGTCGCGAAATTGTCGCGGCGGGCCTGGCGCTTGAGCTGGCTGACGCCGCTGGCGACAAGCCCCGGCTTCCGCCCGCAGACCGAAGCGCTCGTCGCCATCGAGCGCTTCGTCGATGACCTCGTGGATGGCGGTTCGAGCGCGTCGATCGTCGCGCATATTCTGGCGTTGGGACGAAGGAGAGCGGCGTGACCGATATTGTCGACGGCCATCATCACATCTGGCGGCAGGCCGACCTGCCGTGGCT
Source organism: Bradyrhizobium sp. IAR9 (assembly GCF_013408065.1). Lineage (NCBI taxonomy): Bacteria > Pseudomonadati > Pseudomonadota > Alphaproteobacteria > Hyphomicrobiales > Nitrobacteraceae > Bradyrhizobium > Bradyrhizobium sp. IAR9. The sequence continues at coordinate 269,354 of NZ_JACBZW010000008.1, forward strand.
GATCGGCCCCATGCAGCCGCGCATCTTCGGACCTTACGAGCCGATCCGGCGCGACTACCCGATCCAGGAATATCTCGACGACCTCAAGGGTACCGGCGTCACGCGCTCGGTCTATGTGCAGACCAACTGGGCCAACGACCGCTTCGAGGACGAGGCCGCGTGGGTGCAGCAGACTGCGGACGAACACGGCTGGCCGCACGCGATCGTCGCCTATGCCAATTTCGCCGTGGACGACGTGCGTCCGCAGCTCGACCGCCTAAAGCGCTACAAGCTGGTGCGCGGCGTGCGCATGCAGCTGCACTGGCATGAGAACCCGCTGTACCGCTTTGCGGCCCGGGCGGATCTCTGCGCCGATCCGATGATCCGCCGCAACGTCGCGCGTCTTGCCGGCTATGGCTGGAGCTTCGACCTGCAGGTGTTCACCCCGCAGATGCCGGACGCCGCAGCGCTGGCCGAGGCCTGCCCCGACGTGACCTTCATCCTCCAGCATGCCGGCATGCTGGAGGATCTCTCGCCTGGCGGTCGCGCCGCCTGGCGCGGTGGCATGGCCCGGCTCGCGGCCTGTCCGAACGTGGTCTCAAAGCTCTCCGGGCTCGGCACTTTCATCCATCGCAACGATCCCGCACACATCGCTGCCGTACTCGCGGATACCGTCGCGATCTTCGGCGCCGAGCGCTGCCTGTTCGGCTCCAATTTCCCAATCGAGAAATTGTGGACCACCTATCGCGAGCTCGTCGGCGCCTTTCGCACGGCCGCGGCGCCGTTCAGCGCGGAGCAGCAGGACGCCATCTTCAGGACGACGGCGACGCGCGTCTACCGGCTTTGACAGACAAGAAACAGATGAGGGAGGGCAACGAATGGCGCTGGAGATCAAGATCCTGGACTATGGCGATATCGAGCTGGAATCGAGCTTTCTGGTTCTCGGCCGCGACTGCGGTCGCACCCGCCGCGTCCTCACCCTCGGCTTCCTGATCCTCGGGGGGAAATATCCGGTCGTGGTCGACACCGGCTACCGCTCCAACCAGATCATGGAGACGCTGGGCATGCGCGGCCTGCAGTACCACGAGAACATGATCGAGAACCAGCTCGCGCGCCACGGAGTGCGCATGGGCGACGTCCGCTTCGTCTGCCACACCCATCTGCACATCGACCATGCCGGCAAGGACGATCTGTTTCCGATGAACACGACCGTCGTGCTCAACCGCAAGGAGCTCGAATATTCCGTCTCCGGCCTGATGCATCCGCAATATCCGGCGCCCGACATCAAGCACCTGATCGACCGGCTGCACACCAAGAGCGCGCTGCGCTTCCTCGACCTCGAGATCACCGGTCCGATCGAGCTGATGCCCGGCGTCTATTGCGACGCCGCCAATGCGCATACGGAGGGCTCGATGAACGTCATCGTCGAGACGGCCGACGGGATTGCGACCATCTGCGGCGACGTGATCTACGATTTCAACGACCAGATCGTGACGCCCTTCAACGAGATCCACGATTGGGAGCCGCGCACGACGGGCAACCACGGCACCAGCAAGCGCGCCGAGAAGGCCTCGATCAAGAAGCTGCTGAGCAATTCGCGCTATCTGCTGCCGGTGCACGACCGTCCCGCCAAGATCGAAGGCGGCAACGTCGTCGGGCGCCTGCACGATCAGGTCCCCGGACCGATCGTGCAATCCCTGCCCGCACGCAACTGGTTCCCGGCTTGAGATGATCTTGGGGATCGACCGATGACGCACGTCACCTTGCGAAGCGAATTCGAAACCCTGATCGACCCCTATGCGCCGGTCGCGCAGGTCGGCACCGGCTTTGACTTCACGGAGGGGCCGATCTGGCATCCGGTCGATCACTATCTGCTGTTCTCGGACATGCCGGGTGACGTGCGCCGGCGCTGGGATGCGCGGCGCGGCGTGGCCGAGGTCAAGCGTCCCTCGAACAAGTGCAACGGCATGACCTATGATGCCGAGCTCAATCTGATCGTCTGCGAGCACGCGACATCGTCGCTGATCCGCGAGCGGCCGGACGGGCGGCGCGAGGTGCTGGCTTCGCACTTCCAGGGCCAGGAGCTGAACAGCCCGAACGACGTCTGCGTGCACTCCTCCGGCGCGATCTATTTCTCCGACCCCTGGTACGGCCGCATGCCGGTCTATGGCGTCGAGCGGCCGCGTCAGCTCGGCTTCCAGGGCGTCTATCGCCTCGTGCCCGGCGGCGAACCGAAGCTCGTGGTCGAGCGCAATCTGTTCGACCAGCCGAATGGGCTGTGCTTCTCGCCGGACGAGAAGCTGCTCTATGTCAACGACACCGTGCAGGCGGTGGTCCGCGTCTTCGACGTCAATGCCGACGGCTCGCTGTCGAATGCGCGGGTGTTCGCAAGCGGCATCCGCTCCGAGCTCGAGGCCGGCCTGCCCGACGGCATGAAGTGCGACCAGCACGGCAATGTCTGGGTCACCGCGCCCGGCGGGGTCTGGGTCTATTCGCCGCGCGGCGAACTGCTCGGCAAGGTCCGCGTGCCCGAGATGGTCGCCAACCTCGCCTGGGGCGGGCCGGATTTCCGTACGCTTTATCTGACCTCGACACATTCGGTCTATGCCATTCCGACCAAGGTCGGTCCGCGGCACGAACCTTACATGAGCGGCCGGCGAAGCGGCGGCGGCGCGACGCCAAGCGCCTCGCCGGCGGCGCCTATCCTTGCTGACGGCGACATGCGGCTTGATCCGCAGCGCTGTGCCATGATCATCCAGGACCTCCAGAACGACGTCATCATGGATGGCGGCGCCTTCGCCGAGTCGGGCGCTCCCGGGCATGCGAAGCAGCAGCACGTCGTCGAGAATGTCCGCCGCCTCGCAGAAGCCGCGCGGGCACGGGGCGTTGCGATCATTCATGTCTGGTTCGTCGTCGAGCCGGGCGCGCCCGGCGTGACGCTGAACGCACCGCTGTTCGAAGGCCTCGTCGACAGCAAGGCGATGGTGCGCGGAAGCTGGGGCGCGGCGCCCGTCTCCGGCCTCGAACCCCGGCCCGGCGATTTCGTCGTCGAGAAGATGCGGATGAGCGCGTGGGAGGGCACTCGGCTGGAGACGATCCTCAAGGCGACCGGGCGCGACATGATCATCAACACCGGCGCCTGGACCAACATGTCGGTCGAGCACACCGCCCGCACCGGGGCGGACAAGGGCTACTTCATGATCGTCCCCGAAGATTGCTGCTCGACCATGAACGCCGACTGGCACCACGCGTCGATCAATTTCGCCATGCAGAACGTCGCGATCGTCACGAGGGCAGATGCCGTCATCAGGGCGTTGGGATGAGCGGTGGCAAAGATTTTGCACCTCTCCTGCTCGCCACGTCCTGACTCCGAGTCAAGTGCCGGCGCGCGCGTCTTTCTTGACGGCTTTCGCCAAGTCCGGCCGGACTGGGACCTCGATGTCGTGGACCTCTGGCGGGAGCGGATGCCGGAATTCTCGGGCCCCATCGCCGAGGCCAAATATGCACGGATGAACGGGCAAGCCTTCAACGACACGCAACGCGACAGCTTTGCCGAGGCCGAGCGCATGGCGCTGCGGTTTTCGTTGGCCGATCGGGTGCTGATCTCGACGCCGATGTGGAACTTCAGCATTCCCTACAAGCTCAAGCAGTGGTTCGACATCATCGTTCAGCCCGGGCTGACGTTCCGGTTCGACCCGTCACAGGGCTATCTGCCACTGCTCAAGGACCGGCCGACGCTGGTGATTCTCGCCAGCGGCAGCGACTTTGCCACCGGCATGAACCGCGGCCGCATCGACATGGCAACGCCTTACCTGCGAGACATCCTGCGCTTCATCGGTATCGACAATGTCCGTTTCGTGCCGATCGGGCCAACCACGGGACCGCAGCAGCCGATTGAGGCTGCGCGGGAAAGGGCCCATCGACGTCTGGCCGCAATGGCCACGAATTTCTGAGCGCCCGCCAACGCCGAACCCGTTCAGAGAGGCCCGATTTGCGCCGAGCCTTGCGCGTCGCCTGATCGGGCCTGACGATAGACGTGCCCTGGCTCTGCCCACAGAAACCCATTCGAGAACGGCACACCAGGATAGGCCGCCGCAAGCCGGCGGTTGCCGCCCTCGACATCGTCACGGCCGTTCAGCACGTCGCGAAAGGTCCTGGCGACGACGACCATGTCGCAATCCTGCGGCGACAGGCGAAGTGAGCCGACGTTGCTCTCACGCAAGATGCCGGCCTCGCCCAGCAGATTGGCGCAGGTGTGCGACAGGGTCTGCACCCCGTTGATGGTCAGGAAGTCCTGCTGCTCCAGCGTGTTCAGAAGGAGACCATCCGGGTCCTTCTCACAGACGAAGCGGCAATTGTCCTTGGCGAGCTTGTGCAGGCGCGCATGATAGCAACGGGCCGAGATGGCCAGCGGCACCCTGCCGAACGCGAACACTTCGATCGTGGCATCGGGAACAGCCCTTGCGATGGTCGCCACCGAGGCCAGCGGCAGCTCCGGCGGCAGGCAGATGCGCCTCGCCCCGCGCGCGGCGTGAAAGGCCGCGCTCGCCTCGTTGTAGATGTTGACGAACGGCCCGATCGCGTGCGGCCGGCCTGCGAGCGCCCTGAGACAGGTCAGGTCATTGACCTCGACCAGCCCGCCTTCGGCCGCCGCAAGCTCCTCGGTCTGACGGCGCTCACGCCGCAGCGAAACCAGGATCAGCGAACCCAGCAACACCTGCTTGCCCGCGCTCTGCAGCCGTTCGACCACGCCCGGAATGAAGTCTGCGAAGAACGGCGAGCGCTTCGAGCAGACGACCTCGCCGATGGATACGACGTCGACCGGCGCTTCGTCGGCGATCCGGAAATAGAAGTCGCGCCAGCGTTCCGGCGCCCAATTGTACAGAACGGGACCGAGGCTGAGTTGCATCTTCCGGACCTCACCTATTCGAAAAGATTAGCGCCAGGTCTTGCGATAGGCGCCGACCGTGGAGGCCTGCCCTTCGGTGAACGGCTTCAGGCTTGCGATGTCTGCCTCACTGCCGCTCGCGAGCGCCGCGAGCGCATGGCGGAAATGGCGCACCACGCTCTCGACATAGGCACGGCCGCGCTGGCGGCCCTCGATCTTGAGCGCGGTCACGCCGGCATCGCGCAAGCCTTTGAGCAGCGTCGTGGCATCCAGGCTGACGGGGTCCTCGAAAATATAGCCGGCGCCCTGCGCGGTCGAGAAGCGCCCCTTGCACAGCGTCGGATAGCCCGCAGGCTCGCTCGACCCGAACCGGTTGATGGTGAAGCCGCCCAGACTGGACTTCGTCCCATCCGCAGTCTGTTCGTAGGTCACATGGCTCGGCGGCGAGCAGACGCCCTGCATGTTCGGTGACTTGCCGGTCGCATAGGACGACAGCGAACAGCGCCCCTCGGCCATCACGCAGAGGCCGCCGAACACGAAGACTTCGGTCTCGCAGGCCGATTCCCGGGTGATCTCGGCGATCTCCGGCACACTCAGGACGCGGGGCAGCACGACGCGCCGCGCCCCGAAATTCTCGGCGTAGAAGGCGATAGCATCGGGATTTGCGGCCGCGGCCTGAACCGAGACGTGCAAGCGCTGGTTCGGATGGCGCCGCGCGGCGTAGTCCATCAATCCGATATCGGCGAGGATCAGCGCATCGGCCCCCGCACTCGCCGCGTCGTCCACCGCGCGATGCCAGATGTCGACCGCGGAGGCGCGCGGGAAGGTGTTGATGGCCACCAGGATCTTCGCGCCGCGGCCATGCGCCAGCGCGATCCCCTTGCGCAGTTCGTCGCGGCTGAAATTCAGCCCCGGAAAATTGCGCGCGTTGGTCTCGTCGTTGAAGCCGCAATAGATCGCATCGGCGCCGGCATCGATGGCGCTCTTCAACGCCGCCGGCGTGCCGGCAGGACAGATCAGCTCCATCATCTCGATTGCCCGCCATGGCCGGATGAGGCGATCACGCGGCCACGGGTCGCCTCGAAGGCCCGCCTCGCCGGCGCGCCCAGCGGACCGAACAGCGAGGACAGCTCTTCGGCCAGATCGAGCTGGGCATCGTCGATCGCATTGCGCAGCGCCAGCACCGCCTCGACATCGCCCTCGACCACGAGCTCACGCGAGAACATCAGGGCATCGCCATCGACCCTGCCTTCGAGCAGCGCCAGAAGATTGGCGAGCGAAGCCGAGATCCGCGCATCCAGACCACGCGGCAAGTCACGCACCACCGACAGGCGCGGCGGCCTGGCCTCGACCACGAAGGCGAACGGCAGATCGATCGGCTTGATACCGAACCGCGCGCGCGCGTGATCCCCGAGCCTGTCGAATATTGCGGGGTTGCGCCGATGGATCCGCTGCAGGACACCGCCGAGAGCGAGCTGCAGCGGCAGCAGAGGCAGCGGACGCATGGCCAATGCGACAAGCGGCGGAATCGTCGGCAACGGGCCGGGCGATGCGGCGGACGGATCATTCATGGCCACACATCTGGACGGATTGCACGCCGCTGTATTTGAGCGGGAACAATGAAGACCGAAAACAACCCGGCTAGCTCTCATTTTTTAGGAGCTTGTCCAGTTGCAACGTGATGTGCCACGCTTTCGCGACTTGTCCGACTTCCTGCGCTTCATCGAAGGCCGCGGACAGTTGCGACGCATTCGCGAGAAGGTCTCCGTCGTCCACGAGATCACGGAAATTCACCGGCGTGTGCTCGAGGCACACGGACCGGCACTATTGTTCGAGCAGCCCATCAAGGACGACGGCCGCCTCTCGGAGATGCCGCTCCTCACCAATTTGTTTGGAACGGTCGAGCGGATCGCATGGGGCATGGGCATCACGCCCGACCGTCTTGGAGAGCTCGGCGAGTTGATGGCCGAGCTCCGCGCACCGCGACCACCGCACGGCATCAGGGATGTCCTCGATAAGCTCCCGCTCGCGCGCGCCGCGCTGGCGACGCGCCCACGCACACGCGCGGCGGCCCCGGTCCAGGACTGCGTCGCGATGGGGCCCGACGTCGATCTTGCAAGATTGCCGGTCCAGATCTGCTGGCCCGGCGAGCCGGCGCCGCTGATCACCTGGCCACTCGTGATCACCTTGCCGCCGGAATCCGCGACGGCGGACCAGGAGGAGAATGTCGGCGTCTACCGCATGCAGGTGCTCGGCCGCGACCGCGCCATCATCCGCTGGCTGGCGCATCGCGGCGGCGCCAGGCATCACCAGCAATGGAAGGCGCTCGGGCGCGACATGCCGGTCGCGATCGTCATCGGCGCCGATCCCGCCACGATCCTTGCCGCCGTGCTTCCGCTGCCCGAAACGCTGTCCGAGCTGCGCTTTTCCGGCATCCTGCGTGGCGAGCGGCCTGACCTCGCACCATGCCTCACCGTCCCGCTCGCGATCCCGGCCGAGGCCGAAATCGTCATCGAGGGCTTCGTCTCCGCGACCGAAACCGCGCCCGAGGGGCCGTATGGCGATCACACCGGGTACTATAATTCCGTCGAGGAATTCCCGGTGATGCGCGTGACGGCGATCACCAGCCGGCGTCAGCCTGTGTACCTATCGACCTTCACGGGCCGGCCGCCGGACGAGCCGTCGCGGATCGGCGAGGCGCTCAACCAGCTGTTCGTGCCGCTGATCCGGCAGCAGTTCCCCGAGGTGACCGACTGCTGGCTGCCGCCGGAGGCCTGCTCCTACCGCGTCGCGATCGCGGCGATCAAGAAACGCTATCCCGGCCAGGCGCGGCGACTGATGCTGGGCCTGTGGTCGATGTTGCCGCAGTTCAGCTACACGAAGCTCCTCATCGTGGTCGACGACGACATCGACATCCGCGACTGGCGCGCGGTGATGTGGGCCGTCTCGACGCGCAGCGATTCCTCGCGCGATCTCGTGACGCTTACCGATACGCCGATCGACTATCTCGACTTCGCCTCGCCGAAATCCGGTCTCGGCGGCAAGCTCGGCATCGACGCCACCACGAAGATTCCGCCGGAGACGGATCGCGAATGGGGCGTTCCGTTGGCCATGGATCCCGCCGTGGTCGCGCGTGTCGATGCGATGTGGTCGAGCCTCGGCCTGTCGGGCACGCCCATGCGCGCGCTGGTCCTGACATGAGCGGGCGGCAAGGCATCATCGTCGGCATCAGCGGCGCCTCGGGTGCTGCGATCGGCATGCGCATCGTCGAGCTTCTGGCCGATGATCCACACTACGCGGTGCACCTCGTGGTTTCGCCCGCGGCAGAGCGTACGCTGAGCGAGGAAGTGGGAAGCGATGCGCTCGCGCGGCTGCGCGCCCTCGCCTTCCGCCATCATCTTCATTCCGATATCGGCGCCGCGATCGCCAGCGGCTCGTATCCGGTCGCGGGCATGATCGTGGCGCCGTGCTCGATCCGTACGCTCTCGGCCATCGCCTGGGGGCAGCTCGACAACCTTCTGACGCGCGCGGCCGACGTGCAGCTCAAGGAACGGCGCCGGCTGGTGTTGCTGGTCCGCGAAAGCCCGCTGCATCTCGGCCATCTCAGAGCGATGCTGCAGGCGACCGAGATCGGCGCGATCATCGCCCCGCCGATGCCGGCCTTCTATCTGAAACCACAGTCGCTGGATGAGGTGATCGACCAGATCGCCGCCCGGGCGATCAACCTGCTCGACCTGGCAGAGCTTCGCGCCCCCGCAAAGATCTGGTCCGGCCCGGGCGCCGAAGGCGTCTAGCCGGCCGCCTCGGCGGATCAGTTCACCTCGGCAAATCCGAGCGACGCCTTGACTCCCGGCGCGATCATCCAGGGCTGCCAGGGTGGCTCGAACGTCATGGTGACGTCGACCGATTCCACGCCAGGAACCAGGCACGCGCTGTTGGCGACGCCCTCCTTGAGAAAGGACGCGGCGGGGCAGCCGCGTGTCGTCGCCGTCATGGTGATATGCGCGGCACCGTCCTCGACCGACACATCATAGATGAAGCCGAGATCGACGATGTTGTGGCCGAGCTCGGGGTCGATCACAACCTTCAGCGCCTGCCTGATCTGCTCCACGAGATCATCATCGTTGAAATTCATGCGCGCACCCTCACGGTCAGTTGATAAGAATCCTTCTGCGGCGTGAAGCCGCCGCGCCACTGATGGCCGCGCTTGGTCAGCTCCCGAAACAGGAAGACCGGCTCACGACTGAGCAAGGCGCAGAGCGTCTGCCCGGGGGCGAGCCGCTCCACTGCAGCCAGAATCAGGACCATCGGCTCCGGCGGATCGAGGTCGCGGTTGTCGAGATGAACCGCGGGCTCCGGCCAATCGCCACCACTCGCCGCCGCGGGCGCCGGTTCAGCCGCATCGGGCGAGCCGTCGTCCGGCAGAAACCGGATCTCCCATTCGCCGCCTTCGAGCTCGGCCTCCCGATGCGCAAAGCCCTTGCTCGCCATGACGTCGAACAGGGGAACCGGCTTGAAGGGGGCATAGAGCCGCAGCCCCTCCCCGGGCGCGAGCCGCGCGAGCGCGGCCATGATGATCGAGAACGGCTCGCCGCCTGCACGCAGGATCGGCCGGACATCGACGTCGATGAACTCGGTCATTGCAGTCTCCTTTCAGTTTCGCGAGACCAACAGTTGGGGCACGACTGCTCCGGTCGGCAGACGCAGCGGCTCCGCCACGTCCGCAAGCCGCCTTGCCCTGATGAGCTCCTCGCTCAGGCCGAGCGTCGCGAGTGTCACGGCGGCGACGGCGACGCGGAAACCGAGCGCCGCGTCGACCAGGAGCATCAGGGTTGCCGCCCAGCTTCCGGCAAAGAACAGCACGAACCATTTCAACGCGCGGCGCTCGTCAACGAGATCCTGCACGCGGGGCGTCGGCACTCTGCCCATCACCGGACCGTAGGTCTCGAGCCAGGTCAGGAACGGGACGATCTTGTAGAGATTGGCGAGCACGAGGCCAGTGAGCCAGCCGAACGCGCCGAGAAAGGCGAGCACCCCGACATGCGACGGGAGAGAACCGGTCGCAACAAACGCGGCGCCGAGGATTGCGACCGCAACCAGGCTCGCCAGCGCAACGAGGCTCATGCGCGTATTGAGCTCGAGCGCGCGGCGCTTGCGGGCTCTGTACAGGCCGAGCATGTCGCGGCCGTAGGCGATTAGCGACAGCAGCGCCGCAACTCCTGCCAGCAGAAGTGCCAAATTCACCCCGGTCGCGCGCCAGAGTGCGAGCACGCCGCCGACAGCTCCGACGGTCAGCGCGGCAACGCCGGCAAGCCAGGCCAGCCGGCCCAGCCGCGCATCGCCGTCGGGCGTGAGCATGAACATCGCCAGCAGGCGATAGCTGACGCCCATGGCCGTGAATGTCAGCCATCCGCCAAGCCCGGCAATCGCGTGGATCGGAACGCCGGACACCAGCAGGTCCGGCCATTGCGTGCCGACGGCGGTTCCGGACAGCACCAGAGAGAACATGCCGCCGAATGCCGCCGTGACACAGATGCAGGCAAGCCCGGCTGCGACGAACCGCGCCTGCCCCGGCAGCGGACGGGCCGACCAGAGCGTCATGCCGAGATTGGCAACGACCAACGCGAAACCCGCAATCAGCAGGCTCGCGCCGACCGGAAGCAGCCAGGGCGGCCCGGTGAAGTGCCCGCCAAGCGTCAGGAAGCCCGCGAGCAGGATGGTCAGCCCAAGCGTCAGCAGCGCCAGAGCCGGCAGTGTCCAGCGCTCCGCATAGAGCGGCCTTGCGATCAGCACCGGCACTAACTGGAACAGCGCGCCACACAGGACCGTGCTCAACCAGCCGATGCTGACCATGTGCACGATGACGAGCGTGTCCGGGCCGCCGATGTCGTGGTTCGGAAAGCCGAACCCGGCGACAACAAGCACTTCCGCAAGCAGCAGCCATACGATTGCGACCGCGAAGTAGCTGATGGCCCATTTACAGAGGCTGGTTCCTGTCACGGCTTGCTTCCCGCGTGCGACACGAAACCCGTGTCGGCACCCGAAAAGGTAAGCAGTTGCAGTCACGACCACTTTGTCGAGGCGCAAACTCCGGCGCCTTTGGCGACTGCCGACATCAGCATCTGTTCAGGGCAAGACCAACTTCTTGCGGATCGCATAGCGGACGAGCTCAGCGGTGGACGACATCCTCAGCTTGCGCATGGCCGAGGCGCGATGGGTCTCGACGGTCTTCACACTCAATTTCAGGATGGAGCTGATCGACCTGTTGGTATGCCCCTCCGCGATCAGCTGGACCACGCTCTGCTCGCGCGAAGTCAGCAGCATGTCGGTCCGGTTCTCCTTGTTGCCCTGGTAGTCGTGCAGCAACCTCTCCAGCAGGATGCTGGTGAAGTAAGGCCTGCCGTCCAGCAGGGCCTCGATGGCGGAAATGAGGTGCTTGCGTGCGTCTGACTTGAACAGAAACCCGCGTACCCCGGCCAGAATGGCTTCAGTCAGAAGCTCTTCGCTCTCGTGCATCGTCAGGATCAGGACCTGCGCGCCAAGGTGGAGCGCCTTGAGGCGGCGACTGACCTCCAACCCGTTCATGACCGGCATGGAATAATCGACGATCACGATGTCCGGCCTGGTCTCGAGCGCCAGCGCGACCGCCTGCTCGCCATCGGTCGCCACGCCGCTCACGATCCAGCTGGAATGCGCTTCGATGATTGCACGCAGCCCGGAACGCACAACTTCATGATCATCCGCAATCAAGATGCGTTTCACCGTGTCGTTCCCGTTGGCCGACCCTTGCGCTTCCGGGCCGATACCGGCAGCAAACCGGCAGCACAGTCGAACGATCATAGGAAGCGTGGCTGGAATCGTTATCCCACAAAACCCTGATATCTCCGGGCGAAGGTACCGACGCCCCTATTGCTCGCCAATATCGCCGTTTCAAGCCTCGACCAGCCCGGTCCGAACGGCGTACCGGACCAGCCCCGCCGTCGAGTTCACCTCCAGCTTGCGCATCGCGGCTGCCCGATGGGCCTCGGTGGTCTTGACGCTGAGATCGAGGATCGCACTGATGCCCTTGTTGCTGTATCCCTCCGCGACCAGCTTGACGACCAGTTGCTCGCGGGCCGTGAGTTCGTGATGCCGCTCGCCGTTGGTCCGCGGCGCATGGTCGAGTTCGGTCTTCCGGGGCCAGAATGGCCGGTGCAGCAACAAGGCTTCGACAGCTGCGACAAGCAGCTTGTTGGCGTCGGACTTCACCAGGAATGCACGCGCCCCCGCCTCGAATGCTTGCTGGGCAAGCAGGCCCGAATTGTGCACCGTGAAGATCAGCACCTCGGTCTGCAGCGGATACTCTCTGATCCGCCGCGCCACCTCGACGCCGGTCATGCGGGGCATCGAGAAGTCGACGATGGCGACATGGGGCCGGCTTTCGATCGCGGCTGCTACCGCCATGCCGCCGTCATTCACCTCGGCGACCACCTCCCAATCCACGCGTTGCTCGAGCACCGCCCGCAAGCCCGACCGTACCGCCTCATGATCATCCGCGATGAGAATTCGCTTCATGGCAGAGCACTCCGAATCCGCATCGGCGATGGGCCGTGACCCCGGCCCGCCGCCCCGCGGTTAGTGTTTTTTCGCTGATTGTGCGCCTGCGCGGGCCCTTGCATTTGTCGTGGCCCCGCGGCGATTGGCCCTGTTCGCCGGGGGAGCATAGGGAAATACTGCACACAGCACCGTGCCGGCATGCCGCGGCGCGCGACTGGATTGGATGTCGAGCGTACCTCCGATCTCGTGCAGCCGCGCTTGCATCGCCGGAATTCCGACACCAACAGACACCGCGCTCCTGCCGAAACCCGGCGGGAGCCCAATTCCATTGTCGCTGAGCGTCAGGTGAAACCGGCCGTCCGCGGTATCGATGACGATGGCCACCTCGGTCGCGTTCGCATGACGGAAGACGTTCGTCAGCGCTTCCTGGACGACCCGCAGCAACGTTCGTTTCGTCTCGTAAGGCAACCGATCCACATCCGGCACGATGTCGACACTCGCGCGCAACGACGTGCGCGCCGCAAATCCCTCCGCGTACCGCTCGATCGCAGCCTTCAGGCCCTCACCGGCGAGGTTCCGGGGATGCAGCAGATAGGCAAAAGCGCGGATTTCCCGGAGGGCTTCATCGATCGATGCATCGATCTCGTCGCAGAGCCGCTCGGCCAAGTCCGGTTCGCCGATGCTGCTTCGGATCCGCATGAGACCGAGACTCGCGGCAATCAGGTGCTGACAGGTCGAATCATGGAGATCGGACGCTATCCGTTGCTGGATGCCTTCCTGGATCGATACCAGGCCGAGATTCACGTCGAGCCCGTTGCCCTGTCCGACCCCGCTCTCGAACGCGCGGCTGCGCAGGGCGCGGTGGCTGCCGATCAAGCGAACCGCACCACCACACGAAGATTGAACGACCGGAGTTACTACCGTTTCGACGTTCCGGGGCGAGCCGCCGAACGCGAGACGCTGCCGGATCCTGATTTCCGCTCCTTCCGCAACGCACGCCCCCAGCGCCTGGCAGACGATTCTAGCGTCGTCCGCGTTCATGCAATCGAACACATCCATGTCGTAGACGTCTCCCGGCGAGAGACCGAGCCGGGACCCAAACTCCGGATTGATCGCCTCATAGACGAAGCGCCCTTCAGGAGACGGACGCACGACGAAGAGGAGATCAGCCGAAAACGTCCAATAGAGGGCTTCGATTGATTGTTCCGAACCTGTCCGCAGCCAGTTCCCGAGGCCGGTTCGATGCGACTCGCTGGCGGGGGAGACATGTACCTTCACGATACGCACTCACTCTTCTCCGGCGACATCGCGACGCTGACAACAGCATCGCCTGTGTCCGCTCGCCTGTTCGGGGACATCTCCCCTCGCCGGCTCGCGGACGCGCCTTGGAGCCGATCCGACTATACACCCTGGAACCGACACACAACAAGAGGTAGCATTTCCATGGGATTAAAATCTTGAATCCGCGACGCGCCGTCTGCGCTGAGCGACAAAGCGGTTCTGAGCGTTCGAATTTGGCGCAACAGAGATTAAAAATGCGGAGTTCCGAGCAGCGGAGTTCCGGGACAACAAACTCCCGCGGCGCCCATGCCTACCTTTGTACCGATGACGCTAGCGGCTGCTGCCACCATTTGCGCCGGACTTCCTCCTGCGTTCCGTCCTTGCTTTCGGAGTCGTCGGAGGCGGTGCAATCTGCAGGGGATGCGATGGCGGCGTCAGACGGTTTGTCGCAGCATCGTCCCGAAGCGCATCGGTATCAAGACGCTGGCTTCGATCGACGGCGTCACGCGGATCGGCAGCGGCAACGGATGCCGCCGCGATGCCCACAACAATGCCGATCAACAGCGACAAGCTTCTTGCGTGCATTGATCGGATACCTCTCAGAATGCGAAGTCCAGACGAGGGCCGATGCGAACGTCCCTATATCGCCGTAGCGGCACGTTCGACGTTCGCGCCTCGTACAGCACGGTCGTCGTGAGCGACACATTGCTCGCAAAATTATACTTCAGACCGACGTCCGCCGAATAGAGCTGATCGCGCCGCCCGCTATTGAGTCCATCGGTGAACCAGTAAGCTTCGAACAACGGCGTGCTCACAATCGACCATTTGGAATCGAGCTTGACCTCGATACCGAGCACGGCGTCAAAGCGCCAGCGGCGCGCCTCCGCCAGGTCGGAAAATCGATAGGTCAGGAGCAGCAATGGCGAAAACGTCGCGTTGTTGAAGTGGAAGTCGCGCGCAACCGAGCCCATCACATCGTTCGAGGTGAAGGCGAGGTCGCGGTAGATTCCGTCAAAATCGTAGCGATGCTCGTAAATGGCGGAGAAGCGCCAGCCGTCCCAATTTTGGGTCAGGCGCCCGCCCATCCGCGCGACGGCAAAGTTGCCGTCCTTCTCCCGCGAAAACGCTTCATATTGCGCGCGTGCATAGAGGCGGTACGACAGGTCATTGCTGAGGTTCCCGTCCAGCCGGACGCTCACGTCGGGCACGTAGTAAACGTCCGACTTGCGGTTGTCGCGGGTAAACAGGGCGTTGTCGGTGAAGGTGGGCGCGATGGAACCGACGACGCTCCAGGATGGTACTGAGGTGTACGGCACAGGGGTCGCGATCGTCTTGAACTCGGTGACATCAAGGTCGGCTGCACCTGCCGTGCTCGCGCCGAGCAGACCAAAGATCGGCAGAAGAATTCTGGATCTTCGCATGGCGTCCCTCGATGGCTGTCGCGTGCATCGGGATTCGCGTCAGGCTGTGACACGATTGTGGCGTGTTAATGTTCTCGGACTAAATCACGGGTTGATCAGATCGATCATGGTTTCGTAACAGGCCGCAGTGACCGCTGATGCGGGCCTAATAGTCGACCGCGTCCCTGGTGATCGGACAGGTCATGCAATGACCGCCGCCGCGACCACGTCCGAGTTCCGCACCCACGATGGTGACGACCTCGATGCCTTCCTTGCGCAGCAGCGTGTTAGTGTAGGTGTTGCGGTCATAGGCGAACACGACGCCAGGGGATGCGCAGACGAGATTGGCGCCGCTATCCCACTGGGTGCGCTCGCGCATATAGGCATTTCCGCCCGTCTCCACCACGCGCAGCTTCTTCAGCCCAAGCGCCTCTGCGACGACCTCGACGAAGGGCTTTTCGTCCTTGCGCAGCTCGATGCCTGCGGAGTTGTCGGCCGGACGGTAGGAAAATGCCGCGATATTGTTGACGATGTCCGGATAAAGCAGCACGCAATCGCGATCGGCGAATGTGAAGACCGTATCCAGGTGCATCGCCGCTCGAAGCTTGGGCATGGCAGCCACGATCACGCGCTCGGCCGCCTTCTTCTTGAACAGGGCGGCAGCGAGCTGGCTGATGGCCTGCCGCGAAGTACGCTCGCTCAATCCGATCAACACGTTGCCTTTTCCGATCGGCATCACGTCGCCGCCCTCGAGCGTCGCAAGGCCGTGATCCTGTGTCGGATCGCCCCACCAGACATTGACCTTGCCGGCGAAATCCGGATGGAACTTATAGATCGCGGCGGCGAGGATAGGCTCTTCGTGGCGCGCCGGCCAGAACAGCGAATTCAGCGTAACGCCCCCGTAGATCCAGCAGGTCGTATCGCGCGTGTACAGGGTGTTGGGAAGGGGCGGCAGAAGATACTCGGTCATGCCGGCCGCTTCCCGGATGAGCCTGAGCGTCTCGCCGCCGCGGGCTTCTGGAAAGTCCTGGGTCGACAATCCGCCGATCAGCGTCTCCGCCAACTCGCGCGGCTTGAGGCTTTCCAGATAGGCGCGCAGCTCGTCGATCAGGCCGAGGCCAACCTGATTGGGGATCACCTGGTTGTCGAGGATCCACGTCCTCGCCTCCGGAATCGCGACCGTGTCGGCGAGGAGATTGTGCATCTCGACGACTTCGATTCCGCGGTCGCGCATCTTCTGCACGAAATCGAAATGATCGCGCTTGGCGTTGTCGACCCATAGGACGTCGTCAAACAGCAAGGTGTCGCAGTTCGTCGGCGTCAGACGTTGATGAGCCCGCCCCGGCGAACAGACCAGCACCTTGCGCAGCTGGCCGACTTCCGAATGAACACCGAAGGGAATCCCTGCATCCGATGTCTGCTTTGTCATGAGGCCTATCTCCGGAACTGCTCCGCTCAGATCGTGATGTAGCCGGTGGCCAGGCCATGAACGCCGACGACCGCGCCGATCGCAACGACAATGAAGATGATCCACTCGACGAAGGTGAAGACTCTCGCCTTCTGCTCGAGGCGCGCCCACAAATACAGTGCCGTGCCGGGCGCGTAGAGGATGGCCGACAGCAGCAGATATTTCATTCCGGCCGCATAGATCAGGAAGAGCGTGTAGATCAGCGCAATGCCGGTAAAGATCAGCCCGCTTCGACGCGCGTCCGGGCGCTTCTCATAGGTCTCGCCCCGCTTGACCAGCAAGAGCCCGTAGGCGGCGACCAGGAAAAACGGGATCAAATTCATGACGCTCGTCAGATTGAGCATCAGCGAGAAGGCGTCCCGCGACCAGTAGGTGCTGATGACGAAGAGCTGGACGACGATGTTGGTCAGCCACAGCGCCGCAGCCGGGACCTTGTTCTCGTTCTCGGTGCCGAACAGGGCCGGCATATCCCTGGTGCGGCCCGCGGCCGAAAGAACTTCGGTGCAGATCAAGCTCCAGGCGAGATAAGCCCCGAGCACCGAAACCAGAAGTCCGATGCTGACGAAGACCGCGCCCCAATGCCCGACCAAGGCCTCCAGCACCGCCGCCATGGACGGCTGTCGCATCTCGGCGATGTCGGCGCGCGGCAGCACGGCGTAGGGCAGCATGGTGACGAGCACCATCAGGCTGGTCACCATCACAAAGCCGATGATCGTCGCCGCGCCGACATGGGATCGTTCCTTGGCATAGCGGGAATAGACGCTGGCCCCCTCGATCCCGAGGAACACGAACACCGTGACCAGCATGGTCGCGCGGATCTGCTCGAAAAGCCCCTTGTCCGGCATGCCCTCGCCGCCCCAGAAATTGTCGCTGAACTGGTCGGCCTTGAAGGCGAAGATCAGGATGACGATAAAGACCAGGATCGGCACGATCTTGGCGATCGTCACGATGGTGTTGATCGCGGCGGCCTGTTGCACGCCACGCAGGATCATGAAATGGAAGAGCCAGATCCCGATCGAGGCGACGATGATGGCGGTGACGGTATTCCCGTCACCGAACACGGGAAAGAACGCGCCCAAGGTCGACTTGATCAAGACCCAATACGACACGTTGCCAATGCAACTTCCCATCCAGTAGCCAAGCGCCGAGAGGAAGCCGGGATAATCGCCGAAACCTGCTTTCGCATAGGCGTAGACACCGGCGTCGAGTTCAGGCTTTCGCTCCGCCAACGACTGAAACACGCGCGCCAGCGTGTACATCCCACCGCCGGCGATGCACCAGGCGAAGATGGCGCCGAATGGACCGGTTGCGATGCCGAAAGTGCGCGGCAGTGAGAAGATGCCGGAACCGACCATGGAGCCGACCACCATGGCCGTCAGAGCAAACAGCGAAAGCTTCTGGATCGACGGCGTCGCGCTCATGTGAAGGCCTCGGACCGCGAACGATGGTCGGCGCAGCGGCCGCGTCGCTCGCTGCGAGCCGGACGATGCGCCGTGGAGCGCGCATGGCCAATCAGGTGATTACCTAGTCGAGGTCCGGGATTACCCTCACCGCCCACACGCCCTCAGGCCGCGAACGAAGAACCGGAAGCTTCGGCCGGCTCCTTTCCGCCGAACCATGCCACATACAGTGTCGGCAGGAAGACCAGGGTCAGACCTGTCGCAACCAGCAGGCCGCCCATGATCGCAAAGGCCATCGGCCCCCAGAACACCGTCGGAGCAATCGGGATCATGCCGAGAACGGTGGAGACGGCCGTCAGCATGATTGGACGAAAGCGGGAACTGCTGGCATCCACCGCGGCCTGCCAGGGTCCCTTCCCCAGTGAACGCTCCGCCTCGATCTGGCCGATCAGGATGACCGCGTTCTTGCTGATCATGCCGAGCAGAGCAAGCACACCGAGAATGGCGACGAAGCCCAACGGCCGCCCCGACAACAGCAGCGCTGCGACGACGCCGATCAGACCGAGCGGCGCAACACTGACGACCATCAACAATCGCGGAAAGCTCTGCAACTGGGCCATCAGGACCGTGAACATGACGAACAGCATCACGGGCACCACCGCCATGACGGACGCCTGAGAATTCCGGCTTTCCTCCACCGTGCCACCGACCACGACGCGGTATGAAGCCGGCAGCGCCGCCTTCAGCTTTGCCATGGCCGCGGCCTGCCTGTTGACGACCGTCTCCGGCAGCGCACGGTCGGCAATGGCCGCCCGAACCGTGAGCGTGGGCACGCGATCTCGTCGCCAGATCAGCGGAAACTCCTGATCATATTCGAACGATGCAAACTGGCTCAATGGAACGGTCCGGCCACCCGCGATCGGCATCTGCAACGTGCGCAAGCTCGCCGGCGAGACGCGCTGTTCATCGGTTGCGCGGACCACCACATCGACCAGGTAGATATCGTCCCGCACCTGCGTGACCGGCGTGCCGGATATCACGGTGTTCAGAACGGTGGAAATCGCCTGCGAACTGAGGCCAAGAAGTCGGGCCTCGTCCTGGTTGACGCGAATGCGCACCTGGCGATCGGGCTCCATCCAGTCGAAATTCACGCTCTTGGCGGCCGGATCGGCCCCGACGATCCGTGCGACCTCGAGCGCGATGTCGCGCACCCGCTCGACGTCGGGGCCGCTGACGCGATACTGCAGCGGCCATCCGACCGGGGGACCGAGGCCGAGCGGAGACACCGACGAGATCGCGTTCGGAAACTCATCGGCGAGGAATCGTTCCAGCTTGCCATGCAGGCGCTCACGCGCCCCAATATCTCTGGCGACGACGACGGCCTGCGTGAAGAAGTCGTTCGGCAATTCGACGCTGAGCGGCAGATAGAACCGGATCGCACCGCGCCCGACATAGGTGCTCCAATGCGCGACATCGGGATCGCCCGTCAGCATCTTGTCCAGACGCTTTGCCGCGGTTTCGCTGGCAAAAATCGACGAGTTCTGCGGCAGGCTGAGATCGACCAGCAGTTCCGGCCGATCGGAGGACGGAAAGAACTGTTGCGGAATGAGCGGCAGCGCGAGCACGGAGGCGACGAACAGCGCGGCGGTCCCACCGAGGGTCAGCCATTTGGCGCGGATCGCCGATATCAGCAAGCGTCGATACAGCCGGAATACCCGTCCGGGAGCCGCAGCGCCCTTCTGCTTGGGCGAGACAAGGATGGCAACGCCGAGCAGTGGCGCGAAGATCACCGCGACGAACCAGGACGCCAGCAGCGCGATCGCGACCACAGCGAACAGCGAGAACGTGTATTCGCTCGCGGCGCTGGCGGCAAAGCCGACCGGAATGAAGCCCGCGATCGTCACGAGCGTCCCCGCAAGCATGGCCAGCGCGTGTGTCCGAAAGGCGTAGCTGGCGGCCTCGACCTTGCTGTCGCCCAACGCCAGGCGAATGAGCGTGGCATCCGTCGTCGTCATGGCGTCATCGACCAGCAGGGCAAGCGCAATGATCAGGGCCCCGAGCGATATCCGCTGCATGTCGATCTGAAGCACCGCCATGACCGGAAACACGACCGCGAGCGTGAGCGGGATCGCCAGCGCGATGATCAGGCCCGGACGAACCCCAAGGCTGATGAAGCTCACGGCCAGAATGATGGCGATCGCCTGCAACAACGAGGTCATGAACTCGCCGACCGCCTTGCCCACGACGACGGCCTGGTCGGCCACCAGGCTGGGCTCGATCCCGATCGGCAGATCAGCGGTGATCCGCGCCATCGCCGCCTTGACGTTCCTGCCGAGCGCGAGGATGTCGCCGCCGTCGCGCATGGCGATGGCAAGCCCGATCGCCGGGCGGCCATTGATCCGGAACAGCGGCTGGGGTGGATCGGCATAGCCCCGCCGCACTCTCGCAAGGTCGCTCAGGCGCAGCATGCGATCGCCGGCGGCGAAGTTGATATCGGCGATGTCCTGCTCGGACAGGAAGCTGCCCGACACCTGCAGCGATATCCGCTCGGTGCCGGTCTGAATCGTTCCAGCCGGCATCACGATATTCTGCGCCCGCAACGCCGCGATCAGAGCCGTGCGATCAACACCGAGATTTGCAAGCTCCTGCTTGGAGAACTCGACGAAGATCACCTCCTCCCGTGCGCCCAGCAGCTCGATCTTCGCGACATCCGGCACAGCCAGGAGCTGCGAACGGATCGCCTCGACCCGGTCACGCAGCTCGCGTTGCGCGAAGCCGTCGCTGGTAAAGCCATAGACGATGCCAAAGGTGTCGCCGAAATCGTCGTCGAAGAACGGCCCGACGACACCGGCAGGCAGCGTATGGCGAATGTCGCCAATCGTCTTCCGCACGTGGTACCAGGTATCGGAGACATCCCGCGCATTGGTGCTTCCCTTGAGGTTCACGAAGATGGTCGTGAGGCCTGGCCGGGTGAAGCTGCGCAGGAAATCCAGATGCGGGGTCTCCTGCAATTGGCGCTCGAGGCGCTCCGTCAGCTGCTTCATCGTCTCGTCGGCCCTCGCCCCTGGCCAGACGGCATGAACGACCATGGTCCGGATCGTGAAGGCGGGATCCTCGTTCCGGCCCAGCCGGAAATATGACAGGACGCCGGCGGCCACCGCTATCAGCATGAGGTAGACGACCAGCGAGCGTCGCCCCAGTGCCCATTCCGAAAGGTTGAATCCACTCATCGCCCCGACCCGAGCACGCGCACCTTCTGGCCTGGATGAAGTGCCTGAACGCCTGCGGTCACGACGATCTCGCCGCTATCAAGCCCTTGCGCGACGATCACCTGCGCCTGGTCGAACCGCAGCACGTCGACGTTCCGCACTGAGACCGTATTGGCCGAGGGATCGAAGACCCAGACGGCCGGCTGTTGATTCATCCTCGTCAGCGCGGTTGCGGGAATGCCGATCATCGGGCCGGAGCTCGCCTCGGCGCGCCCGACCACGGTCGCCCCGAGCCGCATCGCAGCCGGCGGATCGGTAAGGCCCACCTTGACCTCGAAGGTCCGCGTGACCGGGTTGGCCTGGGCGGCGACCTGCCGGACGCGCCCCTGTGCCGTCACTGCCGGATCGTCCGTGAGCGCGACCGTTACCTGCAGATTGGCAGGCGCCGCTCTCACCAGTTGGGCGGGCACATCGAAAACCGCATCGCGACCGTCCTGGCGAGCGATCCTCGCAATCGTTTGCCCGGCCTGAACGACCTCGCCGGCGGCGGGGCCGGTTTCGGTGACCTTGCCCGGTGCATCGGCGCGCAGCTCGGTAAAGCCGACCTGATCGTGGGCGGCGCTCAACTGGGCTTCGGCCATATCGAGCTGCGATTGGGCGGTCTGCTGCGCCTGCGTCGCGGCTTCGAAGTTGGCGCGGGTGGTCCAACCCTGCGCCAGCAGCGTCTGCTGACGCTCGAAATGATTGCGGGCCTGAGTGAGCTGGCCTTGCGCAGCAGCAAGTGCCGCCTGCGCCTGGCGTAGCGCGTTCGCTTCGTTCTGCGGTTCCAGTTGCGCCAGAAGCTGGCCGGCCTGGACGCGATCACCAAGCCGGGTGTTGTTCGAAAGCAGCCGCCCGCCGATTCGAAATGCGATGCTTACCTCGTCCTCCGCCTCGATACGCCCCGTAAACGTGAACGGCGTTAACTGCTCGCGCTTCTCGACCGTGGTCGTGCGAACCGGACGTGGCGCCGGGGGCGTATCCTCCACCGGGTCTCTTTCACAGGCGGCAACCAGCAGCGTGGTGACCGCTGCGACAAGCGCGATGTTCAGCGGCCGCATCGGCATGACATGATCATCGGTCAACTGCTCCGCTGCCGATCTTGTCGATAGATCATCTCCCTTCCATCGGTAAATCTACTGAGCGATCACAGATGCAATCGTGGTCCGGAGAACCTTCCGGCAGCAGTCAGAAGATTCCCAGGGCAACGTCAGGCAATCACCCGATACCGGAAACGCAGCAAGCGGTGCATTAAGGCTGCACCTGCTCCCGCCGCGGCGCGTTCGCCAAAGCAGCAGGTGGCAAGGGAACCGGCCGCTCAGGCTCCGAATGATTCACAAGACGACAGGAGGATCGACATGAGAAAGCTGGCTTTGCTGTCCGCGGCCATCTTCATTGCGCTCAGCGCGATGGGTTCGACGACGCCCGTACAGGCGCAGGATCTGGCATGGTGCTCGAAGATCAAGGGAATGCTCAACTGCATGTATGAGACCCGCTCCCAATGCCGCGCATCGGTGAGCGGGCGGCAGGGCACCTGCGTGCAAAATCGCCGCCGCTGACGGCAGCGCTCAGTCCGATATCGACCGGGCGGCGTAAATGACGTGCTGTTGGTTGTCGTACGCCACCCGGATTCGGCATGAATGCCAACTGTGCCTGCCCCATCGGGACATTCCTCCGCCAACGTCCGGGGTTTCCTCCAATCGCGCCGGGTCTCCTTGCACGGTAGCATCGACTGCTCCGGTTCGCATTTGGATCAACGGGAGGTGTCAATGTCCGATCTTGTCGCGATCGTGTATCCGTCGGAAGCAAAGGCAGAAGAAGTGCGCCAACAGCTGTTCAGGCTGCAGAAGGAATATCTGATCACAATCAGCGACGCCGTGATTGCCGTTAAGACGGACGCGGGCGGCATCAAGCTCAATCAACTCGTCAATACCACTGCCATGGGCGCAATGACGGGAAGCTTCTGGGGCCTTCTCATCGGCGTCCTGTTCCTGAACCCGATCCTCGGAGTCGCGGTAGGCGCCGCGTCCGGCGCGCTCGGCGGCGCGCTCTCGGATTTCGGCATCGACGACGCCTTCATGAAGAGCCTGTCGACCAGCCTCCAGCCCGGCAACGCGGCCCTGTTCGTCCTGATCAAGCACATGACGGCGGACAAGGTAATCAACGAGATCAAGAGCGCCGGCGGCGTCGTGCTCAAGACGTCACTGGACGAGACGAAGGAAAAGCTCCTCCGCGATGCGCTGACGAGTGCGGTGGAGCGGCCCGCGGCCTGAAGCCGGGGCGTTCCTCCCTGTCTCAGCGCCGGCCGCCCGCAAGCCGCAGCAGCATCATGAAGAGGTTGATGAAATTCAGATAGAGCGACAGCGCCGCGATGACCGACTTGCGACCCGCAGCGGTATGGTCATCCGCGCTGTCGTACATCGCCTTGATCCGCTGCGTGTCGTAGGCCGTAAGCCCGGCAAATACGCCGACGCCAACGATCGAGATCAGCCAGTCGAGCGCGCTCGAGGACAGAAAGATGTTGATCAGGCTTGCGATGATGACGCCGATCAACCCCATGAACAGGAACGTGCCTAACCCGGAGAGATCGCGTCGCGTCGTATACCCGAACGCACTGAGCGCTCCGAAACTCGCGGCGGCGATGAAGAAGACCCGGGCAATCGACGAGTCCGTGTAGATGTGGAACAATGTCGAGAGCGATACGCCGACCAAGGCTGCGTAGAGGAAGAACAGCAGCCGTGCCGTCGACACGGACAGCGTGTTGATGCGCGAGCCGATGAAGAACACCAGCCCCAACGGCGCCAGAATGAAGACCCACATCAATGGACTCTGCAGCAGTGCCGGGCCTGTGACCTGATAGGCCAGCCAGGCCACAACGGCGGTCAAGCCGACGCCCGCGGCCATGTGAGCGTAGATGCGGAGCATGTATTCGTGCAGGCCGGCGTCCACCGCAAACGCACTGCCAGTCGTCTCTGCCGCAGTCAGGTCTTGATCGAAATTTGACACATCCGCCTCCTCAGGACTTTGCCGAGGGAGGCGACACTAATCCTCGGGCTTCCGGAGCGGCATCGGACAATCACCCGAATGCCGCCCGTGGAAATTACCCTTCTCTGTCGCAACTGCGGCATCGCAGCGATGCCGCACATGACCGATGCGAGAGCTTGGAACGATGTCTAAGCCTTTTGGCGTACGCTCCTTACAGCTTTGTCACTTGGAAGCCGGGTGGGTCGCGATCTAACCCAATGCCATGCGCTTCTTCTTTCACATCGCCGACAGATACGGCCTCTTTCCCGACGGGATCGGACAGGACTGCCGAGATCAGGATGCAGCCATCCTGCACGCCAGACGCCTCGCCGCCGAGCTCGCCAAGGCCGGTGAATTCTGCCGCGGCGGCGTCGTGCTTGTGGCCAGCCCGCCGCAGACGGCTTGCGGAGCCCCGGGCGGCGGCTGATTTTTCTGCCCTCACCTCCTACAGAGAATCCCTGATGTGCGCATGCGGCAGACACTTCTAAGGTCGTCCGCGGGGGGCGGTCGGCAGATGTGACCACCGCCACGCTCCGGATTGGGAGGTCACCTTCCGTCATGGCGTCTTCGTCGAACGAGGCCGATCAAGAGCTTTCCCGCAACGCGTTGATTGCGCTTGTGATCGGATCGATGGTGGGATCCGGTATCTTCGCCCTGCCGGCTGCATTCGGACGTGCCACCGGCGCCTTCGGTGCGATCATCGCATGGATCATCGCAGGGACGGGCATGCTTATGCTGGCGCTCGTTTTCCAGTCGCTGTCGCAGCGCAAACCGGAACTGGATGCCGGCATTTATGCCTACGCCAAGGCCGGATTCGGCGACTACATCGGATTCGCCTCGGCAGCCGGCTACTGGATTGGCTGCTGTCTTGCCGACGTCGCCTGTCTCATTCTGATCAAGGCCACACTCGGGCAGTTCTTTCCGATCTTTGGCGACGGCACGACACTGACGGCCATTGCATCGGCGACGCTGCTTCTGTGGAGTGTGCACTTTCTTGTGCTGCGGGGCATCAGGGGCGCGGCCAGGCTCAACACGATTGCAACCTTCGCAAAGATCGTTCCGATACTCCTGTTCATCGTCGTGGCCGCGTTCGTTCTCGATCGCGACCTGTTGGTGCAGAATTTCTGGGGAACGGAGCCGCCGAGTCTCGGACAGGTGCTGAGCCAGGTACGCTCTACGATGCTGCTTACCGTATTCGTCTTCGTCGGCGTCGAAGGCGCGAGCGTCTATTCGCGCTACGCCAGGAATCGCGCCGACATCGGCATTGCGACGGTGGTGGGCTTTCTGAGCGTTCTCTGCCTGCTCGTCCTGGTGACGCTGCTCTCCTACGGCGTTTTGCCGCGGAACGAGCTGGCGGATCTTTCGACGCCGTCGATGGCAGGCGTTATGGAATCAATGGTCGGGCGCTGGGGCAACGTGTTCATCAGCGTGGCGCTGTTGATCTCGATCCTCGGCAACTATCTGTCCTGGTCGCTGCTCGCCGCGGAGATCCTGCATTCGGCGGCGATACACCACACGATGCCGTCCTTTCTCGCGCGTGAGAATGCGAACAAGGTTCCTGTCGGTGCGCTCTGGCTGACCAACTGCGTGATCCAGGCGTTTCTGCTCGTCAGCTGGTTCGCCGAATATGCCTTCACGCACGCACTGAAGATGACGAGTGCGATGACGCTGATCCCGTACGTCCTCGTCGCGGCCTATGGCCTCAAGCTCGCATCGACCGGCGAGACCTATGACGCCGGCGAGCGCGCCCGCACGACCGATTGGATCCGCGCCGCCGTTGCGACGCTCTACGCCGCCGCGATGATCTACGCCGGCGGCCCGAAGTTTCTCCTGCTGTCCTCGATCCTCTACGCGCCCGGAACCTTGCTGTTCCTGATGGCCAAACGCGAGCGCAAGGAAAGCACCTTCACGAGAACCGAAGCCATCCTGTTTGCAGCGGTCGCAATCGCCGCGGGCGGCGGCGTCTATGGGCTTGCCGTCGGTGCCATTTCGATCTGACCCGGCGTCTTTGAATTGTAGGGAGGCGAACATGAACATGACGATCACGCGTTGCAGCTTGCTCCTCGCCGGGTTCCTGGCCGTCACGGCGCTATCCACCGTCACGCGCGCGCAATCGAAGGACAACAGCGCGGCGATGGCAAAGGAGACCGGCACCGCCGCATCCAAAAAGCAGGCGCCTCCGAACACCAACACCAATCCGACAAAGCACCGGTACTGGCGTCATCGCGGCGGCAGACACCCGCACTACGGCAGCCGCCGCCTTCGCCCCTGAGACATCGTAGTGGCCCCTCCAATGGATCAACCTGACAGCGTTTCGGGGATGCGCTCCCTAAACTACCGAGAACTCCCTCGGCACGAGACCGCTGTCGACGAGACCGGAGAGGCCGGACGGCCAAGTCTGCTGGCCGTCGGTCTCACCCTGCTCGCCGCCGGCATCGCTTTGTTCCTGATCTGGCAAACGGTCTCCAGTCTCCTGATTGTCTTCGCCGGGGTGCTGTTCGCCGCCTTTCTGGACGCCTTGGCGCGAACCTTGGCGCCGGTCCTTCCACTCAAACGAGCCTGGCGGTTGACGCTCGTTGTCTTGCTTCTGTCCGCGCTCTCCTGCTTTGGCCTCGCCTGGGGCGCGCGCAAGCTGCCGGAACAGACGCGTCTGCTTCTGAAAGTGATGGATGCGCAGGTCGACCTGCTCCAGGAGCACCTGCTGTCGTATGGCGTCGACCTGCTCGGCCCGGAATGGGGCCGCGACTTCGCACAATGGCTATTCGCCGATCAGGGCCGGTTCTTCAGCCACGCTCAATTTCTGCTCGGCGGAGCATCGAGCGTTCTGACCGCCGTGCTGGTGATCCTGTTCCTCGGCATTCTCTTCGCTTTCGATCCCACCGGCCACCGCGAAAGCGTGATCGCGCTGGTCAGGCATTCCCATCGCGCCCGTGCGCGCGCCGTGATGGACGAGATGGGCAACGTCATGCGGCTGTGGTTCGTCGGACAATTGATCCGCATCATGCTGATGACGTTGTGCGTGTGGCTCGCGCTCTATCTTATCGGGCTGCCCGGTCCCTTCGTGCTTGGACTTCAGGCCGGTCTGTCGAACTTCATTCCCTATCTCGGGCCGATCGTTGCCGCGATCCCGATCGCGCTCGTCGCGATGCCGCTCGGCGCATCGCCCCTGATCTGGGCGGTCGCCGTATACACCATCATCCAGTCGATCGAAGGCTACGTGATCGGCCCACTGATCCAGCGCCAGGCAGTCGAGACCCCGCCGGCGTGGACACTGGTTGCGATCGTCCTTCTCGGCGCTCAATTCGGCGTCATGGGCGTCGCGGTCGCGATGCCGCTGGTTGCGATCGGTCGGGTTGCGATCGTCAGGTTCTATGTCGAGGACTATCTGGGCGGCGATCCCAAGCCGCCATTAATTGCGAGCGAGCAGCCATGAGCGAATTCGAAGCGCAGCCGAGTGATGCCCCTGCGCGTTCGACGACGGCGCGTTTCCTGTGGCAGCAACTCCCCTACGTCGTCGCGCTGCTGCTCGCCATCGTCGGCGTTGCCTATACCAACGTCTCGCACCAGCCGTTGACCGGCTATTGGGAATTCCTGGCGCTCGCCATCGGCGTCGTCTGCGTTGTCACCAAGTGGCCGGAGATCGAGGGCAAGGAGGGCCAGATCCGGCTGATCTGGACGCAGGCTCTGCACTGGATCGCGGTCCTGATCACGATGAACATCATGCTGATCTCCGGCGTGCAGCAACTGCTTCCGACCCCTGCAACGGGACTCGTCCTGCTGACGTTGCTCGCGCTCGGCACGTTCCTTGCGGGCCTGAGCCTGCTGTCGTTGCAGATCGCCTTCCTTGGCCTTGCGATGGGCGCCGCCGTTCCGGCGATTTCCTGGCTGAAGCAATCCATCTTCTTCTTCCTGCTCGGGGCGGTGCTGCTGATTGGCCTCGCCATCTCGTTCTGGTGGCGTCAGGACGGCGGCCCCTCGCAGAGCGCCAGGGACATCACGAACCGCCGGGAGGATTGAATGCGAACGTTGCGATATCTTGCCGCCATCGGCGCATCACTCGTTCTTTGCGCCGTCACCTCGCCCGCGCAAGCCGAGAGATTCAGGGTGGGCAGGCTCCTGTGCTTCTCGGAGCCACGCATCGGACTGGTGCTTGGATCGACGCAGGCGCTGCGTTGCGTATTCAACGCGCTGCGCCCGCCCCGGCAGTACGTCTACGAGGGGCGGATACGGCGCGTCGGCGTTGATATCGGCGTGACCAGCGCCGGCGCGCTATCGTGGGCCGTCCTCGCCAGGAACTCGCGGATAGGCCCCGGCACGTTGCGCGGCAGTTACGTCGGCGCGAGCGGCAATCTTGCATTCGGTCCCGGCCTCGGCGCCAACGTCCTGGTCGGCGGCTCGCGCAGGAGCGTGATGCTGCAGCCGATCTCGGTCGAACGCTCGATCGGGCTCAATCTCGCGGCTGGCGTAACTCATCTGACACTGGGACCGCGAGGCGGGCTCTGATCCCATCGTCTCGGTCCCGCGGTTCGGTCCGCTCCTGATGCGGTTCGCGCAGGGAGAGGATGAGAACATTCCCGCCCCGCCGCTCAGGGTTTCGTCCGATGTCGGCGTCGGGTGTTCGAAGCTAGGATCCGATGCATGCTCGTTCGGGCCGTAGCCGCCCAGGAGGATCGCATGACAGTGTATGACAGTCGCGGAAGTCTCGATGCCGTGGTTGCTCCGCCGCTGTGGGTTTGTGCGCTCCTCGGCGTCGTCCTGATCGCCGCCGGCCTGTTCGCGCTCGGCGACCTTGCCTTCGCCACCGTCGTCAGTGTCAAGCTCATCGGGCTCACCGCGATCGCCGCCGGCGCATTCGAGATTGCCCACGCCTTCTGGACCAAGGGGTGGGGCGGGTTCCTTTGGCAAGTCGTGCTCGGCGCACTCTACCTCGCCTTCGGTGTCGTGCTGCTCACCCAGCCGGTCTCGGGCGCGCTTATCCTGACCTATTTCCTCGGCGCGGTGCTGTTCGCTTCGGGTGTCATTCGATGCGTGCTGAGCTTTGCCTATTGGCGGCAGAACGGATGGATGATGCTGATCTCGGGCGTCTTCGCGGTGATCGCCGGCGTGCTGGTCCTGTTCGGCTTCCCCACCATCAGCGCTTGGGCTCTCGGCTTCCTGTTGGGCGTCGACCTGATTGCTCATGGCCTGGCATGGCTGCTCTACGCGCTGCAATCGGTGCGAACGACCGGATAACAGAGGAGAGAACAACCATGGATGCTCCCAGTCGCCGCGTCTTCCTCAGCCTTGCGATGAACACCATTGCCGCCGCCGCGATCGGAGCGTCCGGCGCTCAGTTCATCGGTGTTGCGGACGCAATGCCGGTCGATCCCGGTCTCTCTCGGGCCGGCCGGGCACCGGGGGATCGCGCCATCCCGGTGCAATGGGGACCTCCGCCGCGGCCCGGCTGGGGCCCTTCTCATCCTGGCTGGGGCCCGCGACCGCGCCGGCGCCGCCGCTGGGTTTGCTGGTGGCATCGTGGGCGCCGTCATTGCGGATGGCGCTGGTAGTCCGAAGAGGATGAGGAAATGGTACGCAACAAGAACCAATGGATCCTCGTCGCCGTGCTTGCAGTGCTTTTCCTCGGCGCGAGCTGGTTCTGCCTGTCAGTCTGGACGGCGATACCCTCGATGCCGCTTTACGGAAACATCGTGCTGGCGGCGGCCGCCATCCTTGTTCTGGTGCTCGGCTGCGGCCTGATCGCGCTGATGTTCTATAGCCATCGCAAGGGCTACGACGAGCCGGCGCGCAGCAACCGAACCGCGCGGGACTAGCTCAGCTGGTCGAATCGCGGAGGCCTGACGCCGGCAGTTCCGAGCCTGGTGCAGGGAGCGGACGATGAACCTTGCTGACGTCCGGCTCGGACTGCTGGCGGCGAGCCTCGTGACATTGTTGACATTGTTGGCCGGCGAACCCGCGCGGCCGCAGCCGGCCCCGCCTGCGCCCGCCGTCGGCGTCGTCGAAGCGGCGCGGCGGCCGATCACCGAGAGCAGTGAGTTTCTCGGCCGGATCGAGGCCATCAACCAGGTCAACATTGCCGCTCGCATCACCGCATTTCTGGAGCAGCGGCTGTTCACCGAGGGCGCCGAAATCAGGAAAGGCGAGCAGCTCTATAAGCTCGAACGCGGCCCGTTCGAGGCCGATGTCGCCGCCAAGCAGGCGCAGGTGGCACAGCTCGAAGCGACGCTCGAGAATGCCAGATTGACCACCGAGCGCGCCCGCACCCTGCTTGGCGGACCGGCCGGGCAGCAATCGACCTACGATGCCGCGCTCGCGAGCCAGCGCAGCCTCGAGGCCCAGGTCAAGGCTGCGCAGGCGCAGGTCCAGGCCTCACAGATCAACCTCGACTACACCATCATCAGCGCGCCGATCGACGGCAAGATCGGGCGCACGGCCGTGACGGAAGGCAACATCGTCAGTCCGAGTTCGGGCGTGCTGACCACGATCGTCAGCCAGGATCCAATGTATGTCACGTTCCCGGTGCCGCTGCGCCAGGGGCTCGAGCTGCGCGAACGCTACGGCCCCCAAGGCGGCCTCGAGGCGGTGACGATCCGGTTGCGGCTGCCCGACGGGCGCATGTATGGGCAATCCGGCAAGCTGAATTTCGTCGACAACACCATCGCCCAGAACACCGACACGATCATGGTGCGCGGAGAGATCGCCAACCCGATCCTGCGCGCTCCCTCGGCCGCTGGCGTCACCGTCCACGAGCTCACCAACGGCGAATTCGTCACCGTCGTCCTCGAAGGAGTCCAGCCTGTCGAGGTGCTGGCGATTCCGCGCTCGGCGGTGCTGTCCGACCAGCGCGGCGACTACGTTCTTGTCGTCGGGGCAAACGATAAGGCAGAGCAGCGGCGCATTCAGCTCGGGCAATCGACTCCCACGATCGCCGCCGTCATCAGCGGATTGACGGCCGGTGACAAGGTGATCGCGGAAGGGCTGCAGCGGGTTCGCGCCGGCCAAACCGTCTCTCCAGAGCCGGCAAGTCCGCTGATCTTGTCGAGCATGAAAGACTCAACTGGCGAGGCGACTCCGCAAGGCGGGCGCGCCCCGCCGCCCCGAACCGGCAAGGGCGGCAGCCAATGATATCGAGCGTCTTCGTCGACCGGCCACGTCTTTCGATGGTGATCGCCTTTGTCATCACCATCGCCGGCGCGCTGGCGCTCACGCAGATCCCGGTGGCGCAGTTTCCCGATATCGTGCCGCCGCAGGTCACCGTAGCCGCGAACTTTCCCGGCGCCTCCGCCGAGGTCGTGGAGAGCAGCGTCGCACAGCCGTTGGAGGCGCAGGTGGTCGGCGTCGACCGCGTGCTCTATATGAAATCGACCAGCGGCAACGACGGCAGCTATACGCTGACAGTTTCGTTCGCGCTCGGCACCAATCCCGACATCAACACGGTCAACGTCAATAATCGCGTCCAGAGCGCATTGTCGCAATTGCCCACGGAAGTGCAACAGCAGGGCGTGACCGTCCAGAAACGATCCTCTTCGATCCTGCAGTTCCTGGTGCTCTACAGTGCAGATGGTCAGCAGGACCCGCTCTTCATCACCAATTACGCCATCATCAACGTGCTGGACGCGATTGCGAGCACGCCGGGTGTCGGCCAGGCCAATCTGTTCGCCAGGATGAACTATTCGATGCGGATCTGGTTCGATACGCAGCGCCTCACAAGCCTCAACCTGACCCCCTCGGACGTGGTCGCCGCCATTCGCGCACAGAGCGTCCAGGCTCCCATCGGCCGCATTGGCGCGCGGCCGATCAGCGACGATCAGCAGTTCCAGTTCAACGTGCAGACAATGGGCCGCCTCGCCACTGTCAATCAATTCGCCAACATCGTGCTGCGCGCCGAGCCGGACGGATCCTCGCTGCTGGTCAAGGACGTCGCCCGCGTCGAGTTGGGCGCGCAAAATCTCGACAGCGAAGCCCGGATCGACGGGCGAGCTGCCGTTCCGATTGCGATCTACCTCGCCCCCGGCGCCAACGCGGTGACCACCGCGCGTGCGGTCGCGGACACGATGCAGCGGCTGTCCGGCCGGTTTCCGGCAGGGCTCGGTTATCTCGTGCAATACGACTCCACCACGTTCGTACGCGACACGATCACGGAGGTGCTGTGGACGTTGGGCGAGGCCTTCGTCCTGGTTGTGATCGTGGTCTATCTGTTCCTCGGAAACATGCGTGCCACCGCGATTCCGGCCGTCGCGGTCCCGGTAAGCCTCGTGGGCACCTTCGCTGTCCTGCTCGCGCTCGGTTATTCCGCCAACACCGTATCCCTGCTCGCAATGGTGCTCGCGATCGGCATCGTGGTGGACGACGCCATCGTCGTGGTCGAGAATGTCGAACGTGTCATGGCGGAGGAGCCTGCCCTGTCTCCGGCCGAGGCCAGCAAGAAAGCCATGAGCCAGATCACCGCGCCGATCGTCGCGATCACGCTGGTACTGCTCTCGGTGTTCGTGCCTATCGCTTTCATTCCCGGTATCTCGGGCACGCTGTTCCGCCAATTCGCGGTGACGATCAGCGCCGCCATGATGATCTCGGCATTGAATGCCCTGACGCTGTCGCCAGCCCTTTGTGCGCTGCTGCTGCGTCATACAGGACAGCGCCGCGGCATCATCGGCCGCATGCTCACCGGCATCGACTGGGTGCGCGATCGCTACAGCGGCGCGGTCCGCCGGCTGGTGCGCATGGCAGCCTTGTCGCTCCTGCTGGTGGCAGCCCTTGCCGGAGGAATCTTCGGCCTGTCGCTGGTGACCCCGACGGGCTTCCTGCCCGAGGAGGACCAGGGTGCCTTCTTCACCTCGGTTCAGTTGCCGGACGGCGCATCGGTCGCGCGGACCAGCGAGACCACCCGGCAGATCGAGGACATCTTGAAACAGATGCCGGCCGTCGACCACGTCCTCGCGGTGATCGGCTTTTCCCTGCTCGACGGAGCCTCCGAGCCGAACAGCGCACTCGTGGTGGCGCGACTGAAGCCGTTCGCCGACCGCAAGACGGCAACGGATTCCGCCCAGGCGTTGATCGCCAAGACCTTCGCCGCCGGCGCGCAGATCCGGCAAGCCAATGTGCTACCGTTCAACCTGCCGCCGATCATCGGACTCTCCACCGGCGGTGGCTTCGAATATCAATTGCAGGCCCTGGAAGGTCAGGCCCCGGCCGCGATCTCCAGCGTCACGAACGCATTGATCGGCGCAGCCAATGCCGATCCGCAGCTCGCGCGCGTATTCTCGACATTCACGGCGACCAATCCATCGCTCTATCTCGATATTGACCGCCGCAAGGCCCAGGCGCTGGGCGTCACCGTCAACGACATCTTCACTGCCCTCCAGGCCACGCTTGGCGGCATCTACGTCAACAACTTCAACCTGTTCGGTCGCACCTGGCAGGTCAATCTGCAAGGTGAAGCATTCGATCGCGCCGATACGTCCGATGTCTGGCGCATCCATGTGCGTAACAGCTCGGGCGAGATGGTGCCGTTACGATCCCTCGCCGGCCTCAAGATCGTGACCGGGCCACAGGTCATCACCCGCTACAACAACTATCGTTCGGTGACCGTCAACGGCAGCCCGGCATCGGGCATCTCCTCCGGGACCGCGATCGCCGCCATGGCGCAGATCTCGGAGGATGTTCTGCCGCCGGGGTACGGTTTCGCGTGGACTGGCACCGCCTACCAGGAACAGCAGGCGGCCGGCCAGACCGGCATCGTGCTTATGCTCGCCGTCCTCTTCGCTTATCTGTTCCTGGTCGCGCTCTATGAAAGCACCGTGATTCCGATTCCCGTGCTGCTCTCGGTCGTCGTCGGCGTGCTCGGATCCTATCTCGGCATCAAGATCGCCGGGCTCAATCTCGACCTCTACGGTCAGATCGGCCTCGTCGTCCTGATCGCGCTTGCCGCCAAAAACGGCATCCTGATCGTCGAGTTCGCCAAGGAGCAACGCGAGGCCGGCGTGCCGCTCGACGAGGCCGCGATCCAGGGCGCACATATGCGCTTTCGCACCGTCATGATGACCTCGGCGGCCTTCATCCTGGGCCTCTTGCCGCTCGTGATCGCGACCGGCGCCGCCGCGCTCAGCCGGCGCGCCGTCGGCACGGCGGTCTTCGCCGGCATGCTGGCCGCAAGCTCGATCGGAATATTCATCGTGCCGATGCTCTACGTGGTTTTCCAGCGCCTGCGTGAGCGGGCTAAGGCGGCCTTCAAGTCAAGCCATCAGCCGAATTCGCTCGACCGCAATGCGATCTAGACAGGCTTTGGGGGTGCCTTGCATCCCGCAACGCTGCGTCGTTCAGCGAAGAAGGCCCCAAGGGGCTGATGACTGTCCAAAGATCTGGTTATCAGCCACCTTCATCCGCCGGTCGCCCGTCGCGAAGGTGCTTGTGGCATTGGCTCACCGTCCCTGGAAGACTGCTGGCCGCCGCTCAATAAACGACTGGATGCCCTCGCGCGCGTCGGCGCTCTTGAGCACACGGTCCCGGATCGCCGGGATGCAGGCGATCGCAGCCGCCTCACCCTGCTCGGTGTATTTCGCGGCCGCTTCCTTGGTCACCTGAATCCCAAGCGGTGCGTTGCGGGCGATGATCGCCGCGATCTCCATGGCACGGCCGATCTGCTGGCCGGCCGGAACGACCTCTTGGACGAGACCGATCTCCCGGGCACGTTGCGCCGTGAATTCATCGCAGAGGAAGAGGTGGTACATGGCGTTACCCCAGCCTGCGCGGGACAGATAGCGGAAGTGAGCTCCGCCCAGGGGCGCGATGCCGCGCTTGGCCTCCATCTGGCAGAACCGGCTGTCGTCGGCGGCCACCACGATGTCGCCGGCCAGCATCAGCTCGATGCCGACGGTGTAGACGATGCCTTGCGTCGCGGTGACGATTGGCTTCTTGCAGCGCTTGGTGAGGCCGAAAACGTCGACATTGCCTTCCTTGACAGTCCGCTTCTCGGCGTTCGGGCCGAAGAATTTCGGCATGTCGAGGCCCGCGGTGAAGTCCTTGCCTTCCGCGCAAATCACGCCGACCCAGTAGCCGTCGTTGTCGTGCAACTCGGTCAACGCGTCCGACAGCAGATCCATCATCTGTGGGGAGAAGGAGTTCTTCTTCGCGGGATTGTCGATGATGATCTTCAGGATGTGATCATGCGCCTCGGTGCGGATCGTGCCTTCGGTGGTCATGCGAGCGTCTCCTGTCTACCTGTCGTTCTTGATGGCGAGTGCGGTTCGAATGGCTGCTGCCCGCTCCGGCGGGAACGCCGCTGCGCCCTCCTGGAGAATGTCGAGGAAGGACAGCACGCCACCGCGGGAGCCCCAATTGCCCTCTTCGATGATGCGGAAATTGACCCACCAGCTCGGAGAGGGCTCCTTCATCTCGCAAGCATCGGCGAGCGCCCTCAGCACATTGCGAATGACGGCGGCTCGATCCTCGCGGGTCCAGCAGCAGTCCATCACGACGACGTCCACCACCATGACGTCGCTCGGCTGGTCCGAGAGCAGCTCTCCGCCGTGCGCGATCATGTCGAGCGGGCGCTCGAGGAAATGCACCTGGTAACCTTGCCGTGCCTGGGGAACCAGCCGGCCGACCTCCGGCACCAGCACGGCATCCGTCAGCGTCTTGGCAAGCAGCCGGCGCTGCTGACCGGTCAATCGGCCTTGCGGGGTCATCACGTGGATAAAGGTCATCTCGAGCTCTCCGGGGCTGACTATGTCACGTGACATACACCCGGCGCTGGCTATGTCAACTGTCATATTGTAGCGTCGGACGACGAGGTGCCCGATGACGTCCGATACGAGAGCGAAAATGGTGGCCGGGGCCGCCAATCTGATGAGCCGCCGCGGCGTGAATGCGACGAGCGTACGGGAGGTCGTGCGCCACACCGGCACGCCGCGCGGATCGATCAGCCATCATTTTCCCGGGGGCAAACGGCAGCTCATCGAAGATGCCATTGTCTTTGCGGGCACCCAGGTCAGCGGTCCCCTGCGACATCTCACCAGCGAACGGGGGGCCATGGCCGGCCTGCGCGCCTTCATCACGCTTTGGAAGAGGACGCTGGAGCAGACGAATTATCAGGCCGGATGTCCGATCCTGGCAGTTGCCGTCGAGGAATATGTCAGCGATCCCTCCGATCAGGAAACCGCCGGCGGACAGGCGGTCCAGCGCCATCTGCTTGATCTCGCTCAGGGCATCTTTGCGGACTGGCAGCAGATCCTGTCCAATGCGCTGAAGCAGGAAGGCCTCACCGCGTCGCGCGCGCGGCGGCTTGCCACGCTGATCGTCGCATCGGTCGAAGGTACGGTCGCCATGTGCAGGGCTGCGCGTAGCGCCCAACCCCTGGAGGAGGTCAGCCACGAGCTCGAGCTCCTGCTGAAGAGCGCAATCGACAAGCCATAGCGTAGCGAGAGCCGCACAGGTCAACGTCAGGCTCCCTCATCCAGCGCCACCAGCTCGCGCTTCTTGCGCAGCGCCGGCAACAGCGGTCCGATCAGCAGCACCAGAGCAAGCGCGAGGCACACCGCCGAGATCGGCCGCGTCACGAAGGTGCCGAGATCGCCCTGCGAGAGGATCAGCGACTTGCGCAGATTGTTCTCCAGCATCGGTCCCAGCACGAAGGCCAGCACCAGCGGTGCCGGCTCGTAGCCGAGTTTGCGCATGAAATAGCCGATGATTCCGAACGCGATCATGACGTAGACGTCGAACACGTTATTGCCGCTGCAATAGACGCCGATGATGGTGAAGAGGATGATGAGGGGGAACAGGATGTTGTAGGGCAGCTTCAGGAGCTGCACCCACATACCGATCATCGGCAAATTGAGCACCAGCAGCATGAGGTTGCCGATATACATGCTGGCGACGATGCCCCAGAACAGCCCGGGGTTCTGCGTGATCATCAGCGGTCCCGGTTGCAGCCCGTGAACCACGAAGGCGCCGAGCAGCAGCGCCATCACCACATTCGGCGGAATGCCGAGCGTCATCAGCGGAATGAAGGCGCCGCCCGCCGCGGCGTTGTTGGCGGCTTCCGGCCCTGCGACGCCTTCGATGGCGCCATGGCCAAAACGCTCCGGCGTCTTCGACAGCCGCTTCTCCAGCGCGTAGGAGGCAAAGGACGCTACGACGGCGCCGCCGCCCGGCAGGATGCCGAGGAAGAAACCGAGAATGGTGCCGCGGCCGACCGGGCCGGCGCTCGCCTTCCAATCCTCCTTGTTCGGGAAGAGCCGGGTGATCTTGGCATTGATGATGTCGCGCTTGATGGCCTGCTCGGTGTTGAGCAACACCTCGGCGACGCCGAACAGCCCCATCACGCCCGGCACGAGTCCGATGCCGTCCATCAGTTCCATGCGACCGAAGGTCAGGCGCGGCTGCGCCGTAATGCTGTCGAGCCCGATCAGGCCGAGCACGACGCCGATACAGGCCATCAACAGCGCCTTCGCCATCGAGCCCTGGGTGAGGAAGGTGAGCACCACGAGCCCGAGCGCCATCAGGCTGAAATACTCGGCGGGACCAAAAACGATGGCGACGCTGGCGAGCTTCGGCGCGACCAGCATCAAGGCGACCAGCGAAAAGGTGCCGGCGATGAAGGAGCCGAAGGCGGCGATGCCGAGCGCGGGACCCGCGCGGCCCTGCTTCGCCATCTGGTGGCCGTCGATGCAAGTGACGACGGATGCCGCCTCGCCGGGGATATTGACCAGGATCGAGGTGGTGGAGCCGCCATACATCGAGCCGTAATAGATGCCGGCCATCATGATGATGCCGGATTCCGGCGTGCCCGAGAGCGTCACGGGCAGCAGCAACGACATCGCCGAGATCGGCCCGATGCCCGGCAACACGCCGACCAGCGTGCCAATGAAGACGCCGATGAAACAGTAAAGCAGGTTGATCGGCGCCAGTGCGACCCCGAAGCCATGCGCGACATTGACGAGAGTATCCATGACCGTGCTCAGCCGATACCGAACATGCCGGACGGGAGCTGAATGCCAAGCGCTTGCTTGAGCAGCCACCACATGCCGACGGGAACGAGGATGGAAATTGGAATCGCCAGCGACCAGCGCACCGGGTCAATCAGGCGCATCAGCAGCAGTGTCAGCGGAATGGCGGCGAGCAGGAAGCCGAGTGGATCGAGCGCGATGGCGAACCCGGTGAGGCATGCGATGACGATGACCGGCTTGGCCCAGCGCGCATCTTTCCAGCGCGAGCCGAAGGTCGGCCCGCCTTCGGTGATCGCGGCAACGATGATCGTTGCAGCGAACGCGCACATCAGGATGCCGGCGTAGAACAGCACGAAACCCGAGCCGGGATCGTGGATCGTGCCGAGCTTGAGCTTCAGGCCGGACCGGATCACGAAGATGCCGAGCCCGAGACCGATCAGCCCGCCCCAGAGTTCGGTGTTGTTGGGATGGAACTTGACGTTGCTGTTGTCACTCATGGCTCAGTTCTTCTTGCCGAGCCCGAGTGCATCGATCACCTTGCGTTCGGAGTCCGTGACCTCGACGACGAACTTCTTGTAGTCCTCGCTGTTCTTGTAGTTCGGCACCATGTCGTATTTGGACAGCGTCGCGACCACGGCCGGATCATCCAGCGCCTTCTTGAAGGCGTCGTGCAGCTTGGCGACGATCTTGGGATCCATTCCCTTCGGGCCGGCTATGCCGAACGGCGAGTCGTAGACCACGGGATAGCCGAGCTCCTTCAGCGTCGGCGCGTCGGGAAAGTTCGGCGAGCGGCTCGCGGTCCACACCATCAGCAGGCGCAGCTTGCCGGCATCGACCAGCGGACGCCAGCCGGTGGCGTCGGCCTGCAGCATCGTATGCTGACCGAGCACCGCGGCATTCGTCTCCGCGCCGCCCTTGAACGGGACAGCCGTGAGCTTGATGCCCGCGAGCATGGCGATCTGTTCCATCCCGACATGCGGCGAAGTCCCGACGCCAGGCGTCGCATAGGTGACCTTGCCCGGATTGGCCTTGGCGTAGTCAACCACGTCCTGCCATGTCTTGAACGGACCTTCCGCACTGGTCGTCACGCCGAAGGTGTAGCCCGAGAGGTGGATGATATAGGTAAAATCCTTCGACGGATCCCAGGGGGTTTCCTGCATCAGAGGAAGGCGGAACACCCCCATTGGAAGCTGAGCGATGGTGTAGCCGTCAGGTTTTGCGGATGCAGCCATGGTAGCCGGGCCGACCGTGCCACTGCCCCCGGCCTTGTTGTCGATCGCAATCGGCTGTCCCAGTACCTTGGAGGCCTTCTCGGCGATCGCGCGCATGGTGAGGTCGGTCGATCCGCCGGCCGGCCAGGGAATGATCAGCGTGATCGGCTTGGTCGGGTATTCCTGTGCGCCGGCGTAGACGGGCACGAGCATGGCGAGCGCCGCGATCGCAATCATCAAACTGCTGCGTTGAAACATAAGATCCTCTCTCCAGTGGTTCGCTCGGGGCCAAGCTCGTGTCTTCATGTGTCCTGCCGGCGGCTCGTCATCGGCACCGTGAATTACCGCCCCCTGGCGAACCACGACTGCCGATGGCTTCTCCCGCCTCAATCAATTCGCAGTGCGATGGAGTTGATGACGTCCCGCCATTTTGGAATTTCCTGCGCCATGAACGTCCCCAGATAGGCGGGACTGCTCGACAGCGCCGGGATGATTCCCTGCGCATCGAGAATCGGTTTGATCGAGTTGTCGTTCATGGCGGCGACGAAAGCCGCATTGAGCTTCGCGATGATCGGCTCAGGCACGCCCTTCGGTGCGACGACGCCGAAGGACACGCTGACATCGAAACCTTTCAGGCCCTGCTCGTCGAAGGTCGGCACATCGGGCAGAACCGGCGTCCGCTCGATCGTCGTCACGCCGAGCGCGCGAAGGAGTCCGGCCTTGATGTGAGGTGCGGAGACGAAGATGTCGGCAAAGCTCATCTGAACCTGGCCGCCGATGAGATCGTTGATGGCGGGTGCGCCGCCGCGGTAAGGGACATGCAGGATGTCGGTGCCGGCGATGGCATTGAACATGACGCCAGCGAGATGCGTCGATGCGCCGTTGCCGGACGAGGAAAAGCTCAATTTTCCCGGATTGGCTTTCGCATACGCGATCAGCTCCTGCACATTCTGCGCCGGCACGGAGGGATGCACCGAGAGAACGTTCGGCATCTTGCCGATCATGATGATCGGATCAAAGCTCTTGATTGGATCGTAGCTGAGCTTTGCGTAGAGGCTTACGTTGATGGCAAGCGGTCCAGATGTGCCAAACAAGAGGGTGTAGCCATCGGCCGGTGCGTTAGCGACGAA
The DNA here is from genome assembly GCF_013408065.1 of Bradyrhizobium sp. IAR9. Lineage (NCBI taxonomy): Bacteria > Pseudomonadati > Pseudomonadota > Alphaproteobacteria > Hyphomicrobiales > Nitrobacteraceae > Bradyrhizobium > Bradyrhizobium sp. IAR9. The sequence continues at coordinate 309,859 of NZ_JACBZW010000008.1, forward strand.
GTCTGCTCCGACGTTGGCGCCGGCGCCGGCGCGGTTTTCGACAATGACGGGCTGGCCGAGCTTGGCTCGGACCCCCTCAGCCAGAGATCTCGCCAATGCGTCCGTCGGTCCACCTGCGGCAAAAGGCACCACGAATTTGATCGGTCGCTCGGGAAATTCCGCCCTCGCCATCGCAGGCATGGATAACGCAACGGCTGACACGAGAAGTAATTTGCGGCAAAGACTGATCAATCCCATAGGCTTCTCCCCTCCCTCGAGGCAAGGCTGGCGCCATGCCGTTTCCAACTCCTCGCCGGTTGGGTGTGTGACCACGACATCATCGCGCCCCCACGTCCGACTGTTGTTCTTGGAAGATTGTCAGTTCGATCAGATCACGCGTACGTCACCGTCACGCTGCCGAAAGGTCCGAAATCCGCGACGAAAGTCTCTCCGGCCTTCGGTCTCAACATTCCCGTCACGGTGCCGGTGCTGATCATCTGCCCCGCTTTCAGACCGATGCCGGTCCGGGAGAGCTCGTTGGCGAGCCATGTCACCGGCACGATCGGATGGTCCAGCGCGATCGCCGCATTGCCCTTCCGCCTCAGGGTCCCATTGCAGGTCAGCACGATCTCCTGGCCGGCAATGTCGCGCTGCCGCCAATTCTCGATCGGCGGACCGTATGCAATCGTCCCGCTGCCGGCTCCGTCCGCAAGGATAGCGGGCAAAGGAGGAAACGCGGCGTCGTGGACGAAACGACACTCGGCCAGCTCCACGCCCGGATGCAGCGAAACGACGGCCTGCTTGACTTCTTCGATGCTGTAGGGAGCTTCACGCGGCGGAAGATCGGCGCCGAGCAGCGCCTGGTACTCGACTTCGGGAATCGGACTGCACTGACGTGCATACTCGACCGTAACTGGCGACGCCTTGATGAGCGGCGCGTAGACCCGGCCATAGATCGGCGAATCCGTACGCAACTCGCGCTGCAGCACTTCCTTCATCGCTGCGATCTTCCAGCCCGCGACGGTCCAGCCGAGCTCCTCCTCGACCATGCGCGCGACGCGATAGGCGGTCGGCTTGTCCGGCGGCACGAGGCGCTGGTCGAGGCCGCTCTGCTGGCGTCCTTCGCGGCGCAGGGTAGCAAGCAGGCGAGCGAGTTCGCGTTGGGCCGACTGATCCATCGCGATTACCTCACCAGCAGCGCGGCCGCGCGCGACAACGGCACTGGCGCCTCATCCAGCAGCAGGTCGATGGCCTCGTCCTCCCAGCGCTGGCTCTCCAGGTTCAGCGTGTTCGGCTCTTGCAAGCGGTGCTCCAGCACGAAGCGCGCGAGCAGCAGGCGGCGGGCGTCGCCGCCGGATGCACCCAGACGCAAGCCCTCCTGAATGAACAGCGCGGCGGTGACAGCGTGATAGAGCTTGCCCGCCGCGGCCCGGCAGAAGCGCTCATTCTCCTTGCGGGACGCGACCTCTTCCGCAAAGCGCAGCGCGCCATTGACTGCGCCATCGAGCCGCGTGCGAAACTGTCCGGGAATGCCCTGTGTATCCGCGAGCCGGGTGAGGAGATCGTCGCGCAGGGCGGCGTGCGCGCCGACCTTTCCAACGGCGCGCTGCACGGCATCCAGCGCGTTGATGTTGCTGGTGCCCTCCCAGATCAGGCCGAGATGGGCATCGCGCACCAGCCGCGCGTTCGGCCAGTCCTCGATGTAGCCGTTGCCGCCGCGCGCCTCCATCGCACCGGTCGCCACCGTGACATTGTCGCGGCAGGCTCGGTATTTGACGATCGGCGTCAGCAGCCGCAGCACCTTCTCCGGTGCGGTTGCCGAATAGAGCAGCGCGGACAGCGCCTGCTCGGTCGGCACCATCAGCTTGACGAGCTGCCGGCGCATCAGGGGATGATCGACCACTGCGCGGCCGAAGGCGTTGCGGTGACGGGAGGCCTGCAGCGCCTCGTTGAGGCAGCGGCGCATCATGCCGGCGGCGCGCGCCAGATGCGAGACACGGCTGGAATTCACCATCACCAGCATATGCTTCAAGCCCTGATCGAGCTCACCGAGCTGATAGGCGACGGCACCATCGAACACGATCTCGCCGCTGGCCATGGTGCGGCTGCCGAGCTTGTCCTTGAGCCTCACGATGCGATAGGCGTTGCGGCTGCCGTCCGGCAGCGTCTTCGGCATCAGGAACAGGCCAAGGCCGCGCCCGCCGCCGACTGCGCCCTCCGGCCGTGCCAGCAACACGGCAAGCTCCGCATCGGCGTTGGAGCAGAACCATTTTTCACCATAGAGCCTCCAATGCGCGCCATCGCGCACGGCGGTCAGTTCGGCCGCACCGACATCGGAGCCGCCCGCCTTCTCGGTCATGAACTGCGCGCATTTGAACAGCGTGGCCGGATCCTGGCTCCACATGCGTTGCAGATAGCGCTTTTGAAGCTCGTCGCTGCCGAAACGTCGCACCAGCTCGGACGAGCTGTCGGTCAGATTCACCGGGCACAGCAGGCCGAACTCGGCTTGCGAAAACAGGTAGTGAAACACGTATTTTGCGATCGGCGGCATCACCGAGGGCCAGCCCAGCACGCCACCTCGATTGCACATCGCGTGCATACCGAATTGTCCGAATGCGATCCGCTCCATCTCCCGGTAAGCCGGGTGGTATTCGACCCACTCCTCGTCGCGGCCATAGCCGTCGCGCGGATGCAGCACCGGCTGATGGCGCTCGGCCTGATCGGACAGATCGTAGAGCTTACTTCCGGCAAGCGCGCCGAGCTCGGCGAGATGCGGCCCGAGATGCGCCAGCAGCGGCGCTTCCATGTACAGGGGAAGCAGATCCCGCATGCTCCGGTCGATCGCAAAGTAGTTCAGCCCACGGCAGGTGGGCGCTAACGCCATCGAGCGTCGGGACGACGCTTCGCGACGGGCCAAACCGGCATGAACGGTCATGAGCTTCCTCTCCGGACGGACGTATCTTGGGCGGGGCGGACCCCGGGCCAGTGTTCGGGTATGACTTGACAGCGCTCCACGCAAACGACTTCTTGGGCGGGCGCCTTGAGCGAAACTCAAGGCCCGGTCATCCCGCGGGGCGCACCATCATGGCTTCACGACGACTTCCTCCACTCCATGCCGTGCGGGCATTCGAAGCGGCCGCACGACACCTGTCGATCACGCGAGCCGCCGACGAGTTGAACGTGACGGTCGGCGCAGTCAGCAGGCACGTCCGCGCACTCGAGGTGCGCATGGGCACCGCGCTGTTCCTGCGGGGGTCGCGCGGCCTCGTCCTGACCTCGGCCGGCAAGGCGTTCGCCGATTCCACCCGCGAGGCCCTCGATCGCATTGCGGATGCCGCTGAAGGCCTGCACCTGCGGCAGTTCAGACGGCTATCCGTCGGCGTCTACGGATTCTTCCTGTCGCGTTTTCTCCTGCCGATATGGCCGGGGCTCAAGGCGGCACATCCCGAGCTGGAGATCGATCTGCACACCAGCGCCAACCCGGTTGATCTTCTTGCCAGCCGCTACGATGCCGTCATTGCCGTCTCGGACGGCGAGCCGAGAGCCGGCCTCGTCACCCGGCCTCTGCTGCCGATCGCCACCGTGCCGGTCTGCTCGCCAGCTCTGTTGAAGGATGGCGTGCTGGATTTCGCGTCAGTTCCGCTGCTGCACAACAGGCCGCGGCCAGACGATTGGCGACGCTGGCTCGACCACGCGCAGCTCACCAAGGTGCCGATCCGCGGCGGAAGCAGCTTTGAAAATCTGGGGCTCGCGATCGAGGCCGCTGCGGCCGGGCTCGGCGCCGCCATCGCCATCGAGAGCCTGCTCGCTCCGGATCTTGCACAACTCAATCTCGTCAGAGCGCATCCCGTGGTCCGGCCGACGCGGCGCCACTTTGTGCTCGAATATGAGCAACGCATGGCGGACGATCCGGCAGTCGCGGCCTTTGCCACGTGGCTCTGCAACGCCTGCAAGCAACAGGGCGCCAACAAGGCGGCGGCCAGGACATCCTCGCGAAAGCGTGCAAACGATTGAGTTGAGTTTCACTCAAGGGACACCGCGAAAACCTCGTTTGCCAGCCTGAACCAGCTCTGACACAGACCCTCCACAGCAATGATGGGGGAACGCCGGATGAGGCTGTATTCGGGATGCTCGTCGCGCGCGCTTGCTCCGATTGCCCGGCCGCAAGGGACAGCGGCCGACCTTCATGCAGATCGGCGTTTACGAGGCGGTGCGTCACTATCTACAGGCCGTGGAGGCGACCGGTCGGACGACGCAAATCAAGTCGTCGCAAGAATGCGCGCAACGCGGATCGAGAGCGCCTTCACGCATGGCGCCACGATCCGCAAGGACGGCCGCGTCGTCCGCGACATGTACCTCGCCCAAGTCAAGGCCCCCAAGGACTCCAAGGGAGAGTGGGACCTCTACAAGATCCTCCGCACGATCCCGGCCCAGGAGGTGACCATTCCGCTGACCGAAAGCGCCTGCCTGCTCCTGAAGCGCTGACGCGACATCAAACATCCAACTCCAACATCCGAGGACAGCATGACGACACCCGAGAACGAGTGGCAGTATCCCTACGGCACCAAGCAGCGCTATCACCTCCAGCACGTACATCTGTTCGCATCCAACGTCGATGCGACAATCGCCTTCTACAAAAAGTGGTTCGATGCCGAGGTGAAGTGGGATGGCGACGTTGCCGGTGCCCGCAACGTCTTCATCAAGGTCGGCATCGGCGCCCTGCATCTCTATGACCAGTTGCCACGCGGCGAGGGCAAGAATGCCGTCCATCATCTCGGCATGCAGGTCGTCGGCATCGACGAGCTTTACGAACGCATGACCGCTGCGGGCCTTCATGTTCCCAATCCGATTCGTCGCCTCGGCGGAGGCGGCGGCTATTTCATGCTCGGCGCACCCGACGGGGTCGTGATCGAGATCTTCGAGCCCGGCAAGCTCCGCGAGACCGTGGTGCGTGACTATTATGGCTTCGGGGGATGAGGCCCGTGGACACCGCTCCTCCGCTCGATACCGTCGCCGACCATGCTGCGGAAACTCCAGCCACTGCCCTGACATTTCGTGGAGGTGACGGCTGACGGTCTTTTCGCCCACACCCGCTAGGTCGGCGACAACTTCAATTCCGTGCTCGCGCAGATGAGCAGCCGGCCCGGACCGGCGCGCACGCAGAAGCACGCATGCCTTCCCACGAGGTCCTGCTAAATCACAAGGCAAAGTCCCGAAAACAGCAGCAAGCCAAGGATGATACGTTTGAAGGCTGCTTCGTTGATTCGACCGAACAAGACGATACCTGCAGCCGTTCCCGCAGCTAAGGCGGGCAGAGAAATGCCAAAATCGATCAAGACTTTCAACGAGAGGCTGTGGTGCGAAAGCATGAGAGCGAGGGCAAAAAGTTGCATGACCCCGATGTAGGGTTGAACCAGGCCGCGCTGCTGCGTTTTCGGAAGACCATGGATATCGCACCAGATCGCAGGAAGTGCGCCAGGCATCGCTGTCAACCCGCCGACAAGGCCGCCGCCAAACCCCACCAGCGCGTTCCTGCTCTGGCTCTCCATCTGACGCAAGTAGGCAGCCGTCGGCCGCACCAGGGCGTATGCCGCGTAAAGCGACACGAGCACTCCAAATCCCAATCTGAAAATACCTGTATCCACGTTCTGCAGGAGATAGATCGCAATCGGAACGCCTAATAATCCACCAGCGATGAAAACCAGGCTGGTTCTCCATTGCATGCTCTTGCGGAGCGCATACAGATTGGCGGCTTGCACGGTGATGCTGCAGGCCATCATCAACGGCACAGCTTCGATAGGCGGAAACACGTGTAGCAGGATAGCGCCAGCGACCGCCGAGAACGCAAACCCGGAAAGGCCAGACACGAACGCGCCTGCAAACACCGCCCCGCTTAGCACAAGATAAACCGCTATGTCGGACATGACACCGCTTCCTAAAGATGCTGGTCGTCGTGGATGGCGGGACAGCGTCGGGTCGTTCGAGCTCACTCAAACGACAAACAACCAATCCATCTAGTCGCCTTGGATCGCTGCCGTTGCCGGCTCGATCGGTCGAATACTCGGCGCCTGATGCAGCGTGCGTTCTCCGACGACGTGCAAAATGCCGAAGCCAACCAGGACAGCCATTGTCCACGCCTTGAGAGGTGGCGCTGCTCGCCGGGCGCGGGGGTTATCGGCAACTCCCCTGTCCAGATTACGCATTGTGCGCGTCCGAAAATTCAACGAAGCACAGTCCTTCGCAAGCAAATGCCGGTACTCTCCGATTACGCGTTTCGCTCCAAGGCGCCGCGATACGTGAAGGGAGACGAGAATATCTTTGAGGACGCTTCGCACCTTGCTGTCGAAAATAGATATTGAGGGAGCTAAATCGCGCGATTGATGACACATCGTCTGCTTCTCATATTCGAGCGTCATGCTTTAAACTCGAAATTGATTATCGCTGCTGGGCGAAATAGCACCGTACCCAGCGACGGCGGCAATGACATCCACAGGGATATCACTGGGGCAATCCGCGAGCGATACGGCAGATGTCGTATTTCGTACCCGGCTGGAAGGGAAAGCCGAAAGACCTTTGTCGCCACAGGTGGTGGCGCGGTGGGCGTCCGCGCGGAGATGCAACCTCAACCGTGGCCGGTTGATCGCCAATTTTGGTAGCAAGCTACGCGTGCTTTTAGCAGCCGCTATTGATTGATTGCTTGCGATCTACATAGGCGGCAACAATTGCTTCATTCAATTGCTCGCCGGCGATCGGCTTGTGGAGAATACGATGACCGCTGGCGCTGGCTTCCTTGATGCGCGCCGGCGAGGTATCGCCGGTCACGATGATGGCAGGCAGGGAGCGGCCGATATAGGCGCAAAGAGCCTCGATTGCGTCCTGGCCAGTAGCACCACCTCCGAGGCGGTAGTCGGTGACGATCAGATCGACCGGCGCATCGCCGGTCGCCATTGCCTCCGCGTGAATTTGTTGCACCTCGGCTGCAGACCGGCCGGCATAGACCCGATGGCCCTGCAGCGTGAGCAGCCGCACCATGACGTCGAGAACATCCCCCTCGTCTTCCACGACCATGATGCTGATGGCGATATCTGCAGGTGGCGCGCTGTGATCGGGCAAGGGAGGCGCCACTGCACTGGCTTGCGGAACCGTAACGGAAAACATCGAACCGCGATCGACGACGGAAACCAGCTTCAGCGGATGTTGCAGCAGTGCGGCAGTGCGGCGAACGATGGCGAGGCCAAGGCCAAGGCCTTGGGTGCGATCCCTCGCCGGGTTCTGCAACTGCACGAACTCCTCGAAGATCATCGCTTGCTGATCTGCGGGAATGCCGGGGCCGGTATCCCATATCTGGATTTCCACCGAGGCACCGCGCCTGCGGCAACCGAGCAGAACGCCACCGGACCTCGTGTATCGAAAGGCGTTCGACAGCAGATTGCCCAGGACCCGTTTCAGCATCATGGGATCGCTGTCCACCTGGAGACGGCTTTCAACGACACGCCAATCCAGGCCGCGATCCTTCGCTTCGGGAGCGAATTCATTGCTGAACTGGTTGAAAAGCTGGGACAGATTCACCGCCTCCCTCGCAACAGTGACGACGCCGGCGTCAAGCCGCGAGATATCGAGCAGTCCGTTCAGAAGGGCACTGAGGTTTCCGACGATGGATTTTGCCTTGCCTGCCAGATCGCGTGCATCGCCGGACTGGACAACGCCGCGGTGGCCCAGCGCCGCCAGCGTGGCAATCAGAAGACTCAAGGCATGGATCGGCTGGCGCAGGTCATGACTGGCGGCCGCGAGGAAACGCGTTTTCGCGCGGTCCGCGGCTTGTGCGCGGTCGCGTTCTTCCTGGAGGTGGCTAACGAGCTCGACATTTTCCAAACGCAACCTGATGCTCTCATGCAGCATGCGGTACGTCGTACGGCAGTAATAGAGATTGATGGTCAAAAGCCCGCCGAGCAGGGCGAGATACGCACCGGAGATATCGCCTCCATTGGCGATCGAGCGTACCGTGAAGGGCAGCATCGTTGCGACGATCGAGCCGACCAAAGCAGGCGGAAAGGCCGAGAGCGACGGAACCGTGCCGCAGATCAGACCGGTCAAGACAACAGCAGTGAATGAAAAAAGAATGGGCTCCTCGGGACGGAAGCCAACCCAACCGAGCATTCCCCACAGCAGGCCCGACACGCAGGAAAACGCAGCCGCAAGCCAAGCCCATCGCAACACTGAGGTCGGCTCTCTAACCCGCTTGAAGAACCGGCGCGCCGCCAGGACGCGTATGGCGGTGAGCAGATACACCGCGCCGAGCCATCCGATCAACCAGCTCGCCGGTACAGCGCTCCTTAGCACGGACGCTGCCGCTAGGGAGATGACGACGTTGGAAGCCACCACTCCATAGGAATTGCGATACAGGAGCTCTACGAGCGCCTCGCGTATCTTGTCCTCTTGCATCGAGACCTCTCCGCGCGCCGGCAGGTGCGGCGGCTTCGGTTGCGAGTTGCCGTTGCGCTACCCCGCTGGAAGGCCGAGACGAACCGCGTAGGCGGTCAACTCAGCGCCATTGTGCAGGTCAAGCTTCCGCATGAGATTTTCGCGATGTTTCCGGGCGGTGAGCGGGCTGATGCCGAGACGGCTGGCGATATCGCGGTTGGTGGCGCCGTGAGGGATCATCGCCAGGATTTGCCGCTCACGCCTTGTCAGCGCAACCGGAGATACGATCGCGGCGATCGGCTCCGGGATTACGTTCGGGCCGTGGTCCACTGCGAAGCGAACCTCCTCCGCAACATAGAGGTTGCCTTTTCTGATGGCATCGATCGCAGCAACGAGTTCGGACGGATCGCCGCTCTTGGTCAAATAGCCGCTCGCGCCCGCGGAAAAAGCTGCTCGAACGGAACGCGGCTCGACATTGGCGGTGAGGACAAGAACCCGCAGCGCCGGCCAAACGGTTCTCAGGTGAGCTATGAATTGAAAGCCGCTCACACCCGGCATGCCGAGATCAAGGATGAGAAGATCGGCGGAGTTTTCGTTCAGCAGACGATGAACAGCCTCTGCGTCCGCCGCCTCTCCGCTGACAATAAGATCGTCGACGGTCGACAGGAGCTGCTTCAGACCTTCCCGCATGATCGCGTGATCGTCAGCAATGATCGTCCGCACCGGTCCGCACCTGTGTTGCCTGTAAAGCAACGGTATTAGGGTATCAATCAACTTCAATCAAGGATTGTCATTCCACCAATCCACTTGCCGGACGTGGTCACCTAGGCAATTTTCGGTGGCCCTGCCCCATAGCCGTGTCGCGCCGCTGGCGGCAAGTGGACGTTGATCCTGTGCGATTCTCCGTCGGATTTGAATCTCTTCTGGCGGCCGACGCCCGCATTCCGGCTTTTCAAGAGCGGGCATTCTACTACTTATGGTTGTGCTTACTATGCGAGGGTGGTTGCCGAGTTCTGCGTGGTCGGAGCATCCGCGCGGGTGAACCCTGGCTTCGAGTTGGCACCCTATCTCTTGAAGCTACCCTTCGAGCGGCTCCGCGGCTTAGAGCCTTTTCCGTTCCGATTGATCGAATCCTCGGGTACCCTATTCTAGCCGCGTCGGCGGAACTGCTGAAGTTGATAGATGGCTGCATGGAGAGCGGAGATGGGCCGGCTCGATAAGCAGATGGATCCCTTCCATCCTGCCGCCCATCTGACGACGGCGGATCGCGTTCCCGAGAATCCAGAGCTTGAGCAAGTCGACACGATGTCGTTCGTCGATCCGGCCCGCGAGGAAGCCACCTCGTCGCCTGCGCATTTTGGGTCGGGCCAGGCGGCGACCGGCGTAACGGGCTCTACCGATTGGATCGACCGAGGACGCCGCATCTGGCGGCGCCATCTCCAGCGCGATCAACTCCCCCCGACGACCGGAGGGTCGATGGGAAACTTCGAGCGTTGGCTGATCGCACTGCTGAGTGTCGGCTTCATCGTGAGCTGCGTTTGCGCGATCATCGTCTTCATGCAGGTCAACGCGCGCAAATTGGAGATCGCAACACTGCAACGTGACATCATCGCGCTCAAGCTACGCGTAGCCAGGCTCGATCAGATCGCAAGCACCAATGAGATACGTGAAAAGGCAAGCAGCGGAACACCCAAGCCGCTGTCGGAGACCCAACCTGACCAGGCTCCGCTCATCCTGTCACGTGAAGAGATTCAGCTTATCCGAGACTATATCAAGCCTGCACCAGTTGCTGGCCCCGCGACTGAGACGATAAAGGTCGGCGAACCCGTCGTGGGAGAAACCGTTCCCTTTCCCTCTCCGATCACGGAGAAGGTGCGGAAACTGCTCGGCGCGCGATTTACCGTTCGCAATGGCGTCGTTGTCATCATCCGGAGCGGCAGCCGTTACGCTGATGCTGTGATTGGGCCAAACTGACGAGAACTGGCCGCGATCGCAGTAGCCGATCGACCACTTAAGGCTGGTTGTTTGGTGGTCTTTCAATGAACCGCCGGCTGCCATTGAGGAGCTCGAGGTTATTGGCGATGACCGGATTACCTGGATCGAGCGAATAAGCCTTCTCGAACTTCCGTCGCGCCGCACTCAGATTGCCGCGCAGCATGTACGAGTACCCCTGGTCATTCAGGATCTGAACGGTTTCGCCTCCCAGCCGGATCGCTTGGGCATAGGCCTGATCGGCCAGGTCGAAGCGACGCAGCTTGTCGTAGCTCGCTGCGAGACCAATCCAGGCCGTGACGTCCTTGGGTGATTTCTCGACGGCGTCCTTGAAATAGCGCTGTGAGAGCCCGTAACTGCCGCGATTGTAATGCTCCAGGCCCAGCCGCACAGGCTCGTCCGACGGGTAGTACTTGACGTCCGTCGGCTCCTGCACCGGGTCCCCACCCGGTGGCTCGACGGGAGCCACGATGGCAGCCTCTCTCGTGGTATAGTCACATGCCGCAAGGCCTGGCGCCAGCCAGCAACAGGTCAGCAGTAGAATGGCACGTCGCATAATTTTGTCCCCCGCCCGGCCCAGCGGACGCACTGCACTGCACTCAACTGTCCCGTCGCTCAACTCATTTACCAGAAGCCGCTACCTGCCCGCTGCCCCGCCGACTGGCACCGATACTCCCGCCGATGCTCCCGCACCCAATCCAGTTACGTTGACATTCTGCGTGACCGGAGGCCGCTGGCCCATGAGTTTCGTCGGATCGCCCATGTCGGGAAGCTGATCCACCGGCTGTTGCTGGTTGCCGTAACGCGTCACGGCCGAGCCCACACGTCGAGCGTCGTATGCGATCCGGCGATCACCGACGTATCGCGGCCATGGATGAATTGTATGGGTCACGGCGTTGACCTGCTTGGCATCGCCGGCGGTCATCGTGATGCTGTCGGAACGCTGAAAGTAGCGGTCCACCTCGTCATGACCGGCGACGCCGTAACATCCCCCGAGGAGGAAGGGCGCAAACAGAGCCAGATACCTGATCGTCATCTCGCGCGTCCTCTAGTTTAGAGTTTTGACGACCGTCTGATCGGCACTCGCGGCCGGGACGACGACGGGGGTCCGGACTTCAGGCGCGATGATATGGCCATACGGCCCCTTCACCTCGCCTCCGGAATTGACGTAGTCATTGTACCGCTTGCGGACTTCCATCTGACCATTGAGGAAGAAATCGACGTCGTTGGCCGGCAGGCGGGAGTCGAGTGGCGATGCCAGTTGCTGACCGGGTGCCGCCGGCGCGACCAGGCGCGGCGTCACGATGATCACCAGATCGGTTTCCTCCTGCTGATACGATTTGCTGCTGAACAGGCTTCCAATCACCGGCACCGAGCCGATCCAAGGCAACTGCGAGACGTCCTGGCGATTGCGGGTCTGCAACAGGCCGGCGATGGCAAAGCTCTGGCCATCGCGCAACTCAACCGTGGTTCGCGCGTCGCGGCGGGTCAGCGCAGGAACGGTCGTCCCCTGGATCGTCACAGCGTTGGCGAAATCAAGTTCGCTGACCGACGGCTCGACGCGAAGATTGATCACACCGCGCGAGAGCACAGTGGGGACGAAGGCGAGCTCAACACCGAACTTCTTGTAGTCAATTGTGATGGTGGGAAAGCCGTTCTGCGTCTGGGTCGGTATCGGCACTGGAAACTCGCCGCCGGCGAGAAAGCGGGCGGCATCGCCGGACAGCGTGGTCAGATTTGGCTCCGCCAGCCGGCGTGCCAATCCTTTGGTTTCCAACGCCGAGATCAACAGGTCCACCGAGCCCCCGCTGCTGGTCCTGATAATGCTGGTCAACAAGCTTCCGAACGGCGCCGGCGCAATGCCTCCTGCAGTACCGGCGAGCGTCCCGAGAGTTCCGAGTATCGGAAGGCTGCCAGCAGGATTGGCGCCAACAGGAGTGCTGCTGGCACTAAGGTTGCTGGTGCCGCCGGTGGTGGGTACCCTAGTGAGACTATTGACGCCACCGATGGGTGCCCGCCCGACGGCCGTGGTTGAACCAAGACCGGTATTGCCGACGTTGGTACCATTGGCATTCGCCGCGTACAGATTGACGCCCAGGTTGCGTCCAGCCTCCCGGCTCACCTCTAGAAAGCGCACCTCGAGCATCACCTGTTGCGGCGCCGCGACGCTCATCGCGTTAACGACGACGCCCCCTTTCGCGACCGTGCTGGTGGCGATCGCCATGGCCCGCTCGGCCGTCACTGCGTCGGCGGCGACCCCGCTGAGCACCACCTGGCCCTCGGAAGCCGACACGCGGATACCTTGCCCGCCGGTGCTGGTCCGGATGTTCTGCTGTAGATTGCCGGTATCGATCACGACCTCGACGTCGAGGATCCCGATCTGCTTCATCGAGCTGTCGAACAGGATGACATTGGTGGTGCCGGTCTGCTTGCCCTGCACGTAGATGAGATGATCGCTCAGCGACTTCACGTCGACGATGTCAGACGAGCCCGCCACGATCGTCGCAAAGGCCGTGTCGACCTTGAAGGTACGTGACTTGTTGACGACGAGCTTGACCCGCTGGACGTCATTCATCTCGCTGACGATGACGCCGCCGGAGGAGCCCCGCCGGTCTGCAGCCGCCGCGCGGTCAGCGAACCCAGAGGAGGCGAGCGCCGCGCCCAGACCCATCACGCCGAAGGCGAGAAGCCTCCCGGCCCCGTTACCCCAAATGCGATCGCCACTCATCCGAGTCCCCCCACTGCGATCCACGGAGATTCCCGCAAATCTACGTGCCCGACGTCCTCAACATTTCCCCTCTGCGCACCACGTCGCAGAGCTTACAATCTGTCCCACTACAATTCGTTACTTCGTGTTTCCAAGATCATCCTCCCTCATGCAGGCAGCTTGCAAGACGAGATACTTACCGCACCGCCGCAAGCAGAAAGAAAACCCTTCGATGTTGCCAGCGCGCATCATTCTCACTGGTTGTGGGGAACTATCCCGCAGCACAACCGCTCTTGGCGCGCGCTCCCGTCGTGGCTTTGCGATCGAAGGACAGTCGGTGGCACGCTTGGCGATTCGCCTGGCCGAGTAATTCCGCCCCCGCGCGTTTGGTCCGCACGCCGCGTCCACGAAAAGCTGTCGAGCGAAACATGTCAGGCGTGCTGCCATATTTGTACTAGAAGGGAATCTGGTTGGAGGCGCTCGGCGCATTGAGCGCTGCGCCCCATATGGGCATCAGCATCGTGAAGTTTGCCTGGGAAGCTGTAACGCTCAAGCTGTTGCTGTTGGCCCCCACGGTCAGCGTTGGCGTCAGACCACCGAAAAACAGGAAGGGGGCCGCGTTCTGCTTGGCAGCGGTGGACAGGGGATCCCCGGTGCAGCCGGCCGGCGACTGCGGCGGGCTTTGAAGCAAGGCAGGCGTATAGCAGCTGATCATGACCGCACGGGCGCCAGCACTCGCAAGCGTCCGCAAGGATTGCATCGTGATGGCATAGCGCCCGAGATCGAAGATGGCGAACATCAATGTGAAAAGCGCCACGGACACCATGATAAATTCAAACGGCGCCATACCGCGATTGTCGAGCTTTCTCATCATTGCACCAAAGCGACAACCTGGGTGTATACGATTGTGGCCGGATCACAGCCTTGCGTGCTGAGGTAGCCGCCACCGCTCATGTCGAGCGTTTTCGCGATCACTTGCGAACAGGTCGTGTTCGTACTGGCAGTCGTACCGGCCCAGCTAACGTCGACGTTGGGGAAGTAGATAGCCCCGCCCAGGCTCACCAGACCGCCACCGTTTATGGTGACCTTGTTGCTGGTCTTGCTCGGAGCCTGATCATCAATCAGGACGCCATTGAGATCAGAGGAGAACGTGTTAGTGGCGGGTGCGGAGAGATCAACCGTACCCCCGTTGATGGTAAGCTGCGAGTCTCCGAGCAAGACGAGGGTTACGCCTGCGCCTTTCAGTTGCCCGCCGGTGACCTTAATGTTTGCCTTGTAGAAGAAATATGTTCCCGGGTCCAAAACGTACTTGTCGCCGTTCTGCACCGTGAAACTGCCGTAAGCTCCAGTCCCGGCGCTATTCGGCGCGCAATGCTTCCACCCATCCGCCTGAAGGGTGCATGGCATACTTGCATTGCCAGTCCTGCTATTGAACGATGCGGTGTTCAGTTTGCTGAGCGGATTGTTAGCGTACGTCATGAAATAGTTGTACGGTACGCCAACATTGCTGCAGCTGCTTGAGGGGGTGCAGCCATTTACACCATAAACTGCCCATCCCGAGCCGGTGAACGTTGGAGTGCTGGCAAGTTGAACACTGGTATCCGACATCAGAGCGCAGCCAGTTCCGTTGTTGCTGAGGTTACCAGCAAGCTTGAGTGCGCCTGAGTCAGGTCCAAGCGCCAGGACGCAGGCCTTGGTCGGCTGCTGAACCACTGCAATGGCTTGGGCGGGGATGTCGACGGTGGTCAAACCCAGCACTGCCGCCAAGTACGCCGGTTGTTGCTGGCTGACCCTGGCGCGAACGGCATTGCCGGTGCCTGCAGGTGGCGTTGTGAACGTGGTCCCATTGTAATCGCCGATATCGATCTGCACGGCCCGCGAGATTCTGGTCGGTAGGCTTGTCGGACAAGTTCTGCCCGGATAGCCGGTAGCGTCGTTGGGACTTGAGTTGCAAAACCCATTCTGTGCCGCGAATTCCTTGCCGCGATAATCCACTGAGTACGTGTCGCAGGCCGCACCCACCATGATACATGAAAGCCGCAATGCGCCCGAATAGGCGGCCGAGTCGGCGGCGTTCTGCGCGTGCTGACGGGTGACGTACCACGATCCGGCCTCAGCCCCGAGTGCGACTACTCCGATGAGCGGCACGAGAGCGATGACCGTTGCGAATGCGACAGAGCCTCGTTGGGAACGGAGCAGACTACGCATGGAAGCCCCTACTGGAAGCGTTCTGAGTAAGGCAGCGTGTAGGTACAAGTGGTGGGACACAGCACCCCTCTCCACACAATTGGAGCCAAAGTGATGGTTGTCGAGAATGTAATGTACTTGGGAGAAGCCAGATTGCCTGGCGAACAGGTGGCCCCTGCGTCTCCGCACAAGACCTGAAGGTTGCTGATCGCATGACCAGCGACTGTGGTCTGTAGCCCTGTCTTCCAGCTCACCGTGCCGTCAGGGGCGAGCGGATTAGCGTACTGCACATACTGCCCGAAGGAGCGCAATGCGCTCCATGCGGAGATAAACTGGAAGCCCGCAGCAGCCAGGTCGGCGAGCGGCATGAGCAGGAACGCCACCAAAACCGGGTAGACGATCAATGTCTCAAATGCGACGGCGCCGCGCTGATCCACGACGAACGACCTCTTGTGGCTCATGAGTTGACCTCGACCGATACTCACCTTCCGGTCGTCGACCGGAACAGAACTCACCAAACGTAAGGGATCACTCTCCAGCGCGATGCTTCGTAACCAGAATATTCCGGGCAGTTGCGACGTAGCAGGTCCTCTTCGTAATAAATCCGGCAAACCTGAACGCCGATATGCAAGACGAGCAGGACCGCTGTCAGCGGTGTCGGGCTTCTCAGCACCACACCCAACACGGCGATTTCTTCCGCAAGGTAGAGCGGGTGCTTGATCCATCGATACGGACCCGTTTGCACCACGTTGCGCGCCTGTGGCACCAGACTGAACGACCTGCCAAGATGTCGGATGGTGACCAGCATCATGATCATGCCGATCAACACGCACACGGTGGACGCCAGGTTTGGCAACGCCTTGTCGGTTTCGCCGAAGAAGGCGATCGTCCAGGGCATATAGGTGCCGACGAACGCCGCAATCCTTGGGAGACGGCCGTTCGCTTGCGCCTTCGCCGGCGGCCGCGTCATGACCAACAGCGCCAGGAGCACGTAAAAGACAGCGAGGCAAACACTCGACAGGAGCGACGGCCAAGGATCATGAGCCGATGATCCGATCTTGATCGCCACGCCAAGCGCCAGCAACATGAACCACATGCCGCCGAACAGCTGCATGGTCCGGTCGTAAGAGGACGTTTTCGGAAGGGCGATCGTGCTCATGGCTACTTACCGAAGCTGGCGAACGAACGCACGAGGTGCAGAATGGGACTTCCACCCAAAATGACGAACATGGCTGGAAGCAGGAACAACACCATCGGAATGGTCAGCTTGGCGCCCAACTTGTGTGCTCTTTCTTCAAGCTTGGTAATACGTTCGCGCCGGAGGTCGACGGCGATACTCCGCAGAGCCTGCCCCACCGGCGTTCCGTATTGCAGGCTTTGGCCGACCATGATTCCGAATCGGCGAAGCCCATCCGATGTAGATCCCAGTTTCTCGAATGCGTCGCTGCGGCTTGGCAGGATCCGGAGATCATCAAGAAGGCCGCTCATGACCCGGGCTATAGCGGGATTGGTCTCTTGCATTTCTTGCGCGACGCGTGCCAGCCCGCTTTCCAGGCCCATTCCCGCTTCGCTGCACACAACCAGCAAATCGATCATGTCCGGCGTGCCCAGTCGAATGGCGGCATCAAACCGCCGCTTCAGTACCGCCAGTATCAATCGCGGCGCTAGAATCCCGATCGCCAAGCCGATAAGTGTGAAGACCATCACATCCAGCAGTGCCTTCCCGAAAAGCTGAGCGACACACCCGGCGATGATCGGGCATAGCGCCATGCTGACGGCTTTGACACCGATCCAGGTCGGCAAGGCTCGATGATGATTGAAACCTGACGATTGAAGGATGGTTCGTAGCTGATCCAGATTTTCCTCAGCGTAGAAGCGACGATACCGCATGCCGAGTGACGAAAACCAACCGGTCAAATCCTGGAAGGGTGCAGACCGGCCAGCAACGCCCATCACGGCGTTTGATACCCGGGCGTCCAATGTACGAATGTGTATTTCGCGGATAATCAACATGCAGGACGCGGTTGCAGCCACGACTGCGAGGGCCACCAGACTGAGACCAGAGGTCATAGTTCTGTTTCCCTTCTGACCATCCAACTTATCACCAGGGCTCCGACAAGCACCGAAAGGACTGCGTAAGCCAGCAGCTTGTTTCCAACCGGATCGGTGAACAACAGATCAACCGTTTGCGGATTGGCTGCGTACAGGACCCCGCCTGCAATCAAGGGCGAGACTGTCAGCGCTCGTGAGGAAAAGATCACCTCTCCTGCCAGCGCCTTGGCGCGAGCGGCCAGCGCAACACGTTGCCTGACAGTGTCTCCCAGGTTCTGCAACGTCTCGGCCAGGCTGCCACCGGACTTCAACTGCACGGCAAGTGTCACCGCAAAGATCGCATACTCCGCCACCTGCGTTCGCCGATAGACAGCTTGGATAGCTTCCTCGGGGGGTCTTCCCAAATTCACTTCGCTGCATACGATGGCAAACTGCCCGGCCGTTGGCTGCGGCATATCGCGCGCGAGGGCACGAAATGCCTCGTGCACAGGCAGACCCGAACGCACGGTACTCGTCACCAGCTGGATCGCATCAGGCAGCTGTCGAAAAAGCTGAAGAGCGAAGCGACGCTGCTGCCATCCGAACAGGCCTCGTATCACAATGAGGGCCGCGATTGCGGCGACAATGGACACGTAGACAATGGAATATCCCAGCTGGCTGTTCGCATAAAGGATCACGGCTGCTCCGAATGCACCTGCGAGCAGCACATAGGCCGGATGCATCACGTAAGGTATATCGGGATTGTAGTTGGACAGCCGATTGAGAAACTGGTCCTGTGACCCGCTCTCCAAGCGGCGAATGGATGGCAAGTTGGCCGGATGCGACGTTGGCAGAGCAACCGCCAACCGGCGATTGATGCGTCTTTCCCGAGCGTCGAGCCACAACGAAATGGCTGCTGCGCACATCGCGAGCGCCAGAACAGTGACGATCACGGACTCCAGCGTCATATTTGCCTCATGGCCTCGGCCCACGCACCATCTAGCCCGAAATAGACAAGCCGGCTCTTGAACTTCGGAGTTGCAAGGTTGGACTTATAGCTGCCCGATATCCGCCCGTTCACATCCTCCTCCTGATACTCGAAGGCTGCGATGTCATTGGTGGTGATCACCTCCCCTTCAAGGCCGATCACCTCGCTGATCTGAACGATACGGCGCTGCCCGTCCCGCATGCGTTCGACCTGCACAATGAGATCCAGCGCAGCGACGATCTGACTTCGAATGGCGCGCGACGGTAGATTGACCTGTCCCATCTGCACCATGTTTTCGATGCGGGTCAGGGCATCCCGGGTACTATTCGCGTGTACCGTGGAGATCGAACCATCATGGCCGGTGTTCATCGCCTGCAGCATGTCGAATGCTTCGGAACTGCGCACCTCGCCAACCACGATCCGGTCGGGACGCATGCGCAGGGCATTCACCAGCAGATCGCGTTGTGTCACCTGCCCTGTGCCCTCGAGGCTGGGAGGCCGGGTCTCCAGGCTGATCACGTGCGGCTGCTGAAGCTGCAGCTCCGCCGCGTCCTCGATCGTGACGATACGTTCGGTGTGATCGATGAACTGGCTCATCGCGTTCAGGAGCGTCGTCTTGCCGGATCCGGTGCCGCCGGAGACCAGAACATTGAGCCGCGAGCGGGCCGCGATCTCCAGCAATTGTCCGATGGCCGGGGTCATCGAGCCGTTTTCAATCAATCCGGCGATGTCCAAACGACGGCTTGGAAATTTCCGGATGGAAATGCACGGACTATGGATCGCCAGCGGCGGGAGGATGATGTTGACCCGGCTGCCATCCAGCAGGCGACAATCCACCATCGGACTGGATTCGTCGACGCGCCGACCGACCTGCGCGGCAATCTTCTGAGCGACGGAGGCGATGTGATCATTGTCGCGGAAACGCACCGCAACTCGTTCCAGCCTGCCGCTTCGCTCCACGTAGATATTGCTTGGGCCGTTCACCATGATATCGCTGATCGACTGGTCCAGCAGCAGCGGACGGAGCGGCCCGTAGCCCGTCATGTCGTCGGCAATTTCGTCCGCGAGCTGCAGCTGCTCGCGGCCCGACAGCTCGAGCCGTTCCTGGTTGGCAATGTGATGGATGATCTCTTCAATCTGCCGCCGGAGAACCTCCCGCGAGACGGTTGCGGCCACCGCGGGTTCGATCTGCTCAATCACCCGTTCACGCAGCGAAGGTGGAATGATGGGTTGGTGGATCGCAGGTTCGTCACGCCTTGGCGCAGGTGACGGCACGTTCGGTGCGGCTGCAGTCGCGCCGGCCGACGGCAACGGCAAGCCTATCGCAGATGCAGGGACGCCTGCCGCCAATACGTGAGCTGGTGCGTCGTCTTCGCGCCTACCAAACTTCTTCATCGCAGATGTGCTGTGAGCACCCTCCTCCACCAGCTAACCCGCTCGGCAGCGACACCGCTGATCTCCCGTACGATCGGTGCCAGGTGACGCCGCAATTTCCTGACGTGCTTCAGAGCTGGAATTCCGAGATTGAGCGCCTCGGTCATGCCCTTGCCGAGATCGGGAACGACGATGTCGGGCTCTGCACCCAACGCCTTGACAACCGCCGCCCTCGGAAGGCCCCCGGGACGACCGGCCCGGTTGAGCAAGGTAAAGACCCGGTCCTTGCCCGCGATGTTGATCACGGCGGTGCGTAGCGCATGGGCATTGCGAAGTCCGGTCACCTCGGATTCGAGCAGCACCATCACATGACGGGAAAGCGCAATCACGGGATAGATCGACGGCGGAAATGGGACGGGTACGTCGACGACGATGTAGTTGAACCGTTGACGCAGCAGACCCAGCACGTGTCGTATGCCAGCTTCCGTAATTTCGAGCTGCGCATCGAGGTCCTCGTCGGCCGAGACCAGGCAAACCCTTTCGTTGACCTCGATTGCCGCGCGCTCGAGGAAGAGTGTGTCCGCCCGCGTCGGATTTTCCAGAGCGATACGCAGCCCCGGCCCGGGACGAACACCCAGCATCACGGCGGCTTCGCCGCCCTGCAGATGAAGATCAAGCAGGGCCACCTTCGCCTTGGTTGTCTCGGCAAGCTGCAGCGCCAGATTGATCGCGATGCTCGTGGCACCGGCGCCGCCCTGCGCCCCGCAGATCGAGACCACGTGCCCGCCACGATCGATCTGGTTGGCTGCGACGTCGCCGAGAAGCTTGGGGCGCAGCTTGTCCAGCACCAGATCGCGCGTGAGCGGCCGCGGCAGATACTCGGTCAAGCCGAGCTCCAGGAGCTCACGGTAGAAGGTGATCTCCCGGTTGTCGCCGATCACGGCTACGCGGACATCGGGCGGACAGACGCCGGCCAGTCTTTCCAGTTCAGTAAAGGGATCATCGATGCCACTGATGTCTACCACCAGCGCGAACAGATCCGTGTCGGTTTCGAGCATCCGTATGGCATTGCGGATCGTGCCGCGCCTGATCGAGAGATTGGCGCCCTCGAGCCCCTTGCGCAACGCCGCGGCGCTGAGTTCGTCATTTACGAAGCCGACGATGCGGTTACGCGTGACGATCGACGTCGATTCTTCAGGCGGGGTGGCTATGGCAATGTTCATCACCGTTTCTCCGACAACCTGTTATCGTAACCCGCCGCCGTCGCAGTCGGGCGTACGGTTTCCGATGCACCGTCGCAGCTGACGAGCGCGTCTTCCTCTTGCTTCCTGACCGTGTATTGCTTGACCTCGCCGCCTGAATGAACGACCACAGCCGTTCTCTGTGCGGAAATTGCATACTGGCGGGCAAGTTCAGGCGACACATCACAGCTCGACATCGCGCCGGTGTCTGCCTTGTCCCACTGATCGACTGCTGCGCGCACGGCCAAGGAGAGCGTCCCGAGCTGCTTTGCGACAGTGACTTTCTTGACCTGCACCTGCGTAAGCTCCAGTGACACGGTCTGCGTTTGCTTACCTGCCATCCCGCTGATGGGTCGCGCACCCTGCACGATCTCCTGATCAATCGCGATGACTCGAACATTACGCAGAACGGTTTCGCTGAGGGCGCGGCGCGCGGTATCGACTTTCTCGAAGACCTGGGTCAACACGACGTCGACGTGATCGCCTGGCCTGATGAGGCCGGAGACACCGGCCTCCTCGTCAACCTTGATGCTGATGGCGCGGCTGTCTGGCGCCAGGACACTGGCGAGGAAACCCCGATCCCGCGGACGCAGGATATCCTGCAACGTAACGGGACTGCCCGCTTCGACGAAGTTGCGGATGAGTGAACCGGGGAGTCCGGCCTTGGACTCGGGGTTTTCAAGGATAGCCCCTTGGGGAACGCGCTCCGGTGGCACCGAGCGGACGGCGAAATCCTCTTCGCGGGCCAACGTCCCCCTCGGCAATGGTCGTGCCGCGACAAAGTAACCGGCGGTCGCCGGCGCCGCCGGCGCGAGGGGCGCCGCTGTCACCTGTACTGGGACCGGAGTCTGCGCCTTCGGCAGGTTCATGCTATAGGCGATCAGTCCGAACGCTGTGGTTGCAAGCAAAAGCACCACGATGATCGACAGACGCAGCGCGGATGACATTTCATGATCCTTTGCTCAAAATGGTCCAGATACCGCCGCAGGCGATAGCGGCTCCGTAAGGCAGCGGGGCGTGTCGCAAATGGCGCCAACGCTCGATCGCGTAGATCCGGCGCGCGAGCGACGATCCGGCGGGTGCCAGTCTGGGATATGGCAAGTGACGCATCATCAGATGCACCAAGGCAAGAACGCCGCCGGCCAGCACGGTGACGGTCAGCAACTGCATCACGCCGCTCGGCGGGAGACCAACCGCCAGGGCAACCAGCAGCTTGACATCGCCGCCACCAATTCCTCCGCGCGCGTATAGGACAAAAAGCAGCAGAAACAGGATCGCGGCTGTGATCAGCGACACAGCGACTTGAATCGGGCTGGGCAATTGACCGGCGATTCCGAGGAGCGCCAGCGCAAGACAAAATTCGTTTCGGATCAAGCGGGTCGCAACGTCCATCGTTGCGACATAGAGCAACAAAAGGATTTCCAGGATCGAGGCTGTGGGAGCAATCCAACTCATGAAATGCACGTTTCAAAAAAGTGGAAGGCAAACTGGCGGGAGCACTCCTGCGGGAGGGGGGCAGCTGGATTGCCCCCCTCTGGCGCCAAAATGGCTGTATCAGCCAGCGATCGCGGTAGCGAAAGCGGTGGTGATTGCGGTGATCCCGGTGGTCAGCGCCGCCCCAATCTGCCCGCCGGCTCCACCGCCGAACACCGCACCCACTGCGCCAACGATGCAAACCGCGACGATGATGTACTCGAATGACACCACGCCGTCCTGGTCCGTCCGCAGACGCTTCAACGCTTCCTTGGTCTCGATGAAATGATGCAACATAGGAAGAATCCCTTCTTTCAAGATGAATTTGCAGACACCTCGGCAACTTCCAGCGGCCGCGGATTTATGTCCGGCCCCGCCAGCGATAAAACTATCCATTAAATGTTTATTATCGTCAACATTTAATATATTAATGACCTTTCTGAGTTAATCGCGCGCGAAACAAGCCGCCGTGAGGATCCATAAACCGGCAAAAAACGTCGAAATATGAAGATGATGTCAGACTCCGCAATCGAACCCCGAGGACGGCGCCGGCCAAGGGTCGGCAAAGATTCACCGGAATAGTACGGGTGACCAAGGGTATAATTTTATTATTCTGAGCTTCGAGAATTATGTGATGGCGATGAGCTATGGCGCTGCATCAGCCTGTCAGTGGCGTCGATGCTGAAGTCGCCTTAGCTGCCGTGCGCATTGCTCTGCGCCACGACATGGGCTTCGCCCGCATCCGGGTCAGTGATGCTGAGCTGCCCGGTGGTATTGAGCGCCGCCGCGGCATTGCCCTCGGTGACGGACTTCGCCTCGAAAGCGACCGTGGCCGCATCGTTTGTGCCTGTGATCGTGACAGTCACCGTCTGGCTATCTGTCGGGCCGTGGCCGCCATTGATCGTCAACCGGGAAGCTCTCGGTGATCGTCTGGTCCGCAGCGAGGTACTGGGCGGCCCCGTTATTCAGAACGTAAGGCCATTCACCGAGCCGTTGGCGGCATTGTGCGTTAAGAGCGAGGCGCGTCGCCAGACCGCATCCAATGACTGGGTCATGGCTCGGTAGCCGGCGCACGTGCCCTGGGTGCGGCGTGAAGAGTCCTCGGTTGGGATTTCTGACATTGCGATGCTCGCGCACGAAGCTTCGCATCATCTGGTGCTGCCCCGCGCACGCTTTCTCGTTCGCTTTAACGCGCAAAAGGGCGCGGCAAGGCGCATTCGAAATCCATGTGAAGCTTAAACCGAAACCAGTTCCCGCTTGACTCGGGAAGTCGGTCAAATCGACCTGCCATTAAATGATATATTTGATTATCGTATATAATCATGATGACTCCATCGCAAAATTGAAAAATATGTTGGGGAAAAGAAAACATGGGAGGTTGGAATGGAAGCTGCCCGCCGCTTTCGCGCAATGGCGTTGCTTTGCCGACAGACTGCCGCACTCCAACCTGAGAGAAGCTGGAAACTGCTTGCAGAGGCAGAGTACTGGGAGCATCTGGCGGCTGCGGCTTTAGCTCATTGAGCTTCGGTCGAGCGTTCTTTGTCCTTCGCTTTTCGTCGACTTCTTACTTCAAGTCATTTTCTGAGGCATGTGATGTCGAGTACGCGTCGATTTTTTTCGAGTGCTGTTCTGAGCGAACGGCATCAGGCGCTTCTGGCGGAGCTTAGAGAGGTGGAGAAGCTTCGAAGTAAGCTCCGACATGTAGAAGCAAAAACAATCGGCAGAAGACGGCGTATCAAAGCGAGCGGCAGAGCAAGAGCCGGTTAGAGACCCCCGCCGGGTCCGAAGGTTGACCCGCGTTGGCTCACTCGCGCGATTCGATGCACGGGTTGCCCGCGTTCCTGGCATCTGCCACTATCTTGAAAGAGACTGGGCGCCTTCATCCCGGCAGTAGCGAGCCTCGGCTATGACGTCGCTGCGACATGTCGCCAACCAGCCAGGCGGGGTGCCTCACAACGCTTTAACTAACTCGGCGGCGAGATCGGCCAACCTATTCAGGATCGCGCGTTAGCTCCGACTTTCATGCGATGTTGCACTTCGGAACACCGCAACGAGTCGATCGCCTTCCCAAAGCTCAACGTCGTGCTCGTCATGCATTTGCTCGGCTCGGCGTCTCGCCGCCTGCTCGTCAATGCAGTCGAGCTTTGCTGTGCAGATTACTTGCCGGCTGCCGTCCACCACGAACACCTTGTACCGCATGATGCAGTCCGATCCAAAAGGCGACCGTCATCATACTCGAATGTCCGTCTAGGACAGTGTAAAACTAAGTGACGACACACGGAACCTTGGTACGTGTGGCAGTTCGGCTATACCTGCTCGTTCAATCCCTCGGTCGCGCGGCCGGCAGTACCTTGTACTACCTCAGTGGCGTAATCTCACTGCGTGCCGAAGCGTGCGGTTCGAGCTTAAAAGCGAGAGACCACCAAGCGTCATCAGCAGCACACCGAACCAGGCCGTCCAGCTGCGCGCTTCGCCGTGCGCCTCTGCAGTGCGCGCGCCCAGCGGCATATCTTGAGGTGGGTCGGCGGGCGCGGCGGCGAGAAGCTGCCCAGCGTCGACTTGGCCCGGCACGGAGTGTTCGGGCGTAAGCTGGTTGCTGGCAAGATTCACGATGGGGGTCGCCGACATCAGGGTGGGGCCCGTGCCAGGATCGGAAGCGGCATCTGCTACGTGCATTTCGGGTACAGGCGTCTGAGATCGCTCGGGCGGTGCGGAGCGCAGCAACTCCGCGCGCGCATCAACGACCGCGCTCCGCCTGGTCTGCGTGGTCCCGTTTTCATCCAAACTGGCGCTGCGGTCTTTGGCCGCGCGAGCCCGAATGGGCTTCTTCACCCTCGCGATGCCCTCGGCCAGGAACCAGCATTTGCGGCGACCGTCCGTTCGATAGACCCAATGCTGTCCACCACTGGTCGCGGTACCGGGACGCGGCACGCATTCGGCTTGCGACGGAGAGGTTACCGTGGGTTGGGACGTAGCAGTATTGAAGTAGTCGGCTAGAGGATTGGAAGACGCGGGCGCCGCCGAAAAACCTCCGACAAGGACCAAACTGGCGAAGTACAATCGCAATTGACCGGACATCGAAAACTCCCGGGTGCGCCCCACCCCCGCTTGAGCCTCAGCGGCGACAACGGCCCCCATGCGGCTTAAATCGGGCGACGCGATGAATTAATTGTTCTCTTGGCCACCTAATTTAATATGCCGGCCCGGCACTCCAGGGGTGCAACACGAGGCGGCGCGATCGATTCATCGATCCATCTGAGTTGCGCCGAGCCTCGCTCCCGCCCACGATCCGCGCCGCGGCGCCCGCTCGATCGCCAACGTTGCGCTCGTCGACCACGAAAGCGCAACTCGCCGAGGGGTGAGTTTGTGGATGTCACGAGACGTGGCTACCCCCTCGGGGCGAATTAAATAATGCGCCACGATATTACCACTGTCGCGCCTTTCTCCCTGCTACCTCTCGATTTAAATGTGGATTTCACGATCAATATTTAACTGACGGCTTGTCTGCTCCCGGATTCCCGACTTGTCTGCCTGGGCCTTCTGCCCAAGATTCGGATGGAGCCATGAACACCGCGCATTTTAATTCGCTCTCCGTTGACGAGCTCTGGATGATTCATCAAGAGGTCGCCGCCAAACTCACTCAGAAAATGTTGGTGCAAAAAGCGCATTTGGAGGAAAGGCTCCACAGGATTGCACTGGCCAACGAGGTCACGCGGCTCAATCGTAAGCGCCGCCGTGCATACCCGCCCGTTCGTCCCAAATATCGCAATCCGAAGAACCCAGCGGAGACATGGTCGGGTCGCGGCAGGCAGCCGCGATGGCTGCGTCCGCAGCTTCGAAGCGGCCGAGCTCTGGACGATTTTCTGATCGATCAGGCTTCAGCTCAAAAGCGGCAGACAAATTGAGCGCCGATTGCGGCATTTCGGGATGGGAATGCCGGCGCACCCTGGGGCTCTGAGCTTTTCACATCATCGTTTCAACGCGGGTCATAACCATGCTTGGAGGCATGGCCGTAGCGAGCGCATTTGCGATCTGGCTGATGGTTCTCGCTGAATCGCTCGGGGGCCCGCGGCGCAGTGAAGACATCGACGAGAATCTCAAGCGCGCGATGGCCCACGTCTAGTCGTGGTGCCCTCTGAAGTGCCGCCTAACCGCATTCCACGCTCGAAGGATTGGAAGGAGGAGGACGAGGAAAAGAACTCTGATTGAAACCGGCGTCATCCCGCGCTGCAGGAGTGGTAGGTCGTGATCGTCCGAGCGACCGGCCGTCGTGTTGATCGTCACCGGAGATGGAGTTCCTGCTCGCCGAGTAGGTGCCGGTCTGCGGGAGGGCAGGACAGCTACAACGAACAGAACGTTCGCCAGGAGCCATATTCCCACAATGAGAAGGAAAGTACGCACGAGACGACCATCGTTGATCTAAAATCTGTCGAGCTTAATCCTACCTCATACCCGGCACGCAGCCGGCAACACTGCGTTCGCGGACGGAGCCGCTTCAGCGCAGCCGGCACAATTTGGCATCCCCCGAGGCCGTTGGGCCCTGAGCGCTTCGCGAGCCTGCAGGATCGCTCGCAGCCTAGTCGGGCGCAACACTCGCGTCTGTGCGCTTTCGAACATTCATGCCCCTTCAGGTATGCTAGCGCTATGCGTCATCCGGCGAGAGCCGGGCAGGGATGGCTCATCAGCCAGCGGCGTCCTCCAGCCCGCAACCCCTGAACAGGGGCATGGTCATAGAGCATGGCCTAAATATCGCAGCACGATGAGCGGCGAATTTGGCGGTCCGCCTAGAACCAATATCGAGTTTCGGCAGTTGACTCCCGGTGGATCCGAACAAGCAAACTGATTGTTCGGGCCGATAAAGTCTAAAAGCTAAGCTGGCACACATGAAGGACTTCCGACGACGTTTGGAAAAGGTCCGCGCTGACGCCAGAGAGTTTACGCTGATGAGTCAGCAGGCCACGGACATGGAAAAGCGTGAGCTGTTTAGGCGCTTGGCGGATGAGCTCGCCTTCGAGGCTCTCGAGCTCGAGCTAATCGTGAAGAAAAGTGAGCCACCTGATCCGAGCAACCCGCACGAGGTCGTGGAGTTTAAGCCACCCTCTGAGCGAAAGCGCGGCTGACGCGGAAGTGGGTAAGCCGGCCAGATCGTGCGTGCACGCCGTGTCCACCCCACACAAAGAACGTCGCACGAGACGCGCTTTGTTCTGCGGGAGAATTTAAAAAAGCCCTTGCGGGCCAATCTCTTAAGGATGGTGGGCGCACCAGGGCTCGAACCTGGGACCCGCTGATTAAGAGTCAGCTGCTCTACCAACTGAGCTATGCGCCCGAAAGGCGGTTAGTGCCTTGCGAGGTCGGTCGTTTAGCAAAGCGATCCGGGTCTGGCAAGCGATGCAATGAAGGTTTTTCCACAGTCCCCAGAAAGCGAAAAGCCGCTGGATTCCAGCGGCTTCTCCAGGGTTAATCGTCGCAGAATCCCGCCCCGTTCAGAGCCGGCCCTCGCGATCCCGGTCGGGGCCGCCGTCGCGGTCGAAACGGTCACGATGGAAGTGCTCCATGCCGCGCTCCATCATGCGGTCCATGCCGCGTTCCATGAAGTGGCGGTGCGGGCTGTCTTCGCCGCCGCCGAACGGGCCGCGGTGGCGGGTCAGCACGGCGAGGCGCCGCTTCTGGCCCTCGTCCAGGGTCTTGTAGAGGGGGTCTGCGGCATCGGCGATCTTCTTCAGGGCCGCCGAGGTCGCGCCCATGTCCTCGGCGCGCTGGCGCAGGCGGGCGACCGGATCCTCCGGCCTGTCGGCGTCCTTGCCGGCATCGCCGGGGCCGGCATTCATGCGCGCATTGGCGCGGTCGATGCGCAGCTTGGCGAACTCCCGCACGGCGGCCTCGACCGGCGGCCACAGCTTCTCCTGGTCGGCGTTGAGCCTCAAGCCGGCATGGACGGCGGCGATCCGCGCGTCGACAAAAGCGGCGCGGTCTTCCGGGTTCATGCGGATGTGGCGGATGTGCTCCATCCACGGGCGATGATATTGCGCATAGACCGCGCCCGAGCCGGCGATGCTGAGCACGGCGATGGCGGCGATGGTGAACTTCTTCATCCGGACCTCCTCTGGAAGGATGTCCATGAAGATGGGCGCGACGCCGCTGACACGCAACTTACAACTTGGACAGGAAGCGGGCCCTTGCCTGGATTGTAACGCCCGATTTTACCTCCAGCCGCAATCGGAAATCATTCGCAACAAAAAGGCTTCCGTGCAGGCTGCACGGAAGCCTTCGTTCATCGTTCGAAACGATCAGTTCGTCGTGCTCAGTTCGTGGTGCTCTTGGCCTCTTTAAGGAATTCGTCGATCAGCGGCTGGCCGACGCGGCCGGCGGCGTCCTTGTAGACCGGCTCCATCGCCTTGCGCATCGCCTCGTCCTGCTCGGCCGTGAGCTTGATGATCTCGCTCTTGCCGCTCTTCTTGATCTCGGCCAGCGCGTCGTCGTTTTCCTTCTGCGACTGCGCGTTGCTGAAGTCGGTCGCTTCCTTCATCGCCTTGGTGAGCGGGTCGCGGATGTCGGCCGGCAGATCGTCCCAGAACTTCTTGTTCACGATCACGACGTAGCCGATGTAGCCGTGATTGGTCTCGGTGATGTACTTCTGCACCTCGTGCATCTTCTGGGTATAGATGTTCGACCAGGTGTTCTCCTGGCCGTCGACCACGCCGGTCTGGAGCGCCTGGTAGACTTCCGAGAACGCCATCACCTGCGGCAGCGAGCTGAGCGCCTTGAACTGGGCCTGCAGCACGCGCGAGGACTGGATGCGGAACTTGACGCCCTGATAGTCGGCGGGCGTGATCAGCTTCTTGTTGGCGCTCATCTGCTTGAAGCCGTTGTCCCAATAGGCAAGGCCGGTGATGCCCTTGGCATCCAGCAGCTTGAGCAGCCGCGTGCCGAGCGGGCCTTCCGTCACCTTCCGCAGCGTCTTCAGGTCGGGCAGGATGTAGGGCAGATCGAACACCTCGAACTCGCGGATGCCGAGCGGTCCGAACTTGGAGTTGGACGGCGCCAGCATCTGCACGCTGCCGAGCTGCAGCGCCTCGAGCTCTTCCTTGTCCTTGTACAGCGTCGAGTTCGGATAGACCTCGACCTTGACCTTGCCGCCGGTGTACTTTTCCGCGAGCTCCTTGAACTTCTCCGCCCCCTTGCCCTTCGGCGTGTCGGTGGCGACGACGTGGCTGAACTTGATGATGATCGGCGATTGCGCCGATGCCGGCCCGGCAAGTCCGAGTGCCAGTGCCGCGATGGACGCGGCGATCGCGAAGGTGCGCATAATCTCTCCCTGTTCTTTTTTGGGCCGCCCGGCGCCCAGGCGGCCAATCCTTGCTCCGGCTGCATCAATAGCGGCTGGGAGACGGAGCCGCTATTGGCCGTTAGCAGGGCAGCCATTCATGATGAACGCCGCAAGCGCAGGTGCGCCCCCTCTCCCGCTTGCGGGAGAGGGCTGGGGAGAGGGTGTCTCCGCAACGGGACATTCCCCCAGAGGAGAGAACCCTCACCCGCCGCTTCGCGTCGACCTCTCCCGCAAGCGGGAGAGGTGCAACAACTCGCAGCGGTGCTTCTCAGCTCGCAGCCGCCGTCGTCACGGTGTCGCGCTGGCGCTTCATGACGATCTTGTTGAGCGCGCCGAGATAGGCTTTGGCGGAAGCCACCAGCGTATCCGGATCGGCCGCGCGTGCCGTCATCGCGCGTCCCTCCTGCGACAGCCGTACCGATACTTCGGCCTGCGCGTCCGTGCCTTCGGTCACCGCGTGGACCTGATACAGCTCCAGCTTGGCCTCGTGCGGGACCAGGCGCTTGATGCAGTTGAACACCGCGTCCACCGGACCGTTGCCCTCGGCCTCCTCGATCTTGATCTGGCCGTCGACGTCGAGCTTCATGGTCGCTCGCTGCGGGCCATGGGTGCCGGCGATCACGGTCAGCGAGGTCAACTTGATGCGGTCGTGCGAGGCCGCCATCTCCTCGTCGACCAGCGCCTCGATGTCCTCGTCGTAGATGTCCTTCTTGCGGTCGGCCAGCGCCTTCATCCGCGTGAACGCATCTTCCAGCTGGTTCGGGCCGAGCTTGTAGCCCATCTCCTCCAGCTTGTGCACGAAGGCATGGCGGCCGGAATGCTTGCCGAGCACCAGCGAGGACTGCTTCAGGCCGACCATTTCGGGCCGCATGATCTCGTAGGTCGAGGCGTCCTTCAGCACGCCGTCTTGGTGGATGCCGCTCTCATGCGCGAACGCATTCCGGCCGACGATCGCCTTATTATACTGCACCGGGAACGAGGTCGCTGCCGACACCACCTTGGAGGCGCGGGTGAGCTGGGTGGTGTCGATCTTGTTCCAGTACGGGAATTTGTCGTTGCGGACGTTGATCGCCATCACGATCTCTTCGAGCGCCGCGTTGCCGGCGCGCTCGCCGATGCCGTTGACGGTGCACTCGACCTGGCGCGCGCCGCCGACGATGCCGGCCAGCGAGTTCGCCACGGCCATGCCGAGGTCGTTATGGCAGTGCACGGAGAACACGGCCTTGTCCGAGTTCGGCACGCGTTCGATCAGAGTCTTCATGAAGTGGGTGTATTCCTCCGGCACCGTGTAGCCGACGGTATCGGGGATGTTCACCGTGGTGGCGCCGGCCTTGATCACGGCCTCGACGATCCGGCACAGGAAATCCATCTCGCTGCGGGTGCCGTCCTCGGCCGACCATTCGACGTCGTCGATCTGGTTGCGGGCGCGGGCGACCATCGCGACCGAGGTCTCGAGCACTTCTTCCGGCGTCTTGTTCAACTTCACCCGCATGTGCAACGGCGAGGTCGCGATCACGGTGTGGACGCGGCCGCGCTTGGCGAACTTCACCGCCTCGGCGCAGCGGTCGATGTCGGCCGGGTGGGCGCGCGACAGGCCGGCGATGACGGCATTCTTCGAGCGACGGGCGATCTCGCTCACAGCTTCGAAGTCACCTTGCGAGGTAATCGGGAAGCCGGCTTCGATGACGTCGACGCCCATATCGTCCAGCAGCTCGGCGACCTCGAGCTTCTCCTCGAAGGTCATGGTGGCGCCGGGGCACTGCTCGCCGTCGCGCAAGGTGGTGTCGAAAATGATGACGCGGTCCTTGTCGGACTTGTTCGCGGTGGCCATTGCAAATTTCCTTTTGAGCTTTTGCGCCGTCAGTCTGCTGGGCGCTTGAGGTGTCCGGTGATCTCGACCAACCCCTGAGCGCCCAGGCGCGTCGCGCCCAGCCGGCCCTCAGGGGCAAGTAAGAAGGAGGCCGCCAATAAGGAGGGTGGGCAGCAGCGCGGCCGGGATCGTGGCGGCGGCCAGAGCCACCTCCCCCGAAATCCCATCGATTTGGCCGCGAATCAGCATTGCCAGACCCTTTTGAGCCCCAAATCCTCGGTCAAAACCATTGACGGTTGGTTGCCGGGAGGCTCAGTGACCCGTTTCTAGACGAGAAATAGCAGCAACTGCAACGCCAAAAGATGGTCAGGTAGCCTGACCTGGTTGTGCCGATCTCGTGTCCCGGACGCGTTGTAACGCACTTGCGTTGCTGCGCAGAGCGGGGACCCAGGGCCGACAGGGCATGATCCGGATGGATGGCCCGGCTCTGCAGCGCACCATCGAACGGGAGGATGCTTCGCAGCGCCGGGGACGCTGTGCGGCGTCCGGGGCACGAGAGCGCAGCGTGGCGCACGCTGTCTCCACTTGTCATTGCGATGCTCCAGTGCACATCCCAGCGGCGCTGCCGTAGGGTGGGCAAAGGCGCACTTGCGCCGTGCCCACGATCTCCCTCCATAAGCGACAAGGCGTGGGCACGCTGCGCTTTGCCCACCCTACGAGATCTGGTTTGTGGCACGTAGCTCAGCTCGCAGACACGCCTCTTCGGCCTCGCGGCGCAATTCGCCCGAGCTTTGCTTGGTCTCGCCACCCTCTCATCCAAGAGGGCGCAGGGAAGGCCGGGTGCTGGCTCGCACCCGCGGTCCGCTGCGCGAAAAGCA
Organism: Bradyrhizobium sp. IAR9; assembly: GCF_013408065.1. Taxonomy (NCBI): domain Bacteria; kingdom Pseudomonadati; phylum Pseudomonadota; class Alphaproteobacteria; order Hyphomicrobiales; family Nitrobacteraceae; genus Bradyrhizobium; species Bradyrhizobium sp. IAR9. The sequence continues at coordinate 342,267 of NZ_JACBZW010000008.1, forward strand.
CGCGCAGAAAGAACCGCACAGCAGCATACAGGTGTGGCCGATCACTCGGCCTTCCCTGCGCGATGGCTGGACGGCTTATGCCGTGATCTCCCGGGAGCCGACCATTCCTTCTGGCCTCCCTCGCCCCGCGAATTGGATGATGCAGTCTGCCCGGTTGGGCTCGCTCGCATCTCCGCGGAAGCTTGACCGTGGCAACGACGGCCAGGACCACACGGTTTTGCCGTACGCACGGCCCGCCATTTCGCCGCAGTTTTCCCGAGCCCTGTCGACAAAGCCGGAAACTTACAGACGAGACGAAGCCTGGCAGCGCCGTCGTCCGCACGAAGCCTCGGGCTCACAGGGACAACCCGCCCTGCCCGCGCCTCTCGTGCCGACGCTGCCGCGTCCACCGCAAGCCCGGCTCGCGACAGTGACGACACATAGTCGCCCCTCTTGGGTGAGCCGGGATGGGCAACACATACGCCGAAACCGAATTTCGGTAAAGTGGAATATTTTTGTGCGCATGGATTGACAGAGGGCGACACAGGCTCTCGGCGCCGTAGCCCGGATGGAGCGCCAGCGTAATCCGGGACGGTGCGAGATGCCGGGCGAGCGGCCCCGGATTGCGCTTCCGCCGTCGCTCTTCGAGCTATGGCGGACAAGTCGCTTCATCCGGGCTACGAACTTCGCCCTATCCCGCGCGGCGGGCGCGGGCTCTGCTTTCCCAGCGGTCGAGCATCTGGCCGAGCTCGCCGTTGACCACGGGGACCGCCGTGATGGCGCTCGCGATCTCGTTGGTGTTGGCGGGCGCGTTGGCGGGAAGCCAATCCGGCTCGGTGTATTCGCGCCAGCGGCGGGCTTCCGCACGTCGCTTGCTGGAGATGTAGTCACGCGTGAAATAGCCGGCCGCGAACGCGATTCCCAGCAACACGATCAATACGATGACGCCAGCCACAATCAACTCCGTCCATCGCCCCCGCACGGTTTCTGCGCGGCAATCAGCGCGAAATCAAGGCTTGAACTTCGCCGAACGGGCGGCCTGCCGCGCTTTGCCGCAAGCAAATTTTTGCGTCGATCCGCGGAACATTTTCGCGCCTTGCAAACGGCGCAAGGCGGACGCGAAGTGCATTCGAATATGACGAGATTGCGGCCTGCGCGAATCCGATTCCACCCTCGCAACCGGCGCCGGACCGCATTAACCTCCAGTTGCTTGGCCGGATCAACCGGCCAGCGAACATCATTGGGAGGACGCGATGACACGCCAAGAGGCTCGTGACCACACGGCTCGTGACCACGAGCAGCGTGACCAGGATGCTGCGCTTTCACGACGAACGCTTGTCCGGGGGCTTGCGCTTGGCGCCGCGGCCACCGTCGCCGGCCCCGCGCTGGCCCAGACCGGACCCGCCGCACCGCCGACCACCATCACCACCCCGCCGCGCGATTTCGGCCCCCACGGCGCGCCGACCACCTATTTCTGGGACCCCGACATCATCGCGGTCGATCCCTCCTTCAACGATCTCGCGCAGCCCAACACCGCGATCAAGCGTCTCTACACCGGCCTGCTGTGGGCCGAGGGCCCGGCGTGGAGCGCGCAAGGAAGGTATCTGTTGTGGAGCGACATTCCCAACAACCGGCAGATGCGCTGGAGCGAGGATGACGGCCGCGTCAGCGTGTTTCGCACGCCGTCCAACAATTCCAACGGCAACTCCTTCGACTTCCAGGGCCGCCAGCTCTCCTGCGAGCATTTGACCCGCCGGGTGACGCGCTACGAGCATGACGGCACCGCCACCGTGCTCGCGGACTCCTATCAAGGCAAGAAGCTGAACTCGCCGAACGACATCGCCGCGCATCCCGACGGCAGCTACTGGTTCACCGATCCGCCCTATGGCGGTCAGCTCTACGAAGGCGAGCCGGATGCCGCGGGCGGCCCGAGCAATGCGGGCGGCAAGCTCAATCCGCGGATCGGACAGCCGGCCGGCTTCCAGCCGGGCAAGCGCGAGCTGCCGACCAATTGCTATCGTATCGACCCTTCCGGCCGCATCGACCTCGTCGTTACCGAAGACCAGGTCCCCGATCCGAACGGACTGTGCTTCTCGCCGGATTACAAGAAGCTCTACGTCGCCTCGACCGGCAAAGGGCCGGGCGACACCGGCCCGGGCGGCAAGGGCGAGATCTTCGTGTTCGACGTCGGCGGCGACAACAAACTCTCCAACCCCAAGAAGTTCAGCGATTGCGTGATCGACGGCGTGAAGTGCGGGCCGGACGGCGTGCGCTGCGACGTCAACGGCAATGTCTGGGCTTCCAGCAATGCCGGCCGCGCCGTCGGCTACAGCGGCGTGACGGTGTGGTCGCCGGAGGGCAAGCTGCTCGGCCGCATCCGCCTGCCGGAGGTCTGCGGCAACATCACCTTCGGCGGCCCCAAGCGCAACCGCCTGTTCATGGCCGCGAGCCAGTCGCTCTACGCGGTGTTCACGGCAACGCAGGGCGCCGGGCCGGGCTGAGAGTGCACGCTATCGTAGGGTGGGCAAAGGCGCAAAGCGCCGTGCCCACCATCTCGTTCCGTATTAAGGGATCGTGGGCACGCTTCGCTTTGCCCACCCTACGGCCCCTGCTTTCTGCAACACGCGTCTGCGGGATCGATCGTCGTAAACATCCCGGCGACTCCGCGTTTCATGACAGCTTAACGACGCGCCCGCTCCAGCGGTTCCGCGGCCGCAATCAAGCTCCATCGCGGGCCAATCTCCGCCATCAAACCAAAGATGATGTGTGACGCGGCAGGGCCGCAGCGCGGTGCGCAGGCGTGTCGCTTCGCCTCCGTCCGCGCCGGACAAGAAATTGGGAGTTGCACGATGCGCCGTATGCCAAACGACACGATCATCGTCAGCGTTGGAAGCCGGGAGCTCGTGATCGCGCTCGGAGACCCCGGTCTACCGGTCGACGGCCATGGCGGTAACGACATCATGATCGCAACAGTCGATGACGGGCCGAGCAGCCTGCTCTTAGTCGGCGACGAGTCGATCCTGGAAGGCCAATCGCATGGCGGCAATGACCTTCTCGTCGCGACGATCCAGGGCCGCTTGCCCTATACGACCTTTGACGGCGACGCGCAGATCATGTCCGGCCAAGCCCGCGGCGGCAACGATTTGCTGCACGTCGAGGCCTCGAATGCGATCTATGCGAGCGTCTATCTCTCAGGCGACGCCGAAATCGCCATGACCGCGGATGCCAAGGGCGGCAATGACCTCATCAAGGCAGAGATGGGCGACAGATCGTATGGTGCGTTCAGCGGCGATTCCGGATCGCTCATGAGCGGCAACTCCCAAGGCGGCAACGACATCGTCAGCGTGGTCCAGGCCGGCGCCTCTGGCAACATATCGATGTCAGGTGATGCCTTGGTGTCCATGATCGGCGATGCACGCGGCGGCAATGACATCCTCATCTATACGGCCGGCGACGATGCGCGGTCCGGCGGCGCATCACTGCTCGGCGATAGTGGCTACATGAGCGACAATGCCCGTGGCGGGGAAGACATCCTGATCGCAGCCGTCGACGGCAATCCCAATTCGACCTCCATCGCGCTCGTCGGCGATGGCTCACAGATGTCCGGCAACGCACAGGGTGGCAATGATATTCTCTACGGGAGCGATCGCGGCGATTGGCTCTATGGCGATGCACGAGCCTACAACCCGTTCGTAGGCGGCTCGATCACCGGCGGCAGGGATCTGCTGAACGGCGGAGGCGGCAACGATCAGCTTTGGGGCGGACCGAGCAACGATCTGTTCGTGTTCGGGGCAGGCTCGGGCCAGGACGTGATCAACGATTTCGATCAGGGCAACAAGGCGGCGGGCAGCACGATACTCGAGCAGGACGTGATCGATGTGCGGGCCTATCGCTTTGCGGACTGGGGCGCGCTGAAGAGCCTGATCAGCGATGACAGCGCCGGCAATGCGGTGATCCAGTTGACGGCCAACGACACCATCACGCTGGATGGCATCCATGCCGCCGATCTCAACGCCAGGGATTTCATCGTCTGAGGCGCGGCTTGCCGCCGCGACCCAAATCCCTCGCAAGGCCCTTCACTGTCATCGCGGCGGGCCTTGGCTTTGTGCAGAACGCAGCCAGGCCCACTGGCCTCGAAGGACCCATCCTGCGATCTTGCCGTTAATTCCGACGCGGCCTGGAGAAGCAAGATGGACGATCGACCAAGACGACCCGACAGCCTGATGCAGGACGACGGCTTCGTCCGGGTGCGCGGCGCGCGCGAGCACAATCTCAGGAACGTCGACGTTCGCATTCCCCGCAACGCGCTTGTCGTGTTCACGGGCGTGTCGGGCTCCGGGAAATCCTCGCTCGCCTTTGGAACGATCTACGCCGAGGCGCAGCGGCGCTATCTGGAGTCGGTGTCGCCCTACGCGCGGCGGCTGTTCCACCAGATGCAAGTCCCTGAAGTCGACGACATCGAGGGCCTGCCGCCCGCCGTCGCGCTCCAGCAGCAACGCGGGGCGCCGACGACAAGGTCATCCGTCGGCAGCGTCACCACCATCTCGAACCTGCTGAGGATGCTCTATTCCCGCGCCGGCGATTATCCGCGGGGACATCCGATGCTCTATGCAGAGGCGTTCTCGCCGAACACGCCCGAGGGGGCGTGCCCGACCTGCCACGGCATCGGCAGGATGCTCGACGTTACCGAGAAGTCCATGGTGCCCGACGACACCAAGACGATCCGCGAGCGCGCCGTCGCGGCCTGGCCGAGTGCCTGGCAAGGGCAGAACCTGCGGGACATCCTGACGACGCTCGGCTACGACGTCGACAAGCCCTGGCGCGAGCTGCCGAAAAAGGACCGCGACTGGATCCTGTTCACCGAGGAGCAGCCGACCGTTCCTGTCTATGCCGGCTACGACGCCGCTGAGGTCAAACGCGCGCTGCGCCGCAAGGAGGAGCCGAGCTACCAGGGCACGTTCACCGGCGCCAAGCGCTACGTGATGCAGACCTACGCCAAGTCCGAGAGCGCGATGATGAAGCGCCGTGTCGCGCAATTCATGATCACGCGGGATTGCCCGACCTGCCACGGCACCCGGCTCAAGCCCGAGGCGCTCAAGGTCAGGTTCGCACGCCTCAATATCGCCGAGATGTCGCATTTGCCGCTCAAGCAGCTGCAGGAGCTGGTCGAGCCGTTCGCAAAGACTTCGACGGACAGATCGGAGAAGGCCGTCGTCGCCAGGCGCATCTGCGAGGATCTGTCGGCGCGCCTCGCCGTTCTGCTCGACCTCGGCCTTGGCTATCTCGCCTGCGAGCGCAGCACGCCGACGCTGTCGCCGGGCGAATTGCAACGGCTGCGCCTTGCGACGCAGGTTCGTTCGAACCTGTTCGGCGTCGTCTACGTGCTCGACGAGCCGTCCGCGGGCCTGCATCCCGCCGACACCGAGGCGCTGCTGCGGGCGCTGGACCGGCTGAAGCACGCCGGCAACTCGATCTTCGTGGTCGAGCACGAGATCGAAGTGATCAGGCATGCCGACTGGCTGGTGGATGTCGGGCCTGACGCGGGCGACGGCGGCGGGCTCATCCTCTACAGCGGGCCGCCGGCAGAGCTCGGTCAGATCGAGCAATCGCGCACCGCCCACTATCTCGCGCATCCCCGCAAGCAGCTGCCGACGGCGCGCCGCGAGCCGAAGGGCCATCTGAAGCTCAGGGGCGTATCCCGCAACAACCTTCGTGGTCTCGACGTCGATATTCCGCTCGGCATCCTCACCAGCATCACCGGCGTGTCGGGCTCCGGCAAATCGAGCCTGATCAGCCAATTCCTCGTCGAGGCCGTCGCCGGGCATATCGGCCATACGCTCGCGGACGAAGCGGACGACGACAGCCTCGCCGCAAGGGTCGAGACCTTGGGCGGCAAGATTGTTGCCGGCCTCGACCGGATCGGTCGCCTCGTCGTGGTGGACCAGAAGCCGATCGGGCGCACGCCGCGGTCCAACCTTGCGACCTATACCGGCCTGTTCGACCATGTGCGGCGGATGTTCGCGGCAACGCCGCAGGCAAAGTCCCGCCGCTACGACGCGGGACGCTTCTCGTTCAATGTCGCGAAAGGCCGATGTGCGACTTGCGAGGGCGAGGGCTTCGTCTGTGTCGAGCTCTTGTTCCTGCCCAGCGTCTATGCGCCCTGCCCGACCTGCAAAGGTGCGCGCTACAACGACAAGACGCTCGAGGTGACAATCCGCGGGAAATCGATCGCGGATGTGCTGGCGATGCGCGTCGACGAGGCCTTCGACTTCTTCGAGGGCGATGCCGCGCTGAGCCGGTCGCTCTCGGTCGTGCGCGAGGTCGGTCTCGGCTATATCCGCCTCGGCCAGTCCGCCACCGAATTGTCCGGTGGCGAAGCCCAGCGGATCAAGCTGGCGACCGAGCTGATGCGTCTGCAACGCGGCCATACGCTTTATGTGCTGGACGAACCGACCACAGGGCTGCATCCGCGGGATGTCGAGCGGCTGATCGCCCAACTCGACCGGATCGTGGACGCCGGCAACAGCGTGGTCGTGGTCGAGCATGACATGGACGTCGTCTCTCGCAGCGACTGGATCATCGATCTCGGTCCCGGCGCCGGCGACGAGGGCGGACGCATCGTCGCATCGGGAACGCCGGATCAGGTCGCAAGGGCCGGCGGAAAGACCGCGCCTTATCTGGCGCGGCGCTTGAAGCAGTGACGCGCGATCTCGCCGGGCCTCACCGTCATTTCGCATTTGCGTTCTATGGCGCAGCTGACAGACCCGACTTTCGCGATGTTGACTTTCCTCCGTCCCGCTCCCCATACTTCGCAAAAAAATAACAACCAGCCATAAGAACGGTTTTGAGGGAGGATAGGATGCCGACTTCACGCAGGCAGCTGCTGAAGGGTACGGCGGCTGCCGCCGCCACACTCAGCCTCGATTGGACACGGGCCCAGGCGCAGGCCGAGAATTTACGCATCGGCCTGATCTACGACCTCACCGGCCCGTTCGCCGCCGGCGGCTCGGTCGCCTCCTCGGTCGGCGCGCAGATCGCCATCGACCTCGTCAACGAGAAGGGCGGCATCGGCGGCAAGACCAAGATCGCGCCGGTTGCGGCGGACTCGCAGAGCAAGGCGGATGTTGCGATCAACGAGGCCGAGCGGCTGATCAGCCAGGAAAAGATCGACATCATCAACGGCGTCTATTCCAGCGCGCATGCGGTGCCGATGGCGGCGAAGGTCGAGCAGCAGAAGAAGATCCTCTGGATCACGACTGCGGTCTCGACCGCCGTGTTCAAGGACAAGAATTTGCAATACGTGTTTCGCGCGCAGATCCATTCCGACCAGTACGGCCAGGCCTTTGCCGGCTTCATCGCCGAGCACGCGAAAGCCAAGCTCGGCATGGAGGCGAAGGACGTCAAGGTCGCGCTGATCCACGAGGACGGCCCCTATGGCGTCGGCGTCGCCGCGGCCGACGAGGCCTATGCCAAGCAGGCCGGCATCCAGGTCGTGCTGCGCGAGGGCTATTCGGCTTCCGCGCCCGACCTCTCGGTGCTCGTCACCAAGATCAAGCGCGCCAAGGCCGACGTGATCTCGCATGCCGGCTACAACCCCGATATCACTTTGTTCCTGCGGCAGGCGCGCGAGAGCGGATTGCGCTTCAAGATGCTGTTCGGGGCCGGCGCCGGCTACAGCCAGCTCGACAAGCTGCGCGCCACCTTCGGTCCCGACATCGACAATTTCTGCAACATCGACCCGGTGCCGGCGCAGCTGCTCGACGCGGCGAAGCTCGCGCCGGGCATGGGCGAGCTGATCAAGACCATGGTCTCGCGCTACCAGGCCAAGACCGGCGCCACCGACGTGCCGCCGCACTGCTCGATGGGCTTCAACCAGACCTGGGTGCTGCTCAACGACGTGCTGCCGGTGGCCAAGGAGAAGTACGGCAGCTTCGAGCCGGAGGCGATCCGCAAGGCCGCGCTCGACGTCGACATCCCCGCCGGCGGCACCATCCAGGGCTACGGCGTCAAATTCTTCCCGCCGGGCACGCCGCTGTCCGGCCAGAACGAACGCTCGACGCCGGTGGTGATGCAGAACGCGGGCGAGCACATCTCGGTGGTGTGGCCGACCAACATCCGCACGCAAGACCCGGTATTCCCGCTGCCGAAAGGATCGACCTACGGGACGTAGGGGCGATGCGGACGGTGCCCCCTCTCCCCTTGTGGGAGAGGGTGGCTCGCCGCGCAGCGGCGAGACGGGTGAGGGGTTGCCTCCGCAGGCGAGCCTCTCGCGATTGAATTCGCGGATGGAACCCCTCATCCGGCGCTTCGCGCCACCTTCTCCCACAAGGGGCCTGTTGCGTAATTCGCCAGTTGTGATTCCCTAGGGCAAAGCCTTGGGGGAATGACGATGGCGGTGAAGCGGACAGGACAGCCGAGCTTTGT